>JAKVKI010000001.1 GCA_022486585.1 Megasphaera sp.
CCTCAATAACTCCCAATCACTCCCTAAAAAATGACACTTATGTACTCAACAAATTTACAACAATTTAAAACTTGGGCCATCATTGCATTGTTTTCTGATGATGATTTAGCTGAACAATTTGCATTAATGGGAATCGCTACGTCCCATCCTATTGATTACGGTCACGTACATTGGCATAAAATCATCATCCATTCATGCGAATATTGTAGAGGCACCGCCAGCGGCTCCCATGGCTCCCCATCTTGGGGAGCTGCCGAGGCAGGAGGCTGAGGGGTTACAATAGTCGGTCATCTTTATTATTCGTACTCTCTGGCCATTAAAGGCCTGGGGGGCTTTTTTTTTGCAAAAAAAAACTGCCCCACGTTTTTACGTGTGACAGATTTTTTATCGTTCTATTGGATTAATCAGCACTAATAACTTTTCCCGGGTTGAGAATCCAGTTAGGATCTACTGCTCGTTTAATGGTTTTCATCAATTCTAATTCAACAGGATCGGTATATTTTTCCATGTAATCTAATCGTTTCAAACCAATGCCGTGTTCGCCAGAAAGACGTCCGCCTAAATCATAGACATATTTATAGGCAATGGCACGGAATGCCTGCAACTGTTCTTCCCAATCTTCATCGTTCATATCACATTTCAGGATCTGGAAATGGAGATTGCCATCGCCGGCATGGGCCAGGCAGAAAACACGAAAATCATATTTCTGGCTTTCTTTGACCAAGTGCTGAATGCAATCGGCAATTTTTGTAACCGGCACAACCAAGTCTTCTGATGTAGCAACTTTGGAGAATACGCGCGTACTTTCCAAGCAGTTACGGCGTACTTTCCAGACGCGATCATCTGCTTCTACGACATCTGTAGCACCACATTCTTCACAAATGGCCGCGAGTTTTTCCATTTTATCATCTAATTCATCTTCATTGAAGGTTTCGATAGAAACGATATCGTAGCAGCCATCTTCATAGTGAGGCAGCCGCAATTCGCTATAATCGGAAGCACTGCGGACAAAATTATTATCCATGAATTCAACGGATGTAGGATTCAAGCCTGCTTTGACCAATTTAGGCACCAACGCCGTCGCTTTTGACAGGTCCGTGAACACAGCCAATACATCAAGTTTGTATGGCGGCAAGGGAACAAGCTTCAATGTTGCCTTGGTAATAATGCCCAATGTACCTTCAGAACCGATAATGAGTTGATCAAGGCAAAAACCGGTAGAACATTTCTTCAGTGTTGCCCCTAAATGAGCTACTTTGCCAGACGGCAGGACAACTTCTACGGAATAGACTTGATGGCGGGTCGTACCATAACGGACGGCTTTATTGCCGCCGGCATTGGTTGCCAGGTTACCGCCAATGAGGCAACTATCGGAGCTGCAAGGATCACCTGCATAGAGAAGGCCTTTATCATGAGCAGCATTTTGGATATCGATGGTACGGACACCTGCTTCTACCGTCATGTACATGCCATCTTCATTGAGTTCTAAAATATGATTCATCCGTTCCATCAAAAGTACGATGCCATGACATGCCGGCACAGCCCCACAGCTTACGCTCGTACCAGCACTGCGCGGCGTGACCGGGACGTTAAAGGTATTGGCGATCTGCATGACTTTAGAAACATCTTCTGTACTGCCAGCAGATACGACGACTTCCGGCAATTTCCAAAAAGACGGTGCCAAGCTTTCATCGGATTTGTAAACATCTAAGACAGCAGGATCCGTCTTTACATATTTTTCTCCTACTGCTTCCTGCAAGGCCTTAATAACTTCTTTTGTAACCGGACTATATTGTTCCATTCTACAAAATCCCCCTTAACCTATTCATGTTTAAACTTGCTATTACAGGAACCACCAACAAGCATCTCTATAAAAGTCTGGCATTGCACGTTTTTATAGGGACATCCTGCAAGAAGCCCTGCCTATCCATATGGCAACATTTTTTATAAAGTTGCCAATAATGAATATACTTGCATCACATTATTTATTGTGGACCACTGCCTATTATAGTACAAGAATGGCTATTTGTCTTGTTTTACAGGTTAATTTCAATATATGCTTTTGTCATTTCATCCTATGCACGATAGTTATATATTCAGTAAAACGTATAACTAATAGGAACCGTGATTGTCTGTACCTTATTTTTGTAACACCGGGAACGTCGCAGCAGCGTGCCCCATGATGGTAACCTTATAATCCGTTTTTCCTTCTTTAACTAGTTCTTGTTGTGCCATATTCCAGGCTTCTTCCAACGTTGCCGCCGGAATTTCTCCACTTTTACGAATAATATCAAAATTTTCCGGACGGGTAACAACATAGACTTGTTTCATCGAACCAATAATGCACCTGGATTTAAACGCTACAAATGCCGGAATAGTAAAATCTGCCCGCAGATCCCGTTCAAAGGCTGCCATATCACTGCGGAAGAACCAATCCGTAAAAATAGCAGGTTCTTTAATATCCGGGCAGTCTAAGGTGAAAATCATGATACCGCCAGGTTTAGTCGCAAAGACAGCATTCATATGGGCTTTCATGCTTTGATACAAATTCATGTCTTTAGGATAGCCGCCAGCCGAACCGATAGTCACATCAGCCTGTTTGGCAATAGGTACACTGGCTGCCGCAAGCAGATCATGGCAGCCTTTCTTCCAAGCATCATACCAATGACCACCAACGACTTCAAAGAGTTCGCCGTCAGCAGAAAACACGGTATTGACCAGGAACGCCGGATGCAACATGGCTGTCGCTTCTTTCATATCTTCATGCAAGGGATTGCCGTCGAGGAGACTGGTTTCGCTTTGCGGATTCAATCCACCGGCATCAGATAACGCCATACAATGATTGTGCATGATTGTTTCATATCCGGCAATGCCTGGTAAAACAGCTTTACGGCCGCCGCCAAATCCTGCCATCGGATGGAACGATACAGCCCCTGTTAAAATCACTTTATCCGCCTGCACGGCTGCAGCATTGATATAGACGTCATTTCCCAATGAGGTCCGGCCAATGCACGTAAGACGGCTCTTGTCACGGCAGTCATGATTGACGATGCGCAGACGTTTGGCCATTTCTTCACCACAAACAATGGCATCTTCCTGGGCTGTATGGGCCCGATGGGTCCCTTGAGCCGTAATGACGGTGATCTGATCGTCTGGGATACCAGCGGCATTCAATTCGTCTACGATGACCGGCAGCATTTGTGCTGTATGAACTAGTCTCGTAATATCACTAACGACAATGGCAACGGTATCACCGGTCTTAACGACCTCCCGAAGAGGCGCACTGCCTACAGGATGGCGCAAGGCCTCGCGGACAGCAGCGGCTTCATCGTCTATAGCTGTTACCGGATCGCCGTGCAAATCATATAATACGTGGTTTTCGTCTAATGCAACAGTCTGTGTCCCTTTACCGTACGGAAGTGAAAAAGTTTTCATGATGTAATCCCCTATCCCTGTATGCCAGTATCAAAATAAATTCCAACGACCCATATACAATGCGACCAATGACCGCACAAACAAGAGTGCGAAAAGTATACACGTTAAGATAAATAAAAAATTCTCAAAATCATCCATGTGTTCTGTTTTATGATGGAGATGAGTCCATATATCTATGATCGTATGCATATGCTCTTTCTCCTCGGCCTTATTCCTATTCTTCGTGATGAGGGAACAGCGCATGGATCTGTCGTGCTGATTCTTCATCTTTACGGATGCCTTTTAACAGCGTTTTTTCTGAGTTTTCCATATGCTTCTTAGCAATTTTACGAGCCATCGAGCTATTGTGATCGGCAATATGTTCTACAAGCTGACGATGTTCTTCCCATGTCGCCGCCAGGCGGCCCGGATAATGCATAGAAATAGACCGGAACCGCAACATCTGTTCCCGCAGATTATTTAATATATCTACTAAGCGCTGATTACGACTGGCATGATAGAGGACATCATGGAAACGTACATCTGCATCTACGATTTTATCGAAATCATCATTTTCGATATATTCATTGATTTCCACTAAAATACGTTCTAAGTATTCTAATTCGTCTGGCGTGATCCGTTCAGCTGCCAAGCCGGCAGCTAATTCTTCCAAAGCACCGCGGATTTCAAAGACCTGCGCAACATCCTTCAATGAAATATCTGCTACATAGGCACCACGGCGCGGGACCATGACGACAAAGCCTTCGAGTTCCAGCTTGCGGATAGCTTCGCGGATAGGCGTACGGCTGACACCTAGTTCATCGGCCAGCTGGATTTCCATGAGCCGTTCCCCTGGCTTGAGGATACCGTCTTTAATGGCTTGCCGCAATGCCTCGCTAACGACTTCTCGCAACGGTTTATACGCATCTAATTTGATCGGTTCTAATTTATGTTCTCTTCGTACTGATTTTGCACTAATCGTAATCACCTCTTACTAATGAACTCATATAGGTATCCATCCCCGCTGCCTGTGCTTGCAAGGCAGTAAATATGTCAGCTGCAACCTTATCCGGCGGCACTAACGCGAAGACAGTCGGACCGCTGCCCGCCATGAGCGGGCGCAGCCCGTACTTGCGAAATATAGCAGCGCATTCCTGTACTAATGGAACGTAAGGCATGACCAAGGATTCAAATGTATTTCCCATGGCCTGGATCAATTTATAAAAATTACTATTCCGCACAGCTTCTTCTACTGCATCGACATCAATATACCGCAAACTGCGGCCTTCATCAAACAGGCGGTATGCCTTAGGCGTACGGACAGCTGTCCGGGGATGAATAATAACGACCTGCCACGACGGCAAGTCCGGCAACGCACAGAGGAGGTCACCAATACCGCTGCCACGCATGGTCCCGCCACAGAGACAAAAAGGAACGTCAGCGCCTAAGGCAGCTCCGATACGGCATAAGGTATCACGATCTAAGCCCAATTTCCACAATCGATTGAGTCCCCGCAAGACGGCTGCGCAATCGGTACTGCCACCAGCCAGCCCAGCGGCGATAGGAATGTGTTTGTCAATATGGATTGCCACGCCTTTGGGACCTTTTCGATACGGTACTAATGCTTCATAGGCTTTATAGGCTAAATTCGTCTTATCACAGGAAAGTCCGGGGTCCGAACAGGTGATGGCCAGCTCAGTGGCTTCACGAAGATGGATCGTATCACACAGCCCGATGGATTGAAACACTGTATCAATGTCATGATAGCCATCGTCACGACGCTTGACGATCTGCAGTGCCAAATTTATTTTACCATACCCTTTTTCTTCTATCATCCCGATTACGCCCCCTGATTAGTAGTATATGCATGGGTTGTCTGCTTGTAAAAAAACAGTAAAGCAGGTACTGTTACGACATAATTTTTTATTCCATAAAATCATAAAGATTTAACAGCTTTGCTGAATTGGAATCTTTATCTATGCAAAAAACGAATAAAACAAAAAATGTTTTTGTCCCGCTATTTTTTACCGAAAAAAGAGCCTCTGTCACTGTCTTTTCACAACTGTTGATTAAAATTTTTTCTATGTTATAATGATGGAACAGTACGGGACGACGTGCTGATTTCTACCGTAACAACGCCAAGCAACACATTATCATCTTTATTGATTATACTTGTTTTTTACGCGATTGACAACGGTTCTGTTTATTCTGCTCCCAGGAGGGTACGGGATTATGCAAACACCACAAAAAAGTTCATTAAAGAAAAAGGCAATTCCTTATATTGCATCATTTGTCGGCAGCCTGATTGGCGCCATCGGCATGAATGCCTTTTTTATTCCTCATCATTTGCTCAGCAGCGGCATCGGCGGTGTCGCCATCATGTTGTTCTATGCTGTAGGTATCCCTGTCGGCACAGCAATCTTTATCATGAATATTCCAATCATGATTGGCTGCTACAAATTCATGGGACGGGAATATACATTACTCAGTATCGTCGGTACTGTCATGTTCGCCGTTCTTGTCGATGCCACCGCCTCTATGGCTTCGTGGACGCTCATCGAAGACCCTATGATTTCCTGTATTGCCGGCGGCATCATGACTGGTGTCGGGTTCGGCGTCATATACAAGTATAACGGCAACAGCGGCGGCCTCGATGTCGTCGGTGCCATCGTTAAAAAGTATTACTCGCTAGAAATGGGTACAGTCGTCATGGCCTTGAATACGATTATTCTGGCTGCTGCTGCGTACATGTTCACACTGGAACTCGCTATTCTGACGTTCGTCGGCATTTATATCTGCGCATTCATTACCAACAAGGTAGTTATCGGCCTGAAACAGCGGAAATCGATTATCATCATTTCCAATCATGCTGACCTCATCGCCCATGTTCTCATGCGCTACGTCGGTCATGGTGCTACATATCTGCATGGCCAGGGTGCCTATACGATGCAGGATAAACGCATTATCTACGCAGTTATCAAATTAACGGAAGTCGCCAAAGTAAAAGAATTAGTCAATAAGCTGGATCCGCAAGCCTTTATGATCATCAGCGATGCCTCTGAAGTCGTAGGACGCGGTTTTACAGCACCGTCTGTAAAATATCATCAATATCCTGGCGACTCCTTATCCATGCCGCATACCAAAAAGACCATGCCGCCGGAATACTAAGATCCTTTCTATTTGTTTATATAAAGGAACCCCTGTTCGCAGTTGTTTCAACACTGCAAACAGGGGCTTTTTTTGCTCTGTCATTACCGTTTTCAAAACCGCTCCGGTATGGTGAAAAAATGTATATGGTACTATAGCTTGCCCATTATATATGGATTTCGTTCTTTTCACGATATATGATCCATTCGGCAATATTATTTGCATGATCTGCCATGCGTTCAATATATTTCACAATAAGTACATAGGCTACATACTGCCGGGAATCGGCTGCATCTTTGGTCATATCTGCCGATATTTCTTCCATGAGCTGATTGAACGCTTGATCGACAATGTCATCTTTATCTTTCATGAGTTCAGCTTGCGAGCTTTCTTTGCCCTTATAGAAATCAAGGACATCAGCTACCATAGAACTCATGACGGCATACATTTCCTTAATACCAGCCGGCATGGGTACAGGATGATCAGCCTTTTTCAAATGAAGCACATAATGACTAATATCGGCGCAATGGTCACCAATGCGTTCTAAATCAGAGAGGATTTTAAGCGTAGCCATGAGTTCGCGCCAATCAGAAGCGACAGGGCTCTGCATCATGCTGATATTCAGGTCTTTGCGCATACAATCGCGAACCAGTTCGTCAATGGCATCATCGCCCCGGTATATTTCATCAGCCAGGACAGGATCCAGTGTTTCCAAGGCTTTCCATGTCTTATTGATAGCCTGTTCAATAGCTATACCTAAGGTGATTAATTCCTGCTTTAAATCCTGCATGGATTCTTCATACTTTTCTAACATGCGCTATCCCTCCTGTTAGCCAAACCGGCCAGTGATGTATTCTTCTGTTTTAGGATTTTTAGGATTGTTGAACATAGTAATAGTCTGATCACATTCAATGAGTTCTCCTAAGAGGAAAAATGCTGTTTTATCAGAAATACGGCGGGCTTGCTGCATACTGTGCGTAACAATGACAATGGTATATTTTTCTTTTAGTTCCAATGCCAAATCTTCTATTTTTTGTGTGGAAATAGGATCTAAGGCGGATGTCGGTTCATCCATAAGGATAACCGATGGCTTAGCTGCTAAGGTACGGGCAATACACAGCCGTTGCTGCTGGCCGCCGGAGAGTCCCAGGGCACTTTGGTTGAGGCGATCTTTCATTTCATCCCAGCAAGCGGCCTGACGCAGGCTCTGTTCAACGATCTCATTTAATTCTTTTTTATTTTTGACACCTTGGATTCGGGGACCGTACGCGACATTTTCAAAGACACTCTTAGGAAAGGGCGTCGGCTGCTGAAATACCATGCCTACACGATACCGCAATGCCAGCGAATCTACTTCCTTAAATATATCTCGTCCTTCAAAACATATGCTGCCTGTAATACGACAGCCTTCAACAAAATCATTCATACGGTTCAAGCTTTTAATGAATGTCGATTTACCGCAGCCAGATGGTCCGATCAGTGCTGTAATATGGTTTTTTTGAATATTCAAGTTAATATCTTTCAGCGCCTGTGTTGTATCATAGAATAAATCCATATGGGATACTTCAAAGGTATATTCTTGATTCCCTTCAGCAGCAACAGCCTGTGTTTGTACTGCTTTATCTGCATGCGATGCCGTATGGGCGTCAAAGCCAGACAGGGTTGTAGTCATTTCTGCCATTATTTGTTTCCTCCTATTTTCTTATCGATGCGCCAGCTTATATACCGTGCTGCCAAACTGAACGATACGACCAGTACCATCAAAATCGCGGAAGAGGCACTGGCAAGCTGAATCGCATCCGGTTGCAAGGCTTCTGTACGCATAGCCCAAATATACAGTGCCAGTGTTTCACCAGGACGGAACGGATTGAGGGGACACGAAGGTGACGTCAGATTCCAGTTCGTCCAATCAATATCTGTCGACATGCCAGCTGTAAACATCAAGGCAGCCGCTTCACCGAATCCCCGGCCGGCAGCCATGATAAGCCCGGTCATGATACGCGGGAAGCAAGCTGGCAAGAGAACATGCCAAATAGTCTGCCAATGAGATGCGCCAAGGCCGAGACTGCCCTGACGATAACTGTCTGGCAAATTACGTATAGCATCCTCCGTCACGGAGGTGACAAGGGGCAGCGTCAGGATAGATACGGCCAGCGAACCTGCAAAGAGATTCCACTGTGATCCTGTCATGACGATGAATGCCAGGTACCCAAATAAACCGACGACAATAGACGGCAGCGACGCCAGTGTTTCAACAGCCATACGGATCCAGCGGGTGAGTTTTCCTTTTTTAGCGTATTCAGCCAGAAATATACCAGCAGGAATGCCTGTGACCATACTGGCTGCCAAGGCTAGAACTACCAGGTACATCGTGTTAAAAAACATATTTCCCAGGCCTTTGCTGGTGAAACTGAGCATATCCAGATTCATATGCCCAAACCCTTGGACGATGACAAAGCCCACGAAGCCAATCAATAGTACTACTGAAAAACCGGCTCCAAAGATAAATAATCCTGTCATGACCCTGTCCAGTCTCTTTTTAGCTAAAACACTTGCATTTCCATTACTCATGTCTTATGCCCTTCCTTTCAATGCTGCCGCTTCAGTCAATCGGTGAATACTATAGATAAATAAGAAGGACAGAAGGAATAAAACGAGCGCCATCGTCCACAAAGCCGCACTGTATTCGCCGCCTTCCATGGCACCACCCATATCAGAAGCGATAGCCGTCGTCAATGTGCTGGCTGGCAGGAATAATGAGGTCGGAAAGACTTTCATTTGGCCGATGACCATGGCCACTGCCAGGGCTTCGCCAAGCGCCCGGGCCAATCCCAAAATGATGCCTGTAAAGATACCGCCTTTAGCCGCTGGCAGGACGACATGAAAAATAGTTTCCCAACGCGTAGCTCCCAATCCATATGAAGCTTCACGCCATTGTTTCGGTACAGCTGTCATCGCATCGGCTGTCATCGTCGTAATGGTCGGAAAAATCATGACTGCCAGGACAATGCCGCCTGCCAGGACAGAAAAGCCATAGGGCATAGGGAAAAAGACACGTAAGAAAGGGATCAATACAGTCATACCGATCCAGCCATAGACAACAGAAGGAATGCCTGTAAAGAGTTCAATAGCCGGCTGAATAAGACGCCGTGTCTGTGGTTTTGCTATTTCGGTCATAAAGATAGCCGTTGCCATGCAAACAGGCAGGGATATAAGTAATGACAAGGAACAAGTAACAAGCGACCCTGCTAAAAACATAGCGGCGCCAACATGGCCGCCGCCTTCGGCAGAATCACCAGGATTCCACTGGCCGGAAAACAAGAATTCGCTAATGCTGTGCCCAAACAATGTAAATGTATCTATTCCTTTTAAGAACAGAAAGCCCCCAATAAGAAGCGGCACCAGTGCCATACCGATGCCGCAAATCGTAATGATCAATCGGGCTGCTTTCTCATTCCGGCGAGCTGTATGTACCGCCGTTTCGATTGCATCCATTACAGATCCTCCCTAATTTTAGTGTACGTCTTTTGTCTGCATCTTACTGCTGATGCCATAGCCAAGTTCTTCAATACGCTGGCCATAGGTGTCCGAGGTAATGTAGTCGATAAATGCTTTGACAGCTGCTTTCGCTTCTTTGCCAGTATAAATGTGTTCATAACCCCATACAGAATAACTGCCGCTGTACGTGTTTTCCAATGTCGGTGCTACACCGTCAATCGCCAGCGTACCGACAGTCTTGTCATTTACGAGATATGGCAGTGCTACATAGCCAATGGCACCGGGGTTCTGTGCAACGCTCTGCACGAGGATACCGGAATTATCTGTTTCAAGGGATTTATTGCTCGATTCTTCTACGCCATTAATGGCATATTGTTTAAATAGCGCCCGTGTTCCCGATGTTTTCGGCCGGGTAACAAGAACGATAGCTTCATCAGGACCGCCTACGTCTTTCCAGTTCGTAATCTTTGCGGTAAAGATATCTTCTAACTGCTGCCGGGTGACACTCTTTACTGTATCGGCAACATCTTTATTGACGATCGTCGCAACGGTCATAACACAAACTTTGTGATCCTCCAATTTAGCTGCCTGTTCTTTTGATAACTTCGTTTCAGCAGGTACATCGGAATTCCCCATATCGACGGATCCGTCAGCTAATTGTTTTAAGCCTGTACCGGAACCACCAGCATTCAAACTGATCGATACGTCTTTATTATTCACTTTGAATTTTTCAGCTGCATCTTTGACCAGAGGCAGCAAGGCTGATGAACCTGAACCGGTAATACTGCCTGTAATGGCAGCCTGTCCGCCAGCTTTCTTATCACTGCTTTGCTGACCACCGCACCCTGCCATGGTCACTGCCATCATAACGGCTACTGCTGCCAAAACTACTTTTTTCAATCTCATGTGAAATCGTCTCCTTTAGTAGATATGTACTGTTTGCTTTTTAGATACAGCCATATCGTACCAAGAAAATGTAATATGAACATATATGCCATGTAAAGTTTTGTAAAATCAGCAGGTGTCCGTATCTCGATCTTCGCCTTAACCATAAAACGCCCTGATGCAACGGTGAAGTGCATCAGGGCGTTTTCCTTACGCTATTTTCCAGCCAGGCTGCCGAGCTTGGCTGTGTTATTGGTTATTTCTGACAAACTAAGGGTATACGGACTGTGATTTCCGTGCCTTCGCCTTCTATACTGTGGAGATGTATCGTACCTTGGTGCTGTTCTACAATATGCTTGACAATAGACAGTCCCAGACCTGTGCCGTTGATTTTTTGGGAACGGCTCGAATCTGCCCGATAAAATCGTTCAAAAACCCGTTTCTGTTTATCGTCCGGTATACCAATGCCCGTATCACGAACACTGAATTCCATGTACTCTTTTACAGGCAGTACCTTAATATATACATGCCCGCCAGGACGATTATACTTCACTGCATTATCAATCAGATTCATTGCCAACTCGCGAATGAGAACTTTATCCCCTTCAAAACAGGTATCATCCATTTGACAGTGAACAGTGACTTTTTTCTCTATCCATACTGGTTCCATGAAGCCTACAATATCGTCAACGATCTGTTTGAGACATACTGGCTCAATGACAAATTGGCGCCGCCCTTCTTCAATACGCGTTAAATGCATGATTTCTTCAATCATCATGAGCAATCGTTTTGATTCTTTACGGATCAGTGTAGCAAAATGAACGACATCCTCATCATTCTGATATAGTTTCGCCGACAGTACTTCAGCAAACCCACTGATGGATGTCAGCGGCGTTTTCAATTCATGGGATACGTTAGACGTAAACTCTCTGCGCAATTGTTCACGCCGTTCTTGTTCTGTAATATCTTCCATAATAAACAAATATCCATTGAAGCCAGCACTATTTTCTACGCATTGCACATTGATCTGATATTGATTGTCGTGCAGCGTCACTTTCCACGTATATATCTCATCCTCTTCGCCGCCGCAGTGGATTTTCTGCCAAGGCGCCTTGGGAAACAGATCAGGCAGATGTTTGCCTATTAGAACGTTTTTATCTTTCTGACAGAGCATGGTCACACTGCACTGGTTCACCACTAAGACGTCATAGTCTTGGTTCGTCAGAATGACGCCTTCTTGTAAATTTTCCATCATAAGGCGTACCATATTGCGCTGTTGCGATAATGTATGGATTGTTTTATTCAAGACATTGCTTTGGTCGACGATTTTATCGACTAAGGGACGCAATTCTTTTTCTACATGATCCAGTTTCTCCATTGCTGGTTCTCCGGGAGCACCAATGCGTTCCATCAGCGTCGCTGTCGTTTGCAATGGCCGCAGCAGACTGTCTGTCAAGCGTCGGGATGCCCGGATACACCCTAACGACGCTACCAGGACAAACAAGAAAATAATAGGCAATACATATTGTATATGCGCAAAAATAGTATTGCGTTCCATCCCCAGGCGCAGCACAGAGCCGTCAGGAAGTCGTTCTGCCGTATAGTAATATTCTTTTGCCAAGGTACGGGAATTGCGGACATCCGTACCATTACCGTCCTGCAGCGCCTGTTGCACTTCCGGACGTTGTAAATGGTTTTCCATTTCTCCTTTGTTGTAATCTGATTCAAAATGGACCGTACCGTCTGGTTGGATCCATGTAACGCGAATCTGTCCCTGCTGCACAGTGGCGATGTGCTGTAAGTAGTTTTCTGGATGCGCTGAGGACATAATAGCTGATGAAATCAGTACCATGGACCGATTCATTTCATCAGCTGCCTCTCGTTGCATAGACCGCCAATACAGCCAGCTTGAAAGAATGACTGACACAGCCATACAAACAAATCCCATCGCTAGAAGGCTTAAATATATTTTTTTCTTCATACGTTGCCACCGATGACGTAGCCAATACCGCGAACGGTCCGTATGATTTGACCACCTTCACCTAATTTTTGGCGCAGGCTCTTGATATGCATATCAATGGTTCGCGATTCACCTTCATATGTAAATCCCCACACCGCTTCCATGATCTGTTCCCGTTTAAGGACAATATCTATATTGACTAACAGATAACGCAGCAATTCAAATTCTTTTACAGTCAGATGGCATCTATCACCATTGACCATTACGGTGTGTTTCTCACTGTTCAGTGTCACCGGCCCGTAGGACAGGATCGTGTTTTCTTCGTCCCGTGGCTTGCTGCGGCGCAGGACAGCACGAATGCGGGAAATGAGTTCAACAATGCCAAAAGGTTTACACACATAATCATCAGCTCCATTATCGAGTCCCCGGACTATGTCATATTCACTGGTTTTTGCAGTGAGCATGATAACGGGCAGTGCTTCATATTGTCGATTTTTACGAATTTTTGCCAATATATCTGTACCACTTTCGCCGGGCAGCATAATATCCAATAAAATGAGCGATGGCGGACATTGTTCCAACGCAGACCAAAAGCTTTTGCCATCAGCAAAGGTTTCAACATCGAACTGCTGGCTGCGCAACGCATAGCCGACAAGTTCACGAATATTTTCATCATCTTCTACACAATAAATCAAGGGCATGATACCACATCCTGTCTCATCAATAGATTTTTACATTTCTTCTATTATACTCATATTTTCCTGTTTCCGTGTAGGTTCAATGTAAAAAACATGTAAATCTTCTGATCGTATTTCCGTTACGCCCTTATAGAAAGAAACAGCCGGGTCAAGAAATTCTTGACCCGGCTGCCATTGTATAGACCAACCGATTGTATCTGCCTTATTCTGTTACTTCTAACAAGCAGTCACCACTGATAATGGCTTGGCCTTTTGTTGCATAAATTTCACCAACAGTGCCATTGATAGGCGACGTAATCGTCGTTTCCATCTTCATCGCTTCAGTAACAACGATAGGTTCGCCTTTTTTAACTTTCTGGCCCTTCGTCACCAACACATTGACGACAGTCCCTGACAAGGTCGCTCCAATGTCACCTAACTTATCCGGATCTGCTTTGCGTCGTGTAACAGTCTGCATATCGACACTCTTATCCTGTACCTGGATTTCACGTTCTGCACCATTGAACATGAACGTAATGGTACGGATACCGCTGTCATCAGGATCACTGATGTTGATAAGCGTAATGATGAGGTCTTTCCCTTTTTCGATTTCTACGTGTACTTCTTCATTTTTCTTCATGCCGAAGAAGAATGTCGGCGTATCAAGAACGCTTACATCACCGTATTTTTTGACATTTTCATTGTAATCCTTGAATACCTTCGGATACTGGCAATATGCGTTGACATCTTCTGGTTCATGCAGATAACTGGCATCAGCCAATTTTTTACATACGCTGTCCAAATCGACTGGCGCAAGACTCTTGCCCGGACGTTCTGTCAACGGCGCATTGCCCTTCAGGATGATCTTCTGCAATTTTTCCGGGAATCCCTGATACGGAATGCCAATACGGCCTTCAAAGAATTCAACAACGGATTGCGGGAAATCGAGGATATCGCCTTTTTCATAAATAGACTGTTCTGTCAAATCGTTTTGGATCATGAACAATGTCATGTCGCCAACGACCTTCGAGGACGGTGTTACTTTGATGATATCGCCAAACATCATGCTGACCTGGTGATACATCTTCTTGATATCATTCCAGCGTTCGCCAAGGCCAACGGCTTTTGCCTGCTGACGTAAATTAGAGAACTGGCCGCCTGGCATTTCATGCTGGTACACTTCCGTGTTTGGATATGGTTCTGCTTTATCGACGCCTTTGTAGTAAGGACGGACAGTTGCCCAATACCGGGACATTTCTTCCATAGCATTAATATCCATGTCAGGCTGACGGTCTTTACCACTTAGCGAGTACCATAAGGTGCTCATGCTGGGCTGGCTAGTACCACCGGCAAAGGCCGAGTATGCTACATCGACGATATCAGCACCGGCATCAATCGCCCGGTTCAACGAGCAAACAGCATTTCCTGAACCGTCATGCGTATGGACATGTACTGGCAGGCTGACTGCGTCTTTCAGTGCTGAGACTAAGCGATAGGCCGCTTCCGGTTTAAGAAGACCAGCCATATCTTTAATGGCGATAATATTCGCACCGGCATTCTTCAATTCCTTAGCCATATCAACATAGTATTTCAAATTATATTTCTGGCGAGAATCATCAAGGATATCGCCAGTATAGCACAAGGCCACTTCTGCGATCTTGCCGGTATCACGGACAGCCTGAACGGTACCGTACATATTGTCCAAGCTGTTCAGACTATCAAAGACACGGAATACATCGATACCATTTTTAGCAGACAGATCGACAAAGTTTTTAACGACATTGTCTGGATAACTCGTATAGCCAACGGCATTTGCCCCGCGAATGAGCATCTGCAAAAGGATATTCGGAGCTAATTTACGCATCTGCCGCAACCGGATCCAAGGATCTTCATACAGGAAACGATAGGCTACATCAAACGTAGCTCCGCCCCAGCATTCATAAGAGAAGAAATTAGGCAGTTTCTTAGAAGCCGTATCCAATACACGTAACATATCGATCGAGCGCACACGAGTCGCCATGAGAGACTGATGAGCGTCACGCATAGTCGTATCTGTAAAGAAGACCTTCGGCTGTTCCATGACCCACTGGGAGAATTTATCCGGTCCCATTGCGTCAAAAATCTGTTTCGTTCCATCAGGATACGGTCCTGCTACGGATTCTGGGATTTCCAAGGGTTCAAAGGCAGGAAGATCCTGATGCCCTAACCCGGCATAGCCATTGATCGTCGTGTCACCGATATACTTTAAGAGCTTCGTACCACGGTCCAATACGACAGGCAGATGGAACAATTCTGGATGATCGTCAATGAAATTGACATTATACGAACCATCAATAAAGGACGGTGCCTGCAATACATTCGTAAGGAAACCAATATTGGTCTTGACGCCACGAATACGGAATTCTTTTAGGACACGAATCATTTTTTGAACTGCTGCTTCATGGGTCAGGCCATAGGTCGTCGCCTTGACTAGCAAGGAGTCATAATACGGTGTAATAATAGCACCTGTATAGGCATTACCACTATCGAGACGGACACCAAAACCGCCGCCGCTGCGGTATACATTGATCTTGCCGGAATCTGGCATGAAGTTGTTCATCGGGTCTTCCGTCGTAATACGGCATTGGATCGCATTGCCGAGGCAATGTACATCGTCTTGAGACTTGATGCCGATTTCATCGCTATCGAGGGCATAGCCTTCAGCAACTTTTATCTGCGTCTGCACGATATCGATACCAGTAATCATTTCTGTAACGGTATGTTCTACTTGGACACGAGGATTTACTTCGATGAAATAGAATTTTCCATCCGGTGTGACCAAAAATTCGACTGTACCGGCATTGACGTATTTTACTTTCTTCATGAGCGTCAGTGCAGCATCGCAAATGTCCTGACGAATCTTTTTCGACAACGCAAAGGCCGGCGCGATTTCAACAACTTTCTGATGACGACGCTGAACAGAGCAATCCCGTTCAAACAGGTGAATGACATGGCCATGTTCATCGCCCATGATCTGTACTTCAACGTGTTTCGGATTGATGATGCATTTTTCCAAATAGATTTCATCACTGCCAAAGGCAAGTTTTGCTTCTGATTTGGCACGATCGTAGGCATCACGCAAATCAGCCATATGGTCGACCATACGCATGCCTCTGCCACCACCGCCGTTAACGGCTTTCAGCATAATCGGGAATCCGACTTCCTTGGCAAATTTTTCGACTTCGGCATAGTTCATGACCGGGCCGTCACTGCCAGGAATATATTGGATGCCCGCTTTATCCGCTTGGATACGGGCATTGATTTTATCACCGAACATAATCAAATGTTCTACTTTAGGGCCGATGAAGATAATACCTTCTTCCTGGCAGCGTTTGGCCAAGTCAGCATTTTCTGACAAGAACCCATAGCCAGGATGGATAGCATCTACATCATGTTCATGGGCGATGCGGATAATATCTTCAATATCTAAATATGCATCGACCGGTTTCTTCCCTTTGCCTACCAAATAAGATTCGTCAGCACGGAAACGGTGCAATGACAATGCATCTTCTTTGGAGTAAATAGCCACTGTGCGGATTCCTAATTCATTACATGCACGGAAAACGCGAATAGCAATTTCACCACGGTTTGCAACTAAAACCGAACGGATTTTTTTCATGGAAATACCCTCCTGCTTGTAAAATGATAGGTAGAGAGCAGTGTCAGGACGTTATTTCTTTCTCATATCACTGCATTTCTAATTATACCAAAATAGCGAAACATTACAAGAGAACGGGCCGCAAACAGGCAATAAATACTGTATACAATATGGTTACTGATTGCTTGCCACCGTTTCTTTGCCTCTTCTTTTTTTGAAGAACGGCAGTGCCACTTCTGGGAATAAGGTATAACTCAATACATCTTCACGACTCGCATTGGGGAATCCTTCTTCGGCTAAGGCCTGGCGGGCTTTCTCTAATTCCGGTTTCAGGTCATCAGCCGGACGGTAATCGATGACTTTTTCATCACCAATACACATTTTACGGAAATCAGCACTGATCGTTCCGGGAACACGGCCATATTTACCTTGGACAATATCACGAACTTCATTTGTAATGATCTTATAGCGGCCATAAAGAACATTAAGGGCCGCTTCAGACCCTGTAATCTGGCTGGTCGGTGTCACCAAAGGCGGATAGCCTAGATCACGGCGCACATTCGGCATTTCGGCTAATACATCATCGAAGCGGTCTTCTGCGCCCTGTCCTTTGAGCTGATTGTACAAGTTGGTCAGCATGCCCCCTGGTATTTGATATTTCCGCACAGCCGGATTGATTTGATCCGGCATCGTAAGCTGAAATTCATCAGATAATTCTTTACGGACTTTTTTAAAATGCTCCGTCAGCGGCCACAGCCGGTTCACGTCAATCCCTGTATCATAAATACTGTTTTCCAGAGCCATGACCATGGTTTCTGTCGCCGGCTGGCTGGTTACTTCACCAAAAGGAGACAAGGCCGTATCAATGATATCGACGCCGGCTTCAATTGCCTTCATATAGGTCATTTCCCCAAACCCGCACGTACAATGCGTGTGCAATTCAATAGGGATGTGGAGATGCTTTTTCAGCATCCGTATCAAATTATACGCATCATATGGCGATAAGAGGCCTGACATATCTTTGATACATAAGGAATCGACGCCCATGTCCTGTAATTCCAGGGCTCCTTTAGTAAAAGATTCCATCGTGTGAATCGGGCTGATCGTATAGACAATGGCCCCTTGGACTTTGACGCTCTTCGTATCTTTGGCGGCCCGGATTGCTGATTCCAAATTGCGCGAATCATTAAGCGCATCAAATACCCGAATAATATCAATGCCGTTATCCACGGCACGATTGACGAATTCATATACTACATCGTCAGCATAATGACGATATCCTAAGATATTTTGGCCGCGAAACAACATTTGCAGCGGCGTCTTTTGGACATGCTTTTTTATGGTACGGAGCCGTTCCCACGGGTCTTCGTCAAGAAAACGCATACACGTATCAAAGGTAGCGCCACCCCAGCATTCTAACGCATTGTATCCCACTTCATCCATAGCTTCCAAAACAGGAAGCATTTCGTTGAGACGCATGCGCGTAGCCGCAATGGACTGGTGGCCGTCGCGCAATACGGTTTCCGTTATTTTTACTCTTGCCATTTAATATCCTCCATCTGTATGTTCTTCTCCGTAAACGCGTTTCTCTCTGGTCCTGTCTTCTTAAAACAAGGGCGAAACGCTCATGTTATCTACGGGATCGTGTATTCATACGCAGTAATTACAATGTGCTATTAGTAATAGGTCATAATTTTATATACTATTTTATATTATATCATATTCGGGCAATATTAACAGACCCGTAACAAGACCATGCCATATTGATATGAATCATAAAAGGAAGTCCCTGTAAAAAAATCAGCCGCCAAGTGTATTACCTGGCGGCTGACAGCTTACAGTTCTGCAACGCTTAATAGAGTTCTTTGTAAATTTTATAATATCTAGCCGCATCTAACGGTACAAAGTTATTATCGGTCAGTCGTTTTTGGTTCGCTACGACAGAATCGGTAAATTCCTTCAAGTCCTTTTCGGTGACACCGTATTCATGAAGTGGTTTTTTCGGCAAAATGACATTGAGGAGATTTTCCAGACTGTCGTATACCGTTTCTACAGCACAGCCAATAATATTGGCAATACATGCATTGAGAACGGCTATTTCACCATCAGATTTGATTTCCATATAGTTCTTCATGACACCTGTGAACATCGCATAATTCGATTCACCGTGAGCTACGTGATACTTCGCGCCCAAGGGATAACTCATGGCATGTACAGCAGCACATCCGGCATTGCCAAAAGCGATACCGGCATAATTGCTGGCCATGAGAAAGTCTGATAACAGGGGAATGCGCGCTTCTGGACCATGATCACGAATCTGCATGTATCCCTGCAGGATCTTTTCAATGGCTTTATAACTGAATAGTTTCGTCGTTTCACTGGCTTTAGGTGATAATGCCGATTCAACAGCATGGACCAAGGCATCGATCGAGCTCGTAGCAAAAACACGATATGGCAAGGTCTTTAAAAGTTCTGGTACGAGGACTGCTTTATGCGCATAAAATTCATCAATAGCCAGCCCTTTTTTCGTATGGCGACTTACAAGTGCCAAGACGGCTACATTGGTGACTTCACTGCCTGTACCGCACGTCGTCGGTACAATGACCAGTTCACGGCCCCGTTGCGGTTCTATGTTGCCATCATACAGATCCAAAATCGGTGTCGTAACTTTGAGCGAGAAAAATTTAGACAGATCGATAATAGTACCGCCGCCTACAGCAATGATGCGTTTCGGATTTCCCTTGAAATCCTTGTACATAGCTTCGGCCATTTCATCAGATGGTTCACCTGTACCATATTTTTCTTGGAACAGGACATCACATTGCAATTGAAGCGGTGCAAAATAGGGGTCATAGATATACTTGTTCGTTATCATTAAATCCCCTTTGCCAATTTGCAATGCCTGTGCAAATTCCTTACAGGTATCATAGTGATAAATAGTCGGACGAATCATTAATTCCTGCATGCGTATCCTTCCTTTCGTTTCTGATATGACTACATTATATCACAGCTACAGAAATATGGTATACAGTAAGAATCCTCTCTGTCCCTATTAGTACCACCGGGTCATAGGCAATTCATTATTCACGCCTTTGGTCATAAGGAGTTCGTGCACATCGATCATGCCAATGTTAAAGGCAACGGCGCAGCCAACGAGGTATAGTTCCCACATCCGTACAAATTCTTCCCCTTTTTCAGCCAATACGTTGTCGCGTACTGTTTCAAAATTATGGTACCAGCACATAAGTGTCTTGTAATAATGGCGCCGCAGGCTTTCAATATCGATGATCCGGAAATCATAATCGTATGCCAAGGAAACGATTTCCCGTAAAGACGGCAACGTGCCGCCAGGAAAGATGTATTTACGCATCCAAGGGCTGCTGACGACTTCATCTAAACCGCTGATATAGTGCAACATGAACAATCCGCCTGGTTTAAGAATATGGCTCGCTGTTTCCATATATAAAGCATAGTTAGAACGACCTACGTGTTCCAGCATACCTACACTGACGATCCGGTCAAAAACCATGCCCGTACCTTCAATATCGCGGTAATCCATAAGCTTGATTTCTACTTGTCCTTCCAAGCCCAAGGCCTGGATCCGTTCCTGTCCTTTTTTCCACTGTTCTTTACTAAGGGTGCATCCATAACCTTTGACACCATAGGTCTTGGCCGCTTCAATGAGGAGATATCCCCAGCCGCAACCGATATCTAAAAGGGTCATGCCCTTTTCCAAATGAAGTTTTTCTAAAATATAATGGACTTTATTGTGCTGTGCCTGTTCCAGTGTATCTGTCTCATGTTTAAAATACGCACAGGAATAACTCATAGATGGATCCAGCCAAAGCTGATAAAAATCATTGCCAATATCATAATGGGAGGATACTTGTTTTTTCTGTGCTTTTTTAGATTCTGAAGAAAAAAGAATACTGCCTAAGGCTGACTTATCCAATGAAAAGCGATCCTGTTGAGATAAGAAACAACGCAGCGCTGTATATAAATTTCCTTCAATAGTAATATCTTTGCGCATATACGCTTCACCGAGAGCCAGCGATGTACTAGTCAACAGCTGTTTCTTGGAAATGTTTTTATGGAGGGTCACATTGAACAATGGTGTCCCTTCTCCGATTGTATACATCTTGTCATGCATTTTCACAGTAAAACAGTATCGGTCAAAGCGTCCTAAGTAATGGATAATAAAATGATCTTCAAAAATCATGGTCAGCAACTCCTTTTGTATCTTACTGCCATTCTAGTCCCTGACCAGGCAAAAAACAAGAACGGCCGTGTGAAATGGTCATATTCCCTCGTAAGCTACGACATTCCCGTCATGAACAGAGGTCATTGGTCCAGGGAATATCGAATTCCACTGTCGTTCCTGCCCCCATGTGGCTATGCACGGCAAAATGGCAGTCAGCACCATGGATTCGGCGCAGACGGTCATAAATATTTTTCAGCCCAATGCCCGTCCCGGCCAATTCAAACGGACCGCCGTCGAGATGGCGCTGCAATGCCTGCAAAGCGTGACTGTCCATACCGATACCGTTGTCGCTCACTGCTATATGGAGGCGGGAGTCATCATGCGTAGCGGTAATTTGGATGATACCGCCGTTCTTCTTCTTGACTAAGCCATGTTTGATCGCATTTTCCACCAGTATTTGGATAGAAAAGAAGGGAATCTTCTGCAATACGGTTTCTTTGGAAATATGCTGCTGTATTGTGAGCCGTTTGCCGTAACGGGCTTTTTCCAGTCGTAAGTACGAATCAACTGAATCCATTTCTTCTTCTAACGTCACTTCTTCTTCGTTCGACTGCAGACGGCCTCTCAAAAAAGATGATAAGTCACAAATAAGCTCTTTAGCTTGTTCCGGATTTTCTCCAATAATGGCTTTAATGTTACTAAGCATATTGAATAGGAAGTGCGGTCGTATTTGTGATTTTAAGACATTCAATTCGGCCTGTGACAAAAGTACGGTCTTTTGATCCAGTTCGACTTGATACAACTCTAAACTGAAAAAATCGGCAATCCCCTGCATCCATTGTTGTTCATATGGTAAAAAACGGCGTTTGCCCGGACGGCACAATAAGATCTGTGCTACGGTTTTATGATTGATATCAATAGATAAATGCAGGCAATATTTACTTGCTAGTGCCGGTATATGACCATTGCGATTCATTTCCGCCAAGATTCCTGCGTCTGTTCTAACGGCTACATACGTAACATCGAGGATATCAAACATCGTCGCAACGATTTTCTGCGCTGATTCTTTATTTAGTCCATCACTGCGAAAAACGTCCCTTGTCGCCAAAATGATCTGTATTACTTTACGAGCAGCTTGTGCTTTTGTTCTATCTTCTTCGGTAAAGACATCACGAATGATATACACGGATACGAGTACGCCAAGACAGGTCGACAGGACTACAGGTACGGCTATTGCCTTTTCCAATTCAAAAACATACGTCGGTATGGTCAATACCAATATGACCATTTTCAACAGGACTTCAGAAATAAAAGCTACGACGAAAGCAATCTTCATAGAAATCTGACGGGCACCGAAATGGAGACATACAAGGCCGCTGAACAATCCAATGATAATATTAGCTGCCATCGCTGCCAAGACAACATTCTTACCACCTATCGAAATAAAATATCGTGGTATCATACCAATAATGCCAGCACCAATACCAACAACAGGACCTCCGAAAAGGCCGCCGACAATAACGCCGACCAAGCGGGTATGCGCCATGACCTCTTGTCCGAACGGTACATTCAGAAAATTACCGACTGCTGACAGCAAGCCGAAAACAGCGATGAGAATACATCGGTCACCGCGAGAATACCCGGCCTGATTGATAGCCCGGCGAAAGGATGTACATTGCGTCACTAAATACATCAAAATGGCAATAACAGATATATTTTTAATGATTTCCAAAAATAAAGTTCCATCATTCATAAGAAGCATCCCTTCTATTGGCATATAATATGACATCTCCTCTCAGTATAGCCCATCTTTTTCAGCCATGCCAACAAAAAAGCAAACCCTATAGGCAAGAGCCTACGGGTTTGCTTTTTGTTGGCTGGTACTGCGAAGCATTATAAGAAAGCATAAACATTGTTGGGATCGAAGTTAAATGTACCGTTGCATAATGTCTATCGCATACCCACGGGCAACGACCAGTCAGAATAGTTCGTGAAGAGCACCATTCCTCTTGAACATATCCATCTTACCTATAAGCGGGCAAGACTGCAAGGTTTCGGCAGTGAACAGCAGAAATCGTGTCATGAACTACGTCGCAGGACGGTTAAAATTCCACATATGATTTCAATGTATCGACATAGACCCGTCCTACTGGTATTTCTAATTCTTTGTCACCTTTAAGGACTAATATATAACCCCGCTTGAACCACGTCTTAATCTGTTTGATTTCATTTACATTGACAATATAACTGCGATGACAACGGAAAAATAAATCTTTAGGCAGCCGGGCTTCCATATCCCGCAAGGTCATACGTGCTTCATGGACATCACCATTAATCATGACGATATGAATATACCGTTTTTCACCATAAATGACCCTGATTTTCCGACAATCGATTACTTCCATCGTATCCCCTTTATCAACGGCCATACGACGTATGGTGTCACTAGGTTGCAACATCTCCGTCTTGGGCATAAAGGAAAGGACACGGCGGCTCCGATCTAAAATGCGACGAAGTTTCCGCTTATCAATAGGTTTGAGTATATAATCAACAGCATTGACATCAAAGGCTTTAAGAGCAAATTCATCATATGCCGTCAAAAAGACGATTGCCGGGCCGTCTTCCATCTTAGTTACAGTATTGGCAACTTCCAGTCCATTAATGCCTGGCAGCTCTATATCCAGAAAGAGGAGATCCGGTTTATCCGTCATAATACGCGCCAATGCGGATTCACCGTCGCCACATATACCCAATACAGTCAGTTCCGGCTCCAGTTCGCTTATCATAGACTGGAGTTCCCGAGCAACTGCTTCTTCGTCTTCTACAATCAGTAACGTCGCTTTCATCGGTCAGCCTCCTTATCATTCATCTGGCATAAAATGATATTCCATAGTCAGTTCAGAAGTCCCTACACGGATAGTGCCTGCAGGTAAGGAATTATCTTCGCGCCAGCAAATGGGAAAGGAATATTTCTTCTGTGCTTCATGCATGGTTTGTTTCCTGTACCCACGGACACGCGATGTATCTTTACGGTTATAGGAAATCGTAATATATCCCGGTCGTACTGCATCGAGAACAGCGAATATTTTTTTACGATAGCGCAATGCATCTGTCATTTCTCCCATAGCCGGCGTATACGCTCCGCCTAAGACCTGCGTATCATCATCAAGATCAGCTGTCGCCTGCAGGCCTGTACGGATGACCTGGATATGTGCTTCTATAAAAGCCTGCTTCATATACGCAGCTCTGCGGACACCTTCTTGCACCGTAAGCGGCGTATATTTTCCCTCACGATACAACTGTGCCAATTCCGTATGTTCCAAAACCGCGACTGGATAAATACGCGCTATATCCGGATGAAGGCGGCATATAGCCGCCGTCGTCTTTTCCAAGCTAGGCCAGTCTTCGTCTGGCAGTCCCGGCATAAGCTGGTGTCCTACAATAAAGCCGCGGCTCCGCAACAGCGCCGTTGCAGCTTCTACTTGAGATGCTGTATGTCCCCGTTTGGCCTTCGCCAAAACGGCGTCATCCATGGACTGGACACCGAGCTCAACAATAGTCACACCGTAATGGTCCAGTCGGTCCATTACGGTTCTATCGATGCAATCCGGGCGGGTCGAACAGCGGATACGCTGAATCAGTCCCGCTTCCAATGCTTTTTGCGCCGGCTCTAACAGTTTTTCCTGTAAAGCGGCTGGCACCGCTGTAAAGCTGCCACCGTAAAAGGCTATTTCCCAGTGCCGTTTTTCTTGAACGCCTCTGGTATAAGAAATGACCGCTTTTTGGATATCATCTGCTGAAGGAATACCGTGATGCCCTGTAATCTGCCATTGATTACAGAATACACAGCGATGGGGACAGCCAATATGGGGAATAAAAATGGGGATAATCGATGTTTTTATCATAGTTACGACCGTTCTTTTATTAATAGCTGCTAAAAAAGGATGCGGCAAAGCCGCATCCTTTTTATATAGCATGTAAATGCATCAATGCTTCATGAGCAGCATGCTGCTCTGCATCTTTTTTTGTTTTGCCAGCACCTTCACCTAAGACGCTGCCATTGACAATGACTTCCATATAAAAAGTCTTATCATGGTCTGGCCCTTCTTGCCGGCATAATTGATATGCAATAATATGCTCGCCATCGCGTTGAATAAATTCCTGAAACAGTGTTTTATAGTCTTTGCCGTAGTCGCCTTTAGCAACTAGTTCTAAATATCCTTTGAGCTGATGCAAAATAAACTTGCGGGCTTCTTCATACGTTGAATCAATATAAATAGCTCCAACAACTGCTTCAAAAGCATCTGCCATGATACTGGCTCTGGTTCTTCCTCCAGAAGCCAGTTCACCTTTCCCTAATAAAATATATTCACCCATGTGGAAAGACGCACATACAGCTGCTAGCGGCGTTTCACTGACTACACTGGCTCTTGCTTTGGATAATTCACCTTCAGGCATATGCGGATATTGGAGAAATAAATATTCACCAACAACTAAATCTAAAATAGCATCGCCTAAAAATTCTAATCGTTCATTATAAAAACCATGTTTGCCTTTATTTTCATTAGCGTAGGACGAATGGGTCAATGCCTTATCTAAGATAGACAATTGATGGAATTGTTCTAAGCCGAGTATACTGATAAATTTTTCTAATTGTTCTTTTCTTAGCCTATCCATTCAAATGATCTCTTTATTATCCTTTGTACTTCTTAAACAACAAGGTAGCATTATGTCCACCAAAACCGAAGGAGTTTGAAATAGCTACGTTGATATCTGCTTCGACGGCTTTATTAGGTACATAGTTAAGGCCTAATTCCTTCAATTCATCATCTGGTTGGACAAAATTGATTGTCGGATGAACTTTCCCTGTTTCGATTGTCAACGCACAGGCAATCGCTTCAACAGCACCAGCAGCACCCAGAAGGTGACCTGTCATGGATTTAGTCGAACTGATGAGCAAGTCTTTAGCATGATCACCAAAAATACGAGCGATTGCTTTCGATTCATTTAAATCATTCAAATGAGTCGATGTACCGTGCGCATTGATATAATCAACGTCTTCGGTCTTCATGCCGGCATCATCGATAGCCAGTTTCATGCATTTTGACTGCTGGATTCCTTCCGGTGCCGGAGCTGTAATATGATAGGCATCGGCATTACTGCCATAGCCGCCAACTTCACAGTAAATATGAGCACCGCGTTTTTTTGCATGTTCTAATTCTTCAAGAAGGACAATGCCAGCACCTTCACCCATAACAAAGCCATCACGGTCTTTATCAAAGGGACGGGATGCATGTTCCGGATCATCATTCCGCGTACTGAGAGCCTTCATAGCAGCAAATCCGGCAACGGCTCCCGGTGAAACGGCGGCTTCTGTGCCACCGGCAACAGCAGCGTCTAATTCTCCACGCTGGATCATGCGATAGGCATCACCAATCGAATTCGTACCAGTAGCGCAAGCTGTAACAACGCTGGCGCAATGGCCTTGCAGGCCAAAGACGATAGAAACCTGGCCAGAAGCCATGTTAGCAATCATTTTCGGTACGACGAAGGGATTAACACGGGACGGTCCTTTAGAAAACAATCCTTTATACAAATTATGGAGTGTTTCCATGCCGCCGATACCTGTGCCAATAATAGTACCAATACGGTCGCGATCTTCTTCGTCCAAATTGATTTTGGAATCATCTAATGCCAGTTTTGCTGCAGCAACAGAATATTGCGTAGATGGATCCATATGACGCGCTTCTTTTCTATCAATGCCATAGTCACTGGGATCAAAATCTTTTACTTCACCAGCAATGCGTGCTGAATATTCTGTCGCATCAAAATGGGTGATCGGGCCGATACCGTTCGTTCCGCTGAGTAATGCGTTCCAATAGGCTTCCTTACCAGTTCCTACTGGCGATATAACGCCTAACCCTGTAATTACTACACGTTTTTCCAAAGTTTTCACCTCATCTAAAAATCAAACCGTTAGTCGGGAATTGCGTCCATTTCCCGTTTCAGATATGCAAATATGTCTTTTACCGACAAAATATCATGGATTTCCTGCATACGTCTGCCAGCAAATACAAGTCCTGTTTCGACATCGCCTTGCTGTGCCCGCGTAAGGGCCCGGATGATGCAGTATTTATGGCTGCATTTCTTCAGACAGTGGTCACACGTGACCGGTTTCGGGGCTGTCCCCAACAGGATGCGTTCCGAAAACGGTGTACGAATAGCCTGGCCTGGCAGCCCTACAGGACTGTGAACCAAAATATAATCTTCTGGAGCGTTAGCCCGCAGATATACTTTTTTTAATTCTTCAGAGCCGTTCGATTCTACACTGGCAGCAAAACGGCTGCCCATTTGGACACCATTAGCACCCAGGCGGAGCATTTCAGCAATATCTTCGCCATGAAGTATACCACCAGCACCGATTACGGGAATATCAACAGCCGCCCGCACTTCCGGCACAATAATCCGGCTGGAGCGATTTGTTCCCAGATGCCCGCCTGCTTCCGCGCCTTCAACGACGACAGCAGAAGCACCCAGGGTTTGGGATATTTTAGCTAGTTTAGCAGAAGAGACTATGGGCACAATAGGCGTGCCGCTTTCTTTCCCCCAGGCGAACATATCCCGGGAGAAGCCTGCTCCTGCTACAACCAGATCGATTCCTTCTTCAATAGCAGTAGTTACAATCCCCTTAAATTCACGGGCTGCAACCATTATATTTATACCTATGACACCATTAGGAGCTAATTTCTTAGCCAAACGGATTTCATCTCGTAATTCATCGAAGGCCATGCCCGATGCCGCAATAAGACCAATACCACCTTCATTGGCCACGGCTGCTGCCAACCGGGCTGTGGACAAACGTATTGCCATGCCGCCCTGAATAATTGGCACTTTTACAACAAGCTTACCTATCTTTAATTCTGGCAGCTTCACTGTGTTTTCCTCCATTCAAGATACCATTGAGGGAAGACGATGCACCTTGCACAGCCTTCCCTGTCTGGTTCTTATTGCGTACTTACGCCTTTTTTTCCTTTTCAATGTAATCAACTGTATCTTTAACAGTTTTAATTTTTTCTGCAACATCATCAGGGATTTCAATATTGAATTCTTCTTCGAAAGCCATGATCAGTTCAACAATATCCAAGGAATCAGCGCCTAAATCATCAATGTAAGCAGCGTCCATTTTGACTTCTTTTTCGTCAACACCTAACTGTTCTACGACAATGCTCTTAACTTTTTCAAAAGTAGCGTCTTCGCTCATTTCCGTTCACCCCCTTTCAGTATAGTATACCTTTATTTACATTACCATGCCACCGTCAACGTTGAGAACTTGGCCGGTAATATAGCTTGCATGATCCGACACGAGGAAAAGTACCGCTTGGGCAACTTCTTCCGGCCGGGCTACGCGCCCCATAGGAATGGTTTGTTTCATTGCGTCAATGGCATCTTGTCCAAGGACAGATGTCATTTCTGTATCGATACATCCCGGTGCTACTGCATTGGCACGAATGTTACGAGACGATAATTCCTTTGCTACGGATTTTGTCAGTCCAATAAGACCTGCTTTAGCCGCTGCATAATTCGCCTGACCTGCATTTCCTGTCAATCCGACAACCGAAGAAATATTGACGATAGCACCACACCGCTGTTTCATCATGAATTTTGATACGGCCTTGATGCAGTGAAAAGCCCCTGTCAGATTGGTATTCATAACAGCCTGCCAGTCTTCTTCTTTCATACGCATAATAATGTTATCACGCGTAATACCAGCATTATTAACTAGTATATCGACAGATCCAAATTGTTCCTTAACCGCTTTGACCATCGCTGTAACTGCAGCATCATCAGCAACATCACACTGAATTGCTGTACAAGTACCGCCGTTATCAGTGATACACTGTACGGTCTCTTCAGCTGCCTGTGTATTACCAGCATAGATGATTGCCACGCTGGCGCCTTCATTGGCAAGCGTAATAGCTGTCGCCCGTCCGATACCACGGGAACCACCCGTAACGATCGCCGTTTTACCTGTTAAAAGCATTTTATCGAACCCCCTGGAAAAATTCAAGTGTTTTCTTCAACGAAGATATATCTTCTACGTTTTCACTATGTATTTTTCTATCTATTTTACGGTTAAATCCACAAAGGGTTTTACCCGGACCGACTTCTACAAATGCTTCAGCCCCGAACGCCTGCATCGTCTTCGTGCATGCCACCCAAAGAACCGGGCTAGCTGCTTGTTTGACCAGGGATGCTTTGATATCATTTGCTGACCGTTCAATTTCACCGTTCACATTAGCTACGACAGGAATAGCCGCATCAGCAATAGGTATGCTGTCAAGGACTTCTGCTAATCGCTTCGCTGCCGGTTCCATTAACGTACTGTGGAATGGTGCACTAACATGGAGCATGATCGCTCGTTTTGCACCAGCAGCTTTCATTGCATCGGCTGCTGTTTCGACGGCTTTCGTACTGCCGGCAATGACGATTTGGCCAGGGCAATTGAAATTAACTGCCTGGACTACACCACCTTGAGCCGTTACTTCAGCACAAATGGCTTTGATCTTATCTTCGTCGAGACCAAGAATAGCTGCCATAGCGCCTTCGCCGATAGGAACAGCTTCTTGCATGAACTGGCCACGGAGACGTACTGTTCGAACGGCATCAGCAAAGGTAAGCGAACCTGCTGCTACTAACGCCGAATATTCACCAAGGCTGTGCCCGCCAGCAATATCTGGTGTCAGTCCTTCCTGTGCAAGGACACGGCAGCACGCCGTACTGGCTGTAAGAATAGCCGGCTGTGTGTTTGCCGTCTTCATCAATTCTTCATCCGGCCCTTCAAAGATCAGCTTTGTCAGGGAAAAACCAAGGGAATCATCCGCTTCTTCAAACAATTCCCGAACAACAGCATAGGCGTCATATAAATCTTTGACCATGCCTACTTTCTGTGCGCCTTGTCCAGGAAAAACAAATGCTGTTTTCATATCCATATCACCTCGTCGGATTCCTAATACCATTTCATGACCAGGCTGGACCATGTGAGTCCTGCACCAAAGCCATCTAAACATACGATATCATCACGGTGTATCATGCCGTTGCGATTCGCTTCATCCAAGGCGATAGGAATCGATGCCCCTGATGTATTGGCATACCGTTCAATATTGACATAAACTTTATCCATCGGAATATGAAGCCGTTTAGCTGCTGACTGGATAATGCGGATATTGGCTTGATGAGGTACTAACACATCGATATCTGCCGTCGTCAAATCAGAGCGTTTAAGTGCTAATTTAGCCGCCTTCGGCATAGCATTGACAGCAAATTTATATACTTCTTTGCCATCCATTTTGGCATAGGCCATACCATTTTCACGAAGAGCATCTGTCGGTGGCATTTCTACGCCGCTAGCCGGGATCGTTAAATAATCACCGCCAGTACCATCAGCACCCATAGCGCCACCAAGAATACCATATCCTTCCGGTACGCGGCCAATAACGGCTGCACCAGCACCGTCTCCGAAAAGGATGCAGGAACTACGGTCTTTCCAATTAATAACACGCGTAAGGACTTCGGCACCAATGACCAATATTTTATCATAAAATCCATTTTCAATATACTGCGCAGCTGTGATTGCTCCATAGACAAAGCCGGAACAAGCAGCCGCTAAGTCAAAGGCTGCTGCATTAACAGCACCCAAGTTAGCCTGGACTTTACATGATGAAGCTGGTAATGCACGGTCTGGTGTCAGTGTCGCCAAAATGATCAAATCTAATTCTTCCGGCTTGACATGCGCCATTTCCATCGCTTGTTTGGCCGCCTCTGTAGCCATTTCCGTCGTGTTGATTCCTTTAGGAGCTACATGACGGGCACCGATTCCTGTACGGCTGCGGATCCATTCATCAGATGTATCCATCATTTTTTCTAAATCTTTATTTGTCCACACTTGTTCCGGTGCATAATGGCCGGTTCCCAATATTCCTGCCGGATTAGCTTTCACTATCATATTGTTCTACCTCTTCTTCTTCAATACTAGCACGGATATGACCAACCACATCTTGCTGAACTAATTCTCCGGCAACACGGATAGCATTCTTTATAGCCTTGGCTTTAGAACTGCCATGACAAATAATGAAACTGCCGTTTACGCCTAATAATGGCGCACCACCGTATTCCGTAAAGTCCAATCGTTTTTTTAATATTTTTAAAGCAGGATATACGGCAATAGCCCCTAATTTAGCGATAAATCCGCTCTGATGGATGGTATCTTTGACCAGCCGAATGATAAACAGGGCCATGCCTTCTCCAAACTTCAAAATGACATTGCCAACAAATCCATCACAGACAACGACATCTACGGTACCTTTAGGAATATCCCGGCCTTCAACATTACCATAAAAGGAAATAGTCTTCAGCTTTTGAAGCAACGGATACGTCGCTTGGGACAATTCATTGCCCTTGGACGCTTCTTCACCTATATTAAGCAAACCAACCTTCGGTTTGTCGATTCCCAAGATATATTTTGCATAGTGGGAACCCATGATGGCTCCTTCTACTAAGTGCTTAGGTTTACTATTGGAATTGGCACCGGAATCTAAAAGTACGGTAATTCCCTTTTTTGAAGGGATTGGCGTTGCAATACAAGGTCTGTCAATTCCTTTGATACGGCCTAATCCAAACAAGGCTGCTGTCACTGCTGCTCCAGTACTGCCAGCCGCTACGACGGCATCACACTTGCCTTCTTTTGCCAGGCGCGTCGCCACTACGATAGATGCGTCTTTTTTCTTACGGATCGCCTGAGCCGGATGTTCGCTCATATCAATAACTTCACTGGCATGAACAACGGACAACCGCGGAGTTTTTTCACCACCGTACTGTCTCAGAACTTCCCGTATTTGTTTTTCGTCACCTACTAAGGCGACTTCCAGATCATCGTATGCCTTTACAGCTTCGATGGCACCGAGAACGATTTCCTCCGGCGCATAATCGCCGCCCATAGCATCTACAGCTATTTTCATACAATACCGCTCCATTATTCCAAAGATTCTATAATAAATTTAGCGCGAAATACTTCTTTCGCGTTTTTCCGTATTTTCACCCATACATAATACTTTTGGTCACGCTGGCGGACGACCTCCGCTTTTGCAACGAGCTTATCACCAACGGTGACAGGCTGTTTATATTTAATATTGGCCACAGCCGTAATGGCGACCGGCAGATTGAGTACAGCCCGGGTCAGTGAATCTGCCTGCGCGTATAAACAACGGGATCGGACAATATGGGCTGTATCGACCATTTCTTCTGTTGCCGTTAATATAGATATAGCACTTTTACCGACTGTACAATCCACGAGTTCTCCGAAAACATCTGCCCGGCTTGGCTTTGGCTGTGCTGCCTCGGCCTTCTGTTTTATGCGGATGCGCATTTCCGGTATCCCTAACGCAAGGCGATCCAACCGAATAGTCGCTACACTGACAGAAAATTCTTCAGCAAGCTCTTCATCGTTGATAAAAGGATTTTCTCCTATACGTTTACGTAACATCGTATGCCGTTTTTCTCTCGCTATACGAACCATGTCATCACCTTAACCGAATTATGACCAAGTACTAATAGTACATACAACTAGAGATTATATAATGTTTCCCAAAGTTTTGCAAGTCAAATAAAAAAAGTATGCTTTCTTTCCATTCATGTCATAGAATTGCTGAAAGCATACTCCCTTCTTTTTAATACTTATCAAAATCGATTTCATTCAAAATATCACGCAATTTTTCTAATTCTTCCTTGGTCATGGTAATTCCCTTTGTCATCGCCTGATAATCAGGATCCCATGAGCGAAGATCAAATTTCGGTGCCCGGTTGTTCCAACTGATAAATGTCAGTTCTTTACGCCAGCCATCTTTATTTTCTGATAAGGTGCCACATACATCTTGAATGTTAAAATTTAATTGTGCCATTATATCCCTCCTGTAGAACATGTATCTTTTAATCAAATAGTAACAATACGATTATTTTATATAATAAGCAAATATACAAATTATGTCAATGCATTAATTTTGTCAATGATGATCCCTGCCCTTAAATAATCCGCCATGAGCTTCACGAATATCGAAAATGGAAATGAATGCGTGAGGATCTACGCGGCATACGGCTTCTTTAAGCTTAGTGATTTCTAGTCGCGATACAACACAATACAATATCTTTGTTTTTTCTCTTTTATAAGCGCCTTCACCGTTGAGGAGCGTCACTGCACGTCCCATTTCCCGAGTAAGCAAGCGGGATACATCATCGTGTTTAGCGGTTACGATGAGAAATCCTTTCATTTCATCGAGACCATTCGTAACGACATCGATCATCTTATAGGCAATAAAATAGGCAACCAGCGAATACATTGCGCTGTCATAGCTAAAGACAAATGCCGAACTGCCTAAGATGAACAGGTTGAAAAACATAATGATTTCGCCGACAGAAAACGGTGTCTTTTTATCAGCAATGATGGCCATGATTTCTGTGCCATCGAGGGAACCTCCCCAGCGAATAATGAGACCTACGCCGAGGCCGATGATAATGCCGCCATAAATAGTCGATAAAAACGGATCCGATGTGATTGGCGGATAGTAAATAAATTTACTCCACAGAGACAAACATAACACAGAGAACAACGACGACGCCGTAAAGAACATACCGATTTTCTTATAGCCAATAATGAAGAAAGGAATATTCAAGGCTACGATGAAAATACTGAAGCTAATACCGGTCACTTGCGCTGCCATCAGCGCAATACCGACAACGCCGCCATCAATGACATGATTTGGTACGAGGAATACATCCAGGCCTATCGTATAGATCAAAGCGCCGAAGGCAAGCCCAAAAGCCCGAACCACATATTTAATCATGGATGCCCTCCTTGCTGCTGCACATAGCGCTGCCCAATGATCCATGCTACAAAGTCATCCACCGGTTCTGGCGGATATTGCAGGGAAAGGGGAACAAAACGGCGCCAACCACGACGCGGTGTATATTGAAAATACAATTTTCGTCCTTCAACCGTCGTATATTTTTCATCAATAAGGGAAAATTTTACCTTACTATGACCAGCAGCGATCCATTTATCAATCACAGGTTGCAAATGCTTATGATTGGTTCCATCTCCCATGACAACATGGCTGAAGCCATACTGCTGATACAGCCGCTCTACATGCGCTGCCAGTGCCGGTGTGGGTACGATGGCTTTCATGACTAGACTGCCGTCGTAATGCACAACGGCAATACCAGTTTTTTCTGATCCGGGATCAATAGATAATATCATAACATGCCTCTCCTAATTCCCTGCCGGGCCTACGCGGATATCGATACGTAGTGGTCCTGACGTATAGATATTGCTATCAGCAATGGCCTTAACGATGATATCTGAACCATTATATGCTCTGATCTTGGAAATAGTATCAAACATTTCCATAGCCGTCAAAGCACCTACATTCCCTGTCAGGGGATCTGGCAATAACCCTTGCGTACGAGCTGTCTGATTCACGCCATGAAGAAATTGCATAAGCCGCAATTCTGCATTTCCAGCTGTATTGTTCAAGCGTTCTTCATATACAATATCGCCTTTATGATAGACTAATTTATTATTGTATGTTTCCAAATGGACCAGTGCCGGTTCTCCAAGCATGATATTCCCGGCTGCAATGACACGGACGAGCTTTGGCATATCTCCTGCCTGTTGCAGTAACTGAACCGTATTATTGAATTCATCTGGCGAAATATATACTAAAATGACCTTATCGTCAGTAATGCCTAAATTACGGCAAATGGCTGTGTTGGTCTGCTTCATCATGAAGCTTAATTGTTCTTTTGTCTGTTCCGCACTCATGCCGCCATGAATAACGGAGCTGGACAATACTTCACCTACACGGAACAAGACGGTTCCTTCACGAATATTCGTCATAGTTGTATTTAACATATGTATCCGATCGACAAGCTGATTTTGTGTCGTTTCCAATTCGTTGATGGTCTGACGCATTTGCTTTTCTGTCGCTTCTAATTTATCAACCTGTTCTTGCTTGCCATTCAGTTCGCTTTGCTTGCTGTCCAATTGATTTTGTTTTTCACTAATAGCCTGATCATAGGCTACTTGTGCAATAGAAAGCTGGCGGCTCACATCATCATGAGCTGCCTTGGCTTGCTGCAAGTCATTTTGTGTGGATACGAGTTCCCCATTTGTAGAAACGATGAGTGCATTCTTTTCGTCAAGTTCACTTCCCAAATCACGCGCTTGCTGTAATAATTTATCTCGCTGTGCTTCCAGTTCGGCCTTTTGCATTTGTAATTGATGCATGCCAAACAAGGCTATGCGGACATTTTGAGATAATACCGACATGACCCCTAACGTAACGGCAGCAATGCTTATACCTGTAAGGATAGTAATCAGTATGGACGAATATTTCGGTCGTAAGCCGAATAATTTTATTTTACGTTTACCTACACGGGAACCTATTTTATCGCCTAAATAAGCGATAAAACCACCCATGACAGCTAACACGATTAACATGACCCAGCCGAATTCCATACAGCACCTCCTCTCATGTATTCATACTAACAGTAACTATACGATAATTATACGCTATATAGCAAGGCAAATTCAATACTTTGACGTACTCCCTGCCAATGATTCCATTCCTTATCCTGTCATTTTAAGATACTAATAGAAATAAAAGCTGCCGGCCTGTATGGCAGACAGCTATATTCACTTTGATTTACGATACACTAGAATGATACCGGCAATACCGCATATAATATCAGGTAAAAATGCTGCTAAATATGGCGGCACTCTGCCCCCATTCCCTAGTGCATTCCCTAATGTCATAATAGAGTAGTAAATAAAAATAACAATGACACTGATGCCAAACCCAATAGATGAACTTCCTCGTTGTTTCTGCATACCTAAAGGAGCCCCTACGATAGCACAAACCAAACTAGCCAGCGGCAGTGCAAACCGATTATACATCTCAACTTTCATCTTATCTGTATTGACGCCATTCTCTTGCAACAATTCTATTTGTTCACGCAATTCACGAATGGTCAACTCATCAGGTTTCTTCTGAGAGGCGTTTATTTTATTCGGATTTTGCATAATTGGCAAATATTGTTCAGTAAATTTCATGGATCGAGTCGAATTATCTTGCACAGATACGTCATAAATAACACCTTCATGCATGACCCACTTCGAACCATTCCAGTCAGCCCGATCTGCTTTTTCAACGCGCATGAGCACATCATTTTCGAATTCCTGGACAGTAATATCCTTTAATTCTTTGGCATTGGCATCATATTGCCGGGCATACATCAAGCTGGAAATATCGGACCCTTTAATATTTTTAATGATAATATGGTCTTGTGTCGTCGGCGCAGCATTATGCTTGATTTCCTCATTGATGATTGTATTGTAGGCATTATTAGCTTTTGGTACAACATATTCGTTAAACGCTGTCGCTGCAATAGAAATAAAAAATGCCGCAATAAAAATTGGCATAGCCAGCCGAATAAAATTCTGACCACCAGAACGCATGACAATCATTTCACTAGAACTAGACAACCTGCCAAACGCCATAAGAGACCCTAACAGGACAGACATAGGGAACGTCACAACGATAATGGACGGCAAGGCCAATATTAAAACGCGAAATATTGCCCAAGCGTTCGCTCCGTATTGATTGATCAAGTTAGCTATACGGTATAAGGTCCCAGTGCCAACAAATACAGCGGTAAACGCACAGACACCAAATAGAAAGGGACTGATAAATTCTTTAAGTATATACTTATCTAATATTCGCATTCATTTCTCCCTATCTTACATTGTGAATTCTTCGCCTAAATAGAACTTACGGGCAATGGGATTATTGGCAATCATTTCCGGATTACCTTCTAACAGGATTTTCCCTTCACTCAAAATATACGCCTTATCAACAATACGCAAGGTTTCACGTACATTATGGTCCGTAATGAGTACACCCATGCCGCGATTCTTCAAATGGCTGATGATCCCTTGTATGTCATTGACTGCTAATGGATCAATGCCGGCAAAAGGTTCATCCAACAGTATGAACGCCGGATCCATAACCAAACAGCGGGCAATTTCTACACGGCGGCGTTCACCGCCTGAAAGCTGGATACCCAAACGATGGCGAAGTTTATCAATAGAAAATTCTTCCATAAGGGCTTCTGCTTTTTCATGACGTTCTTTTTTAGACATTTTTGTCGTTTCCAGCATAGCCAGCAAATTATCTTCTACTGTAAGTTTACGAAAAATAGACGCTTCCTGCGGCAAATAACCAATGCCATAGGCAGCCCGTTTATGAATAGGCAGCCCTGTAATATTTCTATTATCAATCATGATCGTCCCGCCGTCAGGATGTTCAATACCAACGATCATGTAGAACGTCGTCGTCTTCCCGGCACCGTTAGGTCCTAACAAGCCGACGATCTGCCCTTGGTCGACATGGATACTGACACCGTCGACGGCATTTTTCTCTTTATAGGTCTTTACCAAGTTATTTGTTTGAATAAACATAAATCTCCTTCAATAGTTCCCGCTTTATTCGCTGCCCGGTACAATGACGACAGTAGAACGATTCATCGACTGAACAGAATTATCTGCCAATCGGATTTGTACATCATTACCAGTCAGGGAGTTCCCATTCTGTGTAGCATAGACATCACCAGTCAAATGGATAACACCATCACTGACATTAGGCGTCTGCGTATATACGGCTTTACCAGCATAGGCTGTCAAGTGATCTGCTGGTGATTCAATATGTACATTACCTGTGCCAACAGCTTTGATCTGTTTGAACCAGGCATCGATATGATCCGCCCATAACTGGGAGCCTTGGGCTTCTAAATAGCCGTTCCCCGTTACGATACTATAATCTTGATCAAGATAGTACTCCACTTGATCGCCATTCACCTTTTTATCGCCATTAATGCCATGGACGCTGCCTGTAGCTATAATGTAATTGCGATTGGTTGAATGAACTTTATTCGCATCTAAATGCATATCCGGCTGTTCAACAACAACATTACCTTCCATATCGGCTTCAGCACTCTTTAAATTGTATACTGCCTTATTACCGGTCATGGTCGCTTTATCACGTACAATGACAACATTCCCTGTCGCCGTCGCCACTTGTGTTTTGCCGTTATATTCCAATTTATCAGCTGTTACGGAAACAGCTGGCTGTGCCGACTGGCTATTCGTTCCTCCATCAGCGGCCATGAGACCGACTGCCGGGAAAATGAGGAAACCTAACAATGCGGCCCCTATCCATTTATTTCGCAATTGTCCTGTCATATTATTCTTCTCCCTTTGTTACCTTCGCATGCCCTGTCAGCACGACCTTATCCAAACTGGAGTTGGTCTCAAATGAATCTGCTTCAAGGCCGGTATTGTCATGACGCTGCATGATGACTTTCCCACCTTTGATCATACGCGTATCCATATTATAATACACAGTACCGTCTGTCTGCAACGTGTCACCCTTATCGGTGACCGCATGGACCTGCGGCTGTATCTGAATCAGCTTCTTCGTTCTATCCAGCGTACCTTTTGGTGACGTAATCGTTGTCTCTGTACCATCGTCATCATAAACAAGTGCTTTTGGATTGTCGAAATAAATAATCTGTGTATCTGGATCCAACATGATTTTATCGGCTGTTAATTTCCAAACAAGTTTACCATCTTTCTTTTCTTCCAATTCGGATCCATCAAATTGAACCAGTTTATCCGGACTTACAGGCATATCATCCGTCTTTTCCGGATTCATAGCGATATACAGCAAGACTGCAAAAGCGATGACGGCAGCACTGATGATTAATGTTTTTTTATTGTTCTTCAGGTGTTCCAGTATCACTGCTTTGTGCCTCCTGTTTTTCTTGCTGCAATGCAATAATCTCTTCTGGCGGTGTGCTCCAGCGATGTTGGAACCAAAGCCATTCTGTCGGATGTTCACGAATAAATTTTTCTGTCAGTGTTGCCATTTTCTGCGTCATCCTGATCACATCGCCGTCTTTATCCCCTGTATCTTCATAATACAAGGATTCGCCAATATACACATGATTATGATGCTGTTCATCATGAATGGCAAACATTGGCAAAATAGGCGAACGGAACTTCCGTGCAAAGAGCGCCGGTCCTTTGGGCGTCGATGCCATCTTGCCTAGAAACATTTGCGGTGCCCCGTGAAAACCGCCATCTTGGTCGGCTAAAAAGCCTAACATTTTTTTTCGTTTTAACGCCCGGGCTGCTATGACCATTTCATTACCACCACGTGCGAAAATTTCCATACCCATCATCTTGCGATTTTCATTGAGAAAACGTGTTACTGACGAATTGGGCTGATTTTTAGCAATAGCTGTCACGGGATATCCAGATAAGGCCATCGCTGCCCCCATCCATTCCCAATTGCCAAAATGGCCGGTTAGTATAATAACACCTTTATTTTCCGCTAATGCCGCTTCTAGTCGTTCTGGATTATCCACTGTCACAAATGTAGAAATATTGTCCTTATTCAATTTCGGAGTATAGAGAATTTCCATCAAAGACTGGCCCAGATTTGCATAAAGGCCGTCCATGATACGCAATGCTTCATTTTTATCGCAGTTCATACCGCGCATAATATGCCATACACCGCGTACATATTGTTTTTTCAGCATTCTCCCTACCAGGGGTCCTAGTTTGCGTCCCAATGAAATGATAGTGGGATAAGAAAGATGGCCGAGCATATTTCCTATCCCCCGCACAGCATAGTACTGCCACTCATTAAACACAATACAGACGCTCCTTTCTATTATTGAGGTAATACGGATGTTCCCTTCAAATATTGATCAAGGACAACATTCCATAAATCTTGATTCTTTAAAATATATTCAACGAATTCCCGTAATGCGCCGTGACCGCCATTATATGCTGAAACAAACGCTGCTGCACGCCGTGCTTCTTCGCAGGCGTCCAGCGGTGCCGCGCCAAAGCCACAATGTGAAATGAGCTCGACATCATTGAGATCATCACCCATATATGCCACTTCAGCCATCGTAAGACCAATCGTATTACAAAGTTCTTCCATTGCCGGTAATTTGCGTTCTGCATCTTGGATGACATAATCAATATGAAGATCTTTCGCACGCTGCTCTACCATCGGAGAGCGCCGTCCGGTTATGAGGGCCGTCTTCAAGCCAGCCGCCCGTACCAGGGATATTCCCATGCCGTCACGGGCAGAGAAGCCTTTCATGGCATCACCGGCTGGACTATAGTAAATAATACCGTCTGTAAGAACGCCATCTACATCAAGGGCCAACAGCTTAATATCCGTCAAAAACTTCATTTATACCACTCCCTGCCGCAGTAAATCTGTCAAATGGATCATGCCGACAGCCTTCTGGTCTTTATCGACAACAGGCAGGACAGTAATAGGACGGGGCTGGTTTTTCTCCATAATATGCAATGCTTCTGCAGCCAGCTTATCACTATCAATGACCCGGGGGCTCTTCGTCATCATCGCATCTACAGGCCATTGCAGGAAATTAGATCCTGTTTCCAAACCACGGCGAACATCACCATCCGTGACCAAACCGATGAGTCTGCCTTCTTCATCAACAACAGATACAGCACCTAAGCCTTTTTCTGTCATCATAAACAAGGCATCCTGAACAGTGCTGTCTTCTGAAACGACGGGATTTTCTTTGCCTTTATGCATGACATTTTCAACCGTAAGGAGTAATCTGCGTCCCAAAGCACCACCGGGGTGGAAAATAGCAAACTGTTTCTTAGTAAAATGATGCCCTGACAAAAGTACGACTGCCAAGGCATCGCCTAATGCTAAGGCGACAGTCGTACTAGTCGTTGGAGCCAGCCCTAACGGGCAGGCTTCTTTTTCTACAGATGCATCGAGTATGATATCAGAATTTTTAGCCAGCGTAGAATTATGATTTCCTACCACAGAAATGATCCGGGCGCCGATTCGTTTGATCGATGGCAGGATATTGAGGATTTCCATGGTTTCACCGCTATTGGAAAAAGCCAAAATAATATCATCAGCCGTTACCATGCCTAAATCTCCGTGGATTGCTTCTGCCGGATGAAGGAAAACGGAAGGGGTTCCTGTACTAGACAACGTTGCCGATACTTTGCGGGCAATATGTCCCGACTTCCCCATACCAGTTACAATGACACGACCTGTAGAATCCATGATCATACGAACTGCATTGACAAAATTTTGATCTAACGTAGGAATCAGCTTTTCAATACCTTTGGCTTCTTGCTGGAGAACATCCTTTGCTTCTTCTAATATATCCATTTGTATTGTCACCTTCTATAAGTAGTTATTGATCTGGGTTAATAAAAACTCATCACATGTAAAGTAGTGTAATTATGGATTATCTGTAGAAACGCTTTGCTGTGTAATATCGTTAATGGCAATCATATCACGCAATACTTTTTCTACTTGAGACAAGTATAACATATTTGGGCCATCACAAAGCGCTTCTGCCGGATTATCATGTACTTCCATAAAAACGCCGTCAATACCGGCACCGGCTGCTGCCCGGGCCAAATTGCCAATAAACTGGCGCTGGCCCGACGATTTGGTTCCAGCACCACCAGGAAGCTGGACACTATGTGTCGCATCAAAAACAACGGGATACCCAAAACTGCGCATAATAGGAAAACTGCGCATGTCTACAACGAGATTGTGATAGCCCAGGCTGAACCCACGTTCAGTCAACATCAGATTTTCATTGCCTGTATGGGACATCTTCTCTAATACATTTTTCATATCTGACGGCGCCATGAACTGCCCCTTTTTGACGCTAACACATTTGCCAGTCTGCGCAGCTGCTTCCAGCAAATCCGTTTGCCGGCATAAAAATGCTGGTATTTGCAGCACATCCAATACTTCTGCTGCCGGTTCGATCTGTTCAATGGAATGAACATCACTAATGATCGGTACACCTAATTCTTCTTTAATTGATTTCAAGATACGCAAGCCTTCAACAAGGCCTGGGCCACGGAAGGATTGATAGGAAGAACGGTTTGCTTTATCGTAGGATGCTTTAAAAATATAGGTGACCCCTAGTTTTTCACAAATGCGTTTCATTTCCTGACCAATCTTCAAAATACGGTCATAATCCTCAATAACGCAGGGACCAGCCATGACAAAAAGCCGTCCATCACCACCGATAGTAGTATTTCCGACTCGCACGGATTTTACTTTATCCATTCCTTATTCTCCTTTTTTAGCGAAATATTCCCGAATATGCTTCAAATCATCAGGCGTATCAATGCCGATGAATTCATGCTGGGTCTTAATTACTTTTATCTTATAACCATTTTCCAAAACTCGCAACTGTTCCAGTGATTCTACTTGTTCTGCCGGCGTCTGTTCCATAGCTGCATAGCGAAGCAGAAAATCACGACGATAGGCATAAATGCCGATATGCTTATAGGGCTGAATCGTATTATCGAAAGGATGCCGCGGATAAGGAATCAACGAGCGGGAGAAATACATAGCTTCGTCATTTCTATTCATGACGACTTTGACAGCTGCCGGATCATTGTATTCTTCTTCTTTTAAAGGTGCTGCTACTGTTGCCATCTGCAACGACGGTTCTGCTTCAAAGGCACGGCACAAATCGTCAATGATATCAGGAGCGATCAACGGTTCATCACCTTGAACATTCACAATGACATCAGCATGAGGGAAATGTTCCACTGCTTCGGCCAAGCGGTCTGTACCATTGGCATGATTTTCTCTGGTCATAACAGCATGTCCGCCAAAAGTAACGACGGCATCGTATACTTTAGGATTATCAACGGCAACGACGACTGCTGCCAATTTTTTCGCCTGGATTGCTTGTTCATAAACCCGTTGGATCATCGGTTTTCCAGCAATATCAGCTAGTGGCTTGCCTGGAAGACGCGTAGAAGCATAGCGGGATGGAATAATACAAATAAAATTCATAACCTATCCTCCTAATACATGACGTAATGTTGCATTGACTACTTCATTTCCCTTAATGATCTCAATCTCTATCCCTAAAACATAAAAGGGAATATCTTTTTCTTCTATATATGCTGCCGGTAATTTCACGGCGTCTTTTTCTGTTGTAATGAGGACAGCACCTGCTTGTACCGCCTGTGCTGCCAGCTTGTCCATATCTTTATCTGTATACTGATAATGGTCGTCGTAGCGAATGGAATCGACCAGGTGATATCCCATAGCTGTAACGGTATGTTCAAAAGAGGCAGGATTGCCAAGCGCTGAAACGGCAATGACAGCCTTTCCTTTAGGCAGGCATTTATCACTTCTGTCAGTACCTGTCATCATATTCCAATAGTGAAAAGGTATGCACCATTTAGCCTGATGAACTGCTTCAGCAATAGGAGCCTGCTGATTATAACGACGTATCGTATCATATAGCGCCGCCATATCGCGCCGGCAGCATTGATCTGCTTTAGTTATGATGCATAATCCAGCACGTCTGAGCTGTACCATCGGTTCCCGCAAGATACCTCCTGGTAACACTCTGCCATTGCCAAACGGATTTGCTGCATCAATAAGGACTATATCCAAATCACGAGCCAGCTGCCAATGCTGGAATCCATCATCCAGCAAAATAACCTGTGTATGAAAATCAAACACAGCTCGCCGGGCACTGCGAACACGCTGGCGGCCGACAAGGACCGGTACACCTGGCAGGCTGCGAGCCATGAGATAGGCTTCATCGCCACCGTCAGCAGCTGTCAAAAATATTTGGCTGCCATCAGACATAAGAGCTGTGTCATTTTCTACGTTAGAACGATACCCCCTGTTAAGCAGGGCTGTACGATAGCCGCATTGCTGCAATCGCCGGGCCATAAAACACGCCATTGGCGTCTTACCGGTACCGCCTACAGTAATATTTCCTAAACTGATGACTACAGCATCAACATGAATCTGTTTTTCTGGATGAGTTTGAAAGGAACGATATTTTTGCGTTACACCCCATCCATATAAAACGGACAGACAATCGAGGAATTGGAGAACCATCCTGTCCATTAAGGATTTACTATGGCTCTCCATCAAATAGTTGAAATATGCAGCTGCTTTGGTACGAAATGACATGATATCATCTCCCCAGTTCATTCAACAGACGCTGCAATTCTGCCAGATTCTTTTTCGTAGCGCCCTGGTTTTCCCGGACAACTTCTACACAAGCCTGTTTCATCTTCTGTGCCCGTTCTTTATGAACCAAAATATCCAAACAGGTATCGATGAATTCGCCTTCGTTTTTAACCATGACACAGGCGCCCCGGCTGCTGAGCAAATCAAATATTTCCACAAAGTTGAACATATTGGGACCGACGACGATGGGTTTACCATGTGCTGCTGGTTCCAATATATTGTGGCCGCCTACATGAGCTAAACTGCCACCTACAAAAATCAAATCACCAAGGCTGTACACCCGGCCCAGTTCACCAATCGTATCGAGGATGACACCGTCATAAACATTATCGACGTGTTTACCAGCCTTCATATCACTGCGCTTGACCATGACTACCTTGTTATTTATCCCTTCATCGCGAATGAGATCCGCTTGGTAAATATAGCGTGGTGCAATGATCAATTTCGCTTCAGGAAACTGACTGCGAATCGTATTGAACGCACGATACACAGCACTATTTTCCCCTTTATGGGTACTTCCAGCGATGAAAATAGGATAGACGCCTTCCTTAAAACCTAGTTCATGAAGAAACCGCTTTTTCTCTTCTTCTGTTACAATGCCGTAAGTCTGGTCATACTTCGTATTTCCTGTAACGATGACCTTCTCAGGATCCGCACCGATATCAATGATGTACTGCGCATCGATACGGCTCTGCATACTGAATATGCGAATACTTGACAAAACACGGCGCGTAAAAAAGGTAATCATATGATACCGCATGGCACTGCGCTGGCTAATGCGGCCATTCATCATCATGACCGGTATATGTTTGCGATCAGCAATACGCAGGAAATTCGGCCATATTTCGGTTTCTACGAGAACGATGATCTTAGGATTCACAATGCTCAGTATGCGATTCGTCAAATACGGCAAATCCAACGGGAAATACAAGATACCATCTGCACCTTTGATAATCTGATGGGCCATGCGGAATCCTGTCGCTGTAACGACGGATACAATAATGACCTCATTAGGATGGGTCTTGCGCATTTCCCGGACAATGGGACTAGCCGCTACGATTTCGCCGACTGATGCTGCATGGATCCAAATAGCATGGCGGTCTGAGATCTTTTCTTTTAAATCTGGCGGTAAATAACCGATACTCTGTTTTATACGCTGGTAAAACCCTTCTTCCCGAATCAGCCTGTAAATAAGCACGGGAACAAGTGAAGCCCAGTAGCATAATAGCAGTATATTATACAGCCAGTACATGGATTTGACATGCAAATTAAATTTCATTATCTAACCCTTCCGAATGGTCTTTAAATTGTACAGCATATAGATTTGCATACAAGCCCTTTTTATTCAAGAGCTCTTCATGTGTTCCTTCTTCAACGATCCGTCCATGATCGATGACAACAATGTTATCAGCATCGCGAACTGTACTCAAGCGATGTGCAATGACAACAGCTGTACGACCTTCCATCAGACGATCCAATGCGGCTTGAACGATTTTTTCGCTTTCTGTATCAAGCGCCGATGTTGCTTCATCGAGAATCAGGATACGGGGATTCTTCAAAATAGCCCGGGCGATAGCAATACGCTGCCGCTGCCCGCCAGATAAGGAACAGCCTCTGTCGCCGACAGTTTCATCGTAACCTCGCGGCATATCCATGATAAAATCATGGGCATTAGCCGCTTTAGCAGCTGCAATAATTTCTTCATCTGTCGCATCCAAACGGCCATACAGGATATTGTCTTTAATGGTCGTATTGAACAGCATCGTTTCCTGCGGTACTAAACCAATTTGCTGACGCAACGATGAAAATGTCACATCACGGACATCAACACCATCAATAGTCAGGCTGCCGCCAGTTACATCATAGAAACGCGGCAATAAATTAGCGACTGTCGATTTTCCGGCGCCACTAGGTCCTACAAGAGCTACTACTTCACCAGGTTTAACTGACAGATTAAAATCAGTCAGTGCCGGATGTTCCTTATCATAAGCAAAGGATACATCATGGAATTGGATGAATCCCTTAACAGGAGGCAATTCAACAGCATTTTCTTTTTCTTTGACATCTGGTTCTGTATCCAGTGTTTCAAAAACACGATCTGCTGCAGCCAGAGACTTTTGGATGTCGGCATAAATTTCACTAATACGACGAACCGGGTTAGCCAGATTGATCGCATAAATAAGGAATGCTATGAGCGCACCAGCCGTCATGTCCCCGTTAATAACACTCATGCCGCCATACCAGATGATTCCTGTAACGGCAATCGCTGCAAAAAATTGAATAAACGGAGTCAGCAATGCCGTCAGTTTAGTCGTCGTCATGAGAGCCCAAAAGTTATTATCATTTTGGACCAAAAATCGTTTGATTTCAAAGTCTTCCCGGTTAAATGACCGAATAATGCGGATACCGGAAATAGCTTCTTCCAGTAGTGCTGTAATATCAGCCATTTTCCCTTGTACTTCATGACCAGCCAGACGCAACCGTCCGCCAAAGAAATTGATCGTAAAAACGACGAGGGGAACAATGACTAGCGTGAGCAACGTCAACTTCCAATATAAGACGAGCATAGATGCCAGGGACCCGACAAGGATAACCGCTTCCTGAACAAAAGAAATCAAATTACCAGCTATAGCCGTTTGTAGCGCCATGACATCATTTGTCAAGTTACTCATAATGTTGCCGGTCTTACGTTTATCGAAATAAGATAACGACAAGGTCTGCAAATGACGGTACAAGGATTCCCGAATATCATTGACTATTTTTTGCCCAACGTAACTCATAAGATAGCGCTGGCCAAAATAGAAAAATCCCCGAGCCAGGAATAATGCTAAAATAGCAATGACAATAAGATTCAGTGTAAAAACATCCTTATTGGCCAAAACCTTATCGATGACATCTTTAATGAGCCATGGTACGACAACGTTACTGGCACCAGAAAAAGCCATACAGATAATGGCTATGACCAGCCGTTTTTTATATGGCAGGATAAATCGTAGTAGTCGCTTATACCCTTGCCAGCTATCATATTTTTTCATTAGGCGTAGTTCTCCTTAGTAATAAATTGTAATATAGTTGTTGCAATGCGATCTATGACACCTGTTTCACCCATAGTCGCCCGAACTTGGGCCATGTCATGACTCATTTTTTGCCGTTGTTCGCTGTCCGTTAAAATAGGGATGATCGTATTAGCAATATTGTCACCTGTTACATCATCTTCCCATAATTCCGGCATAATACGATGTCCCATAATGATATTTGGCAAGCCGATATTTTCCACATGTACTAACAGCTTGGCCAATACGTAGGTCAGCTTGCTGACACGATAAATCAAAACAGTCGGCAATGCCATCAGTGCCGTTTCCAACGTGGCTGTCCCTGATGAAGCAATCGCAACGGTGCTGATATTCATCATATCATATACGTGGTCTTCACCAATCGTAACAGAAATGCCGGCGCACTGTATCATCTGTTCCAAAAGAGCACGATCGATTGTCGATGCCTTGGGCAAAATAAATTGTACCTCTGGCACGACCTGTTGAATTTTTTTTGCTGCTGCCAGCATATCCGGCAACAACCCCTTCACTTCTTGCAAGCGGCTTCCTGGCATCAAAAGAACGGTTGGCTTTTCCTTTGCCAGGCCAAAATAACAGCTAGCTTCCGATTTGCTCATAGATGGATGTACTTCATCCAATAAGGGATGACCTGCATACACAACGTTAGTCCCCAAATGACGATATAGGTCTGCCTCAAAGGGAAACAGGGAGACTGCTAAATCTGTATATTTAGCAATAACAGCTCCCCGGCTCTTGTTCCAAGCCCAAATAGTAGGCAAAATATAGTAAACGACAGGAATCCCTGCAGCTTTTGCTTTTTTGATCAGGCGCATATTAAACCCGGGGTAGTCAACACAAATGAGTACATCTGGTTTTTCTCGTTCCATCGTCTGCATGAGAAAAGACCGCAGGCGAAAGAAAAAAGGGATTTTTCGTAGTATTTCACCAACACCGATGAATCCCAAATTCTTGATATCGTAAATAATACGAACGCCGGCTTTGGCCATGCAATTTCCGCCCATACCAATGAGCTCTATCGAAGGATCTAATGTACGGAACGCTTGAGCCAAATGCGCGCCATGCAGATCACCTGACGCTTCGCCAGCAGAAAACATGATTTTCATAAAAGCTCCTATACCCATAGTAGTCCGTCATTAGCTTAGGGCTAACAACTAAAGACTATACCCTAGAAATTTTTATCTACTGCGCAAATACAAATACCATGCGCATTGGCCAAATCTAACACGAGTTGCTGCTCTACAAATAACGTCCTGCCAGCTTCTATAGCTAAGACATTGCAACCACTGTCAAGCATCGCTTGCAATGTTGCCAGGCCTACAGCCGGGACATCGAAGCGAACATCCTGATTGGGTTTGGCAACTTTGACAACTACAGATTCACCGCGCCCTAAAGCACCACCGCGACGGATACAGGCATCCGTTCCTTCTATCGCTTCGACAGCCATGACGGCCTGCCGTTTTACGACTACGGTCTGTCCAATATCCATGCCACCCATCGCTTTGGCTGTAGCAAAACCAAACCGAATGTCATTTTCTTCCTTCTCTGTCGGCTGACGTCTTGTAAATACACCGCACGAAGGCATCAACGGCTTTAAATACAAGGTCTGATCAACGACTTCTATGCCATCTGCAGCCAATTCATTGACAAGGGTGACCATGATTGTATCATCCTTGCGATTCCTCAACTTGGCAATAACCTTCAACATCCTGAGATCAGGAAATTTCAATCCTTTAAAAAGTAATTCCTTTGTTACCTTTCCAATTAGCGTTACCTTAGAAACACCTTCACGCTTCATGGTCTTAATGATTTTATTTAACTTTGCCACATTAATTTCGTAATATACATCTGCTTCATCCGCCAACTCCGGTGTCACATCCGGCACGACGGCAATCACTACGACGCTGTGCCCTAATTGATGGGCAGCACGCACAAATTCAACAGGCAAATTACCAACTCCGGCAATCAATCCAACTTTTTCCATGTAGTATCACCCTTGTAAAAATGAATTGAAACATTCACCTTTATATTATACAAAAAAAAACGGCCCGTGTCAGTAAAACAAGGCCTATATACATAAAAAAAGGGAGGCGAGAACGTCCCACCTTCCCCTTTTATGCGTTAATCACTCTTTTGTTCCTCTGCAAATGCCCCGATCTGCATCGCGAAGAAAGCGCAGAAAATGCTCTACTTCTTCAGAACTGTCCAATTCTTCTTCCATTCTGAAAATAGCTTGTTTCAAATTCAAACCTGAACGATACAACAAGCGAAAGGCCTTTTTCAGTTCGCGGCGTACATCTTCTGAAACGCCGGCCCGGGATAATCCTACACTATTAAGTCCAATACTGCGTGCAGGCTGACCGTCGGCAATAACGAACGGTGGAATATCCTGAACTACTTTCGCCAAACCGCCAATCATAGAACCACGGCCAATTTTAACAAATTGGTGTACCCCGGCAATACCGCCAATGACAACTTTGTCTTCTACAGTAACATGACCAGCAAGGCCGGCACAGTTGCTCATAATAACATGGTTGCCTACATTACAATTATGTGCTACATGGGTACATGCTTGAAATAAGCAGTCACTACCAATGCGTGTTTCTTCTCCTTCACCAGTAGCGCGACTGACCGTAACAAATTCACGAAATACTGAGCGATTGCCAATAATGACATAGCTCTTTTCTCCATTGAATTTCAAATCCTGTGGTTCTGACCCAATAGAGGCACTCGGGAAAAACCGGCAGTTCTTGCCAATGGTCGTCCATCCGTCAATGACAACATGGGCCATGATTTCCGTACCTTCTCCAATCGTAACATGGGGGCCAATAACAGCATAGGGTCCGATTTTTACATTAGGACCGATTTTTGCTTCAGGATCTATAATAGCCGTTGGATGTATCACACTTTGCAGTATGTTTTCTTTTTCCTCGGTCATTAAAGTCACTCCTCGCTTTCCTGCCCATATGGGTCAGGAACTCAATTCATAAATTTAGCATTACCAATATAATCTGTCCCTCTCTCCATGATTATAACCGTTAAAATCACTTGATTTTACCAAACTATATTAGCTATACTCTGTTTTTCTCTGTTTTTCATGCAATTTATGCTAAATTAATCTTACTTTTTCTTTTGACTGGGCATCAGGGCAAAAAGATATTCCCCTTCGGCACACAGTACATCACCAACATGGCTCTGCGCTTTTACTTTGCCCATACGGCCTTTAATCTTTTCAATATCAGCACGCATGACAACCTGATCTCCCGGATGAACGGGATGGCGGAAACGGAGTTTGTCAATACCCGTAAAATATGGTATGAGACCACGATTTTCTTCTGGATACAACAAAGCTACACCGCCGACCTGAGCCATTGCTTCTGCTAACAATACACCGGGCATAACAGGCATGCCTGGGAAATGACCTTGGAAAAATTGTTCATCAAAAGTAGCATTTTTGATGCCAATAGCATATTTCATAGGTTCTAATTCAATGATACGGTCAACTAAGAGCATCGGATAACGATGTGGTAAAATTTCCATAATATCTGTTACTTCCAAAATCATTGTTGTTTCCTCCTAACTTAATTCTTCACTAATTTTCTGTGCTAATTGATTGTTAAGGGTGTGACTTGATTTGACGGCAATGATATGTCCCTGCAGGGGATGGCCGATAAGCGCCATGTCTCCCACAATATCAAGTACTTTATGACGTACTAATTCATCTTGTATACGCAGTTTAGATAAACAAGTCGTTTTATCATAGACTACTGCATTTTCTAAAGTACCACCCTTACCGAGTCCCATCTTCCGCATCATTTCCAATTCTTCTGTAAAAGCGATCGTCCGTGCAAAAGCAATTTCGTTTACATAATTTTCTTTTGTGATTTCTGTATCCAAAAATTGTACGCCCAGCATGGGATGCGGGTTAATTGATGTAAAGGTAATGCGAAGCCCGTCATAGGGTACGATGGCAATAAATTTGTCATTGTCTTGCACCAGATGCTGTTTACTGACGACTAAGGTGCGACGCGGCGTATGTAATGACTGAATGCCCGCTTTTTCAATAAGCCTGACAAACGTCAGGCTGCTGCCATCTGCAACCGGCGGTTCTACTGAATCCATTTCAACAATACAATTATCAACGTCAAGACCTCGCAGCGCTGATAACAGATGTTCTACTGTGAAAACTTTAGCTTCCCCGTGTTCCAGCGTCGTCGCTCTCATTGTATTGGTCACGTAGGATAACTGTGCCGGTACCGACGGGTGTTCTGGCAAATCCGTCCGAATAAAAATAATACCCGTATCGGCTGGAGCCGGGCGCAATACCATATGAACTTCGTGTGCAGCATGGAGACCGATACCACTGTACGAAACAGGTTCGGCCAGTGTGGTTTGTGCTACCTCTGACATAGGTATGCCCCTCCTTTCCTATTTTCTTTGTTGTAAAAATACTTTTCCATACATAATTATTATACCGTGTACGACAAAACTTGACAATACAGAATACATTTAAAAAAAAGCTGTCCATCAGGACAGCTTTTTATTTGGTGATCCACCCGAGATTCGAACTCGGGACACCCTGATTAAAAGTCAGGTGCTCTGCCAGCTGAGCTAGTGGATCAAGGCTGGCAGGGGTAGCTGGATTCGAACCAGCGCATAGCGGAGTCAAAGTCCGGTGCCTTACCACTTGGCTATACCCCTATTGGGGCGAGTATAGGGACTCGAACCCTAGCGTAACGGAGCCACAATCCGCCGTGTTAACCACTTCACCATACCCGCCATATATTATCTGCGTTACAGCTCTTCACAGGTGTGTGATGCGCTGTAACGTAGATTATTCTATCATTATTCAGAGACCCTGTCAATAGGATTTTTAAACTTTTTTCTTTTCCTGTCAACGCAGGTATTCTTGCGGAAATATCTTTGCTTTTATGTATGATATTCTTTTAACGATCTTGTTTGCCGTATAATACATCTTTTACAAAATTTGGCAATACAAAGGCACTGCGCTGGATACCTTCATTATAGTATCGTGTCGGGAATGTGCGCTTACGATTCGGTGTCCACTGCAACGGATCATACTCTTTAGAACCCATCGTAAAGCAGTGCATCCCTGATGGATACAGCGGAATAAAAGCGGTATACAGACGTGTAACAGGAAATATATCTGATACGCAATCCCAAATTTCCTTGACAAGCGGCTGGTGCATAAACGGCGATTCCGTCTGTTGTACAAAGAGACCATCTTTTTTCAATGCCTTATAGGTATCCTTGTAAAACTCATAGGTAAACAACCCTTTTCCCGGACCGACAGGATCGGAACAATCGACAATGATGACATCATAAAAATTCTGGGCTTCTCTCATGAAAGCAATGCCATCTCCTACTTTCACTGTCAGCTTCGGATTATTTTCCCGCATAGCCTGAGAGATTTCCGGGAAGAACTGTTTGGATAATTCGATGACTTTACCATCTATATCGACCATCGTAACTGTTTCTACTTCGGGATGCCGCACAGCTTCTCTGGCTGCGCCGCCATCGCCACCGCCGATAATGAGGACATTCTTCGGATTGGGGTGGAGAAACAAGGGGATATGAGCAATGCTTTCATGATACATAAATTCATCTTTTATAGATGTCTGAAATACTCCATCCAATACGAGCATACGACCGAAAGCCGGCGTATCGGCTACAATAATGTCCTGGAAATCAGATTTTCCTTTGTATAAAATTTTCGTCGCTTCTGCTGTCAGATCCAAATACGGCGACTGATGTTCTGTTACATATTCTTTCATGTGCTTCCTCCTTATATACTGGTACATCTACTATATTTTTGACCATACCTTCAATATGGACATTGTACCATAGCAATTCGAACAGTACAATCCAAAGCAGTTATTCTGCTTCTCCTTTCCACCATATGACTATAAGTCACATATCATATCGATAAATTATAGATTTTTTCGTTGGAGATACCTTACAGTTTTGCAATGTTATGGTAAAATGTAATGTAGACTATTATAGACTGTTTCCCAAAACAGTTGTCTTTATTATACATGTTTATAGAAAGATCGGTTATATCCAACCGATAAGGTGACACATATGAAAAATGTATTACATATAGGCATTGATATTGGATCAACGACAGTAAAAATCGCTGTCCTCAATGAAGCAAAACAGTGCCTGCACGCATGTTATGTCCGTCACTATACGGATATCCGCCAAAAAGTATGGGATTTACTCCAGAACGCATATGAAGTCTTTGGTGACCAACAAATCACCATTGCTATTACCGGCTCCGGCGGTATCGCCCTGGCTGATTACCTGGGCATTCCTTTTGTACAAGAAGTCATTGCCGGTACAAAAGCAGTCCGGACGTATTATCCCCAATCAGACGTTATCATCGAATTAGGCGGTGAAGATGCCAAGATTACCTATCTGACCGGCGGTAATGAACATCGCATGAATGGCAGCTGTGCCGGCGGTACTGGTGCCTTTATCGATCAGATGGCTACACTCTTGCATACAAATGCCGGCGGCCTCAATGAACTGGCTGAACAATCTGATACCTTATACCCCATTGCTGCCCGTTGCGGCGTATTTGCCAAAACAGATATCCAAGCATTGCTGAATGAAGGTGCCAGCAAAGAAAACGTAGCCGCCTCGGTATTCCAATCTATTGTCTTTCAAACGATCACCGGGTTGGCCTGCGGCCGTCCTATCAAAGGTACGGTCTGCTTCTTAGGCGGACCATTGACCTATTTGCCGCAACTGCGCAAACAATTTGCTAAGACCCTTCACTTGACACCGGAACAGGTCATCGCCCCGGAAAACGCTCAAGTCTACGTAGCCATCGGTGCTGCTTTAGGCAGTTTTGATGAAAAACCATTATCCTTCATGACCCTTATGGGACAAATGAAAAATGTCGACGAATCGTCTTTAGCAAAATCAGACCGCGTTGCCCCCCTGTTCAAAGATGCTGGCGAATTGGAAGAATTCCGCAACCGCCATGCCAAACATACTGTACCAGGCGGCGATCTGTCAACCTATAGTGGTCCGTGCTATCTCGGTATAGATGCCGGCTCCACGACCATCAAAGCCGTCTTATTGAGCGAAGATAATAAAATACTCTACTCACACTATCAAAATAATGAAGGCAGTCCGTTACTGGCTGCTAAAAATATCATTTCCGAAGTGTACAGCCAAATGCCTGAAAAGGCGTTCATTGCTAAGGCAGGTATTACGGGATATGGTGAAGCCTTATTAAAAGAAGCACTGCACATTGATTTAGGCGAAGTTGAAACAATTGCTCATTATCAGGCAGCAGCCCATTTCTGCCCTGATGTCGACTTTATTCTCGATATTGGCGGACAGGATATGAAATGCAGCAGCTTGAAAGACGGACACATTGAAAATATCCTTCTTAATGAAGCTTGCTCATCTGGTTGCGGTTCCTTTTTGGATACCTTCGCTAAATCGCTGAATTTGACGATCGAAGAATTTTCACAAGCAGCTTTATTGGCCAAAAGTCCTATCGATTTGGGATCACGGTGTACTGTCTTCATGAATTCTAAAGTCAAACAGGCGCAAAAAGAAGGCGCTACGATGGCGGATATTTCTGCCGGCCTGTCCTATTCTGTCATAAAAAATGCTTTATATAAAGTTATTAAAGTAAAGGACCCGGCCAAACTCGGTAAACATATCGTCGTCCAAGGTGGCACGTTCTATAATGATGCGGTTTTACGGGCTTTTGAAAAGTTATTGGGACGTCACGTCATCAGACCGGCCATTGCCGGCCTCATGGGCGCATATGGCATGGGCCTCATTTGTCGCCGCGCTTATCATGAAGACCATGTTACTTCGGTCATCCTCAGCCCTGCAGATCTACGAAATCTGCAAGTCAAAACCTCTATCCGTCATTGCGGCAAATGCACGAATAACTGCTTGCTTACAGTAAATACCTTCAACGATGGTCGTTCCTTTATTACAGGAAACCGTTGCGAACGAGGAGCTGAAGGTTCATCGTCTAAACAGACTAAGGTATTGCCGAACCTGTATAAAGTAAAATACAACCTGCTTTTCAACCGCAAGCCCCTTACTAACGGGCCTCGCGGCACCATCGGTATTCCCCGGGTCCTCAACATGTACGAAGACTATCCATTCTGGTTCACTTTTTTCACGGCGCTTGGGTATACCGTCGTCCTTTCGGATCCATCATCTAAAAAAATATTTGAAAAAGCGATGGATACAGTACCTTCAGATACAGCTTGCTATCCAGCAAAACTGGTCCATGGCCATATAGAAAATCTATTGGAAAAAGGCGTCGACCGTATTTTCTATCCTTGTATCCAAAACGGGCCCAAAGAAGGAAGCAAAGACAATACATTTAACTGCCCTATGGTCATGAGCTATCCTGAAGTCATCCGCAACAATATGGCTGAACGCCTTTCCGATACGAACACCTTATACTTGTGCCCCTTCCTGCCCTTACATGATGCGGATCGCATCGTCAAACGGCTCCAGGAAGAACTTCAAATCTGGGGCATTGGTAAAAAAGAGATCAAAAAAGCCGCTACTGCCGCTTGGAAAGAAGAAGAAGCATATAAGCAGAAATATCATGACATTACTAAGGCTACGCTGGCTATGCTCGAAAAGAAAGGCGAACGGGGCATCGTCCTCTGCGGCCGTCCCTATCATATTGATCCAGAAATCAATCATGGTATTCCCGAACTTATCAACAGTTTAGGTCTTGCTGTCCTTTCTGAAGACGGCGTCGCTCCCTTGGGACAGTTTGACGGACAGTTACGTGTCGTCGACCAATGGTCTTATCATTCACGACTTTATCGTGCCGCGCAATATATCATCCATCATTCTAATTTAGAACTGGTCGAATTGAATTCTTTTGGTTGCGGCCTCGATGCTATCGTCGCTGATCAGGTTCAGGAAATCTTATCACAAGGTCATAAGATCCATACGTTGCTAAAAATCGACGAAGGCTCCAATTTAGGTGCTATTCGAATCCGTCTCCGTTCCCTTCTGTTCGTCATGAATCATCGCCTGCAAAAAGATCAGGTAATCGAACCATATTCTTATCACAAGGCCTTGTTTACAAAGGAAGATAAGAAGACAAACGTTATTTTAGCGCCTTCTATGACGCCCATTCATTTCCCATTATTCCAGGCAGCGTTTGCCCATGAAGGCTACCATATGGAGGTCCTGCCGCATCAGGGTCAAGAAGCTATCGACACCGGATTAGCTTACATCCACAACGATGCCTGCTATCCAGCCATCATGTCTTTGGGGCAAATTATTACAGCACTGAAATCCGGGAAATATGATTTAAAACACACGTCAGTTATCGTTTCTCAAACTGGCGGTTGCTGCCGGGCAACAAATTACATTGGCATGATCCGCAAAGCCTTGGCTGATGCTAACTTGAGCGATGTTGCCATTTTATCACTAAACAACAAAGGGTTGAATAAGCAGCCTGGTTTCCAGCCACATCTTGGATTCTGGCACCGTCTGATCATGGGAATGATTTACGGAGATGCCTTACAGCAAGTTTTATACCGTACACGGCCTTATGAGAAAGTAAAAGGTACAGCTGAAGCATTATTCCATAAATGGCAAAAGAAATGCGCTACCGATTTAGTCAAAGCAGATTTCAAAACTTTCAAAAAGAATATCCATACGATGATCGAGGAATTCGACCATATTGATATGGACGAAAAAATGAAACCTCGTATCGGTCTTGTCGGTGAAATTTACGTTAAATTCCATCCCATTGCCAATAATCATATTGTTCGCATGATTGAAGAAGAAGGCGGTGAAATCATCGTTTCCGGCTTGGCAGACTTCTTTTTCTACGGCCTGCTCGATGACCAATTCCGCCATAAATACTTATCTGGAAGCTGGCTTAAATCATTTGCCAGCAAATCCAGCGTGAAGATTCTTGATTGGTATCGCAAACCGTACTGTGAAGCTGTCGCCAAGAGTCGTCATTTCGATCCGATCACATCGATCTACGACATTGCTGAAGAAGCCAAACAATTCTTGTCCCTGGGCCATGAAGCCGGCGAAGGCTGGTTCCTGACCGGAGATATGATCGATCTCATCAAACGAGGCGCTAAAAACATCGTCTGCCTCCAGCCTTGGGCCTGCCTGCCGAATCATGTTACTGGCAAGGGTATGATCAAAACACTAAAAGCTGCTTTCCCGGAAACAAACATCGTAGCCATTGACTACGATCCCAGCGCCAGTTCTGTCAATCAGACAAATCGTCTAAAATTGATGCTGACAACGACATTTGAAGGAATTCGCAAACCTGTAAAAGCCGATGCGAAACCAATTATGCCGTTTATCAAAGGCGTTCGTATCAATAGTACCTTGCAAGCAGATAAATAACGGTATACTAAACGAGCTAGGAACAACGTGAAAAACACGTCGCACCTAGCTCGTTTTTTAGATTCCAACTGTTATTGACCTGTCACCTTTTCATACGTTTCTGCTAATGAAGGAAAGTTATGGATTGAAACGATTTTCCATGTCCCATCTTCTTTTTGGACCATATCCAACTTGACGATAAAGTCTTTTTGCCATTTCTGTTCTACCAGTTTTATCGTTACTACTGCTGTTTTATCCTTTTTTTCAGTCTTGCTGACACCATAATAATTCACTTCATTCGTATGGATTTCAGGAATAGTAATGCCGGCCTTTTTCCATGCTTTATTCTGTTTAAACAGTCCATCTTTATCTTCATCGCGACCGTTTTCTACATAATCCTTCGTTTGTTCCGTCAAAGCACTGACAACAACCGTTTTTAAGGGATCACGTATTGCCTGGACAGCATCACGGCTATCTTCTCCCATTTCCTCAATATCATACTTCGTTAAATCGTCGAACGCTTTAGTATATACACCTTCTACATCGATATAGTCTTCTGTCTTTTGCCAATCATGGCTTTTTATCGCTTCGCGAGCCAGGTTTATGGAATATCCCGGCGTTCTTACCCAATACAGAAAATACCAGCCAATAAAAGCGATAACTACCAGCACAATAACGATAGCAGCAAACTTTATTCCTCGTTTTTTACGCAATTGTACCATCTATAGGACTCCTTCCTCATGCTAATCTGCTTTATGATACAGTATATACTCTTTACAGGCAGCACGCAATAAAGGTAACGGCATGGATCACTTTTCTAATCCTATGGTTTTTATGCGTGCCTTATGTTTCCATATAGCTGCCTTTTCTGGATCCTGTGGCACACCTTGACCCGTCTCATAGGCCCTTGCCAAATTTTCCATAGCCGGCACATAGCCGGTTTGGGCCGCCTGGCTAAATAATGCTGCCGCTCGTTCGGCATCTGTTGTTACACCCTTGCCATCACGATACAATTGTCCTAAATTATTCTGCGCCGGACCATCCCCGCCAGCTGCAGCTTGTTCATACCAATACGCCGCAGCTGCATAGCTCTGATTGACACCTCTGCCGGTTTCATAAAGATAGCCAAGATTATTCTGTGCAATGATATTATCCTTTTTTGCAGCTAATTCATACCAATACGCCGCCTTCGTATCATCCTGCACGCCTCCATATCCAAATTGATACATAATACCTGTATTGCACTGGCCATCACAGTTGCCATGACGAGCTGCCCGTTCATACCAATATACAGCTTGCTCATAATCTTGCTCAACGCCCTGACCCGTCTCATATAAATGTCCGAGATTATTTTCTGCAGGACCATGCAATTGGTGTGCTGCTTGACCATACCAGTAGGCGGCCTTCGTTGTATCTTCATCTACGCCCAGTCCATATTCATACTGATAGGCTAAATTATATTGGCCTTCGGCATATCCCTTCCAGGCAGCCCGGCTGTACCAATAGGCGGCCTGACACCACGCCTCTGGTCCCGTACATTCAAAAAAATAGTAGTCTCCTACTTGGCATTGCAGGTTCTCGTCTCCGGCAAAAGCAGCTCGTACCATATCTTCCAATTCTTCCGCCATATTATTCTCCCACTATCTGCTATATAACTATGCGTACACCCTAATGGGGCCCATGCAAAAACGCCCCCTGAAAAAGCGGGACGTCCTATACAGATTTGATTATTTTTTACCTTGCTTGAATAGTGTCATCATTTCCATCGTAAGACTGGCATGTTCCGTATCTTCCGGAATATCTTCACGGGAAATCCATGCTGCCGTTGCCAGTTCATCATGATCCACTTTCAGCACATCACTGCCATCAAGATCACAGAAAAATCCAAAAAGCAAGGTGTCCGTAAAGCACCAAGGCTGACTTTTATAAAACTGGAGATTTTTGACTTTGACGCCTACTTCTTCCATGACTTCCCGATGAACGGTTTCTTCAATGGTTTCACCTATTTCAGCAAATCCTGCAAGAAGAGCTGCTTTTTTATATTCCCGTCCGGCATATTTAGAAACCAAAAGACTATTACCATTACGAACAGCAACGATGACAGCTGGACAAATCCGAGGATAAATCATCGTATGGCAGTGTTCGCAATGGACCATGCGTTCTTTTTCACTATGTTCCATTGGCTGTCCGCACTGTCCGCAATACTGATGGTTTGCATACCAATTTCGAAGTGATAGTCCTGCAATACCTGCAAACGCTTGAAAACGAGGCTGTGAAGCTCTCATGAAATTGATAGATACATAGAAAAACCCTTTTTCTTCCGGCAATGGTACTAAGGCCAGGAAATAATCCTGATTATCCTCCCGAAAGAGCCAGCGAAATGAAGTATCCGGCTCATCCAAAAAATCACTGCGCACAGGATAGGAAAATTCGTTTCCTTTACCAGTACGAACTAAAATGTTCCTGCCATTGTAAGACAACAAAACAGATGTTGCTGCCAGCGGTGCCGGTACATATTCATTATGAAAAACATGAGGTGAAATATCCTGGATCATGGAATAATTTTTGCTCCTTCATTAGTACATTTAAGGACATGCCCTACTGACTCTAAGCCGTGATCTTTAAAACAATGGATCATTGCATTCATAATCTTTTCTTCATCCGTTGTTGCAAAAGCCAATAAGGTCGAACCAGAGCCACTGATTGTCGAGCCCAGAGCTCCTGCACGGACTGCCGCCTTCAATACTTCTTCTCCGCCCGGAATAAGGCGGATCCGATAGGGAACGTGTAATTTATCCTGCAAACCATAGAATATGCGGTCATATTGTTTCGTAAACAACGCTGATACAAGGAAACTGACACGACTGACATTAAACACTGCGCTTTGGTAATCGATAGTCTTGGGCAACGCCCTGCGGGCTTCTTCTGTTGCCACTTCTATTTGCGGACTAACGACAATAAAGGAAATATCCTGACCCATGAGAATGGAATTGGTCATGGTCTTACCATCAACCATAATAGATACTGACAGGCCTCCGCAAATAGCTGGTGCTACATTATCCGGATGACCTTCTAAAGAGGTGGCCAATGACAACATATCCTGTTGCGACATTTTATTGCCAGTCAGCGCATTGCCAATCATTAATCCTCCTACAAGGGCCGCTGAACTACTTCCCAGGCCACGTGCCGGTGGAATCCGGTTGATCAGTTTTAAATGGCCGCCTGTCGGAAGGGGTTGGCGATTCTTTACAGCTGCCGCTTTCATGGCCTGTCCTACCATATTATTTTCAAATATTGTCGGGATCTCATCTTTTCCTAACCCTTCAATTTCAATTGTAATATGGTCTTTATTCGCTTCTTCCGTAAAATAGATTTCATTATACAACGTAAGCGCAATACCGACAGCATCGAACCCAGAGCCGACATTTGCTGACGTAGCAGGGATTTGCACATGAATAGATTGCGTCATGGTTACACCTCAATTACACGGATAGCATTGGCTACTTTATGGACACAGGGCAGTGCTTCGATTTTTTTAAGAGATTCTCGTACCAATCCATCAGGCGAACGATCGATGAGAAGAACGATTTCTGCTATTTCTGTCGTTTCATCCTTTTGAATAAGAGACCGGATACTAATGTGGTCTTCACCAAAAACATTAGAAATAGCCGCCAATACGCCTGGCGCATTAGCTACGACCATGCGTAAATAATACGATGCACTAATACTGCCTTGATCTTTTAATTTGGCATCATGCCAAACATAATCGCGCATACCGGTCATCCGCAAATTACGATGAAGGATAACATTCATGACATCACTAACAACGGCACTGGCCGTCGGCAATGAGCCTGCGCCTTGACCATACAACATAATATCGCCAACGCAGTTACCACGGACACAGACAGCATTATACGCGCCGCCTACATTAGCCAGCGGGTGTCCTTTACGAATGAAGCTGGGATGGACATTAAGGGCAATGCCGTCCTTGTCCTGCCGGGCAATAGCCAGCAGTTTAATGACATAGCCCATTTCACCAGCATGCTTAATATCTTCTTGTGTAATAGATTCGATTCCTTCTACAGAAACATCATTGAACGTCACTGCTGAATGGAAGCCCAAGGTTGCTAATATAGCGATTTTACGAGCTGCATCATATCCACTGACATCATTGGTCGGATTTGCTTCAGCATACCCTTTTTCCTGAGCTTCTTTTAAAGCAGCTTCATAAGACATGCCCAAGTCTGTCATGCTCGATAAGATATAGTTTGTCGTACCATTCATAATACCGATAATTTCTTCAATCCGATTGGCATTCAATGATGAATACATGGGACGTACAATAGGAATACCGCCGGCAACACTCGCTTCAAACTGCAGATCAACATGATGTTCCTGCGACATTTTCAGCAACGGAATGCCATAGTCAGCCATGAGATCCTTATTTGCACTAACAACGCTCTTCCCCCGTTTAAAGCATTGTTCAATGCAATCTTTGGAGAAGCTGGGGCTGCCCATAACTTCAACGACGACATCAATATCATCATCATCAATAATATCTGCAAACTCTGTTGTCAACGCAATATTCGATGGTAAATCCATATGTTCATACTTAGGAAGATCCCGAATAAGGATCTTTTTAATCGTGATCTTAGTATCCAGTTGTTCCTCAATAAGTGAACCATTCATCGCCAATAAATCAATGACCCCTTTGCCAACGGTGCCACAGCCTAACAATGCAATCGAAACATTTTTCATGCCCCTGCCCCCTTCTTATTTACGCCTGGCCAATGATTTCTACTTTATTAACGCCAGACAATTTTTCCAATTTTTTAATCAAATCATCTACAGGAATCGTGATTTCCTTGGTTTCTATAGATATACTGACATCAGCCATTCCTTGAAGAGGAATACCTTGGTTGATCGTCAGGATACTACCGTTATTAGCGGCAATCGTGTTCAATACTTGCGATAATTCACCAGGTTTATCGAAAATCATAATGGATAACGTAACAATTTTCCCCTGGGTCACATCATAAAAGGGAAATACGTAATCTTTATATTTATAATAGGCACTGCGACTTAAGTCCATCAACTGCACGGCTTCATTGATGGTTTTCGTTTGATGATGCTTGAGGATTTCTTTGACTTTAATTGTTTTTTTGATAGCTTCCGGCAAGATATCTTCCCGAACTAAATAGAACTTATAGGTGCTGTCATTTTTCAATGCAATTCCTCCTCTGCAAAATAATTGTATGTCGATAACAATCCTGGCATCAGTTTTGTTACCGGCCGCCATTTCAATTTTTCTACTGCTTTTCTATTATCTAATGCTGAACGATAAATATCACCGGATCTGGCCGCTTCATACCGAACAGCAACAGCTGCATTTGAAAAATAAAAAAGGATTTCCTTCAAGGCATTTACTGTCGTTTCGATTTTCGTACTGATATTGTAAATACCTGGTTCTACAGTTTGGGCCATTGCTGCAATATTTGCCCGCACGACATCTTTTACATAAACGAAATCCCGCGATTGATCTCCATCTCCATAAATCGTCAGCCCCTTGCCTTTAGCCAGCGCTTTTGAAAAGATATAGACAACACCGCCTTCGCCATGACTGCCCTGACGTTCACCATATACATTGGAATAACGCAAAATCGCATAGGATAATCCAAAGATATCATGGTATAGCTGTATGTAGCGTTCTGCTGTTACTTTTGTCAGGCCATAAAAAGATGCCGGTTTCAACGGTTCTTCTTCTTTAATAGGCACGTTAAGATTATCTCCATAAACTGCTGCCGATGATGAAAAGAGGATCTTTTCAACGCCATAGCGTCGACACCGTTCCAATATATTGAGCAATCCTATAATATTGAGATCCGCATCTTCCAGCGGATGTTCTATGGAATAGGGCACAAGCGTCTGTGCCGCTTCATGGAAAACAATTTGAAAATGCCCTTGGTCAAACACGGCATCCATCGCTGCTCCGTCACGTATATCTGCCTGGCAAAACGTTGCTTCACCATTAACATAGTCGCGATTCCCTGTACTTAAATTATCAACAACTGTCACGTTATGCCCTTCTGCAACAAGGGTATCAGTCAGATGGGATCCAATGAATCCAGCCCCGCCTGTCACTAATATATTCAAACCACTCACTCCTTGTAATGCTAGCTTACGGTAAATCGCCGTAATGTATCAATTCTATTCCATGGTCTTGTAAATATTGCCGTATCGTTGTCGACAAAAGTGCATGGAACTCGTCTTCCCAATGATATCCCCATGAAAAAGATTGGGACAGCACGGCAGTGCTTCTGCCAGGATGCATCATGATTTCATGGATCCCGAATGGAAGTCTGCTAATAATATATTTCAAATTTTGCTCATTCATATTGCCGCCGTCAGCCATGCCCCAAAAATAATCGCTTGTCGTGAAATGGAGACGCCGTACATCCTTCATAGCCCGCTTCGATAAATAGGTCAAGCCATCGCGCCCGAAGGCTCTGACCGGATTCGCCAGCAAGGCTTTGAACGTATAGTCTTCCCGGGGAATACGCAGGCGATGGATATGATATTTTTTCATGAGAGTCTGTACGATCGGCCAAATTTGAGGAAGCACATGAAGATGCTGATGGCTGTCTACATGTGTAATATTCAATCCTGTCGCCATGATTTTAGCCATTTGCGCATCCAGCTCCTGGTACACTTGTTCGTAGTTATATTTACCTGCAAAAATCCGCTTCATGACTTCAGCATAACTTTCCGGTACGACACCTTGCGCTGTTACCAGCGATGGCACAGCTGACTGCGGTAACACTGGACGCAGGCTGCCTACGAGACACAAATGAATGCCAATGCCCAGCTTCGGACATTGACGGGCCAGTTCAACTGCTTCATCGAAAGCCGGTCCCGTTGCCAAAAGAGAGGTACTCGTCAGTATCCCTTGCTGGCACGCCGTAATAATAGCATGATTTACCTCTGTATGGATACCGAAATCATCGGCATTAATGATTAATCTGTTCATGTCCTAGCCCCGCAAAAAATCAAAATTTTTGAAATTCAATTTACCGACATGGTTCAATTGTTCCTCTCCATAACGACAACTAAAAGCATGGATGGCCGTCTTAATGCCCAGCCATGCTCCCTTGGGAAAGGTCATATCGTACGTATGGGACAATTCTTCCATCGCTTGGACGAAGGCCTGGCGAGCCAGAATAGAAGCGGCTGCCACGGCAATATCCCGTTCTCCTTTGGTCACTTGAATAATTTGATGTGTCGAAATGAGATCCTTCAGTCCTGCCAGGACGTATTCGTCTTTACCGAACTTATCGACTATTATACACGGACAATCGTGCTTTGACAAGAGGACACGTATGTTTTGAGCGTGGACGCTGCCCAGCAAATGATTCAAATTTTGATGGTTCATCTTCATAGTATCATATAATCGATTATACTCGCAAGGCATAATAACCCGGACAGTACAGCGGTCTTTCAACAAGGTCTTAATGGCTGATGCTAGTTTGGCAATCTTTTTATCATCTAGCATTTTGCTATCACAAACGCCTATTTGCCGCAACAACTGCTGTTCATCCGCTGTAATCGTACAAGCTGCTGCGCAGAGCGGCCCAAACACATCGCCTTTACCGGATTCATCACACCCCATCCATGTCGAAATCCCTTTAGGATGAAGATATTCTCCTCCAGTCGTTTCACTACGGCTGTCCGGAGATGCTGGCGTTACAACGCCGGACCCGCCATTGGCTAACGCCGATACCTGTTTTTTCAAGGCTGTATCTTTTCCTTGAATAACAATGGACAATCCTTTTTTACCATGATAAATATTGATAGTTACAGTATCTCCAGAAGTACAGACAAGCTGATATCCATAATTTATCTTCTTTTCTTTCAGACAGCAGATGCCTGCATTAGCTAGTGCCGCTTTGACTGCGTTCACCTTATTCGTCAGAATGTTGTCCATATCGTTTATAAGCCTCTTCCTTTGCCTGCCGTTGGAAATCTTTCAAGGGCCTGCCTGTACAGGCAGCAGCGGCCCGGCAATCATCATATTCAGCAGATATATTGATTATACGGTCTCCATACGAGCTGATTTTACAGTGGATGCACTGTCCCATAATAGTAACTGTTTCTATATGGCGCTGACAGATAGTACGACTCACAGGAAAATACCGGACGCCAATACTTGTCGTTTCATTGAAGATAATCGTCATACACGTTTCTAAAACTTCTTGCCGGCATAATACACAAAGCATAACTGCCATACGGCATTTTTTCATCATCATCGGCATAGCCCAGGCATCATTGACGCCTGCATCAAAGAGACGTTTAAAGACATATTCCATATTCTGTGGATTCATATCATCTATATTCGCTTCGATTTGCCACAATTGTTCCATTGCTTCTCCATTCTGCCCCATACCAAGACCGACTGTATCTACCGCATCCGATTGATCATATCGGCCAATCTGCCTGCGCCAAATCCATTATCAATATTGACGACAGATACGCCGGCAGCACAGCTGTTCAACATAGCCAATAATGCCGACAGGCCGTGAAAATTAGCTCCATAGCCAATACTTGTCGGTACCGCAACGACCGGCTTATCTACTAAACCACCGATAACACTGGCCAATGCTCCTTCCATTCCGGCAATGACAACACAGACATTGGCACTGCGGATATCATCAGCACAAGCCAGCAGCCGATGCAATCCAGCCACGCCGACATCATATATTCGTTGTACTTTATTTCCCATGATTTCTGCTGTCAAAGCTGCTTCTTCGGCAATGGGAAGGTCGCTCGTACCAGCTGTAATCACAGCAATAACACGATCTCCATTGACGATTGTCTTATCGTTATGCTGATACACTAACCGTGCCAATTCATCATATTGAACAGCAGGAAAGTCCTGACGGAGCAATTCATATATTTCACGATCAGCCCTGGTGCCAATAACATTATCATATCGGCTCATGAGACGGCTTAAAATTTGGACAGACTGCGCGACTGTCTTACCAGCACAATACACTACTTCGGGAAAACCGCAACGTTTTTGACGCTGCAGATCAATGCGGGCAAACCCTAATTCCAGAATCGTATCATCTTGTTTCTGAATTTGTGCTGCTGCATCGGATCGGGATATGGTTCCATTCTTATATTGTTCTAACACTTTTTCAATATCATTCATATACTGCCCCTCTGCTTCTTTGGTTTTACAAGCACTCTTTGAATCCGTTTCCTTCCCACGCTTTATACACGACGAGCCCGACAGACATAGAAAGATTGAGTGACTCCGTATTACGGCGCATAGGAATGGTCAAAACACCGTCGCACCCCGTAAGGAATCTGTGACTCAATCCATTGCCTTCGTTGCCAAAAGCCAGTACGACAGGTACGCTGTAATCTGCTTTATCATATGATACGGTCCCCTGCGGCGCTGTACCATATACCCGCCTGCCTTGGGAGGCACAAAAAATCTTCAGCTCTTCTTCTGTTACGTCTTGAACGACAGGAACCTTGAAAATAGCTCCCATAGCGCTGCGAATCGTTTTATCATTATACACATCGACACTGCCGTCACTGAGGAAAACAGCACCAACATTCGCTGCAGCTGCTGTTCGCACAATCGTTCCCAAATTTCCCGGATCCTGTATGTCCTGCAAATAAACAACGGCCCGATTGGCTGCAATCGTCGGTAAGGTAGAGAATGTATAGGCAAAAAAGGGCAGCATAGCTGCAATCCCTTGTGGAGATTTTGTATCTTTCAGTTTATCGTAAACACTATCTGTAACAGCAAAAAATGACCATCCCAACGCTGTTCCCTGGTCATATAATTTTTGAAAACCTTCGTTATCCCTGCCCTTGGGCGATGCAAAACAGATGGCATCTTGAATACCATTATGGGCAGCATCACTGACGACGCGCATTCCTTCAACAAAAACACGCTGATTCGCCAGACGCCCTTTCTTCTGTTTCAGGGAACACGCTAACTTCACCCACTGGTTATCACGAGACGTAATGGTATTTATCATTATTTCTCCTTTAACTAAAAAGTGCAATACCCGTCGGGATATTGCACTTATCCGGTTGTTTCCTTTATTGTTTATTTCCTTCTTGATGATTCGATTGAAGAAGGCTGTCTCGATTCTGTTTGATACTGGACAAGGTCTTATCCAATGTCGTTTCTACATATTTCAAAACATCACCAGCATAGGTAATCGAGCTATTCTTCAATTCTTCTGAAGATTGGTTGGCATTCAAAATAATTTGGTTAGCATGTTCCTGTGCCTGCCGCACCAATTCGCTTTCTTCTGTCAACTTGGCAATATAATCTTTCGCCTGGGCTACCATGCTGTCTGCATGATGCTGAGCATCAGACAGAATCTTATCTTTTTCAGCCAGAATTTTTTTCGACTGTTCCAATTCTGCCGGCATCGATTCTTTCAAATCGTCAATGATCTGGAGAATTTCTTCTTCTTCAATCATTTTCTTATTTGTAAAAGGCATCTTCGATGCATTCATTACTAAACTTTCCAAATCTTCCAATAATTTATCTGAATTCATGTACTCCACCCCTATGCCTTGTATTTGTCTTGGAATTTTTCTTTTAATCGCTGTTCTACATAGTCAGGCACTAACTCATCTAACTTACCGCCAAAACAAGCTAGTTCACGAATGCCCGTGGAACTAATATACGAATACCGGGTACTTGTCATGATGAATACTGTTTCGATTCGTGGTTCTACTTTTTTCATGAGCAAAGCCCGTTGAAATTCGTATTCGAAATCACTGAGGGCCCGCAGACCTCGGATAATGATAGTAGCCCCATGTTCTATAGCATATTGATTCAACAGGCCGTTAAAACTGACTACTTCAATGTTTGGGATATGACTTGTCGTTTGGCGCAACATTTCTTCCCGTTCTTCCATCGTAAATAAATGTTTCTTCGTCGGATTTTCAAATACGGCAATAATCAGTTTATCTACTAATTTACTGCCTCGTTCAAATATATCAATGTGTCCGTTCGTAACAGGATCAAAACTGCCAGGACAGATTCCGATTCGCACGTGTTCATTCTCCTTCCTTGCGACAACGGATAATGGAAATCCGCGTGTCCTTTCCATAGGATTTTTCTCTGATGATCTCATACAATGGACTGTCCGGTATTTCTTCAGTGTGACTGTGTTCCATTAGGATTAACCCATCAGGAGCCAGTAACCCGTATTGACATATTAAAACAATTGTATTATTCACCAAATTTTGATTATACGGTGGGTCAGCAAATATAAAACGGAAACTTCGGCCTTTCAGCCGTGCCAATGCCCTTTTGAATTCCATACACAAGATTTCGGTTTTATTGTCAAAACCGCACAACGCAATATTCTGTTGCAATAAGGATTGTGTATAGTTGTCAATGAAAACACCATTAGCGGCTCCCCGGCTCAGCGCTTCTAATCCCAGCGCCCCTGTGCCGGCAAATATATCCAATACAGATGCTCCTTCAAGACCGCTGAAAGCCAGTACATTGAACAAGCTTTCCCTTGTACTATCCAATGTAGGCCTGGTCAGCCTTCCTTTAGGCGATTTCAATACTCTTCCTTTGGCACTGCCGGATATAATTCTCACATTATCACCTACTCGTACATAATTATTATACACGTTTTTTAGTACATATCAAATAGGAATAGTCAGATTTGCTTGCCCTACGGCTATTTTTTTTGAATTCTTTCAACTTTCAATTCTTTTCCTTGCATGAGGCGAATAATATTATCTTTATGCCGCACAATGACCAGGATCGCAGCAAACAATCCAAAAATAGTTACCGGCCAGGGTTCACTGAAAAAGTACATCGTCACCGGCACTAATGCTGCCGCTACAATGGATCCTAACGAAACAATCCGCGTAATTCCTACGATAACACACCAGACGATAAAGACGATGAGCGTTTCCCATGGCGCCAAAAACATAATGACACCAAGTCCGGTAGCAACACCTTTACCACCTTTGAATTTTAAGAAAAGGGAACACGAATGACCTACAATAGCAAGGAGACCGCCGAAGATCATGAAATAAACCTGATATTCCGGCATGATGGCCGCTCCTGCAAGCTGGCCCATATAAACGCCTAAAAGCCCTTTGCCAATATCGAGCAGCAATACGGCTAAGCCGCCGACAGCACCAAAAACACGATATGCATTCGTAGCCCCAGTGTTGTGGCTGCCATACTGTCGCAAATCTGTATGATATATCCCTTTGCCAATAACTAAGCCACTTGGAAATGACCCGGCTATATAAGCAATGCATAAGCATATAATCCCTGTCATCATCGATCATCATCCTCTTTCTTGCCACGCAGAACAAGCCGGATTGGCGTGCCTTCAAAACCAAAGGTTTCCCGCAACCTATTTTCCAAAAATCGTAAATAGGAGAAATGCATGGCCTGTGGCTCATTGACAAATAAGATGAACGTTGGCGGCTTAACCGAAGCCTGCGTCATATAATAAATTTTGAGAAGCTTGCCACATTTAGCTGGCGGCGGATTCGTAAGCTGGGCATCAGAAATGAGTTCATTCAAAACACTCGTAGAAATACGCATGTGTTGTTGTTCTGACACAGATTTAACCATATCAGCCAGTCGATTGATACGCTGTTTGGTCAATGCAGATGCAAACAATATAGGTGCATATTGCAAGAATGCCAGTTCACGCCGTATATCTTCTTCAAATTTTTGGCTCGTTTTACTGTCTTTATCAATTAGATCCCATTTGTTGACGACAATGATACAACCTTTGCCAGCTTCATGAACATAACCGGCTATTTTTTTATCCTGTTCAGTCACACCATCGACAGCATCAATGACCAATACGGCTACATCTGAACGATCAACAGCCCGCAATGCCCGAACAACACTATACCGTTCAACAGGGATATCGATTTTCGATTTACGACGCATGCCGGCCGTGTCAATAAGGACAAATTTCGAGCCTTCATATTCCCAATGTGTATCGATAGAATCTCGCGTCGTACCAGGGATATTGCTGACAATGACCCGGTCCTGCCCCAGCAATGAATTCGTAAGGGATGATTTGCCTACATTCGGCCGTCCTACCAATGCTATATGGATGATATCTTCACTATCTTCTTCCTGAGGTACTTTTTTGATATATTTCAGTACTTCATCTAAAAGATCACCTAAATTCATAAGATTGACAGCCGATACGCCAATAGGATCACCCAGGCCCAGGCTATAAAATTCGTAAATATTCATTTCCTGTTCTACACTGTCGATTTTGTTGACGACCAGAATGACTGGTTTGCCACTGGAACGCAGGATATGCGCGATTTCTTCATCCTGCGGCTGGATGCCGGTCTTACCATCAACAACGTAGAGAATGACATCGGCTTCGCGAATGGCTAGCTCTGCCTGATAGCGCATGCTTGTAAAAAAGTTGTTTTCTGAATCAACAAATTCAATGCCGCCTGTATCAATCATCGTAAATTCTTGTCCCAGCCATTCAGCATCGAAATAGATACGATCCCGCGTGACGCCAGGAATATCTTCAACAATCGAAATACGTTTTTTTACGATAGCATTAAATAATGTTGACTTGCCTACATTTGGTCTGCCAACAACTGCTACTAAGGGTTTATACATAAGTTGCTTCCTTTCATGATAGACAAAAAAGGATAACCGGTACCCCCGGCTATCCCCTTTTTGTAAAAAATTATTTATCTTCTTCTACAGTGTCTCCGATGGTAGCCCCTTCTTCACTTTGGCTGGATTCCAAATAATCACGGACTTCCTTTTCTTCTTCATCTTTCTGAATAGCCAGGACACTTAAGGATATTTTCTTTTTATCCGTATCGATGCCGATAATTTCGACGTTCATAACATCGCCGATATTGACCAGATCTTTAACGACAGCGCCGCGTTTATCCGTCAGTTCAGAAACGTGGAGCAGACCCTGGAGTTCCGGATCGATAGCGAGGATAGCTCCGAAAGGCAAGAGTTTTTTGACTTCGCCTTTAACGACATCACCAACTTCAAATTTTTCGATAGCAGCAATCCAAGGATTTTTCTGGAGAGCTTTGAGGGACAAGGAAATACGATTACGTTCTTTATCGAATTTCTGTACCAGTACTTGTAATTTTTCACCTGTTTTAAGAACTGCATCAACAGAGCTGATACGTTTCCAAGAAATATCAGAAATATGAAGCAAGCCTTCTACGCCACCCAAATCAATGAATGCACCATAAGGCATGATTTTGACGACAGTGCCTTCAAGGACAGCGCCTTCTTCAATATGTTCCAATGCTTCTGCCCGTTTTTGTTCCCGTTCTGCTTCAAGAACTGCTTTACGAGACAAGACAAGACGATTTTTATGTTCGTCAATATCGATGACTTTAACCTGGAAGGTCTGTCCTACCAAGTAGTCCAAGGATTTAACGAAGCGAACATCACCTTGTGAAAGGGGAATAAAACCACGCAAGGATTTAATGGAAACGACAAGACCGGCTTTATTTGTTTCTTTACCAGTACATTCGATAAGTTCACCTTGTTCAAAAGCTTCGCGAACTTCTTTCCAATCTTCGACTTTTTTCATCTTGACGAGGGAAACAACAATCGCGCCTTCTTCTTTAATATTGTTTGCGATTTCGACAGTCAATTCTTGACCCACTTGAACAAAGTCGCTTGCCTTTTCGGGAGCAGGTACAGCCATTTCTTTCTTCGGCAAGATAGCTTCTGCTTTCGTACCGATGGAAACATAGGCAGCATCATCGTTCACAGAAATAACCGTGCCTTTGACCACGTCACCTTTCTTTGGATTTTCTTCATAGTCATACTTGTCCAACAATTCTTCACTCATTACTTCTGTGCCTTCTGCTTGCAAATTTTCCATAATCTTAACAACCTCCTGTATTATCCAATCCGGCGTTGAAGCGCCGGCTGTAATGCCTATATTTTTCATACCGCAGAACCGCGACGTTTCTAATTCCGCCGCTGTTTCCACATGGTATGTAGGACAACCTTGTTGTCTGCATACTTCTGCCAGCCGTCCTGTATTGGCGCTGTTCTTGCCGCCAATCACAATCATAGCATCAGACTGTCTGGCCAGCGCGACAGCAGCATTCTGACGTTGCTGCGTTGCCGTGCAAATAGTCATATGCACATCTAACTGCCGCGTCCGCGTCTTTAATATAGCTGCGATACGCTTGAACTGTTCTTGATTGAATGTCGTTTGCACAACAACACCCAAACAATCACTGAAGGGAATTTTTTCAGCTTCTTTTTCCCTATCTAATATAATAGCACGATTTACCCCCCATTGTGAAATACTAATTACTTCAGGATGCGATTTTTCTCCAATAATCACCAATTTTTTTCCATCTTCTACAATTTTTTTCGCATCTTGCTGTGCTTTTTTGACATGGGGACATGTTGCATCGATAATTTTTAGATTTTTTTTCTCTGCTTCTTGATAAACCAAAGGGCCTACACCATGTGAACGAATTAATATAGCAGCCCCATCAGGTACTTCGTCCAAACTGTCTACCGGAGTAATCCCCTGATCTGACAAACGGCTTACTACCTGCGGATTATGGATGATTGGGCCTAATGTATGGGTGCCCTTTTCGGCTGCCAGCGCCATGTCAACAGCCCGGCGAACGCCATAACAAAAGCCGCAGGCGTCTGCTATTTTAACATTCATGGTCAGTGCCTCCATACTTTTTAATCATAAATAAGACAATTTTCCTGACTTGGTCTGTAAACTGCTGTACTGTTTCTTTATCATACACCGTTGGTGGCATGATCGGTTCTCCAAAAACAACACAGACCGGTCCTTTTTTAAATGGCAGCGGCCGTGAATGAATAATAGCTGCCGGCAATACGGGGACCCCAGATTTAATGGCAATACCCGCAAATCCATCATGGAATTTCCCTAAGATACCTTGATTTTTACTCGTTCCTTCAGGAAATATGCCCAAGACATCACCGTCTCGCAAGACCCTGAACGATTCCATGACTGCCCGGCGATCAATGCGTCCCCGGTGCACAGGAAACGTATGGACATACCGCAAGAACCAGCCCATCAGGGGATTGTGGAACAATTCTTCTTTAGCCATAAAATGAATGAGTCGGCGCCGCATGGCCGTACCAATAAGAGGCGGGTCGAAATAGCTGGCATGATTACTGACTACCAGCAAGGGACCCGTGTCGGGAATGTTGTCTGCGCCAATGACCTTCATGCCGATGAGTGTGTAGGTCACGAAATTGAAAACATGGCGTATAACAGCATATCCTCTGTCCTTCATCGTCCTTTAGCCTCAATGTATTTCATAATAGCATCGGCAGTTCCTTCTAAATCAAGTTCACTGTTATCCAACAAAATGGCATCATCTGCTTGTTTCAATGGCGCTATGGCCCGGTGGGAATCCATATCGTCACGAGCAGCAATAGATGCTTCAATTTCTTCCAAGGATCCACTGTTCCCCCGTGCCTGTACCTCTAAATAGCGACGCATAGCCCGGGAGCGAACGGATGCCGTCAGGAATATCTTCACATCAGCATCTGGTAATACGACCGTACCGATATCGCGGCCATCTAAAATGACACCACCAGATTTTGCCATATCCCTCTGTAATTGTACCAATTTTTGCCGTACTACTGCAAGTGCTGCAACAGCAGAAACATGAGAAGATACATCAGAGGTCCGAATCGCTTCGGTCACATCTGTATCATCAACATAGACACGACATTGATCTCTGCCAATTTCTAAACGGATACGGAGTGTATCGGTCAGCTTCTGCACAGCCCTCTCATCAGCAATATCAACATGCTTACTGAGAACTGCCCAGGTAAATGCACGATACATCGCACCGGTGTCAATATACAAATAGTGTAACCTATTCGCCACGACTTTGGCAACACTGCTTTTACCAGCACCGGCAGGACCATCAATAGCTACAGTTAATTTTTTCATATGCCGCACTCCTTCCCGGCAGCTGCAGTCCCAGCTGCATATCCCGTAGAAAAGGCTGCCTGTAAATTATATCCGCCAGTAAAGGCATCTATATCCAGTACTTCCCCGGCAAAATAAATATGGGGAACCATCTTCGATTCCATCGTTTTAGGGCTGACTTCCTTAACGGAAACACCGCCAGCTGTAACAATAGCTTCTTCTATAGGACGAGTGCCTGTCACCGTTAGCGCTAAGGCTTGCAACGTATCCGCTAAATCCCGGCGTTGTTCCTTTGATATCTGATTTACCGGACAGGTTCCTTCAATTCCTGCTTGTTCCAAAACAATAGGGATGAGGCGCTGCGGTAACAGGTCTTTCATGGCATTTTCAGCTTCTTTTCGGATATATTTTTGAAAATCACGCTGAATGCGTTCATCCAGTTGCTCTTTTGATAACGCCGGCTTCAAATTTATGCGCAACTGCATCGGAAACACACATTTCTTGTTATGAGCCGCATCACTGCTAAGCATGAGAATTATAGGCCCGGATACGCCGAAATGAGTAAACAGCATTTCGCCAAAATAGGCAGCTAATTTTTTACCATGGCGCCACAACGAGCCTTCAACATTGCGCAACGATAAGCCTGATAAATGATGAGGCCATGTTTCTTTTGTCGTAAAAGGAATAATAGAAGGCTTCAATTCCGTTACGGTATGCCCCAGCTCTTTAGCAAAGCCATAACCGTCTCCTGTCGAACCCGTAACCGGATACGACATACCGCCTGTCGTAATGATACAGCTGCTACCTTCATACGTGCCAGATGCAGCTTGAACAACGACTGTATCGCCCCAAGAAGAAACATGTTTCACAGCATCTTCAAAATGGATCCGAACACCGGCATCACACAACTTACGGTATAAGAATTTGCGTACTTCAACAGCACTATCTGACTGGGGAAATACGCGGCCGCCACGTTCTACCTTTGTAGCCAGCCCCCAGCCGTTCAGTTTCTCCAATAAATCCTGATTGGAAAATTGTTCGTATGCACTATACAAGAATTTTCCATGGCCCGGCGTATGTGCAATAAAATCCTCCATGGAACAGGCATTCGTCAAATTGCAACGACCCTTACCGGTAATTCCCATTTTTTTGCCAACAATATTATTTTTTTCAAAAAGCTGGACAGCTGCACCTTGCTCTGCTGCTGCCAAGGCAGCCATAATTCCTGCTGCACCAGCACCGATAACGATGATATCCTTCATAGGACCCCCTGCATTTTACCAGGAAATTCATTCGTACCTGCTAGTAAATTGCAACTATTTTTATTTATATTCATATAATGCCGTTACTTCTTCTTTGGTCAATCGGCGGTAAGCTCCTCGTTTGACACCGCTCAGCGTCAAAAAAGCATACTGGATACGGCGTAAATTATACACTTGATAGCCAAAATGTTCGAACATCCGGCGCACCTGCCGGTTGCGGCCTTCATGAATAGTAATTTCCAAGGTCGTCTGTCCTGTATGCTGATCAAACCCATTGTAATATACATCGGCCGGAGCGGTCATACCATCATCCAGTTCAACACCATCAGCCAACGCTTGCAACACGGTGTTGGGAATATGTCCCTTTATTTTTACTTCATATGTCTTATCGACCATCTTGCTAGGATGCATGAGGATATTAGCTAATTCTCCGTCATTGGTCATCAGCAGTAATCCTTCTGTATTCTGATCCAGGCGGCCAACAGCATAGATACGATCTTTTTCCTTTTTGAAGTAGTCCATAACCGTCGTCCGGCCCTGTTCATCACTAGATGTTGTAATAACGCCTTTAGGCTTATTAAATAAATAATAATGTTTAGGCTGCATTTCCAGGCGGTTGCCATCTACGAGGATAATATCTTTATCTGGGTCTACTTTGGTTCCTAATTCACGAATAACCACACCGTTGACGCGAACGCGGCCTTCTAATATGAGCTGTTCTGATGCACGCCGTGACGCAACTCCGCAATTACTCATGACTTTCTGTAATCTGTCCATTTGTTTCCTCCGTTGGTATATCTTCCGTCGCAGCTTCTACTGCCACTGTATTCACTTCTTTTGGATCCGTTTCTGCTGCTGTCTGTGATTCTGGTATATGACCGGCTAGTTCGTCTAACGAATCCATACCAATGCATTCCAGAAAATAAACCGATGTTCCGTATAAAATCGGCCGGCCCGGGCTGTCCTTACGGCCCAGATCAATCACTAACCCTTGTTGGACGAGACTTGACAGAATCCGTTCTGATGAGACACCGCGCAATTTTTCTATTTCTGCTCGTGTTACTGGTTGTTTAAATGCAACAATAGCCAGTACTTCCAGTGCCATAGAAGTCAATTCCATCGTACCCGTACGAACCCAGTGAACGGTATCATGGAGTTCTGCCTTCGTAACTAGCTGGTAGCCGCCAGCAACTCGCAATAGCGTCAGGCCACTTTGAGGAGCCGCTAACATAGTCGTTAATTTTTCTGCTATTGCATCCGCTTCTTCGGCAGTCCATCCTGTATGCGTACAAATTTCGCTTATTTTCATAGGCTGACCGCTCAAGAAGAGCAGTGCTTCCAACACAGCTGTTGGTTCATGCGTTTCCTTTATACATGTATCGTAAGGCAACTGTATTCCCATCCTCTCCTTCTGATACGGTATGACACCGTCCCAGCTTCAGCAATTCCAATACTGCCAGAAAGGTAACGACGAGTTCTACTTTCGAACGACATGAGCGGAATACATCCAGTACTGCCGTAGGCCGCTGGGATCGCCGCAATATATAGGTAACCCGCTGCATGCACTCATCGACACTGTACACTTCATGACGCAGGCGGATTTCCGCCGGTTTTTGTTCCTTAAGGGATTGGTAGACCACTTGAAACGCCTCATATAATGCCTGTCTGTCAATAACCCCTGTGAATTTGGTTTCACATGCCATAGGTGTCCGCTGCCGATCCAGCATCAGACTGCGCTGTTCCCACAACGACCCTACCACTTGAGAAACACCTTTCATTCTTTTGTACTCTACGAGCTGACGAATCAACGCCTCTTCCGGCGTTTCTTCTTCCTCTGCTTCTGCTTTAGCCGGCTTAGGCAACAAATGGCGCGATTTAATTTGGAGCAGTGTCGCTGCCATCACAAAAAATTTACTGCCATAATTTACGTCGAATACATCTATCTGATTTACATATTCATTGAATTGATCCGTAATTTCTACGATAGGTATATTATAAATATCAACTTTATTCTTTTCGATAAGGTACAACAATAAATCTAGCGGACCTTTGAAGTCCGAAACCTTATATTGATATTCTTCCATAGAAATCACCATTCTTATTATATGATAAATCGAAAAAAATTACAAAAAAGGTTTGGATTCTCATCCAAACCTTTTTAGTCATTTGCAAGGGACTAGTCGGCTTCGGCCTACTGAGTGCTCACAGCAATGTGTTGTTAAAATGGTGCCGGGGACCGGAATCGAACCGGTACGGATATCTCTATCCGACGGATTTTAAGTCCGTTGCGTCTGCCAGTTCCGCCACCTCGGCATGACGAAAATAATATGGAGGCGGCACCCAGAATCGAACTGGGGATGAAGGTTTTGCAGACCTCTGCCTTACCGCTTGGCTATGCCGCCATAAATATGGAGCGGAAAACGAGGCTCGAACTCGCGACCCCCACCTTGGCAAGGTGGTGCTCTACCACTGAGCTACTTCCGCATATATTGTGGTGCTCAGGGACGGAATTGAACCGCCGACACGGGGATTTTCAGTCCCCTGCTCTACCGACTGAGCTACCTGAGCAAAAAATATGGCGACCTCGATCGGATTTGAACCGACGATCTTCGCCGTGACAGGGCGACATGTTAAACCGCTACACCACGAGGCCGTTTCATATTGTCCGTAGCATTTAATGCCTCGAACAAAAAATATTTTACCATGAATAGACGCCTTTGGCAAGTCTTTTTTTTAACTTTCTTTAAAAAGTATATTTATAATCGATTATTCGCTCTGTTTACAAAAAAACCTTGCCTGTTGTAGCAGGCAAGGTATGTATATCAATCTTATTTTGCATAATCGATCATTCTAGTTTCACGGATAACTACGACCTTGATCTGGCCGGGGTATTCCAATTCGTCTTCAATTCGTTTAACAATATTATGAACGAGAAGCACACAATCGGATTCATCCAATTTTTCAGGCTTGACCATAACGCGAATTTCGCGGCCGGCCTGTATAGCAAAGCAGTCTTCGACACCATCGAAGGATTCTGCTATTTCTTCAAGCTTTGTGAGCCGTTTTAAATAGTTTTCCAGTGTTTCTCTTCTTGCTCCCGGACGAGCTGCCGATACGGCATCTGCCGCTGATACAAGAACAGCTTCAACACTCTTCGGTTCTTCATCACCATGATGGGCAGCAATACAATTGATGACCATCTTGGATTCTCCGTATTTCTTAGCGACTTCCGTCCCTATAGATACGTGAGTACCTTCTAATTCATGATCCAGTGCTTTACCTATATCATGAATCAATCCAGCCCGGCGAGCGAGATTTTCATCGACCCCCAATTCAGCAGCCATGATGCCTGCCAACTGGGATACTTCGATAGAATGACGCAATACATTCTGGCCATAACTGGTACGATAACGCAAGCGTCCTAAAATCTTGATCAGTTCCGGATGAAGTCCGTGAACGCCTGTTTCATACGTTGCTTGTTCACCAGCTTCACGAATCTTCTGATTGACCTCTTTACGCGCCTTTTCAACCATTTCTTCAATGCGGGCCGGATGGATACGTCCGTCTGCAATCAGTTTTTCCAACGCAATGCGGGCAATTTCGCGACGTATAGGATCAAAGCACGACAAAATAACTGCTTCTGGTGTATCGTCGATAATAAGATCGACGCCAGTCAGTGTTTCAATAGCCCGTATATTGCGGCCTTCCCGACCAATGATGCGGCCTTTCATTTCATCATTTGGAAGAGAAACAACAGAAACTGTCGTTTCAGCAACATGATCGGCAGCACACCGTTGAATAGCCATGGAAATAATTTCCCGTGCTTTTCCTTCGGCTTCTTCCTTGGCATCATCTTCAATGGTTTTAATGAGCTGTGCCGTTTCATGTTTTACTTCTGTCTGCACATTACTTAACAATAGCTCTTTAGCATCATCATAGGATAAGCCGGAAATCCGTTCCAATTCAGCCAATTTCTGCGAATGAAGAGCTTCTACCTTTTCCTTGATATTGTTGATTTCATCTTCCCTTAGAGCTATTGCGTCTTCCTTCTTTTCCATGGAGTCAGACTTCTTATCTAAGTGTTCTTCTTTCTGCAGCAAGCGTCGTTCCAGCCGTTGTAATTCAGTGCGCCGTTCTTTATGCTCCCTATCAGCGTCACTACGCAGTTTATGTACTTCTTCCTTGCCTTCGAGAACGAGTTCCTTCTTACGGGCTTCTGCATTCTGTTGAGCTGTAGAAATAATGCGCTGCGCTTCTACTTCAGCTTGGCCGATTTTGCCTTCGGCAATATTTTTACGGTATAAATACCCTGTTCCAATGCCAATGACACCACACGCCACTGCTGCAGCTATAATAGCTAACATATTCTGATTTCACCTCCCCCTTTCATAAAAAAGAAGCCGAACAATCCGTCCGGCTTTTTTATATGAGTATGTATTGTTTACTTACATCATTTTCAAAAACCTGCAATTATGCAAAATGTTTACCAGTGTATCAAACCGGCTCTTTTAATTGTAATTTTTTTTACAGGTGATGTCAAGAATAATGTCGATAAATTCCCTTAAGTTCGCCCCAATTAGGCCTATGTTTTTTTTATTATGTGCCTATACAAGCACGCCTGCATAAAAGCCCGCTCATTAATCCCAATTCAGGCATTCCTTAATGACCGCTGTAGCAAATCCCCGATATTGCAAATATCTCGCTATTTTACGCGGATCTGCTCCTTCTGTCCCAAATTTGCGACAGATCAATTTTTTAGCTACATCATACTCGTCTGTATATTCTATATCCTCAGGAACAGGAAGTTGCCGTTTTCTAAGACGATTTACGATATAGATGCGTCCGTATTGTCCTTTGCGAATATAATAGCGATATACATCATGGGCTAATCGTTCATCATCAATGAAATGCTCTTCTTTAAGCATTGCCAGCACGTCATCAATAACGGCATCCGGCGTCTGTCGATCTTTTAATTTTTTGCGCAGTTCCCCTTCACTTAGAAAACGGACATTGAGAAGACGCAGTGATTTTGCATACGCTTCTTTGTACTCCATGCCTTATTCTTCCGTCGTATCAGCAACAGGTGCTTCTTCCGTCACTGCAACTGGTTCTTCCATTACATCTTCCAATTTTTCTGGTTCAGCAGCTAAGGTATCTCTAATGATTTTTTCTACTTCGTCCGTAACTTCCGGATGTTCTTTCAAGAAAGTCTTGACATTTTCTTTGCCTTGACCAAGTCGTTCGCCTTTATAAGAATACCAGGTACCGCTCTTTTCTATAATGTCCATAGACGAGCCTAAATCAATAATGGTTCCTTCACGAGAGATCCCAGTACCGTACATGATATCAAATTCACACGTCCGAAATGGTGGTGCTACTTTATTCTTGACAATTTTAACACGAGCTCTGTTGCCAATAACTTCGCCACCCGATTTGATTGCTTCGCCTTTACGGATTTCGATACGGATAGACGAATAAAATTTCAATGCCCGGCCGCCAGTCGTCGTTTCTGGATTACCAAACATAACCCCAACTTTTTCACGAAGCTGATTGATAAAAATGACGATAGCCTTTGATTTAGAAATAATACCAGTCAATTTACGCAGTGCCTGGCTCATGAGTCGTGCTTGGAGTCCTACATGGGAGTCACCCATTTCTCCTTCGATTTCAGCCTTTGGCACCAACGCTGCTACGGAGTCGATGACAATAATATCTACAGCACCGCTGCGCACCAATTCTTCTGTGATTTCCAGCGCTTGTTCCCCATTGTCAGGTTGGGAAATAAGTAATTCTGCTGTATCGACACCTAAATGACGGGCATATACCGGATCGAGAGCATGTTCAGCATCAATGAAAGCAGCAATACCACCATTTTTTTGTGCCGAAGCAATGGCATGAAGAGCCAGTGTTGTCTTACCAGATGATTCAGGACCATAAATTTCAACAACACGTCCCCGAGGATATCCGCCAACTCCGACTGCCAGATCAACTGCCAGTGATCCAGAAGAAATAACTTCCAAGTTCATTTTGTCTGCAATATCACCGAGACGCATAATGGCACCTTTGCCAAAATCCTTCTCGATTTTACGCATAGCATTTTCAAGTGCTGTTTGTTTAGCTTCCATTTTGATCTCCTATTTTGAATTTTCTAAGATATATTGAACAACATAATATATAGCTCGCATAGCAGCGCGGCGCTTTACTTCTGTCCGATCGCCGGGATACACATCTTTATGTGTCACTGTTCCCCAAGGACCAGCTACACCTGTATAAACCAAGCCAACTGGTTTCTCTTCCGTCCCTCCATCCGGGCCAGCAATACCAGTCGTACTAACCGCTACATCAGCATGATAAAGACGTCTGCTTCCCTGCGCCATTTCAGCCGCTGTTTGGGTGCTGACTTCGGTATATGCACGAAGTGTCGCCGACGATACGCCAAGAATTTCCTGCTTCATTTCATTGCAATAGGTGCCGGCAGAACCACGGAAATATACAGATGCCCCGGGAACATCTGTAATAAAAGAACCTACCAGACCGCCTGTGCACGATTCTGCCGCACTAATTGTCATATGACGGCAGCAAAGTTCACGGCCCAGTACATCAGCCATCGTTTCATCATTATACGATACAGCCGTCCGTTGCAACCGTTGCTGTAATTCATCCCGCAACGGTGCCAGCATAGCCGCGGCTTCGTCTTCTGTATCCGCTTTAGCTGTAATACGGACTTCGACATATCCCGGACGGGCATACATGGCCATAGTCGGATTCGACTGTTTCTTTACCAGATCCATGAGTTTTTCTTCAATAAACGCTTCCCCCATATCATAGATCTTAATGTATAGGGAGCGAATATACCCTTGTGAACCAAACGTTTGTATGAGCCAGGGTTTTAATCGGTTTTCATACATCCAGCGCATTTCTGACGGCGGTCCTGGTAAATGGACCAGGGTTTTGCCCCCTTTTTGCATAGCAATGCCCGGTGCTGTTCCGGCACCATTATCAAAAGCCACTGCTCCGTCGGGAATCATTGCCTGCCGCTTTTGATTATCTGTTAAAACACGTCCTCTATGATGAGCTTCTACCCAGGTTGCAATGGATGCAGTAATTTCCGAATGATAAATCAATGGCATATCCATTATTTTAGCCCCGATAATTTTAGTCATATCTCCCTGTGTCGGGCCTAAGCCGCCAGTCGTAATAACCATATCAGTACGTCCCAATGCGACCCGTAAAGCCTCTTCCATCCGCTTTGGATTATCGCCTACGGTCGTATGATAAATCACTGAATAGCCTAAGTCATTGAGTTGTTTAGACAGATATCGGGAATTTTCGTTCGTAATCTCTCCCAATAATAATTCAGAACCAGTCGTGACGAGTTCAACACGCATATGCTATCTCCCCTTATTCCACTAATTCAGCAACAACATCATAAGCAAATCCCTGCACAATACGTACAGGAACCATGTCGCCGACCTGAATCGTTTTCGCATCTTCTACATAGGTCAAACCATCCACATCTGGTGCTTGAACTTCGATACGTCCGACAGCCTGACGGAGGCCATCTTCTTCTGTGATCTTTTCAACGAGGAAGGTATGGTTCGTCCCTTCCATTTCCCGATTACGTTGTTCCGATACTTTGGCTTGAATAGACATAAGGATATGATATCGTTCTTCTTTTACTTCTTCACTGATCTGATCATCCATGAGTGCCGCTGGCGTACCGTCTTCCTGGGAATAGGTAAAAACACCAACATCATCAAATTCTGTATTACGGACGAACTCACAAAGTTCTTGGAATTCCGCTTCCGTTTCGCCAGGGAACCCAACGATGAACGTAGACCGCAACGTCAGTTTACGACCATGACTGCAAAGCTTATCCATGAGTTTAAGCACATCGTCTTTGGAATCGCGGCGATTCATGCGCTGCAATACGGTTTGGGAAATATGCTGCAACGGCAAATCTACATAGGGACAAATTTTAGGTTCCGCAACAATAAGATCCATCAATTCATCTGTAAAATAATGAGGATACAAATAGAATAGCCGAATCCATTGAATACCGTCTATCTTCACTAACTGGCGCAGTAATTCCGGCAGTAAGGATTGTCCTGCCAAATCGACGCCATAACTCGTCGTATCTTGAGCAATGAGATTGATTTCCTTTACGCCTTCTGCTGCCAGCTGCCGTACTTCCTCTACAACAGATTCTACTGGCCGGCTGTAAAGTTTCCCTCGCACATGAGGAATAATGCAGAATGAACAACCGTTATTACAGCCTTCTCCAATCTTGACATACGCACTGTATTTGGGCGTTGTCCGTACGCGACTTGTCTTTTGATCATACAGATGACTCACATTATCCATGAAACAGGCTTTGCGACCCTTGCGAACTGTTGCAACAGCTTCCCATATGCGGTCCCATGAGCCGGTACCCAGCAACGCATCAATCTCCGGCATTTCTTTCATCAGATCCTGTTTATATTGCTGGCTTAAACATCCTGTCACAATGAGCATCTGACAATGCCCTTCTGTTTTATAGCGGGCTGCCTGGATAATCGTATCAATAGATTCTTGTTTCGCCTTTTCAATAAACGTACACGTATTGACGATAATAATATCAGCATCAGATAAATCATCGGTAATTTCCATATGCTTATCCTTTAATATGCCAAGCATTACTTCTGTATCAATGAGATTTTTTGAACAGCCTAAGCTGACAAAACCGATTTTTTCCATTTATGATTCCTTTCCAAAACGGACATTTTTCAACCACCAGTCTTGTATTTCCCGACGGCCCTGTTCTGTATAGTCTTTTTTTACAGGCAGCAGCACCAGGTCCTGACCCTTTACATCCAATTCTTTCGATGCTGTATCACTGGCACCACTCAAATAAATATGATTTTTACGTAATATTTGGTTTACATCTTCGGAATACAGCCAGTCCATAAACAAATGGGACAATTCATCATCTTCACACCATTTTGTAATAGCGCCACCAGTAAGCCAATACGATGTACCATCGCGGGGATACACTATGACCAGAGGCGCTCCATCCATGCTATATTGCCGTGCTGTCGCTGCATCGAGGACACCCATATCAGCTTCGCCACTAGCTACGCGCCGGGCCCCGGTCGACATGGATTTAGAATATACGGCTACATGCGTCTGCAGTTCTTTTAAATACAGACCTGTTTCTTCTAAGCCCCGAGATTCGACAATAGAGCAAAGAAAATCACCAGCTATATCCATAGAAGCTAAATCAGGAAATACCAATGTAAGCTGGAAATCCGTCAGCAAATCATCCCACGTATTGATATGCTGGCCTTGTTGCTCATAATACCCTTTACTAAGAACAAATACCAAGGGATTATACCACAAACCAGTCCAATTCCCATCAGCATCTTTAAAGGTATACGGCACATGTTCCGTCACTTCAGAAGCATAAGGCTTGAGACGCCCTTTAGCCTGCTGCCGTTTCAACGCCGGTTCAGATGCAATAAGGATATCTGGCTGGTGTGACATCGAATCTTCCATAAAATCACTGATTTGGCTGTCCGTCTTAGAATAAATCTGAACTCGCATATGTGTTCGTTCATAAAACGCCGCTGCAATATCTGTATTGACATCATTAGGCATATCTGAATATACAACCAAATGCCGTTCAGCTTCATATGCTTTTTGGGCTTTAGCTATCTCTTGCTGCGTCCATATATAATTACTCAATCCCAGCATAGCCGCAATAAAAACGACAATAGCCAGTAAGGGTATATATTTCTTCATGTTATTCACCTGGATTTAATATGTCTCCCTATAGGGCCGCTATGGCCCCGCATAGTTTTCCGGTTCTTTATTTCCCGCCGGTCTAATAGTTTTCCCTGTTCCTGCCGGCTATGAATACGCCGCGGCGGAATCAGACAGTTCGGACCATTACCGATAAGATCGCGGCGTCCTGCCAAACACAGCGCTTTATAGACAATATCATAATTATGGGGATTAGTATACTGCATGAGTGCCCGCTGCATCTGTTTCTCTTCAGGCCGGCGAGCTACATAAACTTTTTCGCCGCTTATAGGATTAATTCCCGTATAATACATGGCCGTAGACAAACTGCCCGGTGTAGGGATAAAATCTTGCACCTGTTCAGGATGCATATGCATATCACGGAGAAATTCCGCCAATGCAACGGCATCTTTTAAGGTACACCCTGGATGGCTGGACATAAAATACGGCACTAAATATTGTTTCTTGCCAAGTTTTCGATTGGCTTCATCGAACCATTCCTTGAATTTCAAAAAGTCATGGACATCGGCCTTGCCCATAAGATCCGTAACATGTTTAACAACATGTTCCGGTGCCACTTTAAGCTGCCCGCTGACGTGATATTTGCAAAGTTCTTCTACAAACTTTTTATTGTGATCAGCCAGCACGTAATCATATCGTAATCCTGAACGAACAAACACTTTCTTGATTCCTGGAATACTGCGGATTTCTTTCAGCACCTTCATATAATCGTCATGAGATGTATCTAAATTAGGACATACTTCACTGCCAATGCAATGCTTAAGACGACAGGCTCCTGCTTTTAATTGTTTGGCACAAGCAGGATGACGGAAATTAGCTGTCGGGCCGCCAACATCATGGATATACCCTTTGAATCCTGGCAAGTGTGTCATACGTATGGCTTCACGAATGAGCGACTCATGACTGCGGCTTTGAATGATCCGCCCTTGATGACTGGTAATCGCACAAAAATGACAATGACCAAAACAACCACGCTGACTGGTCAAATCAAATTGTACTTCTCGTAACGCCGGCACACCGCCAGCAGCATCATAATCGGGATGCCAGCGACGCTGGAACGGGAGCTCATAGATGGCATCCATTTCTTCTGTGGTCAGAGGCAGCGCCGGCGGCGTCTGTACGACAAAACGATTTTCCGATGGCTGGATAATCGTTTTCCCATAATACGGATCTTGTTCTTCATACTGTATTTTAAACGCCTTTGCAAACGCATTTTTATGGGCTTTTACTTCTTCATACGACGGGCACATAATCGTATGTGCTGATACAGGCGCATGACTTGTCGTATAACAAATCCCGCGTATATAGTACATTTCGCCAATCGTTTTGCCTTCTGCCAGCGCATCAGCAATTTCTACAATGGAATGTTCTCCCATGCCATAACTCAGAATATCGGCTTTACTATCTAACAAAATAGAATGACGGATTTTATTTGACCAGTAATCATAGTGGGCAAAACGACGCAGACTCGCTTCGATGCCGCCAATAACGATAGGAATATCTTTATAGGCTTCACGCATACGATTCGCATATACAATAGTTGCTCGTTCTGGACGATGCCCGGCTTCTCCGCCAGGAGAATAATTATCTTCGTTGCGAAATTTCTTAGCTGCTGTTTTCTCATTAAGCATAGAATCAAGATTGCCAGCTGTAATGAGCGCACCCAAACGGGGCCTGCCCAAAGCTTTAAAGGCAGCTGCACTATGCCAGTCCGGTTGCGAAATAATACCTACGCGATAACCTTTACTCTCTAAAACGCGACCAATCAGTGCAGCTGCAAATGCCGGATGATCCACATAGGCATCTCCATTGATGTAGACGAAGTCAAGTTGATCCCAACCTCGCCGCTCCATGTCTTCCCGACTCGTCACTAAAAACTGTTCTGTCATAAATCTCCTTTACACCATAAGCCAGAGAATAAGCAAAAAGAAAATAACAACACCGGCAATAATGAGTATTTCCGGCCATTTCCCCTGCTTGTTCCGTATATCTTTTGTCATTATTTTTGTCTTTTTAACAGGTACGACTGTACGTACTTCCGGACGGGGTGTCCGCACTTCTACTGATGCTTTATATGTCTTCACTAATGCCGGACCATTTAGACCCAAAAAATTTCCATAATTTCGGATAAATCCCTTGACAAACACCGTACCCGGAATAGCCTCGTATGCATCTTTTTCGATAGCTTCTAAATATTTTTTTTTGATATTGACGGCTTCTGAAACTTCTTGCAAGGTTATTTCCTGGCGTTCCCGTTCGGTCCGCATTATTTCTCCAACAGATGACACGAATCATATCCCCTTTCGGCATTGTACTTACATCGTCTTATTATATAACATATACGCCGTAGTGAATAGTGAATTTACAGCGAATGGTCCGCCAGTTCCCAGGGGCGTTTTTAGGTGAACAATGCCGTTACTGCTTGTTAAGGTATTTATTTTGTACCTCATCGGCACTCATCATGATTTCCCTTGGTTTGCTGCCATTATTAGGACCTACGATATGCATTGCCTCCATCATATCTATCATGCGAGCTGCCCGCGTATAACCGACACGAAATCTGCGCTGCAACATCGAAACGGATGCTTGCCCCGTTTCTAACACCATATCAATGGCCTGTGGCATGAGGTTATCTTCAAAAAATTCAGCAGACTCTCCACTCTCTTCTGATTGAGCTTGTTGAACTGATTCATCATATTCCGGATGTCCCTGTGCCTTAATATATTCCACCATCTGATCAATTTCACCATCAGAGATAAACGCCCCTTGGACACGAATAGGCTTTGATGCTCCCATAGGATAAAAAAGCATATCCCCTTTACCAATGAGCTTCTCCGCACCGGCCATATCCAGGATGGTCCGTGAATCGACTTGACTGGACACAGCAAACGCAATCCGGCTGGGTACATTGGCCTTGATAAGACCTGTCAATACATCAACAGAAGGACGCTGTGTCGCTAGTACAAGGTGCATACCGCAAGCACGGGCTTTTTGGGCCAGCCGGCAAATAGAATCTTCTACATCACTAGAAGCAGCCATCATCAAATCTGCCAATTCATCAATAATGATGACGACAAACGGCATAGCTTCAGCAGGATGCAATTCGTTAAACCGTGAAATATCGCGGGTCTTCGTCACGGCAAACCGTTTATAACGGTCATCCATTTCCCGTACAGCCCAGCGCAAAACGCTGGCTGATTTCTTCGGATCCGTAACTACTGGTGTCAGTAAATGGGGGATTCCGTTATAATTAGACAATTCAACGACTTTCGGATCAATGAGAATAAGCTTCACATCTTCTGGCCGCTGTTTAAAAAGGATACTGGCTATAAAGGTATTAATACACACACTTTTACCGGATCCAGTAGAACCAGCTACAAGAAGATGCGGCATCTTAGTTAAATCCGCCACAACGGGATTCCCGGCAATATCCTTGCCCAGACAAACAGGCACACCGCCTTTGGCCCTGCTAAAGATATCTGTATCAAGGACATCTCGTAAATTAACGCCGCTCAACTGCTTATTCGGCACTTCAATGCCTACAGCAGCTTTACCTGGAATAGGCGCTTCGATACGAATATCTGTAGCTGCCAATTTTAACGCAATATCGTCAGCTAAATGAACTATTTTACTCACTTTCACACCAGCAGCAGGTTCTAATTCATACCGCGTAACTGCCGGACCCTGGCTGGCATTCGTAATCGTAGCATCAATATTAAAGCTCTGTAATGTTTCATGAAGAATTGCTGCATTATGCTGTACTTCTTCACTCAGACCTGCCGCCTGTGGCTTGCCATGTTTTAAGATATCGACAGGTGGCAGCCGATATGTATGTTCTCCTGCTGCATTCGGCACTGCACTGGCACCAATAGAGCCAACATCAGCAGCCGCTGTATTCCCATCCACTTCGACCGGCTTTAGGTGTGACATATCTTCATTAAGAACATCCGTTTTCTGAGCAAATGGCTGTTCTTCTATTTCTTCCGGTTCATCAGCAACAGATGTTGCTGTATCGGGCAACACCTCCGCCGCTGTTTCATCCATATCAGCAGCATAGGGCACGAGTCCTTCGTAATCAGAAATCGTATTAGCCGCTTCCTCCAGCTCATTTACTTCATTCTTTGGCAATGTTTCAGATATACGGACTTCTTCTACTCCTTCAGGAAGCGTCGCAGCTTCTGCTTCGGCTGCACCCATTTCATTTCCATCCATTGTATCATCCAGTATTTCTTTTTGCTTTTCTTCTAGTTCTTTGTCTTCATTCTCTTTTTGAAAATCATAAATATGCCGGCGTTCATGCCATTCTTTGATGCTCTGTGAGGCTTCTTGAAAGCCTTCCACCGCTTTTCCTGACATGCGGGATACTTCCTCTGTTGCTTTATCGGAAACAAGCGCTACTGGCTGGGAAATAGACCATTTTTTATATGCCAGGGCTGTCACCACTGCTGTAATGATGAGGATCAATACGGCTCCAAACTGACCGAAAAAGCTACGCAATACAGCCGATATGACGCCGCCAATAATCCCACCGCCGACACGCAGGCTGGCAGGCATGAATTCCAGACCTTCAGGAATAAATACAATATGGATGAATCCCAAAAACATAGCATATATCCAGGCACCAAGAAACCATGCTTTACCTACAGGAAGGGCTTTGCGGATAATAATATATTTCAATCCCAAAATAATAAGTGCTAAGGAGACTACGATGCGCCCGAAGCCAAAACAATATGATAAGATCCCGTCAAGGCCATGACCGATACGTCCTGTATCGACCCCAACAATACCTACTGTAGCAAAGATACCAAAAAATATTAAAATTAAGCCCGTAATTTCAAATTTCAATAAGGGCGAACTCTTTTTTATTTGATGTACTCTCTTTTTATGTACTCCCGTATTTTTAAGCGGGGTCTTTCTGGTTTTGCGTTGCGCCAATCCATTCACCTTCTAAATATTACTTGCCATTGCGGCGTTTTTTCCATTGGGCAGCCATATCTTTTTCCTGTCCGTGATGCACGGCATGGTAATACGTTACCCCTTTCAAAGCATTTGGCAAATACTGCTGATCTACCCAGCCATCCGGGTAGTCATGAGGATATACGTATCCCTTGCCATGTCCCAATGCTGCGGCACCCTTGTAATGACTATCGCGGAGATCATCCGGTATATCGCCGCAACCACCCTTACGAACATCCCTCAACGCTGCATCTATAGCCATATAAGCACTATTGCTCTTAGGTGCACAAGCTACATATACTACAGCTTCCGATAAAATAATGCGGCTTTCAGGCCAGCCGACGAATTGGACTGCCTGAGCTGCTGCATTGGCAATCACCAAGGCCTGCGGATCAGCAAGACCGACGTCTTCAGCAGCACAAATGATCAATCTTCGGGCAATAAAACTGACTTGTTCTCCACCAGCAATCATCCGTGCCATATAATGAAGAGCGGCATCTGGATCAGACCCGCGCATACTTTTAATGAAGGCTGAAACGGTATCGTAATGACTGTCACCTTTTTTATCATACGTATATATTTTACGGCCTGCTACTTTTTCAATGATTTCTTGTGTAAGAGTACTGCCAGCTGGTACAACCATACATATTTGTTCTAACAAATTCAAGCCTATGCGAGCATCTCCATCTGCTAAGTCGGCAATCCCATATAACAAATCTTTTCCGGCTTTGATGCGAAGTTCGCCCAACCCCTTTATCGTATCCTGAAGCGCTCGCTGCAATACAGCGGCTATCGCCTCTTTACCTAATGGATTCAGCTGTATAACCCGCAATCGTGACAGTAAAGGCCGGTTCACTTCAAAGTAAGGATTTTCCGTCGTAGCCCCTATAAGAATCACTGTACCATCTTCCACATATGGTAACAGCACATCTTGCTGACTTTTATTGAATCGATGGATTTCATCGATAAACAGAATCGTCCGTTTCTGATACAAATGGATGGCATCTTTCGCTTCGCCAATGACCTTGCGCAATTCTGCCGTCCCCGCTGTAACTGCATTGATTTTGACAAAACAACTATTCGTTTCTGTCGCAATGACATGCGCTAATGTCGTTTTACCTACACCGGAAGGACCATAAAACAATAAGGACGGAATCGTATCCCGTTCAATCATAGCCCGTAAAAAGGTGCCAGGACCTACAAGATCATCCTGTCCGAACACTTCATCTAACGTTTCAGGTCGCATACGCACAGCCAAGGGCTCAAAACGGCCGCTCTGCTGTTCATCTGCCATGGAAAAAAGATCGTCTCCGTTCATTTGTTTGCTCCCAAACCAAATAGAAAGCCGCCAAGATATCTTAGCGGCACTTATTTTCTAATCATATAAAACTATATACAAGAAAAGAAGCCCCACCATGCCGTTTATAAACCGAGTTTTGAGCCTGCCTAAGCAGGTGGGTGTTCTCCCATGGAGTTTGACAGTCCAGTAAAGGCATTGCCGGGCAGCCACAGAGTCCGAACTCCCAATGTAAAAGATGTTGGTTCAAAACATCGAGACCATTTACGTACACAGTAGGGTTTTCTCTTGATAATAGTATAATCAAATATGGTAAAAAAATCAAGCCTTGACAATTGACTTGCTTTTGTTCCAGGAAATATAAAACAAGGCAGCCTGCCGGCCGCCTTGTCATCTTATTTCTTTATTACTTTTTCAGTAGCTGCTACTACGTTATCAACAGTAAAACCAAATTTCTTAAACAACGTACCTGCCGGCGCCGAAGCACCAAAACCACCCATAGTAACTGTCGTTCCGTCAAGACCGACATACTTAGCCCAGCCGAAGTCTACGCCAGCTTCCACGCCAACACGGGCACGAACTGCTTGCGGCAGAATGTGTTCCTTATATTCGTCACTTTGCTGTTCAAAAAGATCCATACAAGGCATACTGACGACACGAGCATCGATTCCCTTTTTAGCCAGCGCTTCTTTAGCATCAATAGACAAGGATACTTCAGAGCCACTAGCAATGATGATAGCATCTGGAACTGCTTTTGATGCATCAGCAACAATATAGGCACCTTTAAGGGCTTCTTTGCTGCTGCCTGCAAGCTGAGGCAGATTCTGACGTGTCAGAACGAGTGCTGTCGGTGTCGATTGGCTCGTCGCTGCCAAGTACCAGCCAGCAGCTGTTTCTGTCGCATCTGCCGGACGGAATACATTGACGTTCGGTGTAGCCCGAAGCATGGCGAGCTGTTCTACCGGTTCGTGAGTCGGTCCATCTTCACCAACACCGATACTATCATGTGTAAGAACATATGTCGTCGGCAATTTCATCAAAGCTGCCAAACGAATCATCGGTTTCATGTAATCACTAAACACAAAGAACGTAGCACAATACGGACGAAGTCCCCCATGAAGTGCCAACCCATTCGTCATAGCCGTCATAGATAATTCACGAACACCGAAATGAAGGTTCCGGCCTGCATAATCACTTTTTTTGAAATCGCCTTCACCATCCATATGGGTCTTATTGGAAGGTGCCAAGTCAGCACTGCCGCCGATGAGCTGCGGCATACGGTCTTTAAGGCGATTGAGCATGATACCAGACAGGTTACGTGTAGCCTGCGGTTTATCTTCATACGCCCAAAATTCCGCATCATTCAAGAGCGCCTGCGCATCTATGTCACTGTGGAATGTATCCCAAAGTTGCTTTTGTTCTGGATATTTAGCAGCATAATCAGCAAAGAGTTGCTTCCATGCTGCTTCAGCAGCAGCAGCTTTTTTACTGACTTCATCATAATGAGTGTACACTTCATCAGGAATGTAGAATGGTTCTTCCGGATTAGGCCAGCCAAAGTTTTTCTTCATCGCTACGATATTATCTTCACCGAGCGGCGATCCATGAGCTGCTGCCGTCCCTTGCTTGTTAGGGCAGCCATAGCCAATCTGTGTGTGAATCGTAATAAAGGACGGATGTTCTTTATCTGCTTTCGCTGCTTCCATAGCCTGCCCAATAGCTGTCAAATCATTGCCGTCAGCTACTTCTAAGGTCTGGAATCCAAATGCTTCCATCCGTTTCTGGACATTTTCCGTAAAGGCAATATCCGTACCACCTTCGATGGAAATATTATTGCTATCATAAAGTACAATTAATTTTGAAAGCCCTAATGTACCTGCCAAAGAAAAGGCTTCTGAGGAAATACCTTCCATCATGCAACCGTCGCCGCCAAGGGCAAATGTATAATGGTCCACTACATCATAGCCAGGCTTATTGAAAATTGCTGCTAAATGAGCTTCTGCCATAGCCATACCAACAGCCATACCCATACCAGCCCCAAGAGGACCTGTCGTCGCTTCAACACCTGCTGTATGGCCATATTCCGGATGGCCTGGCGTAAGAGACCCGTCTTGACGAAATTGTTTCATATCATCCATCGTAAGACCATATCCAAATAAATGGAGCAACGAATATAACATTGCAGAACCATGACCGGCCGAAAGAATGAAACGGTCCCGATTCGCCCATTTCGGATCTTTAGCGTTATGATTCATATGGTTTGCCCATAATTCATACGCAATTGGTGCTGATCCCAAAGGAAGGCCCGGATGGCCTGAATTTGCCTTTTGGATAGCATCAGCAGAAAGTACACGAATTGCATTTACACATGTCATATCAATAGAACTCATTATGTGATCGCTCCTTTTTTTTAATCTGCTTCTATTATGTGGGCAAAAGCATACTTCTGTCAATGCCTAACGACGAACTTTACCAAAAGTAAATGTATTTGCGTGCCGTATAACATCATGTAATGGATAATATATATTTTAACTGATATATATTAAATGTGCTCGAGCATATATCGTGCTTGCAAAAAGGATCATATTCAGGTTGTCTTCTTTTAGTAACAAGGATATAATGGAAACATGCCTTAAATAGTATACGCTTTTAACGAGTATGTATGTACTCTTTACATTATTTATAAACTGTGTCTCCAGAAAGGATCACCTATGAATAAAAAATATTTCTTTTTTGATATTGACCACACACTCGGTTTGGATATTTCTAGTATTATTCCTGCAGACACTGTCTATTGTTTGAATCGTTTAAAACAATCAGGCCACTTCGTTTCTATTGCTACAGGACGCCTTCAATGTGATGCCCAACACTTTGCTGACCATTATGGCATCCACGCCGTCGTCTCTGATGGCGGCAACAGCTTATCTATCAATGGATCGATTCTGGAAATGAACGGTTTGCCTTTAAAAAACTGCAAAGCCTTACTCCATGAATTAGAGGAACAACACCTCCCATGGGCTGTCGTAATGGACAACACAGCATGTCGTTATACGCCTTACGCCACGTACCCCCATCATGATCCCCGCAACTATATGAAAACAGTAGTCCGTCCCATCACGATTGATTCCCTGACAGCAATTTATAAAATCATGTATGCCCGCCCTCAATCAGGTCAGCCTGAACCCAATCATCACCACCTGCCCCACTTAGAGTATATCGACCACACCTGGCTTATTGAGCCTACAGATAAAGGTACCGGTGTCGAACGAATGATGCAACACCTTGGTGCCGATCCGGCAGAAGCCATTGTTTTTGGTGACGGCCTTAACGACATAAGTATGTTTCGCAAACCATTCTATTCTATTGCTATGGGCAATGGCCGTCCGGAGTTAAAGAAACTGGCTGATTACATTACAGATGATAACGATAAAGGCGGTATTCTCCACGCCTGTATCCATTTTGGCTGGCTATAACGTTCCAAAAAAATCTGGCATTGGTTGATTTCCAATGCCAGATTTTTATTTATTCTATTTTTCTGCAACTGTTTGCTCTTGTAATCGTTTCGCTTCTTTTTCCGCTTGTTTCTCTTTAGAACGACGAGTCCATTTCCATCGGTCATGGAGCCAGAACCATTCTTCAGGATAAGTACGGATATGCGTTTCCAAACGATCATTCAATTTTTGAGTCACATCGTATACGATTTTTTTCTTTTCTTCTTTAGATAATTTGTGCTTAGAATCATATACCTGCACAGGCGGCAAAATATCTATTACGTAATGGTAGGGCGTATCACTATGAATAAAACAACTCATAATCGGAGAATTATGAATGCCTGCCATCTTCGCCGGACCGTCAGCTGTCAATGTATCTTTGCCAAACAATTTGACCATAATGCCAACATACCCTGGATCCTGATCCATAAGCAGGCCAATATAATGCCCTTCCATAAGGAATCGTATCATATCACGAATGCCCGTTTTATAAGTTACATGCTGCTTCATCATCGAACGGTATTCATTAATAAACTTGTCAGCACTCTTGTTATTTTGTTGCTGCGCCACAGAAATCAATGGATATCCATTCATTGCTAACGCTGCCCCTAACAGTTCCCAATTTCCAGCATGAGAAGCTGCTATAATCATTCCTTCACCACTGGCTTTGACTGTATCTAAATATGCTTTGCCATGCCACGTGATTTTCTGATCTAAAACTTCTTTAGTATATACTGGATATGACAATACTTCGATCATCATCGGACCAAAACGCGTTACACTAGCCTTAGCAATATCCATCGCCTTGGTTGCATCTTTTGTAATACCACAATCAAGTATTTGCCGCTGTGCCAATAGCTTGCGTTTTTTAGGACAAAAAGTCCAAAAAAAGTTGCCTAAAAATGATCCTAAGCTATGTTTCATATTTTCTGTCATATGACAGATCAAAACGCTCAGACATTTCATGAATGTATACATAGCGCGCCTCTTACTTCTGCAGGTTTTTTTCCAATTCAGCAATCTGTTTTTCTAATTCTTTGACTTTTTTTGCTAACTTGGGTAAATTGCGCAAGTATACCGACGTACGCTTCCATTCCATATGAGGCCGGCCAGGATAGCCAGCATAAATCTGACCACTTTTGATATTCCCAGTAACACCTGTCTTACCTGCTAACACAACATTGTCGCCAATCGTAACATGGCCGGCTATTCCCGTCTGTCCGGCAAAAACACAATGATTGCCTGCTTTCGTACTACCAGCTATGCCACTTTGTGCAATGACGAAGCAATCCTCACCAATTTCGACATTATGACCTAAATGGACAAGATTGTCAATCTTAGTTCCTCGTTTGACTATCGTCGATCCCAGTGTCGCATTATCAATACAGGTGCAAGAACCGACTTCCACATCATCACCAAGAACGACATTGCCAATTTGCGGAATATGACTATGCTTACCATCTTTCGTTGCAAAGCCAAAACCTTCACCGCCTAATACAGCATGTGCCCGAATAACATTTCGTTCACCTATTACCGTATTTTCATGAACAACTGCACCAGGAAAAATAGCTGTTTCTTTACCGATCGTAACATTATCGCCAATGTAGACGTAAGGATAAATCAAACAATCCTGGCCAATCGTAACGTTCTTACCAATAACTGCATACGCCATAACTGCCGTATTAGCACCAATAACAGCACTGGTATCGACCAGGGCTGTCTTATGGATACCCGGTTCAACAGACTGACGCGGATGAAACAGAACAAGTAGTTTGGAAAAAGCCAGGCGAGGATTTTCCACAACAATAAGTGTATTATCTCCAGCCGGCACTTCAGCTTCAACAATGACCGCCGCAGCATGGACTTGGGGTAAGTATTCCGTGTAAGGATGAACGGCAAAAGTAACATCCTCTGTTCCTGCTTCAGCCAATCCCTTGACATCAACTATGACCCGCGTGCCGTCACCAATCACCGTGCCGCCGATTAATTCCGCTAATTCTTGTACTGTTTTTTTCACGATATCCACCTCTCTATTGCATCTTGGCAATTAAATCATCGGTTACATCAATGCCGCCTTGAGGAACTGCTTCTTTATAAACGACGATACCTACATTCTTATCTTTGGCAATATCGCCTAATTTGCTTTGAATGTCTGATAAAAATTGCCGCTGCATACTGGCTCCGTAAATATTAAGTTCTTGTTGAGCCTGTTGTTGCTTTTTCTGAAAATCTTCTGCCGACATAGACTGCTGTGCATCCTGAAGTTCTTTTTCAACTTCTTTTTGTTTATCTTCTGTTTTCTGCTTATAGGTTTGGACTGCCGGTGCTTCTTTTTGCACACGAGCCATATCGACAACACCTACTTTATCTTCACCACCGCAGCCGCTGAGCATACCTGCCATAATCGTCATTGATGCCACAACTGCCAGTCGTTTCCACATTTTTCTCATTCCTACAAAGCCTCCTGTTATGCCAGCTTGGCAATAATATCATCCGTGACATCAATAGCCGTTCCGACGCCTTCGTAATCACAGAAAATCATATCAATTTTCTGTTCGCCAGCAACAATTGCGGCTTTATCACGGATATCTGCCAAGATATCTTCTTTTACATCTTTCAGTTCCTTTTCTTTTGCATCCAGCTTCGTTTTCCACTCCTGATTCCACACTGCTGGTTCAGGCCTGTCTGTCAATGCATGGTGCTGCGCCGTTTGGAACAAATCCTGGCTATTTTGCTGGCGTTTTTCCAAATCGGCTTTGACCTGCTTGGCATACGCTGCCAGGTCATCTTGCGCTTTTTTCTTATAAGGAGCCATCGCAGCTGCAATATCTGCGGCTGTCTGATTCGTCACCTGTACATCTGTCCCTGCGCTGCGCATTAAGGCTTGCAGTTCTTGCTGAGTCGCTTGTCTTTCTTCGTCAGATAGCGCCAGTGTCCGCAGTTTGAGCTGTAAATTAACTATTTTTAAGTTATCAGCGCTAGAAATCACTGGCTGCGATTTTTTCTTCTCCTGGACGATCTGTTCATATTGCTGTTTAAGCGAATTATTGAGCTCATTCTCTTTAAGAGCAACCTTCGCTTTCAGTTCTTGATCCAAGACCTGCGAGCCCATCGCATCTGTCGCAGTAAAGGCTTGTACTGCTTTACCTTCTGCTACAGCTTGTCGTGAATAATGCCACTGCTCGAATTGGTACTGGGCAATCATGGCATTGTATTCCAATTCCAAGTGATGATATTCACTGTATTTGGGATGACTCATCATAACATGTTCCAAATCGGCATACGCATAGACCGGACCGCTTTGGACAGTCTGTACTTGCGAACGTTGATGCCCTGTCCATATGCCGATACCAATGCACACGATGACAAATAATGCGCCTATAGCTGCTACATACCTTCGTTTCATGGCCAAAATCCTTTATTTGGACTTAGAATCACTCAGTTGCTTCGTTACCTGATCTGTAATATCTGTGCCGCCATATAATACAACACGTTTATCTACAACAAGGCTTAACCCTTTTGTATTGGCAACACTGCTAATGGCATTATCAACTTTATCTTTGACACCTTTGAAGATATCTTCATGTTTTTGAGATAATTCATTCTGCATTTTCGTGAACAATTGTTGTTTTTGTTCATCATTCATACTAGCGGACTGTTCTTCAAACTGTTTCTGCATATCTTCACCAGCTTGCTGCCATTGTTTCTGCGCATCGACAGCATCCTGATTATCCGGTGTAATAATCTTGCTAGTATCAACGACACCAATATTACTAGTCGGTGCTGCATTAACTGGATTTCCTGTTTGCATCACTGCGATACCGGCAACACTAAGTACAAAAACCAAGGCGATAACCGCCGAAAAAATCTTGACATTCTTTTTCTTACCCATTTCTGACATCATAATTACATTACTCCTTTAATTTATAAATATCCTATGATCCGAAGCCAGTGATCATGGTCGGATACGATATACTCCAAACCGATATATTCATGCAAACGATACGTCAGTCCTACTTCATCATCCCGATGGGTGAAATCCCTGTCATAACGGAATTGCCAACGCTTGCTAAGGGTTTGGCGAAACCAAAGATGATGACTGTTATCTGCCGTTTCGTACTGATACCCGAGCTGGCTGCCTTTACCCCATTGATAAAAATATCCCGGCATGACATTCCACTCTACCGTTCCCGGCGTAAATTCCAATTCACTATATATTTCCTGATGATTACCAATTTTACGCCCTACATGGCCCCGTATGACTGTATCACTATCATGCCTGCCGTCATTATTACGACCGACATCGATATATGCACCAGCACGAAGATCATAAAAATCAGTTTGTGACAATACGTGGATATCCGTGTCTTCACCAATAGTGAGAACTGGCGTTACACGAAGTTTATACTTTTTAATGACCCATTGTTTCCCCAGCGTCTCTTGTATATCCGCCTGGATAGCCTGTTCATGACGGCGCACAAAAGACACAGGAAGTCCCTGCAGACCGGCGTAGTGCTGCTCCAAATTTTTGCGTGTGCTGAGGAAGATGATCTTAGGCAAATTTTCTGCTTCAATACTGACATTGGCATTACGCACAACTGGCAATTTAGGCAGCATATATACATGAACGGATGCTGCTGTTCCCGGTATAATAACGATATGCGGATAGAATTCAGGGAGCATCGTCTCTAATTCAGTTTCCATAACTGATTTGACAGCTCCGTTTGCCCAATCCAACGCATCGATAGGAAGACCGATGAGCAGGTTCTCTACCAGCGTCTGCGCTCCTGTTAAATCGCGATTAGCCAGATCCTGTCCCATCGGTGGCAACGAACCGTAATCAATAGTAACTTGTACCGAATGAATGGTCTCACCCCAAGGCCGTATTTCTACGACCATCCCTGTATCCGGGCCTGGTGTGATTGTCAGCCGTTCTACTGTATAGCCAATGAGAACACGGTTAACAATATCATTGACAGTCCGTTCATAATCACCCATATGCTGACGAATATCATCATCATCATGTTGTAAAAGAACGTGATTACCAACGGTTTGGATACTGGCAGCAATCCGTTTTTGCACTAACGGAGGTATGGCCTCCTGTAACGATGTGACCTGTACAGACACATGTTCTACCGATGCTGCCAGTGCACTTCCCAAGCTGATACACGTCAAAAATATTGTCGCTAAACAAAACCGTATCAAATCTATCCCACCTAACGTTTCGGTGCCTTAGAACTTGCCGCCAAAACTAAAGTGGAATTTACCACCATTGTCACCTACACCATAATCAAGGCGAATTGGCCCGATTGGCGTCGTAATGCGGAAGCCTAAGCCGCCAGAATAATGGAATTGGTTATTATCTTTGTACCAAGGAACATTTTCAGTTCCGCCCCAAGCATTACCGCCATCGACGAAGAAGACCCCTTGGACTTTTTTAGCAATAGGATAACGATATTCAATAGTGCCTGCATACATCTTATTGCCACGGAATTCATCATCTTCATAACCACGAAGATTATCGGCACCACCTAAGGTAAACAAATCGTTGTACGGCATATCACCAGTAGCAATACCACCCATGAGGCGGACAGCAATAACATGTTTACGACCAACTTTATAATACAAGCGGTTTTCAGCAACGAATTTGAAATAATCAAAATCACCGCCTAAGCCATGGCCAGCCCATGTCCCGGTAAAGGAAAGACGTTTGCCTTTCGTCGGATCATACACATTATCACGATTATCAAAAACATGAGACCATACTACGCTGTCTGTCCGACCAAAGTTATTATCTAAATAGTGACGATATTTATCTGGTAACGAAAAATCATCTTGCCATTCTTTATAATTATAACCACTATTATAATCAGTGTATTTAGTCTTTTTCGTTTCTAAGGTAACGTAATCGCTGACATATTCACTGCGGACACGACCATAGGTAACATTAAAGCCTGTCGTCCGTTTGTCATAATCGGCAACAGAATTACCTTTTTCATTATAATCTTCGTATTCCGATTCACGATCGAAAATACTGAACCCAATAGAATCGCCATGATCATTCATCCACGGATGGGTATAGGAGAAAATATAGTTCTTATTAGAATTCGAATTGCCGCCGAATTCCCAACTGATGCTGGCTTTATCACCAGTACCACGGAGATTCGTTTCACTCAGACCCAGAATACCAACAAGGCCATCTGAGTCAGAATAGCCGGCACCAATCGTAACAGAACCGGTCTTCTGTTCCACCACATCAATTTCTACGATGACATCTTGGCGGTTTAACTGCCCTGGTAAAAGACGAACGTTGACGTCTTCAAAATAACCTGTATTATACACACGCTGTATACTGCGGCTAGCCAGGTCTTTATTAAATACATCGCCCTTTTTAAAGCGTAATTCACGAAGAATAACTTTATTTTTTGTTTTCGTATTGCCACGGAGGCGAATATCTTCAACGTGCGCTTCAGAAATACCGATATGAAGAATGCCCTGGTCATCAATGCTGACATCAGAAACACGGCTCAACATATACCCGGCATTGCCATACTCCGTATTGATATTGGATACATCTTTGCTGATAAGGGTTGTATTGACTACTGAACCCGGTGTAATAGTAATAAGTTTCCGTAAGTCTTCTGTCTTGATTGATTCATTGCCCTGAATATCGACATCATTGACAATCGGATTCATTTGAACGGTATAGTTCAGTTTCACCCCTTCAGGAACGTCAGTAAACGTCGGTTTAATCGTAGAGAACAAACCAGCTGCACCAATGATATTCATATCATGGCGAATGTAATCCGCATTGATGGCATCGCCGACACGCATCGCCAGCTGCGGTAATAATTGTGCTTCGATCTGCTGATCCGGTACAGGACTAATATTGACAGACGTCGTTATTTTATTGACATACGGCGCGATTTCAGCATCAGTCACTGCATTGCCATACGGCAAGGTCGCTTCAACACCCGTTGACAATACAGCCATCGGATAATTCGGTACAGCTGTATTGATTTGAACATCACCAAGACCATTGACATACTCTACGGCAGTCCCTGGCAAGTTATTCTTTCTAGCAGCTTCTGCTGTCGTCTGTACGACAGACTCATGTTTCTGTGCTTCCTGTTTAGCCGCAATTTCATCAACTGTAGCTGCGGCTTCCTGATGGACTTCAGTAGCACTCTTATCGCCCGTTGCAATAGCTTGCAATTCTTGATCCGTTTCATATCCAGTCAAGCCGGATTTAGCACTTTCCATCGTCGATGCTGTAGTATCATCAGGAGCCGATGTAATAACGGCATTGACTTTCATCTTCTTTGTATCTTCATTGCTATCTGCCGATGCTGCTGTTGCTTTTACCGTTTCCCCATTATTAGCGGGATCATAGCCTGTAACCGTTTGTGCCGCAACAAGATCTGTTGTGGTTGTGTCATCATTTGCCCATACAGGGCATGTCATCATCGCACTGGTTATCATCAGGACGAGAAGTTTCTTATTCCGAGTTTCCATTCACAAACCTCCGTTTTTATGCCTCATTTATTATGTATTGCTCCACCGCGCAGGCTATGTCGTGCATCCTGCACGGCGTCCTGCATCTGCTGGTCCGATAAGACCTGCGCCGATACCGGTGCTGTATATTGTTGAACAGGTACTGCTTCTTGTGCTGTCTGCCGTTGAGGCGGTACTGTTTCAGCCATTTGTTGAGATGTTGCTGATTCTGTCACACTAACTTCAGATTGATCTGGCTCCCTCGTACTTGTCGTATCTGCAGGAGCGCTATACTGTTCTTGCCTTGTTTCATCTGGTTCTGCTTGCTGCACTTCTTCTGTCCGCACAGCACCCGGAATCACTTCCGAAGGGACTTCAGCCGTAGCAGTCCCTGCTGCCGGTCCTGGCAGACGAACAGCCAGCCACAAAACCGCTGCCAAAACAGCGATTGTTGCCGCACCCAGCCGGAGGAGACGATGACCAGCGGCATGATTTTTACGTAAATTTTTCATTTCCGCTTCAGCCAGCATGAGATTCAGTTCTCCCTGAATATCCGATTTACTGTCATAAGACTGTTCTGCTTTTTCCAGCCATCGCTTTACAGATCGAACATGGGCGGCCATATTGGCGTCTGATTTCTCCATAGTCTGCCTCCTTTCAGGATATATATACTATCCCAAAAGAGATTTCGATTTTAACCAGGTAAAAAAAAGCAAAATCAATACGTATGACAGCTGATGCTCCTTATTATTCGTGTTTTCAAACATATACGCCTCTTTTTCTTATCATTTATCTTTACTGTCATGAATAAAACGGCTCAACATGCCTCGCACCCGTCGTATGCCCCTTTTCTGCAAGCGATAGACATACGGCAGGCTTACATCCATATCGCGGGCAATATGTTTTTGCTGCTTATCCTGCAAATAAACGCCTTCAACGACGATTTGTTCTTTCTCTGGCAGGCGGGACAAAATACCAGACACATGTTCAAAAAGGATGCGCCGCCCCGTTCTATCAGCTAAATCTTCACTATCATCAGGCAAGTTATCACGCAGCGTCATTCCATGTTCATCTGGTTCATCAAGAGACAACGCCGTTCGACGCCCTTCCTTATTGAGATAATCAACAATTTCACCTCGTATACGATGAACAGCATATAAAGGGAATGCCACATTTCGCTTATAATCAAACCGTTCAACAGCCTCAATAAGCCCTAGTGTACCCTCTTGAACTGCATCCGCTAAGAGATCCGGACGGATATGCCAACGCATGGTCTCTTTAAAAACCAATGGCTGGTACCGCTCAATAAGACGGCTGCGGCTGGCCATATCTCCATTATCTTTATACGATTGCCACAACTTACGCTCTTCTTCCGGCGTCAACAGCGTTATTTTATTGAGCTCTTTCAAATATGCCTCTAACATATCATTCTCCCTTAGAAAAAGCTGTACTTATAGGATCCGCCAATAAATGAAGAGGATTCCGATTTCCAGGCATTAATATTAAACCGACTGCCTAACGAATATTGTACACCAAAACGATTATCGTCATGGTTAAGGCCAAAAGCTGCTGTTACCATAAAATCGTTAAAAAGATACTTGCCCATTTCAATGTTATAGTAATTACGACTGATATCTGTATTCTTATCATTAAAATTCAAGGAGCCAGTCGTAACGGTCAACATATCAAGAGATAATGCTTTCTCTAGTTCATGGGTAATCCCCAAACTGTTCAAGGTCATACGGATACCCGTTCCGATAAGCGAATTCACATCTGCACTGTTAAGAGAACTTTCTTGTTTTCCGCCACTCCGCAGGGTAATCAGTGATATGATCTGCTGCTTTGTCAATGGCGGATCCGAACGCAACATCATGTCCATATTGTCCGCCGGTCCTCGCAACGTAAGCAAAACCATATACTGCCCCACACGGGCATGGCCTTCTACATCAAGGACTGGCAAGAATGAATCATGAATCGAAAAATCAGCTTTCGCTTTCGTAAGCATGAAATTCGTATCTAAATAATGGATCGTACCTCGCGGTGCTTCAAAACGCCCTGAAGGTCTGGGATGTTCTACTGTTCCTTTAAAATTCACAGACCCATTGATGAGCATATCATATAAGGCTGAATTATACAAGCGCACTTTGTCTCCCAACGACACCGTAAAGTCTAATTCCAGTGGCATAGAAGCCGTCCCAGACGTGAAAACCAGCGGCACATCAATCGTCGTATTGGAAATTTCGACAATGCCACTCAGTTTAGGATAAGACGATCCCGGTGCCAATTCTATATGACCGGTTAAGGGCCCGCTAAAATAATTGCAGTCCACTTTTAAATGATCTATATCCATAACAGCATCATACTTAGTCAGCTGCCATCCCTGCCAGGATGCTGTTCCCTGAAGAGATATGGTTCCTGGATTTTTAGCACCTTTTTTATCCATAGTCCCGCTGAGTGCAGCCGTCATATTCGTTCCCTTGAAATCCATGTTACCGGTTATGTGTGACAACGGATACGTTATATCTCTGAATTGAATGGATCCGTCATTAACCGCTACTGTACCCTTAAGCTGTGGTTCTTGTAATGTACCGCTCACATTGATATCACCTTCAATGCCCCCTTGGGCTGTTTTAACCAAGGGTGTCAGGAAGGTAAGAATATCCAGCCCGGCATGATCCAATTTTACGTTCACATTCATTGATTCAGCTGTACGACCACCTTTTAAAGCACTGACCGGAATAGTCCCTGTTGCACTGGCTTTATACGGTTCTTTAGAAACATACGCCTGATTCAGATGGATGATGCCATCTCGAATATTAAACAAAACAGAGGCATTAGTAATGGCCACACCATTTATGGTGCCCCCATTCAATTGTGCTGACACATCGGCATCCGGATTTTCACCATTACCACTCAATTGAGCGGCAAAATCGATATTCGTATCTACATCAATGCCATCCATCCCCAGTATATCAAGTAAAATACGCGATGGAAATTGACGAGCTGCTACCTGTATATCTGCTGTTCCATGTAATGCATACGTTCCTTGCGCTGCTAAAATGGTATCCCCCGCAGTCAATGACAATTGATTGATCTTAAAAATGCCATCAGCAAACTGTACATCAATATTTGTAGGATCAGCAGCATGTCCATCAAGATAGGCCTGCGTCAGTTTACCTGTAAAAGCTGCTTTAGGATTCTTGCCTGTTCCATCAACGGAAATATCCCCATCAAGACGGCCTTCTACTTTTTGCAACGGTACGCCTGCCAAATTTAACAAATCAGCCAAGTCTCCATTATGGACGGAGCCGCGAGCTACAATCCGGTCATTATTGGTGTTATACATGATATTCGCATCATATGCACCACCTTGCTGCGCAAAATGAAGGTCTGACAAGCGAATAATGCCGTCATAATACGCAAAATCACCGTGCACATCCGTTAACGCCATATTATTAACGACAAGCTTTTCTGCTGTGAGCTCTCCTGAAGCCATTGGATTTTTGACCGTGCCACTAACGTGTGCTTTAAGGCTAACCATGCCACTACGAGGCAATGATTCTTGGGTCACCATAATACGCGATATATCCAATTGATTGCCTTCGATCGTCAAATCCAACGCATCTCCAATAGAACCATATACATTGATAGATGCATCATAAGCAGAAATAGTCCCATTATGGATATAGAGAATTCCGTTACGCACTTCATAGGCAGCACTGATGTTTTTATATAAATAGCCACTGTAAGAGCCTTCGGACAAGCGGAATGACCCTGTGGCTGACGGATTATCTAAGGTCCCGCCAATATTGATCGTATTATCAGCCCAGCCCGTAAGTCCCATATCGCCTTTACCCAAGACAGGCAGTATCCGTTCGATACGCATGTGTGCCGTATCGACACGAAGAGTAACAGCGCGACTATCCAAATCAGCTGAACCAGTGACCGTATGACTACCATCAACGTACCGCCAGTATATAGCAGGAATAACGATATGCTGTCCCTGCCCTTGTAAAGACCCATCGAGGCTGTCAAAAGGCATTCCTTTGATGGTCCCCGATTTCGCATTGAACGCCACATCCCATTGCGATCCTGTGCCCCAAATATGACCGGCTGCACTGACAGTCCCGCTCATAGGCACAGAGGCCCAAGCTGAAAAGGTATCCAGCGGAATTTGATTTGCAGTAAAGGTAATATTCGGTGTATTAGCAGCAACATCAAAAGTACCGCTAACTTGTACCGAACCACCGCCTATAGCAGCTGTTGCCTCGCTAATAGCTGCTATACCATCCTTATACGCTAGATGCGCTGACACCTGATCTGCTTCTATACCATTATAAGATAAGCTCGTTGCCGATACCTGACCCTGGGCTTGTATATTTTTACTATCATGGCTATTACCAAACGCAGTCACCTCTGCCGATACCATACCAGTTACCGATACGGGAATCTGCGGGATTGCTTCCAAAGAAATATCACTAGCTTGAACTGACGCTGTAAAATCTCCGCTGTCTATACCATAAGTACCTTTTCCTGTTACATGTCCGCCTGCCACATCAGCTGCTACTTTATCGAGCTGAATCAATTGATGCTCATATGTCACATCAGCTGTACCATTAGAAACAGTAAGGCCGTCATAGTCTGCTGAAGCTACCGTTACAGTACCGCTGGCAGATAAATTCTCAATAGAACCCCAAACGGAACCAGTCCAGCCGACAGTGCCTGTTATAGGGAGCTGTAAGGAAAATGCACTCAGATCAACAGAAGGGGCATCTAGTTTTAAATCAAAGACAGGTGCATCACCATTTATTTTAATGATCCCGTCCGTACGAATTTTCTGTCCGTTCACCAATCCTTCTACATGACTCAGACGGACTTCATCGGTCGTTAAATCAGCATGTCCCTTGACACCGCTTACATTATACCCTTTGACTGTCCCTGTTCCGTCACGCACATCGGCTTGTCCAGACAGGAAAAATCCCTTGTGGCTTTGGGAAACGTGGGCCTTGATGTTTTCTATAACGCCGCCAGAAAGAGCAATATCAGCAGTTGACGGAATAAACGGTACAGCATAGCGAATATCGACAGCGTCACCACGAAGAGTCATATCATATTCCCGCATAGAACGATATCGGCCTGATACGGTTAATTTCTTCTGATCCACTTCTACTTCAGCGTCAATAGTCATTACCGGATACGCCGATAAATCAAGCGCTCCATTACATGCTTCTCCTGTAAGTTGTGTTCCATCTTTAAAAGAAGCAAAAATCGTACCGTCATGCAAGCGTATAACGCCCCTATAACCAGCATCAGCACCAGTTCCACTCTGCTTAATAAGCGTAGCAACATTCCACGTATTATCAGCCTGCTGTGCGGCATGAAGGACCGGTCGTTCTACATCGATTGTTTCCAGCGCTGCCATGGCTTCGCCGCCCTGAAGGATGGCCAATGCATTCCACGGATTGATTTGTACAGACAGCGAATCCCCTGAAAGGACTGGAGCATGATGAATATCTGTAATAACCGGTTTTGTAAGCGTGACACGGCCTGACAGTGATATATTCATATCTTCAAAAGAAAATTCACCGTTAAGCTTGCTGCTCATGGTTGTCTTTACTGTATCTGTAAGGCTTTGCAAAATCGCCGGTTTTTCTATCCAAAAAGCTGCAAATGCCGATAGAAGAAATAAGACGATGACGCAAAGAGCCATCCATTTTTTTTTCACGATAAACTCCTAAAAATATATAAAGAGAGAATTGTATATACAATTCTCTCTTTATTCTACCTATGGAGTTGATTAAAATCAAGAAGTTATAAGAAATCTATTACAAAATTTCATGAATTGTTAGGAAACTGTCATGCAGCATAAGGTTATCCCCGATAAGTTGATGCCGTCATAGACGGATGGATAACACCAGATCGTACATCGACACCCATTACCTGTTCCAGTTTAGCAATACCAACATTGTAATCATACAGCGCCTGAATATGATTCGTTTGGGCTTCATTCAAGCTTAACTGCGCATCGAGAACATCCAAGTTAATGCCTACACCAGCTTGGTAACGAACACGGGCAATCTTGAAGCTTTCTTCTGCTTCATCAATAGAGGTCTGCGTCGCTTCGACACGTTGTGCTGCACTACGGATATCAAGATATGCCTGTTTGACTGCAAGCTGTACAGATTCCCGCGTTTGTTGTTCCGTTTCCCGCGCAGCCAGAAGGTTTTCTTTAGCCTGTTTTATTTTAGCGTTTGTCGTACCGCCATCCCATAAGCTATAGGAAACCGTACCAGTAATACCCCAACTCTTAGATTCTGATCCCAGAATATAACCTGTATCAGTCCAGCCATTGGAGGCCCCGACTTGGACAGTTGGTCTGTTACCGGCCTTAGCAATACCGACATTTTCCTCTGCCTTTTGGACAGCTACTGCTGCCTGTAAGACTTCCGGCCGGTACTTCATTGCGTAATCCATGGCTTCTTCCAAAGAAATATCATACGAATCAAAAGGCAGCTTATGATCAGATAAGACAAGTTTCGTCTGCAATGGCAATCCCAATATGTTGTTGAGATTAGCTTCAGCATTATCGACGTTATTATCTGCCGTGACAGCCGTCGTTTTAGCATTAGCCAAGGATACATTTGATGTAAGGACATCCAATTTTGCAACTGTACCAACAGCATACTGTGCCGACACATTGTCTAAATGCCCTTGCAGATTCGAAACTGATTCATGGTATACATCTCGATATTCCTGATATGCTAAGAGACCGAAATACCCTGAAACAGCCGAATATTTTACAGACTGCTGTTGTCTCAGGATTTCTTCCTGTGCACTAGTCTTACCTAATTTAGCTACAGCTATATTACCTTCTACTTTACCACCGGTATACAACGGTATATTTAAAGCCACTTTATTGCCATACGAATTTCCTGTAGATGAACCAGATTTAGCACTGCTGTGACTACGAGCACCTTCCCAGCCATAACTTACTGTAGGCATTTTCCCTGCTCGTGCTTCATCAATGCTGTATTCTGCCGTCTTGAGATCATATTTTGCAATCTTAATATCGCGATTATAGTCAAGTGCCATTTGTACTGTCTTAGGAAGGGTCAAATCTACTTCCTGCCCTGGTGACACACGACCTACAACGATGACGGGATCACTAACATTATCCTTCGCGTGCTTTTCAGCCAATTTCTGCTGATCACTAACAATCTTATCGGCTAATTCTTCACGTAATTCTGGTTCAATGTCGACACCACGAATATCATAGGGTGAAATTTTTTGTCCAGCTGTCGTCTTTGAAGCATTTTTCTTCGAAGTTTCTTTAGCCGCAGCCTTCGCCCCTTTTTGCACGCTAGTCTGTGCTGATGCCTCTGCCTGAGATAAATCAACAGGAACAACTGCTGTTGTGCTTGCTGCCGATGCAGTAGCAACAGCACTTATGGTCGTTACCATCATGGCAATAATCATCTTTCTACTTAACTTCTTATTCATCTTGGGTACCCCCGATTCATCTATTTTATGATATGTAATACTGTAACTACAAATTAAAACGCATAATCAATGCCATAATAATTACCACCATCACCGCGTTTCATCGGCCGCGTAAACTGACCAAAAAGATACACATCCGGCATAAGGCGCATGCGGGCTTTAATGCGGTAACGCCAATCATCAGGATCATATCCTTCCAACGTCAGCTGGAAAGGCTTATCCGTAAATAAATCAAGACCTGCCCCTAAATCGCCATTAATGAGACCGAACCGGCTGTCAAACCATTTACTGTGACGGCCAAGTTGTAAATTGAGATTCGTACCGTTACCAATATTTTCGGCCCCAATCAGCGCAAAATCATTGTTCCGGTACACCTTAAAATTTACCTGGCCACTACTTTTGTTTTTAGTATCATTATACAACAAACCGGCATCTCCTTGTACCCTTATTCCACTATCTCCACCAAGAATTTTATTGACCCGTGTCGTAATTTTAGCTGCATTATCTAGCGTAGTCTGTATATTCGACTGGGTTTGCGGATCTGTTGTCACTGTTTTCATCTGTTCAGAAACAGTAACAAAATTATCTGTGATTTCCTTCATATTGGCTGCGGTCTGACGTACATTCGCCGAAGCCGAACCATCCCCATCCATAGATTGCATAGACGCATCCATTTGAGCCGTTACTGCCGCCATATGAGCTGTCATTTCCTGAATATTGGCAGCATTGGCATCCATCATAGAATTGGCCTTGCCTGTAACACCGCTCATATTAGCAGTCATCGATTCAATATTTTTAAAAGAACCGCGCAACGCTTGCTGCGTAGACGGATCACCAATGACTGCATTGAGACTCTTGAGCATATCATTAGCATCAGCCATAAGCGTATTAGCACTCGTCATCATATCATCCATCGTCTTAGTCTGGACTCCGCCTAAAATATCACCATCTGCTAAAAGATGACCTTTATCTTTACCCGGTGTTATGGCAACGATTTTTTCACCGAGGAGACCATCCGTCGTAATAGCGACTTTAGAATCCTTAGGAATTTCTGTTCCCTTATTGAGTTTCATTTTAACGTCAACACCATCTTTAGACGGCGTGACACCTTCTACTTTACCGACATTGACACCGACATAACGCACAGAATTTCCTTGTTGCAATCCATTAGCATCTTGGAACACCGTATGGACTTCAAAACCGGGCTTGCCGAAAATTTCTGCGTGAGCCAGGGAAATCACGACATATGTGAACATAAGCACACCTATGATCGTTACTAATCCCACTTTCGCTTCTGCGCTCCATTTCATTAGTCAGCCCTTCTTTCTTGTGGCAATACGCCGCCATGGATAAACATCTGTACATCATGATTGGCAGTCGTCCTGAATTCTTCTTTTGGTGCAATGAGACTGAATTTTCCATCTTGTAATAATGCCAGTCTGTCAGCAACATAAAATGCTGAATCCATGTCATGGGTCACGACGATGGAAGTCGCATGAAAGTGACGCTGCATATCGACAATAAGGTGATTTATATCCATACATCGCAATGGATCTAAGCCAGCTGTCGGTTCATCATATAAAATAATTTTAGGCTTCAGAGCGATTGCCCGGGCCAGACTGACCCGTTTTTTCATGCCGCCAGACAAGTCATTGGGCAACATATCCTCGCTATGATCAAGTCCGACAAGATGTAGTGTATCCCGGACAACGGCATTGATTTCATCCTGCCCCATATGCGTATGCTGTCTTAATCCAAAAGCGACGTTCTCTCCGACTGTCATGGAATCAAAAAGTGCTGAATACTGAAAAACCATGCCCATATGCGTTCTAACTTGATCCATTTGGTCTTCTGTATAATTTGTTATATCTGCACCGTCGACAAAAATCTTGCCACCTGTTGGCTTTTGCAAGCCAATGATCAGTCGCAGGATCGTACTCTTTCCAGAGCCGCTGGCCCCAAGGATCCCCAACGTTTCTCCATCGTGGATATCAAGATTTATATGATCTAAAATAGTACGAGACCCATAAGCAAAGGTCACATCCTGCAGACAAATCATAAGCACTCCTAATATAAAATAACTGACAATAAATAATTACAAATAAAAATAAAAATGATAGAGGTCACGACCGATCGCGTTGTGGCTTGACCGACACCTTCAGCACCACTTTTAGCATGCATACCTTCATAACAAGCAATAAGTGAAATGATGCCTCCAAAAAACATGGCTTTAATCATGCCGAAAACAACATCACTCACACTAGTAAACAATTCAATAGAATTGATATACGTAAAATGGGTCAGGCCAGCACTGAATATAGCCACAGCATAGCCGCCGGCAGTCCCAATGACATAACCATAAAAGGCCAAAACAGGCACCATGACGACACAAGCGACGAATCGCGGTACTACGAGATAAGCCACAGGGTTTACAGCCATACAACGCAGCGCATCAATTTGTTCTGTCACCTTCATCGTACCGATTTCTGCGGTCATAGCCGCACCTACACGACCTGCTACGACAACCCCTGTCAGGATTGGGCCCAATTCACGCCCCATGGCAACAGACATGATACCGCCTAATGTCGACTGCGCCCCATACCGGAGAAGGATATCGACAATCTGTAAGGTCATGACCATACCTGCAAAGAGCAGTGTCAAAGTGACAATTGGCAGCGAATTGACGCCTAAATGTGCCATTTGATATATAGTCAGCTTACGCTGGATTTTGGGGAGCTGCTGTAATGTCTGTACAAACAACACAGTCACGACGCCTACCTTTTCAAAAATAAGCAAGGTAAAACGTCCTATCCCTTCTAAAACCTCCTGCACAGCCACCACTACTCCCTTTTCTATACATAATCTATTTTACTATACCATTATTATATATGTATGTAAAACAAGGATCGTCATTTGTTAAAAAGTTGTAAGAAAACTTTGAATATGTTCAAAGTTTTCTTACACGTATGATGATAGCATTTTATAGCAAAAATGGCAAGAAAAAAACCACATTCGCTAATGTGGTTTTCTTCTTAATGCATGAGACGACTTAAGTCTATTGCACGAATCAATGGAGCTGTATCGCTTTTGACGTTTCCTTTATCAGTCGTTGTACCTTTGTCTTTGTCATGCTGATTTTCCTGATTGTCTTTCTTATCCTTTTGGGACGTCGTTTCCTTTTTAGAAGCTGTTTTACCGCTGTCACTTCTGTCGTTGCTTTCTTCACCAATAATAGCTTTGCCTTCATTGATGCGATGGTTTTTAGACAGATACTGATCCCGTTCCTTAGGAGCTACGACTTTGATTGTTATTTGTCCGTCTCCCTTGACGATATACGGCGTTGTAATAGATGACTTTGCATCTGCCTTCGTATCATCAGACAAGGTATGCTTACCGGGTTTAACAATATCTTTATTGTCCACAGTTGGCTCTTTATCTTGGATTTTCGCTTTTTTTACTTTTTTACCATCACTATTGATCATACTGACATTCTGATCAAGAATTTCAATGACTAAATCATTATTCGCATCCTCTTTTTCAATTTCCTTTTTCAATTCAGCGAAATTTTTGTAGTGACGTAACCGTTCGATGATTTCATCAGTAAGATTATATCGTTGCTTTTCAATGAGGTACGGCAATGGAATGACACCACCACCACGAATTTCCAAAACCATATCGCCTAGCGGCTGATCTTTAGGAACGGTGAAGCTCATGGTCTTCATTTCATCGACGCCTCTATACGGATGGAGCTTGACCTTAAAATAGACATTATCGCCAGGACTAACGACAACCGGCGCTGCCGTCGCATCAACGATACGGGCCGATTTTTTAGCCTGTGTAATATTAACATTGATGGTAATATCCTGAACTGGATAATCAATAAATTCATTGTGTTTCAAAATATCCAGGACATTATATAATTCATCGATGCTTTTTTCATTGATATTATCTTCCGAATAATACATGTTATGCCGTGTAATATCTTTGTCATGACCATCTGACGAATGGATCGTATAGACAAAATCAGCTGTGCCGCCGCCTGAGCGATCGATTGTCTTATTTACTGTATTGTACATCGTCGTTGCTGCTAATACTGGCGTCAGCTCATTATCTTCAACAATTTTGACACGTTTCAGATTATCATTTCCCGTATCCGTATCCCTGGCCTTAATAATAACCGGAATACCAGGAGCCAAATAGTTATATTGTCCAGCAATACCGGCACCCCGGTCCTGGCTTATCTTCCCAATTTCAGCACCAATCGACCCCAATTTGAAAGAACTCTGCATATTGTTGACGATCGTAAAGATATAGGCATTATGCATAAAATAATTGATACTGCCTTTTTTCAAAAAAGGATGCCCAAACGCAACGACTTGATTATCATCTACATAGGTAACAGTACCAATCGCACCCATTTTCATGTCGCCATTGACAAAGGCCGCCGCTATAGAACTACCAGCTTCCAGCGGTTGTGCTACACTGTCAGAAGCTGCCGATGCTGTATCAACAGGATTGAAATTATATTGAGGCAGTTTATCTTTCATCCATGTAGTAGATAATGAATCAAAACCGCTCACCATAAGTGGCGTAGCTATAGGAATGAGCGAGGATTCCCGGGCATTAAACGGCCGGATTTCTTCTTTCGATGGCACATTCCATAATTTCAGCATATCACCAATAGGCGTGATCATCCCTACTTTAGAGTTAGTGAAAGACCAGCCGTATGCTACTGCGCCGAGAAGTTTGCCATCAATATATACAGGGCTGCCACTCATACCTTGGGCAATACCGCCAGTTTGCTCAATCAGCGGGCCCGAGAATTTGGCCAGCACCAAATCACCAGACGGCCCGCTGTTCTTCATAACGCCTAATATTTCGACAGGAAATGTATCAATCCTATCCCCTTGTACCACCGTTTTGGCATAGCCCGTCATTCCTGTATGTACATCACTGACATTCATAAATTCCTGTGCACATACTACAGTAACAGTCATGGCACAACACAGTGCCGTCAAGCAAGTACGAACGGCGATACGCCGTAATGTTTGTAAATATTTCATAGTTCTTTCCTTATTTCGTTTCTAAAACGATAACAATTGTGCCCTGCTGTATTTTTTCACCAGTTTGCACTAATACTGTTTTGACAATACCATCCACAGTCGCCCGTACAGCTGCCATCGGACCTGCCAAGGAGTTAACCGTTGCCAAAACGTCTCCTTCTTTCACTGTCGTTCCAACACCGGCTACAGTAGCCACATTGCCACTGAGTACCGACGTTGCCGGCACTTCTGCCGCTAACGCCGGCGTAGAACATAACGCACCAGCTAAGGCCAGCGCTGCTGCCATTTTACGTGTTTTTTTCATAGGGCTCACTCCCTGACATCATAAATCATCGAAACTATCTTTTAATAAATCCATTGCCTGCAATGCCTTGCCCGCGCCATTAGCTACACATAGGAGCGGCTCATCACATAAGTACGCCGCCATTCCCGTCGTTTGGGATATGAGTCGGTCAAACCCGTCTAAAAGAAGTCCGCCACCAGTAAGAACGATACCATGGTCTGCAATATCGGCAGCCAGCTCAGGCGGCGTCTTTTCTAAAATAGATGCAATGGCACGTAATATACGCTGTATCGGCTCGTCCAAAGCTTTGCGTATTTCCTGGGAATCAATATCGACCATGACTGGCAGTCCCGTTTCCGTACTGCGTCCCCTGACATCAGCCGTAAGATGCCGGCCATCAGAAATAGCTGTGCCAATGAGTATTTTTAATTCTTCAGCCGTATGACCACCAATAGTGACATGCTTTATCTTTTCCAAATAACGTATGATCGCTTCATCAAAGGTATTACTGCCAATACGCAGGGACTCACTGATAACGATGCCGCTAAGGCTCAGTACTGCTACATCCGTAGTACCACCACCTATATCGACAACCATGGAGCCATTTGATTCGGCAATATCCAAGCCGGCACCAATAGCTGCTGCCAGCGGTTCTTCCATGACAACGGTCTTACGGGCACCAGCCTGCATAGCCGCTTCAATGACAGCCCGTCGTTCCACATTGGTTACGCTTGACGGTACACAAACAACGACGCGTGGTTTAAAAGCATGGGTCTTGCCAATAGCCCGGCGAATAAAATAACGAAGCATGTATTCTGTTGCGTCATAATCTGCAATAACACCATTGCGTAACGGGTGATACGCATGAATGTGCTGCGGTGTCCGCCCCAACATTGCCTGCGCTTCTCTGCCAATGGCAATGACACGATTTGTATTCGTATCAACAGCGATCACTGCCGGTTCATTGACGACAACTCCCCGCTTCTTCACATAGACAATAATATTGGCAGTACCTAAATCGATAGCAATATCGCTGCCGAACCAATTGGCCAAGAAGAAAGAATGAGATTTTTTCGTCATCTGTGTTTTTTTCTTAGTTTTTTTCTTCTTCTTCAATATTGACCCGAACAATATCTGCACCTAGCCTTTGTAATTTTAATACAAGATTATCATACCCTCTGTCAATATGGTATAAATAGCCAACTTTTGTTTCTCCATCGGCTACAAGACCTGCCAGAACAAGGGCTGCACCAGCCCGTAAATCTGTTGCATTGACAGAAGCACCTTTAAGTTTAGGCACACCCTCAACAATAGCACTGCGCCCTTCAATACGAATTTTAGCACCCATACGCTTAAATTCATCGACATGCATGAAACGATTTTCAAATACCGTTTCCGTAATAACGCTCGTCCCTTCGCAAATCGTCGCCAAAGCCATGAACTGTGCCTGCATATCTGTCGGGAATCCCGGATACGGCAAGGTTTTAACGTCAGCCGGCCGTAAGGGTGTATGCCCGATGACACGGATACCGTCAATATCTTCCTGTACTTCAGCACCAACTTCTTTAAGCTTGGCAATGAGCGGTTTTAAATGTTCTGATAACGCATTTTCCACAAAAACGTTGCCTTGCGTCATTGCAGCGCCAACCATGAATGTCCCTGCTTCAATACGATCAGGAATGACCGAATGGGACGCTCCATGAAGTTCTTTGACCCCTTCAATACGAATGACGTTAGTGCCAGCACCACGGATATTCGCTCCCATACTGTTCAAATACGTCGCTAAATCAACGATTTCCGGTTCTTCAGCCGCGTTTTGCAACACTGTCCGTCCTTCTGCCATAGATGCCGCCATTAAAACATTTTCTGTAGCTCCTACACTAGGAAAATCCAAATAGATTTGAGCCCCTTTTAATCCATCAGGAACAGAAGCTTCAATATCACCATTTTCCAAATTAATGACTGCGCCCATAGCTTCAAAGGCTTTCAAATGAAGATCGATTGGGCGAGCACCGATGGAGCAGCCGCCTGGAAGGGAGATCTGTGCCCTTCTTTTGCGGGCAAGCAACGGTCCCATAACTAAAAAAGACGCACGCATACGGCGTACCAAATCATACGGCGCCGATGTAGCGTTTAACTCATGCGCGTCAATAACTAATGTTCCTGTTTGGGGATTCTCTATATGAACACCGAGGGAACCAATAACATCACAGACTGTATGGACATCATCCAATTTCGGGATTTCTGTCAATGTACTTGGGGTTGTTCCCAACATAGATGCAACAATAATAGGCAGAACTGCATTTTTAGCCCCGCTGATCCGAACTGTGCCCTGTAAGGGTTTTCCACCATGAATAACAAGTTTCTCCAATTCTGGTGCCTCCTAATAGATTTCGAGTAATGTATATAAATGGCAGGGGCTCTGAACCCAATGTACCATTTTCTATTTACTTACTGTCAAGTCATTGTACCATAAAAGAAGAAAAACTAAAAGAGGGGCAATGCAAAAAAGAAGCACACTGTAAAAAAGAGCGGCTTGACGGCCGCTCTTTCTGGACAATATAGACATTATCAAAGATGGATACTCCATCTTGCCTCTTTGCGAAAACGGTGAAACGTATCAATGAAGCGAATCGTACCGCGTTTATAACGCATAACTACGGAATGGGTGCGGGCTCCGCCGCCAAAGTATTGTATCCCCGGCATCATTGCTGTATTGGTAATGGCCGTAGCTGAAAAAATGCAATCGTCACCTTTGACCAAATCATCGATCGTCATGACTTTGTTCACATCAGTAATTCCCATGGCAGCACAGCGTTTCCGTTCTTCTTCTGTATATGGCACCAGCCGTGCCTGCATATCGCCACCCAGGCATTTCAGTGCAGCTGCTGCCAGCACCCCCTCAGGTGCTCCGCCAATACCCATGAGCACATGAACGCCTGATCCTTCAATGCCAATATCAACTGCTGGCGATACATCTCCATCCGTAATAAGTTTGATACGGGCACCGGCATTACGGCATTCTTTCATGAGATCCTGATGGCGTTCACGATCCAAGATGACGACTGTCAAATCATCGATTCCCCGTTCCATGGCTTCAGCAATGCGGCGTAAATTTTCTGTTACCGATTCATTTAAATCAATACAACCTTTGGCACGCGGCCCTACACAAAGCTTATCCATATACATGTCCGGTGCATGGAGAAGATCCCCTTGTCCGGCAATAGCCATAACAGCAATAGAACCATCCTGCCCTTTCGCAGTCAGGTTCGTCCCTTCCAGCGGATCCACAGCAATATCTACAGGTGTACCGCCTGCTCCGACATGTTCCCCAATATAAAGCATCGGCGCTTCATCCATTTCTCCTTCACCGATGACGACGGTCCCATCGATAGGCACACTCTTTAAAATAGAATGCATGCCATCAACGGCCATCTGGTCAGCTCCCATTTTATCGCCCTTACCCATGAGCCGGCCAGCTTTTATCGCTGCTGCTTCTGTTACACGTACAAATTCCAACGTCAATACTCGATTCATTTTCCCGCCTCCTGCATAATAAAGAATAGATTAGTCCGTTAATTAGCGTACTGTTATTATACTACATCTGCCATATTATGTACACGTGTAATATATAGTATACTTTTTTATTAAAGAGGATGGTTGCATCATTTCCCGTTTTCTTTATATAACAAAAAGACGCCTCAAGGGCGTCTTTGAGTCATCATTAAGAAGCTTGATTATCTTTTTGTAATAGAATCACATTTCATGTACGGCCGAAGTACTTCTGGAACAATGACCGAACCGTCAGCTTGCTGATAATTTTCCAAAATAGCAGCAACTGTACGACCTACAGCAAGGCCAGAGCCATTCAAGGTATGGACGAATTCCGGTTTGGATTTCGTTGTCCGGCGGAACCGGATATTGGCCCGGCGTGCCTGGAAATCTTCTGTATTAGAGCACGACGAAATTTCACGATATTTATGCTGTGCCGGGAACCATACTTCAACATCATAGGTTTTGGCTGCTGAGAATCCAATATCGCCAGTACACAACGTTACGACATGATACGGTAATTTTAACGCTTGCAGAATTTCTTCCGCATTATGAGTCAATTTTTCCAATTCATCATAACTCGTTTCCGGTGTCGTGTATTTGACCATTTCGACCTTATGGAACTGATGCTGACGAATAAGTCCCCGTGTATCCTTGCCAGCAGAGCCAGCTTCAGCACGGAAGCAGGGTGTAAGGGCCGTAAAATAAATAGGGAGCTTTGCACCATCAATGATTTCGCCTCGATAATAGTTCGTCAATGGAACTTCTGCTGTCGGGATCATATACATTTCAGAACCTTCAACATTCAGACGATACATATCTTCGTAGAATTTCGGCAACTGACCTGTCCCAGTCATGGAATCACGATTGACAATATACGGTGGAATCACTTCGGTATAGCCGTCTTTTTCTGTATGACAATCAAGCATAAAATTGTATACAGCCCGTTCTAATCGCGCTCCGGCACCCATATAATAATAGAAACGAGCCCCCGTGACCTTTGACGCCCGTTCGGAATCAAGGATACCCAGATTTTCACCGACATCCCAATGGTTCAGCGGTTCAAAATCAAATGCCTTTGGTTCGCCCCATTTGCGCGCTTCCGGATTTTCACTATCATCCTTACCGACAGGTACTGACGAATGGCACATATTCGGAACCATAAGTTGAATATCTTTCATGCCCTGTTCAACGGCTTTAACCTGTTTATCTAATAAATCAATTTGATCCCCCAAAGCTTTCATCGCAACGATCTTATCCTCAGCATCCTCTTTATTTCGCTTTAATTGACTGATTTCTTTTGTAACATTGTTCCGTTCGCTTTTCATTGCTTCGACCTTTTGGAGCAATTCACGGCGCTGGCCATCTAATTCGACAAATTTATCAATGTCAGCATGCGCATTGCGATTTTTGATATTTTCTTTGACTTCTTCAATATGTTCGCGGATAAATTTTATATCTAACATAATAGCTCTCCCATTCTGCCGCATCCCGTGCGACCTGTATACAATACGTACGAATAATCCCTGCCAGATTATAACCCTTTTTGCTCTATACCACTGAATAAGTACCCCATATGATTCGTTGAGTTCAACAATACGAGACGCCACTGTCCTTGTTGGCATTCCAACACATTGATACACGTATTATCCTGTTTAATCTGCCAAAAATGGCTCATATCAAGACCCAGCACATCACAAATAACAACTTTATTCACTGCATCATGCGCTGCTACAAGAACTGTCTTTCCCTCATATTTGACAGCATAATCATCAAAAGCAGCACGAGCCCGCTTACGCACATCCTCCAAGCTTTCGCCACCACGGCCTGGCATTGTAACCAGTTGTGGCTGCGTATGCCATTGATGGAATGCTGTCGGATATTTTGCCTCGATTTCATCAGCCAGGCGGCCTTCCCAATCACCATGGTTGATTTCTAACAAGCGTTCATCTTTCTCGACAGAAAGATGATGCAATCCGGCACAAAAATCACAAGTCATAAAAGAACGTTCCAAGGGACTAGAAACAGCTGCATCAATAGGTATTTCCTTCAATCCTTCAGCAACCATATGGCCCTGTGCAAGACCTCGCTCACTTAAATGTGTATCTTCCTGTCCCTGATAGCGGCCTTCGATATTCCATTGTGTTTCGCCGTGGCGAATGAGTATGATACGTACCATTTCGTCCCTCCTAAAGCCCTGCATGTAAATCACAATGAATCAGTTTCATATCCAATATACCGTCAATAGAACGAAGTTTGAGCATAATATCATTAGGAATATCATTTTCAACAGCAATTGCCATGATATTATGACCTTGGCGAGTCATGCGTCCAACCTGCATGCCTCGGATATTAATGTGTGCCTGACCAAGAATCGTAGAAATCTGACCAATCATATTCGGCTGATCCACATGTGGGGCAAGCAACAAATATCCTTCTGGCGTAAAGTCGACACGATATTCATCAATTTGCACAATTTTGGGTTCCGTTTTGTTGAACAACATACCTACGAGGAAATGTACTTCTTTCGATGTCGTAATACGAACCGTAACGGCATCAAGGAAGTTGCTGCTATCAGCAGACTTGATTTCCTTGACGGCAATATGACGGCTCTTTGCTACCTGGGCTGCATTGACGAAGTTGACCGATTCCTGAAGAATAGGATTCAATGCGCCTTTAAGAACGGCTGTCGTCAAAATACCGGTTTCCGTTTTAGCCAAATCTCCTGTATATTCAACGCTGATTTCTTTCATAGGCCCTTCTGTAAGATAGACCCCCAAAATCCCCATGCGTTCCATCAAATCAAAATACGGATGGATAACATTATAAATATTCTTAGGAATAGGCGCCATATTGACGGCTGTCGGCACCGGTTCTCCTTTGAGCGCTGCCATGACGCCTTCGGCTACATCAACGGATACACCGATTTGCGCTTCTACTGTAGAAGCGCCGAGATGCGGTGTAATAACGACATTGTCCATACCGATGAACGGATTGATATCCGGTGTCAGCGGTTCTTGCGGGAAAACGTCAATAGCTGCTCCAGCTACATGGCCGCTCTTCAACGCATCTGCCAATGCATAAATGTCCAAAACAGCTCCCCGGGATACATTAATAACGCGTACACCATCTTTCATCTTAGCGATTTCATCAGTACCAATCATGCCTTTTGTTTCTTTAGTCAATGGTGTGTGCATCGTAATATAATCAGAGGTGGCCAGCAGTGTATCTAAATCAACCAATTCAACACCGAGCTGTTTTGCCCGCTCTTCTGAAATATACGGATCATACCCAATTGTGCGCATTTCCATAGCCTGCATGCGTTTAGCAATGCGTGAACCAATACGACCAACGCCAATGATTCCCATAGTCTTGCCCTTTAATTGGATACCCGTAAATTTTTCACGATCCCATTCGCCTGCCATCAGTGAATTATACGCTTGCGGGACATGGCGAGTAATAGCCATGATCATAGCACAAGTATGTTCCGTCGCAGCAATGGTATTAGACGTAGGCGCATTGACAACGATAATGCCTCGCTGCGTTGCCGTCTTAAGATCGATACTATCAACACCGACGCCAGCACGGCCGACGACCTTTAAATTTTTAGCAGCGTCAATAACTTTTTCTGTAACATGTGTCATAGACCGCGTAATAAGACCATCGTATTCGCCAATGCAATCAATAAGTCCTTGTTCATCAAGATTCGTTTTTACATCTACTTCATATCCATTGTCTTTCAACAATTCGACACCTTTCATGGATACGTCATCGCTGACTAATATTTTCATTATAGTTACCCCCTATGGCATACTTCGGTAATAGTTAGCTAATATTTTTCAAATACATCTAGTGCTTTTGATGAAATGCCTTCATAAAGTCTGCCAGTTTTTGGCACCCTTCACTGGTTACAGCATTGTAAATAGATGCCCGACACCCGCCAAGAGAGCGATGCCCTTTAATACCAATGATATGCTGTCCGGCAGCTTCGGTAATAAATTGTTTTTCCAGTTCTTCTGTCGGCAAATTGAAAGTGACGTTCATACGGCTTCGCGAATCACGTTGCGCATGGCCGCTGTAGAATCCATTGCTTTCATCAATAGCTCCATAAACAATCGCTGCTTTTTTCTTATTAGTGTCTTCCATCGCGGCCAATCCACCATGATCATCAAGCCAATGACATACTTTATTGACAAAATAGATATTGAACACAGGCGGCGTATTATATGTCGAATCGTGTTCTACGTATGTTTTATATTGCAACATAAGCGGTAATTTCGTACGAGCTTTCTGAAGCAGACTATCCTTGATGATGCCAATGACGGCTCCAGCAGGACCTACATTTTTTTGGATACCAGCGTAAATGAAATCAAAATTCGTTACATCTACAGGACGGCTCAGGAAATCACTCGACATATCACAGAACAGTGGTACATCAAAAGACGGAAAATGATGCCATTCTGTACCATGAATCGTATTATTCGATGTCATGTACACATAATCCGTTCCTTCTTCTACATGAAAAGATTCAGGCTTCGGGATATATGTAAAATGATCTTCTTTGCTAGATGCCACTTCATAGACCTTCCCATAAAAGGACGCTGCTTTCATCGCTTTGTCCGACCAAACCCCTGTATTGATGTATCCGCCACTGTGATGAAGAAAATTAGCGGCATGCATGACAAACTGCAGACTACCACCACCTTGCATGAAAATAATGTCATACTGTTCCGGAATCTGTAGCAATTTGCGCAACATGTATATCGTATCATCATGCATGTCCTGATATGCTGTACTACGATGACTGATTTCAACGATACTCATTCCTGTACCATTGAAGTCAAGGAATTCATCTTGTACTTGTTTTAACACATCCAACGGCATCGCTGATGGTCCGGCATTAAAATTATAAACTCGGTTCATATAATCCACACCCCTGTCCCCTGATAAAAGAAACACTTTATTTTTTTAATACACAAAAAGAGAAGCATGTCGTTGGGACGAGCTTCTCTCTTTTCTCGCGGTACCACCCAATTTGTCATATAGAAAGCTATTACGTGCTAGAAATGAAAAACTCTCGTCCCTCTACAGGGACGAGAGTTGTATTCCCGCGTTACCACCCAGCTTGCCATACGGCCAACTTGAACCGCTGTATCGGGCGTACCCGTCAAATTCATCATTTGCCGCTCCGGAGCGGAACGCTTTACAGCCTTGCTGCCTCGCACCAACCGGCAGTTCTCTGGAAAGACTTGTAATTTGCTTCTCCTTCATTGCGTACTTCATTAAATTATGTACATTATAATCATCTTTGGACCATCTGTCAACAAAAATATATAGGAAAAGCAATCGTATACATAAAAAGCAATTCTCTGTCGTTCCTCTTCCCTTTGCTAATTACACTTGCTCCAGCCACAATTTTTACAAGTATTACAGCCGCCTTCAAAGACCAAAGGTTCCCCACACTGTGGACAAAAGATGCTGTCAGCCGTTACTTTTTTATCTGCTTTGGGGTGGGCCGGTGTTTTTCTTACTGGTTTTTTGCCATTAGCTATATCTAATTGTTGCTGCAACTCTGCCTGCACTTCATTATACATATCAAGGAGTGCATTACCGACTGCCATAGGGCAGCACGACCCTTTGCTTGTATCTCCCCGTGTTGCCCGGCGTACAGAATAGGACGGACAGTTTCCTGTCGAATTGAGCTGATCAACGATCGTATAGATGTCAATACCGGCACGGGCACTGATAGAAATCATACGGGATAACCCAATCATAAAGTTATTACACCCGCCGGTGGAACCTTTGCTCAAATAGGTTTCCAACAAAGCTCCCGTTTCCGGATCAAAACAAGCAATACAGTGAAGACTGCCACAACCAGTAACCAGTTTGCGTTTCTTACCGATGACATTATCGTCAATACTGACGATCTCACCACGTTCTAATCCGCTTCCAGCAACAGGCACTGTTGATTCCTTTACATGCGTAGTCAGGATGCCAGCCCGCTTACAGCCATCACGAAACAGTGTCAAGCCTTTGCACCCTTTTTCCCAAGCCAGCATGTACAGCCGTTCTGTATCTTCAACAGTAAAGTTGTTGGGCACATTGACCGTCGAGCTGATAGAGGCATCGATATGTTGCTGCCATGCAGCTTGCATAGAAATGCGATGCGTATATTCCAATGTCAGTGCCGTTACAAAATAATCCGGCAAATTGGCATCGTCTTTGATGCCATGCTGTTTCATATATTTTTCGACAATCGGCGTATATACCTTGTAGTATACATCGGTTCCATGAAGAGACTCTGTTTTCCGTTCATAAAAATTAGCATAAATCGGTTCGATACCGCCAGAAATCCCCAGCATCGTCGCCAACGTACCCGTCGGCGCAATCGTTAGCAACTGGGAATTGCGCAAGCCATACTGTTGCACCAGTTTAACGGTTTCTTCGGTAGTATTGGCCTTAAAATACGGCGTCGTCACGATTTCATCGATATGGCAATTATCAAAGGGGCCCTTTTCTTTTGCCAGGAGCGCTGAAGATGCGATTGCCGTATCGGCCATAGCAAAACCAACTTCATGGCATAAGTTAACTGCTTCATCACTGCCATAGGTTATCCCCATTTTAATGAGCATATCGCCGAGTCCCATAATACCCAGACCTATTTGACGCCACTGGCGTACACTATCGCGCTGTTCCTGTAATGGATGAAGCGGCAGCCCTTCATCAAGGACATTGTTCATCGCCTGTACGGCAACAGCTACGCTCCGTTTAAACTCATCAAAATCGAACGACGCATGAGCCGTAAAAGATTCATTGACAAAATTAGCAAGATTCATACTTCCTAACAAGCAAGATCCGCCTGCCGGCAATGGTTCTTCAGCACAGGGATTGACTCCGGCGAACTGAAATTCTTTCGTATTGGCTAATAAGCTCCATTGACATATGTGATCCCAAAAAAGGGCTCCTGGTTCAGCGTAATCCCAGTTTGTTTCCGCTATAAGACGGAATACATCTGCCGCTTCTACCATAGATTCAATGACCTGGCCTGTTTCTTCTCTCGTATAGTGTAAACAGAACTGTTTCTTGTGTTTTGCTGCCTCCATGAACGCATCACTGACACGAATGGATATGTTGGCCTTCGTTACTTTGGACAGATCTGTTTTAATTTTGATGAAATCAATAATATCCGGATGGGAACAATCTAATGAAATCATCAATGCACCGCGACGCCCATTTTGCCCAATAAGTTCTGTCACTAAGGAATACAAGGTCATAAAAGAAACGGAGCCGCTAGTCTCTTTAGCAGCATTATTAATATGTGCCCCTTTAGGACTTAATCCGGAAATGTCGATACCACAGCCGCCACCATAGCTGTAGGTTCGAGCCAGCTTCCCTGCACGGTCAAAGATACTTTCGATATTATCTTGTGGCGGCGTCATTACGTAACAATTTGACAAGGTAATTTTCTTGCCTTCATATTCCAGGCCCCGATTTGCTAAGATTCGACCGCCAAATAGAAACTTTTGTTGTTTTATTAGATCAGCAACAGCCTGATCATGACCACTAACACGATCAACCCAGTGCTCAAACGTTTCCCCGTTATTGCAATACTTATTTTTCCAAATATCCAGTCCTAATTGGTTATGAGCTCCTAGCCATTCTTTTTCGTCCATGTAAACCTCCATACTGTTAAAGCGTACATATAGTGCCTTATTTTTATTGTATCCACTACATATTGTGTATTTTCGTTTCTACGTTCCTTATCATAACAGTATCTGCAGGTGTAGTCAATAGAGTCAATTTACATCATTTTGTCAAATGCTTTAGACTCAAAATAACCATGCATCCATGCCTATATTTACATTATTTTTCTGAATTTGCTAAAAATCTGTCTACAATACGCATGTATTCCTGGCGATTCGTAGCGATTCCCGCTGCATGTGGTGAATCTTCAAATACATATATATGTTTATCAGGGCTTCCGCAATTATCATAGAGGCTGTGTACCGTCTTCACAGGAACTAGCATATCCTTTTCTCCATGAATAAATAATATAGGTGCTTTGATTGATTTCACAGCTTGAGCCGGTTCAATACTATCAACGAGTTTATGCGTATGAAAGAACATGGCCGCCTGGAAAAACGGATCCAAAATATTGTATCCCCAAACAGCTCGCTTATCCCCAGACGCATCACCCAACTTTTCCCGACCCAGTGAAATAATATTTCCATACGAACTATCAGCTACTACAAAGGCAACATTACTCCCCCATTCACTGCCAGCATACAGAAGAGCCATCGCTGCTCCAAGAGAAATACCGTGAAGTCCGGCACGTACATTACCATCTTTATGATGGAGCCATTGATACCACATATTGATATCATCCGTTTCACTAAGGCCCCAATCAGTATGATCTCCCTGACTGTCTCCATGGCCTCGTTGATCAATAAGCAGCACATTATAATCCATATTACGATACATAGCGACATAAGGCAGACACATAGATCGATTCTGATATAAGCCGTGCAATAGAATAACCGTATTATGTGATTTACGAGGATTTTCAATATAGGTCCCCCGCAAAATAGTTCCATCAGAAGCATTGACTCGTACAGGTTCCCAATTACGTTCTTTTTCTATTTGACGCATATTCGTTGTTTCATGGGAATGGTTTTCGATGCCTAGGATCTGATCCCAGCGAGCTGTATAGAATTCCTCAAAAGCCATATTACCAATATATGCACCGGCACAGAGCAACAGCACCAAAATGATGGCAATACTATACTTCATCATTTTCCATAATCGGCGCAACACAAAACCACGTCCTTCCCCATTGATTCGTTGCATCTATGTTGCAACATGTCTATAGTATACGCGTTTAAGTTTACTCTTGGTCAAGTGCAGACTTCGTTACATTTTTTTCTTTACATTGTTCCCGCAGCACGACTTGGTCACAACCATCTATTTCACACAATTGAACAGATACATCTTCACGTCGCGATGTCGGTACATTTTTACCGACATAATCCGCCCGGATAGGTAATTCCCGATGGCCACGATCAACTAAAACGGCTAATTCAATAAAATGAGGCCTGCCCAGCGCCATAATAGCATTCAATGCAGACCGCACAGTCCGTCCGGTAAACAAGACATCGTCTACTAAGACAATCGTTTTCCCATCAGCATTCATGAGCCTGCTGCCGCTATCAGTATTACTAATCAAAGATTTTTTATGATCATCGCGGTATGCTGAAATATCCAAGTCATACGTTGGCATCGTCACATGTTCAATGCTCTCTAATTCACGCCCGAGCCGCTGAGCCAATGGTACCCCCCGTGTATGGATGCCTACTAATATCATGTTGTTTAATCCCTTGTTACGTTCAATGATTTCATGGGCAATACGTCGAATAGCACGACCCATTGCTTTCTCATCCATTAAGAGCGTCTTGTTTTTCCACATCATGATCACCTCAGCTAATCTCGTTTTTCTGCACGCTTCAGGCAGGCCAAAAAATCAGCCGGTACTGTCCCTTCAAAATGCATGGCTTGTCCCGTTACCGGATGGACCAGATCAAGACTGTATGAATGAAGCACCTGCCCTTGAATAGGGAAATCATCATTTTTATATCCATAAAGCGGATCATTGACGACAGGATGTCCAATATAGGCCATATGAACACGAATTTGATGGGTTCTGCCCGTTTCCAGCTTGCATTCGATCCATGTATACTGCCCGTACCGTTTCAGCACCTTAAAATGTGTCACAGCATTTCGTCCATTTTTAAATGTAACAGCCATCTTGATACGATCCTTCGGATGACGGCCAATAGGTGCATCAACGATTCCCCGTTCTTCTGCAATGTTACCATGGACTAATGCCCAATACGTCCGTCGCGCCGAATGGGCTTTAATCTGAGCTGCCAGACCTCGATGGGCTTCATCCGTCTTGGCAGCCACCATGACACCTGACGTATCCTTGTCCAGACGATGTACAATTCCTGGCCTCATGACGCCATTAATACCTGATAAGGTCCCGCTGCAGTGAAATAATAATGCATTGACTAACGTTCCATCAGGATTTCCTGCAGCCGGATGAACGACCATGCCACGAGCTTTATTAACTACAATAATAGATTCATCTTCATAGACTACATCCAGCGGAATATCCTGCGGACGCGCCTTCAAATCTTCTTGGACTTCATATTGTACATCAATGATATCGCCTGCTGCCAAGCGATGATTTGCTTTCACATGTTTACCATTGACCACACTATCTTCAGCTTCAATAAGCTGTTTAGCAAAACTACGGGAAATATTCAAGACAGCTGCCAAATATACATCCAGCCGGGTCCCATCTCCATCACTCATTACTGTTATCGTCTTTTTATTCATCGTTTCTACCCTCAACTCTTAGACACATGGGTCCAACTATACCATAATAATAAACACACACCGACGACGATACTCATGTCTGCTACGTTGAAAACAGGCCAAATGCGGAAATCAAAAAAATCGACAACCGCCCCTGTACAGACTCGGTCTAACGCATTTCCCAACGCTCCACCTAAAAGCAGACCTACACCACAGTGTACAATACAACTAGACGGCAATCGTTTATGAAATATACCATAAAGCAAAAAGAGAAGTATCGCTATGACTAAGAAAAACCATTGCTGATTTTCTAAGATACCAAAAGCCGCTCCGCGGTTTAAAATATATGTTATATGAAAAAATCCCGGAATAACCGGAACCGATTCATGAAGTACCATTTCATTCTGGACGACAAATTTACTTGCCTGATCCACCACGGTCATCAATAGGGCAATACATAAAACTGGCACGTAAACCTCCTGCAACCATAACCTTTAAGAATGCTTTTATCCTATCACAGAACCTGCAAAAGTTCAAATAAAAAAGGAGACATAAATATGTCTCCTTTTTTGCTTCCACTAAAATTATTCAGCAGAAATAGCACCTGTAGGACATACGGATTCGCAAGAACCGCAGTCGATGCAAGCGTCAGTTACAACGTATTTGGTTTCGCCTTCTTCGATGGCACCTGTAGGGCAGGAACCAGCGCAAGCGCCGCATTTTACGCATTCATCAGAAATAACATGCATGTTTTCACCTCCAAGCTACTAACGTTCTGAGGATAATTCCCTCTGTGTTCAACATTATTACACGAATATATTAAAATGTCAATGACTACCATTCTAGTGAAGATATAGGGAAATAGCCACTTTTCACAATTAATAGAAAATTTTTATATTTAAAAGATACAAAAAGAGCCGGCGAGGGGAGCCGACTCTTTTTCATTCATAAGATACCATCGGGGGAAGACGATACCTTACCATTGCCGAAGACGATAAGATAGGGGTGTTCGAGGGGTATTGAACAACTTATCTCTTCAACATTGTAGATGATCTTTTCTACACTTACTATAATAGCAGGAATTTGGAAAAAGTAAATCTATTTTAGATTAAAATTAGATTAAAATTTCGTCGTCCATCATGATTGATATGCAAATATGAGTATTCAAATTTGCATAGATACGGTATAATAGAGATAGATGAAACGTTTTAATTCATTATGACTACAGGGAGATTTTATAGTATGAAAGATAAACCGCAAATTTTAATTGTTGAAGATGAAAAACAAATAGCCCGTTTTCTTCAAATGGAACTCGAACATGAAGGCTACGTCTGCACGATTGAATATAATGGCGCTGCTGCCTTAGACCGTATTGGCCAAACCTATTTCGATCTGATTTTGCTGGATATTATGTTGCCCGATATTGATGGTCTCACTATTTGCAAACAAACGAGGACACTGTCTGATGTACCAATCATGATGCTCTCTGCCAAAGATGACGTAGAAACAAAAGTCGCCTGTCTCGATTTGGGAGCCAATGACTATCTGACAAAACCTTTCAACAGCAAAGAACTGTTCGCCCGTATTCGCGTCTTGCTACGCGAACGGATGAATCAACATCAAAATCCGGAAAGCTCGCTTCAGCTTCAAAATATGACATTATATTTAGACCGTCATGAAGTCCTTATTGATGACAAAAAAATCATCCTTACAAAAAAAGAATTTGAATTACTGACATATTTAATCCGCAATAAAAACAACGTTATCAGCAGAGACCGTATCGTCGAAGATGTCTGGGGATATAATTATCGCGGCAGCACTAACGTAGTCGATGTCTACATCCGCTATATCCGTAACAAAATCGGCAAACACGATGGCCAGGACTATATTAAAACCATCCGTGGTTTTGGGTATGTAGCCAATGATTAAAAAACAATGGAAACAGAAATGGCAGCGGCGTCTTTCTTTTGCGCCGCTACCTTTATTCGCCAAAATGGTGCTGCTTTATTCATCCATCGTATTCTGTATCTTACTCATTGTCTCAGTCATTACTGTCACGAGTGTCCATTATATTATTGCCAGTTCTATCAAAAATGATCTATATGCCAGTGCACAATCAACGATGGAATACTTGGACAGACATGGCAAAATCGATTCGTCTATTTTCATTCGTTCAAACCTGCAACCTTTCGTAAATCTTCAAGTCTACGACGGCGCTGGCAAGTTCCTTCTTGATAACGGTCCCACTCATGCCGTAAAAAAATTAAGCGATCGGTATATTGATGACGATATCCAAAATGCTTCAATCCACCCTCTTCCTACTACGATTGAAGGCAATGAGACGTCCGTTTTATCCTATTATAAGAAATGGTCTGGTACTGATGGTAAGAGTTATTATCTCCGCTTTTCCCGTATTCCAGATAAAGAGAACGATTTTGTCTCTTTATTGTCCAAACAGCTAGTAGCCTCTATCTTAATCAGTCTTATTTTAACTATCCTTTCCGGCATGTATCTTATGAAAAAATCGTTGGATCCATTGCATAAAATCAATGAGACCCTGAAAGGTATCGAAGTTAATAAACTAGGCGATCGTATTACTTTATCAGACGACAAAAATGAAATTCATGATTTAGCTGTTACGATCAATCAAGCTTTGGACCGTATTGAATATGGATATAAACAACAGCAGCAATTCATTAGTAATGCTTCCCACGAGTTGCGAACGCCTATTACTGTCATTACAGGTTATGTAAATCTCTTAGACCGCTGGGGTAAAAATGACCCTGCTGCATTACAAGAAAGCATTACCGCAATTAAATCAGAAACCGAATATATGCGTCAGCTCATTGAGCGGTTGCTCTTTTTTGCCCGCTCTAATAGCGGTACATTAAAAGAACATTTTACGGATATCAATACAGCTGTCCTTATGCAAGAATTATATAATGAAATCAGCCTTATTGATACGCGTCATACAATTCTTCTGAAAAGAAATGATAAAGCTACGATTTATGCCGAACCGGGAAGTGTCAAACAAATGCTTCGTATTTTTGTCGACAATGCCTTAAAGTATACACCTACTGGCGGTAAAATTTATTTATCCTGTGAACAACGGGGCGATAAGATTTGTTATAAAATCACTGACACTGGCATTGGTATCCCTGACAAAGAACAGAAACTCGTTTTTGAGCGTTTCTATCGCGTTGAGTCATCACGCTCTAAAGATACCGGTGGCTCTGGTCTGGGCTTATCTATTGCCAAATATATTGCAAAAGGAAATAATGCTGAACTACATTTAGAAAGTAAAGTCAATAAAGGGACCACTATGATGGCAATATTTGCCATAAAACGATCAGATAAATCGTAAGACAGTTCAACACGTCTCGTCGTATACAGTTGTATCTAAACAGACGGTAAGGCCTTGAGAGCGGCTTTACCGTCTGTTTGCCGTATATGATTTCTCTGCACTACTGCGATTCGGCATAAGCGACTCACACACCTTTATGCGTCGCTATGCTCCTTCAAATGCGGTTCTCGTCTGCTACATTTCTGACTGGAAACTCCCCCTCCCACTCCGAATCTTTTTTCGTTATCTCTCTCATGACTGCTTTATCGTCGTTATGGGGAAAGATTCGGAGTAAGCGACTCACACACCTTTGTGCGTCGCTACGCTCCTTCAAATGTGGTTCTCGTCTGCTATATTTCTGACTGGAAACTCCCCCTCCCACTCCGAATCTTTTTTCGTTATCTCTCTCATGACTGCTTTATCGTCGTTATGGGGAAAGATTCGGAGTAAGCGACTCACTCCATTTTGTGCGTCGCTATGCTCCTTCAAAATGGGTTCGCTGCTTATCCGCGGGGGGACCCCCGGGAGGATAGGAAGCCGCCCATATATAGAAAAAGCACGCATACATTGTGTATGCGTGCTTAGTAAATCAGCGGCTTCCTATCCTCCCGGGGGGCTTCCCCCCAAGTACTTTCGGCGTTTGCGGCCTTAACTGCTGTGTTCGGTATGGGAACAGGTGGATCCCCGCAGCCAT
>JAKVKI010000002.1 GCA_022486585.1 Megasphaera sp.
TCCGGCAGTTCCTAAACATGAAGAACCGTTACAGAATCAAGATGCGGCGGAAACGGCAGATACAGTAGAAGATTGGATGAAAGATATTCATATACCTTCATCCTTCCAAACACCGCCGCCGGCGGCGGTGCAAGCCCCGGAGGCCCCGAAAGCGGCAGATGACTTGCCTGTTAAAGCGGCTGCTGAGACGGTGATCACTAAGGCTGAACCGAAGTCCTTATTCGTACCGCCTGTTTTCCACAATCCCGATACGATTCCAACACAGACTGCAGCAACAACATCGCAAGAAGTGGAGAAACAGTCGAAACAGCAAGAACGGATGACCTCTTCACCATGGAAGACAATGCAAACCGCGCCGAAACGGGAAAAGCATTTTACCCGTTCGCCGTGGTCCCAGGAAGGAGAAGATAGGAAATGATAAAGAATACATGGAAGTTTTCTCCTGATGGTACACACAAATGGATTATTTTTTTGCTTGTCATAGTGGTGCAGCTTTCTGTTATTGCATTCATAGGCTGGCGCTGGCACAATATCAGTGTAGATGGCATACCCTACCAGTGGAAATGTGTGCCGCGACTGGAAGTATCTTCATTCGGGACCGATTATGTCCGTGTCGTATTTCCGGAAGATACAGTACAATGGACAGGGAGTAAGGTGCCTGAACCAGGAGAAATCATTTATATCCAAATTTCCCGTGATGAAAAGGGAATTCTGCAAATTGAAGGGGCATCGCCAGATAAACCAGGCGTCGGCAGTGACTATATGAAAGGCACAGTCGTAGCCTATCATGACGGTTCTGTCCAGTTCCAAGTCGGCTTTGACCGGTATCGCATCGCACCAGAGCAGTCAGATGGTATTTATGATATTAACAGCACAGATAACGTGATTGCCAGCATTCGTATGAAGAAAGGCGAAGGCGTTATTGAAGGGATATTTGTCAATGGGATACCATTGGAATCCTCCAGCAACGGTGCTGCCATGAAGGCTGCCAGAGATGCGGCGAATGGTTCGCAAGAGACTGCCTCTAAATCTACTAAGCCGCGCATAGCCGAATCGGGTATGGTGCCGCCTAAGGAAGAATAATTGTTTGGACAGAAAGTGGAGGATACCATGAAAACTTATGTAAAAGTCGGCATGACAGTCATGTTGATTGCAGCGTTTTTCTTGCTGTCAGGCTTTCGGGCGCAGACAATTATTCATGATGACGGCAGTGAAACGCAAGATGTCCTGAAAGTGTCGGAAACGGCAGGAGGACAGAAAAAATTACGTGACGATGCCGACGAATTCCAAAAACGGAATTACACCATTATGGATTATAACAATGGCAATGGCGAAGGGTTCCGGGCAATGAAGACCATTACTAAAGAAGGGGCTAACAAGAGTTCGGTAGACCGCATCGTTCATAAAACCCATGATGGATTCATTTGTTCAACCTATTATATTGATTATAAATATGATGCTGACAGTCTCCAGTCGTTACGGCTGGGTATGCCTATGGATGAAAATGGTGTCGATTTAGAATATATCGTGTCTTTCCCATCAGGTACACGTGTTGTCAGTAATAGTTCTAAAGCGGATGATCCAGGCAGTACCTATATGTGGAGTCTGCAAAATTCCAGTCCGTCAGAAATCAAGTTGCAGGCTACAGTGTGGCATAAATTATTCATTTATTTAGCGCTAATCCTTATTGCCGCTATTTTACTGCTTATTATCATCATGGAACACCGTCGCAAGAATGTTATTAGTTGGAAACAAGCAGCTCATATGCGTAAAGTGGAAATGATGTTGCTGTGTATTCCTGTTATCATTTTAGGTTATATGGGATATGAATACTATGTAGGTACACATGTGACGGCGGATACACTGGCTAAGGTCTCACAGCAGCAGCAGGAAGAACTCTTGGAAAGCCGCGAAGAAGATAGAAGGCTCAATAGTACGGATGCGCAAAAACAGCGTATGGGCGAAAAAGCAGCGTCTGTGATCCGCAGTAAGACGGCGGAAATTTCCAGTTCACTGCGAGAATTGAACCGCAACTATCAATCTGGTTCTATCAGCCAGGGATCTGCCCGTTCCGAAGCCCGCTCACTGGCTTCACAGGCACAAAGCTTGCTGGATAGCAGCAAAGGACTATCAGAAGCAGATCGGGATGTATTGCAGCAATTGGTGGATCGATTGGTGGAGGAAGCTGATTCTATCGGCAGTGGTCCCGCACCTTCTCAAAGTCGTAGTGAACGGACCGTAACGGAAGAACCGCGCCGTTCTGAGGCAGCGGCCAGTGATGCACAGAAAGATGTGCGGAGTGATACGTCTGGCAGCACGTCGTCTGGAGATACTGCTGGCAGTGATGCTGCTTCAGCTAAGTCGAGTGACGCATCGAAAGGTACGGCAACAGGTAAAAATGCCGATAAAACAAGGTAGAGGATATTTTTTGTCAAATATAGTTGCCATTGTGGAAAAACATGGTATGATAGTAGTGAAGCACGACTTAAATGGTTATGTTTGACCCCTTTATTTTTAGATAGGAGGCAAGAATAGTATGTATTGTGTAGAAGAAATTAGAAATGGTGTATACTGGATGGGTTGTAATGATTTTCGCACGGAATTGTTCGAACGCATTTTCCCGATTCCTGAAGGTGTTTCGTACAACACCTATTTTATTGATGACGAAAAAACCTGCGTCATCGATGCTATGGATAAATCATGCCGTGATGAATATTTGGAAGATGTAGAACATCTCCTCCATGGTCGTAAACTCGATTATTTCGTTCTGCAGCATATGGAACCGGATCATGCCAGCTCAGCACTGGCACTGCTCGAAAAATATCCGGAAGCTAAAATTATTGGCCAGCCGCAGACGTTTAAACTGTTTGAACAGTTTTTCCGTCATCCTTTCCCGGATCGGTATGTCGCTGTTAAAGAAGGCGATCAGCTGGCACTGGGCAAACATACCTTGCAGTTTATCAAAGCACCGATGGTTCATTGGCCAGAAGTCATTATGTCCTATGACATTACAGATAAGATTCTTTTCAGTGCAGATGCCTTTGGTTCCTTTGGGACATGTGGCAACGTGTTTGCTGACCAGGTAGATTATGAAGAAAACTATTTGGAAGCTGCTCGTCGCTACTATGTCAACATCGTTGGTAAATATGGCCCGCAGGTTGTCAATGTATTGAAAAAAGCCTCCGGTATTCCTATCGAAATTATTTGCCCGCTTCATGGTCTTGTATTCCGCACACCGGAAACGGTACAGTATATTATTGAAAAGACCTTGCATTGGGCTAAATACGTGCCAGAAAAGAATGGTGTCGTCATTGCGTTCACCTCTATTTATGGCAATACAGAACGCGTTGCCTGCGTATTGGCGCATAAATTGAGTGAACAAGGAATCAAAGACGTACAGCTCTTTGATGTAGCAAAGAACCATTCGTCGTATGGTACGGCTAAGGCTTGGGAATACAGCCATTTGGTACTTGCAGCTCCGACATATAACTTGAACTTGTTCCTGCCGATGGAAAATTTCCTTCATGATTTAAAGACCCTGTCGTTCCAAAAACGGAAGATAGCCGTCATCGCTTGCCATAGCTGGGCTTCGGCAGCATATAAGACCATGACAGATTATGTAGAAAATCAATTTAAAAACTGCGAACTCCTCGAACCAAGCTTGGATATGAAATCGTCCTTGCAAGATGATCAGGAAAACATTATTGATGAAATCGCTAAGGTCGTAGCCGATGACATCAAAGCAGCTCCCAATCCACAAACCTTGATTTAAATTAGGACGGAACAGCATAAAAAGACCGCCAGCAAAATGGCGGTCTTTTTATGCTGTTATATACCTTTGCAGATAAGGTTGAAAGTACATTGATAAGTATAATATAATGAACGTAATAGATCCAACTATCATTCTGGAGGGGATGCTGCATTTGTTGAGAAATGCGTATTTAGAATGATAGTTCCATTAAATACAAAACATGTATCTGATGGAAGTTCAATTTTTTTTATTGTATTGGTATTGTGCCGCAAGCGATAGCGGTGGAAGTGAGAGGTTAGTATGCAAATCAAAAAGCCCCTAGCATGTATGTTGGCAACTTGCTGTATTCCCTTTGCTAGTTTTGCAATAACCGTGGAAACAGCAAATCCGTCTTCTATAGAACCCGTAGAGATTACTGTATTGTTACCAGGGAAAGCTCATGACAATGGTTTTATGGAAGCTGGGTATCGTGGGTATGAACGCATTGCTAAAGAACTTACGCACAATGTAAAATGTGTTTCTGATGTATCGGCAACTTCGGATGGAGCTATACTGACAAAGGAATTAGAAGTATTAGCAAAAGAACAGCCAAAACTTATTATTTCTCATGGTGGTCAGATGAATGGTCCAGTCATGACGGTCAGTAAAGAATTTCCAACGATACAGTTTATAGTGATCCAAGGGAATGTAAGCGGCAAAAATATTAGCAGTTATGTAGTTAATCAAGAACAATCCGCTTTTTTGGCAGGAGCACTGGCAGGATATATGACAAAAAGCAATAAGGTGGGACATATTTCCGGAGCTTGGCCTAAACCAGGATTAAAAGCTAGAGCGGCTTTCTATAATGGTCTGAAGTATGCTAATCCTAACGCTGTATTTTATTCTACTTTTACGGGGAATCTAGATGATAAAGCGATTAATGTAAACGCAACTAAGGCACAAATAGATGCAGACTGTGATATTATTTATACTATGCTAAATGGTGGCCGCAGTGGCGTTAATGAAGCTATTTCTGATACACATGGCAAGGTACGGGAAATTGGTAATGTTATTGATTGGACAAAAGAATCTACTATTTTTATTGGTTCAGCCGTAGCAGATTCCAGTGTTGCACTGTACAATGGAGCTAGTGATTATAAAAAGGGGACGCTACAGGCTGGAACAGTAACTAATATCGGTTTGGAGAGTCCGGATGTCGTCCGTTTGGCGATTTCAAAAAAAGTTCCTTCATCAGTTAGTAAAAAATTAGATGAATTGCAGCATAAAATGATGGCGGGTCAGGTAAAAATCAATGAAGAATATACAGGACCTGAATTTGACGCAGCGACAAAGAAATTCGTTGATCAAGATGCTAAAAATCATAGACAGACATAGACAGAGATTGATACAATAATATAAAGAATAGATAACATAATCTATATGCATATAAGGAGGTGCCATATCATGCAGATTGCACAATATGTGAAGGCACAAAGCCTGGAAGAGGCTTGGAAGCTGAATCAGAAGAAAACGACTGTTATATTGGGCGGGTGTTGCTGGTTGCGGTTGTCACCGCGGCGGCGGATCCAGCAGGCTGTTGATATATCTGCTCTGGGACTGAATACGATAGAGGAAACAGAAAATGAATTCCGTATCGGCGCTATGGTGACGCTGCGGCAGCTGGAACAGTGGTCTGCCTTGGAAGCGTATACCGATGGCGCTGTAAAGGAAGCGTTGCGTCATATTGTCGGCGTTCAGTTTCGCAATTTAGCAACCGTTGGTGGCAGCCTTTGCGGACGGTTCGGATTTTCTGATGTATTGACAGTATTATTGGCATTAGATGCCAGTGTTGTCCTTTATAAAGGCGGTATAGTTAAATTAAGCAAGTTTGCTGCTGTTGGTGTTGCTGCAGACATCGTAACGCATGTGATAATTCCTCGCCGCCCCCGTTGTACTGCCTATGCTTCACTGCGCCTCAATGCTACGGATTTTCCGGTCATTGCCTGTGCCGTATCATCGACAGAACACCATGTGTACTGTGCTATTGGGGCTCGTCCGTTACGGGCGGAAGTACAAGTGTTGCTTAAAAATGATGTTCGCCATGACGGAATTTCGGCGACGGCGCAGGTCCTGACGGATTCTATGGGGTATGGGTCGAATATGCGAGGTTCTGCGGAGTATCGCCATGATATGGCGGCGGTTTTGTGCTGGCGCCTATTGGTACAGGTCATGGGGGAGGGTAGACTATGAACATAACGTATTGGTTGAATGGACATCGTGAACAGGATGATATTGAACCGTCGGCAAGGCTTCTCGACGTTCTCCGTGCCAAAGGGTGCTATAGTGTGAAGTGTGGTTGTGAAACGACAAATTGTGGCCTTTGTACGGTATGGCTCGACGCCAAACCAGTACTGTCCTGCGCAGTATTGGCTGTGCGTATAGAGGGCTGTCATATTACGACGCTGGAAGGGTTGCAGAAAGAAGCCTTGGAATTTGCCCAATATATGGGCCGTGAAGGGGCCGATCAATGCGGTTTCTGTAATCCAGGGTTTGTCATGAATGTGTTAGCTATGGTACGGGAATTAGATGCCCATCCAACGGAAGCAGCTGTAAAGGAATACTTGTCAGGTAATCTGTGCCGCTGTACTGGGTATGTTAGCCATATGCGGGCACTGCGGGCCTACTTGGCGGCTAAGGGAAAGGCGGTGCAGTCATGAACGAATGGAAAGAAATCAATCGCCCGAAGATGAAAAAAGATGCTGTCAGTCTGCTTACAGGAAAACCTGTATATACACAGGATTTGGCACCGGCAGACTGTCTTATCGTAAAAGCCGTGCGCAGCCCTTATGCGCATGCTATCGTGCGGTCAGTGAAAACCGATGCGGCAAAAAAAATTCCCGGTATTGAATGTATCATTACGGCAGATGATGTGCCGAAAAAAAGATTTACTACAGCAGGACAGACTTTTCCTGAGCTGAGTCCGTATGATAAATATATCCTGGATACCCATATTCGCTATGTCGGTGATCCAGTCGCGTTGGTAGCAGGGAGAACGGAAGAGGCTGTTGATAAAGCGGTACAGATGATTCGTGTCGACTACGACGTACGAGAACCACTATTAGACTTTACCAAGGCCATTGATAACGCTATTATCGTTCACCCGGAAGCGGATTGGACGCCTATGGTCAATGTAGGCGGTGATAATAAACGGAATATCATTGCCAGTGGTACAGACGAATGGGGGGATGTGGATTCGGTCCTGGCTGGATCCGATATCATCATCGATGAAACCTATCATACGAAACAAGTCCAGCAGTGTATGATGGAAACCTTCAGGGCATTTTCCTACATCGATATGTATGGCCGCCTGACTATCGTAAGCTCGACGCAGGTGCCTTTCCATATCCGGCGCATTGTTGCTAATGCACTGGGAATTGCCAAATCACAGATACGGGTCATTAAGCCCCGCATTGGCGGCGGTTTTGGTGCGAAACAAACGGCTGTCGTTGAAGTCTATCCGGCATTTATTACGCATCTTACAGGTAAGCCGGCACTCATGGTGTACAGCAGGGAAGAGTCTATGACGGTTTCAGCACCGCGCCATGAAGCACAAATTCACGTTCGTGTCGGAGCGTCGAAAGAGGGAATCATTCGTGGAATCTCCTTGCATTCGTTGTGGAATGGCGGTGCTTATGGCGATCATAGTCCGACGACGGTTACGTTGTCAGGCCATAAATCGATACCGTTGTATAATAAATTTTCAGCCTATCGATTCCAGTATGAGTCGGTGTATACCAATACGATTTCTGCTGGTGCATATCGCGGTTATGGTGCAACCCAAGGGATTTTCGCACTTGAATCAGCTATCAATGAGCTGGCAGTACAACTGCATATGGACCCGGCTGTATTGCGCCTGAAAAATATCGTGCATGAAGGCGAAGTTATGCCGGCGTATTTTAATGATACGGCATCGAGTTGTACGTTAGATGCATGCATCCAACGAGTCAAGGAAATGAGCGGCTGGGAGGATAACTATCCGCGTACGATGCTGCCTAACGGGCATATCCGCAGTCTGGGCATGTCCTTGTCTATGCAAGGGTCCAGTATTGCTCATGTTGATGTGGCATCAGTTACAATCAAAGTGAATGATGATGGCTTCTATACACTGGCTATTGGAGCGACCGATATGGGTACAGGCTGTGATACGATTTTGGCTCAGATCGCTGCAGAATGTCTGCAGTGTTCTGTCGATGACATCGTAACTCGCGGCGTCGATACGGATACGTCGCCGTATGATAGTGGTTCTTATGCATCGTCGACGACCTATCTTACGGGCAAGGCCGTAGAACTGACTTGTCAGAGTCTCATCAAACGGATGAAGGCCCGGGCGGCTGTCGTGTTTGGCATCGACCAGTCGGAAGGGCTTGTATTCACGGGGCAGTCTATAGACGATCCGGAGACAGGGAAGACGATTACGATCAAAGATCTGGGAAATGGAGCTATGTGTGGCAATGACATTGCCCTTGAAGCAACAGAGTCCCATCATTCGCTGACATCGCCGCCGCCGTATATGGCTAGCGTAGCGACACTGGATATTGATCCGGAAACAGGTCATATTGATGTTGTCGACTTTGCGTCTGTCGTCGATTGCGGCACTGTCATCAATCCAGCATTGGCTAAAGTCCAGGTTGAAGGCGGAATTGTCCAAGGGATAGGGATGGCGTTGACAGAAAATGTCCAGCTCGATCAGCGGGGACGCATCCAAAATAATTCGTTTATGCAGTACCGGTTGCCAACGAGACAGGATATTGGCGATGTACGGGTTGAATTCGCCCCGAGCTATGAACCGCAGGGCCCTTTCGGAGCGAAATCCATCGGGGAAATCGTCATCAATTCGTCGGCACCAGCCATTGCCGATGCCGTATATAATGCTGTAGGCGTACGTTTTCGGGAATTGCCCATTACGGCGGAACGAGTATACATGGCATTGAAACATAAACCATAATCTATTTGACAAATCTTCGTAATGTTGCTAGAATATGTATCAACAATAGAGGCGTTGAACGGAAGAAGCTGCATTGTCCTAGGACAGAGAGGTATCTGATTGGTGCGAGGATACTCATGGAGAAGCGGCACGTCACCCGTGAGCCGGCAGGAGGAAAGGCCTGCCCGGGTTAGGAACCGTTATTTCCTTGATGAAGCGGCTGCAGCATGCTGTGGCAAATTAGGTGGTACCGCGGAAGATATAGCGTTCTTTCGTCCTAAGGATGACCCTTAGGATGGGGGAACGCTTTTTGTATGGCAGGAGGAATTTTATCATGAATTGGAATAAAGGAAAATTAGAAGGCTACGCGCCTAATGACATTGAAATGAAATGGTATGACTTCTGGGAAAAGAAAGGCTATTTCCATCAGGAACCGGATTCTTCAAAAAAACCGTTCAGTATCGTTATGCCGCCGCCAAACGTTACAGGACAGCTCCACATGGGCCATGCTCTCGATAACACGTTGCAGGATATTCTCGTTCGTTTCAAACGGATGGAAGGATATAACGTTGCTTGGATTCCTGGTACAGACCATGCAGGCATTGCTACGCAGGTCAAAGTGGAACAACAGTTGGCCAAAGAAGAAGGAAAGACCCGCTACGATATTGGCCGTGAAGCCTTTTTGAAACGCGTCTGGGCTTGGAAAGAACAGTATGGCAGCCGTATTGAAAAACAGGTCCGCCGTCTGGGTTCATCCTGTGACTGGAGCCGCAAACGCTTCACCATGGACGATGTCTGTGCCCGTGCGGTCCGCGAAGTCTTCGTTGACTTATATAACGAAGGGCTCATTTATCAGGGCCAGCGCATTACTAACTGGTGCCCTCATTGCCATACCGCATTGAGTGATATTGAAGTTGACCATTCAGATGTACAAGGCCATCTGTGGTATGTCAAATACCCAATCGTTGGGGAAGATGCGTATATCATGATCGCTACAACGCGTCCGGAAACGATTATGGGCGATACAGCTGTTGCTGTGAATCCTAAAGACGAACGATTTGCTAAATACATTGGCAAAAAATGTGTCGTTCCGCTGGTAAACCGTGAAATCGAAATCATTGCTGATGATTACGTTGACCTGGAATTTGGTACGGGTGCTGTGAAGATTACGCCGGCTCATGATCCGAATGACTTTGAAATGGGACAGCGCCACCATTTGGAATCGATTATGATCATGAACCTCGATGGGACTATGAATGCCAAGGCTGGTGCTAAATACGATGGTATGGGTCGTGAAGAATGCCGTAAAGCCGTTGTCGAAGATTTGCAAGAATTAGGCCTTTTGGATCATATTGAAGAACTGACGCATGCCGTTGGTCATTGCTCACGCTGCAAGACTATTGTCGAACCGTTTACGACAAAACAATGGTTCGTCAAGATGGGGCCTTTGACAGATGATGCTATCAAAGCGGTGGCGGATGATAAGACAAAGTTTGTTCCTGACCGTTTTGCTAAAACATATAATCATTGGATGGAAAACGTTCATGACTGGTGTATCTCTCGGCAGCTCTGGTGGGGCCATCAAATTCCGGTATGGTATTGTGATGACTGCGGTGCTGTATCGGCCAGCAAAACTGATTTGACGGAATGCCCGCATTGCCACAGCAAACATATCCATCAGGATCCTGATGTACTTGATACATGGTTCAGCTCTGCGCTGTGGCCGTTCTCGACGATGGGCTGGCCTGATAAGACTGCTGATATCCAGCAATTCTTCCCGACAAGCGTCATGGTCACTGGCTATGATATTATCTTCTTCTGGGTAGCCCGCATGATGTTCATGACCTGCAAATTCATGAAGGATATCCCCTTTGACCATGTATTTATTCACGGCTTGGTCCGCGATAGTCAGGGTCGTAAAATGAGTAAATCCTTGGGCAATGGTATTGACCCGCTGGGAGTCTGCGAAGAATATGGTGCCGATGCCTTGCGCTTTACGTTGGTAACAGGCAACACGCCAGGCAATGATATGCGGTTCTATATGGAAAAAGTAGAAGCGAACCGTAACTTTGCCAATAAGATCTGGAATGCGTCTAAATTCGTTATTATGAATCTTACCGATTTTGATGAAACGTTTGTACCGGAAGATGCTGATTTGACCTTAGCTGACCGTTGGATCCTGTCGACCTTCAATGATACCATCCGCAGTGTCACGACTAACCTTGATTCCTTTGAATTAGGCGATGCAGCTGATGGTGTGTATAATTTCATTTGGAATTCTTACTGTGACTGGTACATCGAATTGGCTAAACAGCGTATCTATCAGTCTGATGATGAACGAAGCAAACGGACTGTTCAGTATATCCTGGTCTATGTGCTGACGCATACCTTGGAAATGCTCCATCCATTCATGCCTTTCGTTACAGAACATTTATGGCAGCATTTGCCGCATGAAGGAGAATCCATCATCGTTGCTCCGTGGCCACAGCCCCAGGCAGCATGGGATTTCAAAGCGGAAGCAGCAACGATGAATACGCTCATGGAAGCCATCAAAGGTATTCGTAATATGCGTGCTGAATCGAATGTGCCTATGGGTAAAAAAGCACCGGTTACGATGGCGCCAGCAGATGAAACCATGGCTAAAACGTTGCGTACGTATGAATCCTATTTCCATACACTGGCCTTTGTCGATCACATGACGTTGCTGACACCGACTGATGCTAAACCGGACAATGCTGTCGTTACAGTCGTACCGGGCATCGAAGTATACTTGCAGCTCAAAGACCTTATTGACGTGGAAAAAGAAACAGCTCGCGTAGAAAAAGAACAAGCGAAACTGACCAAAGAAATCGAACGCCTGACTAAAAAATTATCCAATCAGGGATTCTTGGCTAAAGCGCCGGAAGCGGTTATTGACAAAGAAAAAGGAAAGTTAGCTGATTATAGTGAAAAAATGGCTTCACTGACGAAACGCATGGAAGACCTGAAACAGTTATAGAGGCGCAGCATGACATATACAGAAGCAGTACAGTATTTGGAAACAGCCAGCTCCTTCGGTATCCAGCTCGGTTTGGGGCGCATTGAAGCGCTTCTTGCCCGGCTGGGCAATCCGGAACGGCAATATAAGACGATCCACGTGACAGGAACGAATGGCAAAGGGTCAGTGACAGCCATGATCGCTGCCGGTCTGACAGCAGGTGGCATCAAGACAGGCCGCTATACGTCGCCTCATCTGGAAGAATATACAGAACGCATAGCTATTGACGGCAGGGATATAAGCCAGGCAGATTTTGCTGCGGCGACAGCTGTCGTTGCGGAAGCAGTAGAAGCCGTAGTTGCTGAAGGAACAGAACGGCCAACGGAATTTGAAATGCTGACAGCAGCAGCTTTTTGGTATTTTGCGCAGCAGCAAGTAGAATATGCTGTCATTGAAGTGGGGCTGGGCGGTCTTCTCGATTCGACGAATGTCATTGTGCCGCAGGTATCGGTCATTACTAATGTAGCAATGGATCATATGAAATACTGTGGCAATACGATAGAAGAAATCGCGGCTGTTAAAGCGGGCATTATCAAAGAAGGGGTTCCCGTCGTAACGACGGCAGACGAACCGGCACTATCGGTCATCGCCCGGACTGCGTATCAGAAACATAGTCATCTTTATGCGCTGGACCACAGCTTTGAAGTTGTTGGCAATGCAGGTCCGGAGGATCCGGCAACCGGTCAGATGGTCACGGTACGAGAAAACTGCCGGTATGCTATTACGACGACGATTCCGCTATTGGGCAAACATCAGCGGACCAATGCAGGGGCAGCTATTATGGCGCTCATGGTCATTGCTCGTCATGAAAAACGCCTGACCCGCACCGCTATCGAACAAGGCACAGCGAATGTAAAATGGCCAGGCCGGTTTCAGGTCATCCGGGCTGGCGGCATGGATATAGTCATTGACGGTGCTCACAATCCGGCAGGTATTGACACGTTCTGTAAGACCTATGAAGATGTCTTTGCTGATCGGAAACGGGTATTTCTGTTCTCGGTTCTTGCCGATAAGGATTATACTCATATGGTACAAGAACTTTTTCATGACGATGATTACGTTGTCTGTGCACCAGCACCGACACCACGGACATCGGATCCGAAAAAAATGGCGGCCATGCTGCCATGTAAAGCCATTGCGGCAGATAGTATCGCTGCGGGATTAGACCAAGCCATTGCTGCCGTTACGGCAGGACAGGTCTTATGTATCGTAGGGTCCTTGTATATTCAAGGCGAAGTAAGGGACTATCTGCGCCGTAGGTTTTCTCTGACAGACATATAACAAACATATCATCTTATCGTTTCCTTTGCCTATTTCCCATAAGAGACAGTAATGTTTACGCAGAACTAGCCACTGCAGGGGATTTCTAGTATAATGAGAAGCAAAGGAGCGATATGATGAACATTACGACGTTACAGACAACCAGTTCTCATGACAAAGCACGCATACGTGTTGTATATGCTCTCATGGGAACTGTTTTTTTTATGCCTCTCAACCTCTTTATTATGGAAGCCTGTTTGATTGCAACGACCTTGCTGGCAGCTCGGTATGTGTGGAAATATGATGCCAGTCCGTTGCCACGGTGGCGGCTTTTTGTACCTGCTGCCGGTTTTGCGCTGACAGCCTTGTTATCACTGGCAGGCGCACCGCATATGCTCATGGGAATTGCTTTTTACTGTTTTACCATATTGCAATATATATTGTTATATATGCTGGTCCTTTACTTCCTGCGTGGTGAAGAAGAGCGGCGCCTCCTGTTGTGGTGCCTGCTGGCCAGTGCGTGTTGCGTCGTTCTCTATGGATTGTATCAATATGCCCATATGCTGACATTGCATGAATCAGAATGGGTCGACCAATCGGCGTTTCCTATGTTGCGGCGCCGTATGTATTCAACGCTGTATAACCCGAATCTATTATCGGCATTTCTGCTCATGGTCCTCGGGGCAGCGGCGTCCATGGTCATTTGGACGAAGAATACCTGGCATAAGGTCATGTATGCAGTCTTGTTTGCCCTGCTCATGCTATGTCTTATTTTGACGTATTCCCGCGGTGCCTGGATGAGCGTTTGTGCACTAGTCGTCTTTTTTGGACTGGTATGGGATAAACGGTTATGGTTGTTGTTGCTCTTCGTGCCGGTAATCCTGCTCTTTTATCATGGTGGTGTTACGGATCGGCTCTTGTCTATTTTTACTCATAGTGAGGCCGATACATCCGTATCGATGCGTATCGATATGTGGACGGCAGCGCTGGCCATGGCTGGCGACCATCCCATACTAGGTATTGGCTGGGGGGCATTTAAATATGTGTATCCTGTATATAATGAACTTATTCAGGAAGCAGGTATCGTTATTTTTCATGCGCACAACATGTTCCTCAATGTCTTAGCGGAAACAGGTATGGTTGGTTCATTTTTTGGATTGTGGTTTTTCTATGGCAATGCCTGGTATGCTGGAAAATTCTTAAGGCATGTAAAAAATAATACATTTGATCGCGTCATCGCTATGACCATACTGGCGGCAATTGTTTCGATTACGTTTAGCGGTGTGACAGATTATGATTTATTTAGTACCCAAATTTCACTAACATTATGGTTTTTATGTGCCCTTTTTGCCAATACGTATGTAGAATATCAAAAAAGATGCAAAAAAAGTTTGCGAAATAATTCACAATGATATATAATAAATCTGTAACTATAATTGGCTAGCATTTTAATCAATCGTTATAGGTATAGCGTTTGGATATAGATAGGGGAGTTTATTCATGAGACGGAAAAAAGCAATATCAGATGCCGTCATCGAAAGGTTGCCGCTGTATTACAGAGATTTATTATTATTGCAGGATGCGGGAATCGATATTATTTCTTCAGAGAAATTAGGCGAACGGCTGGGCATTACACCAGAACAAATCCGTAAGGATTTGACCTGCTTCGGCGCCTTTGGCAAAAAAGGCGTAGGGTATTATGTCAGTGAATTATGTCAGCAGATCGTGGAAATCATCGGCCTGCAGCAGCATTGGAAAATCGGTATTGTAGGAATTGGCCATTTAGGCTGGGCTCTGGCCAATTATAAGACCTTTGGCAGATTAGGATTCCGTACGACCGGTTTGTTTGATGTGGATCACCGCGTCATTGGCCAAAACGTAGGCGGTATTATCGTTACGCCTATTTCGCAGATGGGCGAGGTCATCCGCAAAGAAGATATACAGATTGGCATCATTACGACACCTGCTGCAGTAGCACAGCAAGTAGCAGATCAAATGGTGGCAGCAGGAATTAAAGGGATATTGTCTTTTGCGCCGCTTCGTCTCAGTGTTCCTGATAACATCTTCGTATTCCGTGAAGACCTGTCTATCGGGCTGAGCCGTATTTCTTATTATTTGACGAATAAACCACAGGATAAAGAAGTATAAAATATAAGACCAGTCATCTAGCATCGCTGCTAGTATGACTGGTCTTTTTTATTTTTGCAAGTGTAATCGTTCGTCATAGGCACGGGCTGCTTCTGTAGAACTGAGGTAACCTTGTTCTGCCATAAGCGTCAAGACCGTTTTTTGTCGCGCCCGGGCACCGTCGTAATTTTCTAAGGGGTTATAATACGAAGGTGCCTGTACCAGTCCTGCCAGCATCGCTGATTGGGCTAGCGTCAGCCGTTCCGGTTTGACATTGAAGTAGGATTGGGAGGCTGCTTCAATGCCTGTAGCGTTATTACCGAAGTAAGCCGTATTGACATAGATTTCCAGGATTTCATCTTTGGTATAGTTGTGTTCCAGCAAGAAGGCCAGGACGACTTCCTGCGCTTTGCGTGTCATCGTTCGCTCTTGGGACAGGAAGACGTTTTTTACTACTTGCTGACTTAAGGTACTGCCGCCTTCGACGGTTTCACCGGTTTGGAAATTCACGTACATTGCTCGAACGATACCGATGATGTCGATTGCACCATGATCATAAAAGCGGCGGTCTTCGGTAGCGATGACAGCATGCTGCATATTTTTAGGGACGAGGCCGATAGACACATATACTGGTATTTTTTTTATATGACTGTCCATTGCTTCACGGAAATGGCGATAGGGATAGAGGCTGTCACTGACTTCCGCCATGGGAGCATTCCACCAATGCTGTTGCTCTGTCACGGATATGGCAGCTGATTTGTTGACTTTCGGCGTATCGACGAAGGTGTTCCATATAGCGCAGGCGGCAAAAGCAAGCAAAAAGACGACAATGAATTTTTTCTTCATATATCCTCCTAACTAGGTGTATTGTATCATATTGTGGGGAAAAATCCCATATTTTCCAAAGAAATACTCGGCAACGGTACTGTTTGAGAAGGAAGGGGAAGGCTCAATCAGAGAAGCTTTATAAATAGACCTGATGAAATGACAAAAATAATATACAAAATACTTGCATATTATTTCAATTAGGTGTATACTATCAACCGTAGACAATAAGTAATGACAATTCATATATGTAGTTACATAGAGGAGGAACCTATCATGAGTGATATCAAAAAAATCGTCTTAGCGTATTCCGGTGGGTTGGATACATCTTGCATTATTCCTTGGTTAAAAGAAAATTATGCCGGTGCTGAAGTCATCGCTGCTTGTGCAGATGTAGGCCAGCCGGATGATTTTGAAGCAATCGAAAAGAAAGCCTATGCATCGGGTGCTTCTAAAGTATATGTTATGGATATTAAATCCGAATTCTTAAAAGAATATGTATGGCCGACAATTAAAGCCGGTGCTGTATATGAAGGCAAATATTTGTTAGGTACTTCCTTTGCCCGGCCGCTCATTTCCAAAAAGCTCGTTGAAGTTGCCAAAAAAGAAGGCGCTGATGCTATCGCTCATGGTGCTACTGGTAAAGGTAACGACCAGGTTCGGTTTGAACTGACTGTAAAAGCCCTGGCTCCTGAAATCAAATTGATTGCACCTTGGAGAATGTGGGATATGAAGTCCCGTGAAGATGAAATCAAATACTGTGAAGACCATCACGTACCAGTTGATTACAAGTCAGAAGAAAATCCGTACCCGTACAGCATGGACTGGAATATTTGGCATTTGAGCCACGAAGGCGATGATTTGGAAGATCCGGCTAATGCACCGAAAGATATGGTATATATGGTGACGACACCACCGGAAAAAGCACCTGACACACCGGAATACATTGAACTTACCTTTGAAAAAGGGGAACCGGTCGCATTGAATGGCAAAAAAATGGATGCCTTGGAACTCATGACGGCTGTCAATGAAATTGGTGCTAAAAATGGTATCGGCATCGTCGATATCGTTGAAAACCGTCTTGTTGGCATGAAGAGCCGTGGTATCTATGAAAATCCGGGTGGTGCTATCCTCGTATATGCGCATAGAGAAATGGAATATCTCTGCCTTGATAGAGATACCTATCATTACAAAGAAAACGTAGCCAATGAATATGCTGAACTCGTGTATGACGGCAAATGGTTCTCGCCGCTTCGTGAAGCATTGCAGGCCTTTGTTGATGAAACGCAGCAGACCGTTAGCGGTACTGTTAAATTGAAACTCTATAAAGGCAATATCATCAACGCTGGTGCAACATCACCGTATTCCTTGTACAGTGAAGAATTCGTTACGTTCGGTGAAGACGAAGTATACAATCAGAAAGATGCAGAAGGCTTTATCAACCTCTTTGGTTTGCCGCTCAAGATGCGTGCTTTGATGATGAAGAACGCAAATAAACAGTAACACGTACGATAAGACTAACAGACAGATAGGAAAAGGTCCGAAGTCAATGCAGGGGCGTCCCTCGGGACGCCCTATTTTCGTAGGGAGAATATACGATCTTGCAAAAAGGAGCAGACGATTATGAAATTATGGGGCGGCCGGTTTACGAAGGCTACAGATAAAAGTGTAGAGGAATTTAATGCGTCTATTCAATATGATTGCCGCATGTATGCAGAAGATATTTGTGGCAGTATTGCTCATGCGACCATGCTGGCAAAGCAGGGGATTATTTCGCAAGAGGACAAGGATGCTATTGTCAGCGGTTTGAAAACGATTTATGAACAAATTGAAGCAGGGGATTTTGAGTTTTCTGTGGAATTAGAAGATATCCATATGAATGTAGAAAAACGCCTTACTGATGCGATTGGCGAAGCAGGAAAACGCTTGCATACAGGGCGCAGCCGTAATGATCAGGTGGCACTGGATACACACATGTATATCCGTAAAGAAATTGCAGCTATCGCTAAACTACTCATACAGCTCCAGCAGTCTCTTGTCAGTGCAGCAGAAAAACACAAGGATGTCATCATGCCGGGATATACTCATTTGCAACGGGCTCAGCCGGTCCTGTTTAGTCACCATATGATGGCGTATTTTTCCATGCTGTCCCGGGATTTCATCCATTTGCAGTATGCCTGGGATATGGCTGATATGATGCCTCTTGGTGCCGGCGCTCTGGCTGGGACGACCTATCCGCTGGATCAGCCCTTTGTTGCCAAGACCCTTCATTTTGGCAAACTCTATGACAACAGTCTCGATGCTGTCAGCGATCGGGATTACATCATAGCCTTCTTGGAATTTGCTGCTGTCCTCATGATGCATTTGAGTCGTTTGTCTGAAGAATTTATTCTTTGGTCTTCGTCGGAATTTAAATTCATTGAACTCGACGATTCTCATTGCACTGGTTCATCGATTATGCCGCAGAAAAAAAATCCTGATATTTGTGAACTCGTTCGTGGTAAAACTGGCCGTTTCTATGGCCATCTTATGGGCGTGCTGACCATGATGAAAGGGATTCCTATGGCCTATGACAAAGATATGCAGGAAGACAAGGAAGGCGTCTTTGATGCTATCGATAATTTGAAATTCGCTCTGACGATTTATGCAGCGATGATCGATAAGATGACGGTCAATAAAGAACATATGCGGGAAGTATTGGAAACAGATTTTTCCAATGCGACGGATATGGCCGATTATTTAGCTAAGAAAGGATTACCGTTCCGGGAAGCTCATGCTGTCGTTGGCAAAGCTGTCCATTACTGCATCGAAAAGGGAAAAGTCCTGCAACAGCTCAGCCTCGAAGAATTACAGGCTATGAGTCCGTTGTTTGCTGAAGATATTCATCATTATTTGGATATTGAAATCTGCGTCGATCAGCGGAATACGTATAATGGCACGGCGCCAAGCTCGGTAGAACGCCAATGCCGGGACGGACACCAGACGGTTCATACGGAACAAGAACAAATGGATCAGTGGAGTGACATTGTTTCCACCGTCTATGATTTGGTGAAATAATTAAATTGTAAGGTCAATGGATCTTGCGTGCATAATGAAATCCGGCAGCTTCTGTACAGAGGAACAGAGACTGCCGGATTTTTGTGTATGGACGAAACTATTTTTTGCTAGTATCAGAAAGTGTACGATTATATAGATCTTTTAGTGCTAGTTTAGCGATTTTACCGCTGGCCATACGAGGCATTTCGCTGATTTTGTAATACTTTTTTGGTACTTTGAATAAGGCTAGATTTTCCTGGAGAAATTTTTTCAAGGCTCGCTGAGAAATCTCAGTGTTGTCTGTTGTCGTATAGTAGCAGCAGCCGACTTGGCCGCGGACCGTATCGGGTATGCCGATAACAGCGCCTTCTTTGATGCCTGGGTATTGATACAATACTTCTTCAATTTCACGGGGATAAATATTTTCTCCCATACTGATGATCATTTCTTTAATGCGGTCGACAATATGCAGATAATTATCAGTGTCACAGATGGCGATATCTCCCGTATAGAGCCAGCCGCCGCGTAATGTTTCAGAAGTGGCGCCTGGCTGATGCCAATAGCCTTGCATGACATTTTTACCTTGGACGATGAGTTGTCCTGCTGTGCCGTTAGGGACATCATAGCCGTCCTCATCGACGATGCGGACTTTGACGCCAGGAAGCGGCAGACCAATAGAGCCGGCCTTGACCTTGGCCGGGGGATTGACAGCTACGACGGGCGAGGCCTCTGACAGGCCGTATCCTTCGATAATGGATAAACCGAATTTAGCTTCAAAGACCTCGATGAGGTGTAACGGCAGCGTCGTACCGCCTAAAATAGTATATCGTACAGTAGCCAGATCCTTTTTTGTTGCTGTTTGAATGAGGACCGTACAGATGGACGGAACAAGATAAACAACGGTGAGCTCATAATCACGAATGCATTTGACGACGTCCTTTAAGGTGTAGGAATCGAATAAGACGATTTTGGCACCAGCCAGGAGCGGATTCATGATGCCTGTGCAAAGACAGAAACAATGATACATTGGCAAAATGCAAAGAATCTTATCGTTCCGTGTGATATGGAGGACTTCCTGGACTTGGCGGGCATTACAGGTTATATTGTTATGGCTCAGGACGGCGCCTTTGGGGGAACCAGTCGTTCCTGACGTATAGATAATAATATATGGTTCACATGCTTTGAAATATGCCGGTAAGGGTGGAGCAGGCGGGGCACCAGCTGGAATACTGCAGGTTTCGATATCCAACTGTTTCAACGTGCCGATGAATTCCTTGGTGTACTCTTTCGCTGTCCAGTCGAACGGACGGGAGGTTAGCAGGAAGGTACTGCCTGAGCTTTTTAGGATATAAGCTGTTTCACGGATACTGAGTTGTATATTAATGGGGACGACAATGGCACCAAGAGAAGAAATAGCCATATACGACACGATGTAGTTGACGGTCTTGCGGGAAAAAATAGCGATGCGGTCGCCACGGCGTACACCGGCGGCATAAAGGTTATTGCGGCATACGGTTACAGCTTGTCGCAGCGCGCGATAGGTGATCTCTTTTTTTCGGTCAACGACGGCGACATCTTCGTCCCGCCCATAGGCGAGTAGTTCATGGACTAGCATAGTATCACTCTTTTCATGATAGAGGTATTGTTTACTACGATTTTACCATGAATGGATTAAAAAATCAGCAAAAAAATAATTTCAGGAAAATTCCTTGACGAACATATAAATAATTGGTATAATCATTCTTGTGCTAAGGATGCTTGGTACGAACAAGATACATGCCGGAGTGGCGGAATGGCAGACGCACCTGACTCAAAATCAGGCGGGTAACACCGTGTGGGTTCAAGTCCCACCCCCGGCACCATAAAAAGCTTCATCATGCAGCTGACTATCAGCAGAATGATGAAGCTTTTTACGTAGGACCAGTTCAGGCAGAGCGGAACTGCAAAGATATCCCTGGCGATGCCCGTACAGGTTGTTGCTTGCCATTGTCACATATTCTTTTATGGGGTCATGTTATATGGAATCTAAAGAAAATGAAAACCAAGAAAACCAGGAACTAAACAAACAGACGGAGATCGTGCCTGCTGATCAGGCGAATATGCCCTTAAGCGGTCATTTGGATGAATTCCGTTTTCGGCTTATTATCTGTCTGGTCGTAGTAACAGCTGCCAGTGGCATTGCCTATGCCTATGTGGAAGATATTATCGCGGCTATTGCAGCACCGGCAGGGAAGCTGTATTTCCTCAATCCGGCGGAGGTGTTTTTTTCATATATCAAAATCGCTGTATTTACAGGCTGCATGGCTGCATTGCCAGTTCTGTGCTATGAAGTCTGGGCTTTTGTCCGACCGGCATTGAAGCCGTCAGAGCGTGTATCCGTGTGGTGGTTCATCCCGACGGTAGTCTTACTGTTCTACGCTGGCTTAGCTTTTTCTTACGTTGCTGTATTGCCGGCAGCAGTGACCTTTTTCATGGGTTTTGCAACGGATACATTACAACCCATGTTCTCGCTGGATGCATATTTATCATTTTTTATTGCCTTTGAGCTGCCTTTTGGTATCGTTTTTGAGCTACCGCTCATCTTGTTCCTTTTAGCCAAAGCCGGCCTCATTACATCAACATTCCTAAAAAGCAAGCGGAAGATCATGATTGTCATTGCATTCGTTTTTGCAGCAATCGTATCGCCGACAACGGATATATTTACACAGGCCATGATTGCGGTTCCCATGATATTGCTTTATGAATTTAGCATTGTCTTGGTAAAATGGTTATTACGGAAATAAAGATTCGTGAAGTCAAGGGAATCATGAATATAAAAATTATGTAAATGAGCAGGGTATACTTCTTATTGACAAGCGCTAAAGCGTAATGTATAATAAGAACGTTGACGGGACGTGGCGCAGCTTGGTAGCGCGCTTCCTTGGGGTGGAAGAGGTCGCGAGTTCAAATCTCGCCGTTCCGACCACGTAATAAACGAATCTCCGGACTTTTAGTCCGGAGTATTTTTTTTGCCTGATTAGGCGTAGAAAGTCTTGAGGGCATCCGTATGAAAATCAGCCTTGTACCAATATTGTGGTGATGGTATAGTAAACATAGTACATCGTATTGTCTATTCATCATAGGAACAGGGAGGATACTGTAATGGATATCAAACAACGCATATGGGAACAAGGACAGCAATATGACAGCTTTTATTTATATGATGAAAAAAGAATCATAGAAAATACCCATCGTCTTCAACAGGATTTCCCTTTAGTTGATTTTTTATATTCTATGAAGACCAATCCAGCACCAGCTGTTGTACGCTGTGTATGTGCGCAAGGTTTTGGCGTTGATGCAGCCAGCCTGAACGAAGTCAAACTAGCTGTATCAACAGGCGTGCCAGCTGCGCATATCCTGTATTCGGCACCAGGAAAAAGGGAAGCAGATATACAAGAGGCGCTAGGGAAATCTACTGTGATAGCTGACAGTATTGCTGAAATCATGAAGATACAGAAAATAGCGCAGGAAAAGGGTATCATAGTCCCAATCGGTATTCGCATTAATCCTGATTTTACGTTTACAATGGATAAGGGGATGCCATCTAAATTTGGTATAGATGAAGAACAAGTACTGTCATTGATTTCGCAATGGGTACAGTTACCCAATATAAAAATCATTGGTATCCATGTCCATGTTAAAAGTCAGGAATTACAGGCCGATGTATTGGCAGCATATCATAAAAAAATATTTCAATTGGCGTATACGATTCGGCAAGCATTAGGATATGCGCTTACGTTTGTGAATATGGGATCCGGTCTTGGTATTCCCTATTCTCGTAGCGATGTACCACTGGATACAGCACGATTAGGACGTCAAACAGCGGTACTGATAGACGCATACAGAAAAAAATTAGCTGGTACGAAAATCATTTTGGAAACTGGACGGTATGCCGTTGGGGATAGCGGATACTACGTTACTAAGGTGTTGGATCGCAAAGAGTCGCGAGGCAAAACCTTCATCATATTGCAAAATACGCTCAATGGTTTTGTCCGACCAAGTTTAAACCAGCTGGTCCGGCATTATACAGATAAAGAACACCCGACTATGTATGAACCATTTTTTACTTGTACAGATGCGTTCCCGATAGATGCGCTTACAGAAGAAAAGGAAACGGAAATGGTGACTTTAGCGGGCAATTTGTGTGCAGCGACGGATGTTATTGCAACGGATATGGTGTTACCCAAACTTAAACCAGGTGATTTGATCGTTATGAACGATGCTGGCAGCTATGCGGCAGTTATGACACCGATGCAATTCTCATCTCAAGAAAAACCACAACAATTATTTTTGCGCAAGGATGGAACGGTAGTCAACGCAATGGAATAAGGGGGCTCCGTTAGCAGTTATCGCTTGTTCTGCTGTCGTTGTACAGCTATGCTGATGGCTGCCAATATGATTCCTGCGGTCACGAAGACGTATTTCATGCCTAACATGGTAGCGATGACACCGCCCAGGAGCGGCCCTAACATAGAACCAATCTGCTGAGCTGAGAATAAGAGACCGAAGACACGTCCTTTCGTATGGGAATCTGTGCTTTCAGCTAATATAGCATTGATAGAGGGGTAAATGCCAGAGAAAAACAACCCTACAGCAAACTGACAAGCAGCGAAATAATAGAGATTATTCGGCAGTGCCTGGATGAAGCTGCAAATGGAAGCGGCCATAAGGGCATAGGTCAATGACTTATGGAATCCATGGTGCTGCCCGAATTGTCCCCATAACGGTGCTGTCATAGCACTGGCAAAACCACCGAGTGAAAAAATGAACCCCGATACGAGGACTAAGTTGTCCATTTCACCGGCTAAAGCAGTGATATACGTTGTCAATATGGGCTGAATGAGCAGGATGACCATGGAAACAAAAATGGAGTACAGCAATAGATTGCGGATTACCGGATTCTTCCACAGGTGCGGTTCTTTTACGGCGGCACCGTTTTTTTCCGGTATGGCGAGGCTGTCTGGCGGTTCTTTGATACAGAACGTCAGGACCAGAAAATTGACGAACAGGGCAGCTGCTGCCAGAAAGAAGGACATGCGCATACCAAAGATTTCAGCTAAAATACCGCCGAAGAGTGGTCCAATGACGCCGCCGGCTGTGAGACCGCCTTGCATGACACCGAGGCACAGTCCTAATTTTTTAGGGGGTGCGTAAATAGTCATGATAGCTAATTCCATAGGCCACAGGCCGCAGGCAAAGCCTTGGAAAACACGCATCAATGTCAGCTGTAACGGTGTCTGGACGATACCGCCGAGAAAGTAACTGATAGCTAATAGAAAGCTGGCTCGCATAGCCATGAGCCGTTTCCCTTTTTTATCAGCCAGTCCGCCCCAAATAGGCGTCATTACGGCTGTAATGGCAAAACAAGAGGAAAAAACAAGACCAGACCACAGGTTGACAGAGGCGGGATCGCAGCCTAATTCATGAGTCAGATACAGTGGTAAAAATGGTACAAGCATAGTATAACTAGCTGACATGAAGACGACATTACAGGTCAAAGTAGCGAGACAGATTTTCCAATTCATAGTGTCACCTGATTCTTTCGTAAACCAATCGCATTAACAACATATTATACCGCAAATCCTTTGTTTTTTATAGAGGAGTGGCGCTGTTGGATAATACGAATAGGGACTCTTGAACTATTGTGCTCAGCCATATATAATAGTTATATTATGTACTTAATGTATATGATTTTTATTAAAATTTAACGTAAAGAGGGATTGCCCATGTTTGTCTATCTTACAAAACGCCTGGTCGGCGCCTGCGTCGTTCTATGGGTCATCATTACGATCACCTTCGGCCTTATGCATGCTATTCCTGGCGGGCCGTTTACACAGGAAAAGAAACTGCCTCCAGCAGTCATGGCGACTGTCGAAGCCCGCTATCATCTGGATGATTCGCTGTGGGATCAGTATGTCGATTATGTCAAACATGCAGCTGTCCTTGATCTGGGGCCATCTTATAAATACCCCGGCAAGACCGTCAACGATATTATTGCCGAAACAATGCCTGTCTCAGCAGAATTAGGCCTTGCAGCATTGTTATTAGCAATCGGTGTTGGTGTTTTTGCCGGCATGGTGGCTGCCTGGTATAAAAATACGTGGATAGATTATAGTATGATGGTAGGTGCGACGTTAGGTGTCTCTGTGCCGAGTTTTATATTAGCGGCTGTCCTCATTCAGCTCTTTGCCTTTACGTGGCCTGTCTTGCCGGCAGCTATGTGGAAAGGGCCGGCGTATGCCATCTTACCGGCGCTGGCACTGGCAGCACAGCCAACGGCGTTTATCATGCGTCTGACCCGATCGAGTGTGCTCGATGCGTTGGCCCAAGATTATATTCGTACAGCCCGTTCCCGTGGCGTTGGTACATGGAAGCTTCTCTGGCATCATGCGTTGCGTAATGCTTTGCTGCCAGTGGTCAGTTACATCGGTCCGCTTACGGCAGCCTTGCTTACAGGCAGCTTCATCGTTGAAACGATGTTTGCGATTCCGGGGCTGGGCCGGCATTTCGTTACCAGTATTTATAACCGTGATTATACCGTTATCTTGGGCATTACGATTTTCTATAGCTTTCTCATTATGATCATGAATTTGCTTATCGATGTCATGTATCCGTTATTAGATCCGCGGATCACGTTGAAGAACACGAAGGGGGAATAGCTATGGAGGCTCATGAATTTCAGCCCATTACTGATGCAGACCGGATTGGTGCCTATGTAGCACCTCAGACCTTGCGTGACCGGGGATGGCAGCAAATGAAAAAAAATCGCCTCGCTCTTTGGGGGATGGCAATCGTTATTATTATGACCGTACTGGCTGTCGTGGGTCCGTGGGTAGTGCCCTATACATATGATTATCAGGATTTGACCGGCGCCAATGCCTGGCCGTCGGCAGCCCATTGGTTCGGTACGGATTCCCTGGGGCGGGATCTCTTTGTCCGCGTCCTCTATGGAGCCCGTATTTCCCTGTCTATCGGTCTTGTTGCTAGCCTGATCAATCTTTTTATTGGTGTCTTATATGGTGGTATAGCCGGTCTTGCAGGGGGCAAAGTGGATCGGATGATGATGCATGTCATCGATGTTCTCTACTCCATTCCTATGTTGCTTTACGTCATCCTGCTCATGGTAGTATTCAAGCCTGGCTTGTTGAACATTTATATTGCCCTTGGGATTGCCTATTGGCTCAATATGGCTCGTATCGTCCGTGGTCAGATCCTCAGTCTGAAACAGCAGGATTATGTCATGGCGGCGCGGGCTTGTGGTACGTCGAACTGGCAGATCCTGCGCCGTCATATGATTCCCAACTGTGTTGGTCCGATCATTGTTACGCTGACGTTATCTATTCCAGATGCGATTTTTACAGAAGCATTTTTGAGCTTCATCGGTCTCGGCGTATCAGCGCCGATGGCTAGCTGGGGTGTTTTGTCGTCAGAAGGCATTAACAGTATGCGTTCATTTCCGTTTCAATTGATTTTCCCGGCACTGGCATTGTGTCTTACGATGCTGGGATTTATGTTCCTGGGCGACGGCCTTCGTGATGCCTTGGATCCGCAGAATCAGAAGGAGGGAAACTGATGAACTCATTACTGGAGATTAGTCACTTGTCCATATCGTTCCATACGTATCGCGGTACGCTGGAAGCTATCCATGACGTGTCCCTGTCTGTTGCAGCAGGAGAAACTGTCGGTATTGTCGGAGAATCAGGTTGTGGTAAATCAGTGACTGCTCAAGGCGCGATGAAATTACTTCCTTCGGGGGCGGCTGTGTATAGCAGCGGTCATATATATTGGGATGGCTGCGATGTCATACCGCTATCCGAGCAGAAAATGAATACGTTGCGAGGGCGTGATATGGCCATGGTTTTTCAAGATCCCATGACGGCGCTGAATCCGGTCCTTACGATTGGCAGTCAGATTCGTGAAGGCCTGCAGCTCCATCAGCATCTGGATGGTCATGCTGCCACTGTCAAAGCAGCAGAACTGTTGCGGGATGTGGGTATGACATCACCAGAAAAACGGCTCCATCAGTATCCGCACGAATTATCAGGCGGTATGCGTCAGCGCTGTCTTATAGCTATGGCCTTATCGTGTTCGCCGCGTCTGCTCTTTGCTGATGAACCGACGACAGCTCTCGATGTGACCACTGAAGCTCAGGTACTGGCACTTCTTCGGAAACTGCAGCAGCAATCTGGCATGGCTGTCGTTCTCATTTCCCATAATTTAGGCGTTATTGCCCAAATGTGCCGACGGATTTATGTGATGTATGCCGGTACTATTGTTGAAGAGGGAAGCGGTGAAGATATTTTTTATCGTCCTGCTCATCCATATACTACAGGTCTTCTGGCATCCTTGCCAGATCCGGATCATAAAGATAAAATACTGACTGGTATTGACGGCCAGGCGCCAGATTTGTTCCATTTGCCAGAAGGATGCCGATTCTATCCCCGCTGTCCGCATGCGATGAACATTTGCATGCACCGCCAGCCTCCGGCATACAGGCAGGGCGACGGACATACAGCTTCGTGCTGGCTTCTCAGCCCGGATATGGCAAAAGGAGGGAATGCCTGATGGATCTGATTGCGATTCGCCATCTGACAAAAGAATTTGTTATGGAAACGAACTGGCTGGGCAGGCCTGTCAGCGTGTTGCCGGCAGTCCGTGATATATCCCTGACCATCCATGCTGGTGAGACCGTAGGCCTTGTCGGTGAATCTGGTTGCGGTAAATCGACATTTGCCCGTACTGTTTTGGGTCTATATAGCAAGACGGCAGGACAGGTGTTTTATGAAGGCAAGGATACAGCTGAGGAAAAAACAGCCAGAGAATTTCGCCGTCATGTGCAGATGATTTTTCAAGATCCGTATTCTTCACTCGATCCGCGCATGACTGTTGAAGATATTATTAGTGAACCCTTGCGGAATTATCAGTTATATCATACCAATGCAGAACGACAGGCCAAAGTAGGGGCACTGCTGGAACAAGTTGATCTGAGCCGTGAAGCGGCACAGCGGTATCCCCATGAATTCAGCGGTGGCCAGCGACAGCGTGTCGGTATTGCCAGAGCATTGGCCGTATCACCGCAGTGCATCTTTTGTGATGAACCTATATCGGCGCTCGATGTATCTGTGCAGGTACAGATTGTCAATATGTTGCAACGGCTGCAGAAGGAATTGGGGCTGTCCTATTTGTTCATTGCCCATGATTTGGCCATGGTGCATCACATAAGTCATCGTATAGGCGTTATGTATTTGGGGCGCCTTGTCGAAATCGGCCCAGGTGATGCTGTATTCCATACGCCGCTGCATCCATATACGCAGGTCCTTATTGCCTCTGTACCGCGGCCGGACCCGCTGGCAAAGCCCTGCAGTGTTGTCAAAGGAGAAGTACCGAGCCCCTTGGATGTACCGTCAGGCTGTGTATTTCATCCGCGCTGTCCCTATGCAGATGAGCGCTGCCGACAGGAAGAACCGTTACTGCGTCAAGTCGGACCAGGGCGGTTTGCCGCCTGTCATCACATCCAGGGAGGTGCTGGACAATGAAATGGAAATATATAGTAACAGCAGTGACAGCCATAGCAGTCTTGGCTCTCAGCGGCTGTAGCGCTGTGCGTCATCCTGACACGGTGAGTTATGTCCTGGAAGCGGAACCGTCTCGTCTGGATCCGGCTATGACGACGACGTTACCAGAAAACAATACAGAATTGCAACTTTTTGAAGGATTGACTCGTTTGGATGAACAGGATATGCCTCAACCGGCGTTGGCGAAGTCTTGGGAGATTTCGCCTGATGGGAAAACCTATACATTTCATCTCCGTGATGGCATCCGCTGGAGCGATGGTACGGCTATTACGGCACAGGATATAGAATATTCCTGGAAACGGGTCATGAATCCCGAGGTTGCCTCAGAGAATGCATACATGATGTTTCCCATTGATAAAGCGGAAGCGTATTTCAATAAAAAGGCGTCAGCTCATGAAGTAGGTGTAACGGCTCTTGATGACCAGACGCTGCAAGTCCGTTTGCAGAATCCGACTGCATATTTTCTTAATTTGACAGCGAATCACTGCTATTATGCTGTGCCTAGGAAAATCGTTGAAGCCAATCCTGATACGTGGGCTTCTGATGCAGAAACGATGATTTGCAGCGGTCCGTTTAAAATCACGCGCTGGATCCATTCCAGTCAGATCGATATGGTCAAGAATGATGCGTATTGGGATGCAGATGCAGTGAAATTATCCCATATGGAATTTCCCATCAGTGACTCCCAGGCAACTCGACTGACCCTCGTTGAAAGCAATCAAGCGAATATGACGGTTGAACCGCCGCCGTCAGATCAGACACGGCTGGAAAAAATGGGCTTGTATCGTATTGCTCCGTATTTAGGAGCATACTATTATGTGTTCAATGTCCAAGCTAAGCCTTTTGATGATGTCCGTGTCCGTCGAGCTTTTGCACTGGCTATACAACGGCAAAATCTGATCCATTATATTGTCCGTGGTCAGAAACAAGCTGCCTATGCCTGGGTACCGCCAGGAATCGTAGATGAAGTAACAGGGACGGATTTCCGTGCTGACGGAGGCAATTGTATAACAGAAGATGTACCGCAGGCACAGCAACTGCTGAAGGAAGCAGGGTATGATGGGGATCATCCCCTGCCGGAAGTAACGGTTCTCTTTAATACGAATGAAATGCATAAAGCAGTAGCAGAAGCGATGCAGGCCATGTGGAAGCAAAATCTCGGTGTTGAAGTCCATCTCATGAATCAGGAATCGAAGGTATTTATGGCATCACGGGCAAAAGGGGATTATCAAATCGCCAGAGCGTCGTGGATTGCTGATTACATTGACCCCATGTCTTTTATGGAAGTATTTTCTGACGAAGAAAATGACGCCCAATATCACAATGATGCCTACAATGAGCTGATTAAAAAGGCAAAGGAAACGAATGATGAAATACAGCGTCTTCAATATCTCCATGATGCTGAAAAAATTCTTTTCGATGACTGCGTTATCATTCCTATTTATTACACGACGCAGCCGTATGTGGCCCAGTCTTACATTAAAGGCTATCACTGGTCTCCGTTAGGAATCGTAGATTTTAAACGTGCCTATATCGAATAAAAGGGCTGTATAGATTACCCTGGTATAGGAGAAAGGGACAGGATGAAGTATATATTTCCACGAGGGTTGCACTCCGGCGATACGCTTGGCATCGTCGCACCCTCGTCAGCCTTGGCTGATGACAGTATCGAATCAGGATTAGCTTTTTTGCACAGCCTCGGTTATACAACAAAATGTTACCCGTCAGTGTATGCTGCTGACGGGTATTTGGCTGGCTCTGATGCTGTCCGGGCCAATGATATTAATGCGGCCTTTGCCGATGATGAGGTGGCTGGTATTGTTTGTCTTCGCGGCGGTTATGGGGCGACACGGCTGTTACCGCTTCTGGATTACGACAGGATAGGGGCCCATCCCAAGCTGTTTATCGGATTCAGTGATATTACGGCACTTCATACAGTATTGCAGCAGCGCTGCCATATGGCAACGATTCACGGGGCTATGGTCATGTCGCTGGGACGTGCGCCAACGCCCTATACGATAGCCCAATTTACGCAGGGCTTGGCAGATCCATGGCATACAGGTGTGCCGGATTTGCCACCGTCATGTACGTTGGAAACGATTGTTCCCGGTGATGTCAGCGGCCCTTTATGCGGTGGCAACCTGATGCTCCTGTCCGTGACGACTGGCACAACCTATGGTCTCGACGGCAGCGATGGTATTTTGTTACTAGAAGAAATAGGGGAAGAAGCATATTCCCTGGATCGCATGTTACGGCAATTGGAACAATCCGGTCTCATCGACAGAGTACAGGGCATCCTGTTTGGAGAATTCACCAAATGTATGCCTGTAGAAGCACAGCCGTATGAATTTACGGTGAAAGATGTTGTTACGCAGTATGCCCGGCGATGGGGAAAGCCAGCCTTATGGGGCTTTCCTGCAGGTCATGGCCGGGATAATGCCTGGCTTCCCTTAGGACAAAATGTACATCTGCACCTGACAAGGCATCAGGCGGATGTTATAATACAATGATATGATGTAAAACCACCCTATGAGGAGAACATGATGAATAAGAACGAAATGAAAAAAAAAGCCTGCCAGTGTGTGGATGACTTGCAGTCCCTTATATATGGCATTGCTGATTATTTGCATGAACACCCTGAAATCGGTACACAAGAAGTACTGGCTTCAGCGTATTTACGGAATATATTGGAAAAATACCATTTCACCGTAACGGACCTCGTACCAGAAGCTTTTCCGACAGCGTTCCATGCGACTTTTGGCCACGGTGCCTGCCAAATGGCTTTTTTGGCAGAATACGATGCACTGCCCGGTTTGGGCCATGCCTGTGGTCATAACCTTATTGCGGCTATGAGTGTCGGTGCGGCTATTGCTTTTTCTAACGTTTGTGGAGAGGCAGCAACGGTTCATGTTTTTGGTTGTCCTGCCGAAGAAACAGAAGGCAGTAAGATTTATATGAGTGATCATGGTGTTTTTGATGATATTGATGCAGCTGTCATCATTCACCCGGGATCGGATAAAACACAGATCGGCGGAACATCGTATGCGACGCATCCTATGGAATTTACGTTTCTTGGCAAAGCAGCTCATGTTGCCGATCCATGCTACCATGGTATTAACGCCCTGGATGCTCTCGTCGATTTCTATGGCAAGTTAAAAAACTATGATAAACAGCTGAAAGAACGCCATATTATCGGGACCATCATCACCGATGGCGGTACTGCTCCCAATATTATTCCTGACAAAGCCGTTATGAAAGCGACCATTCGTGCTCTTGATGCGGATTTCCTGGAAAAAACGATGCTGCCACAAATACGCCGTATGGCGCAGGACGTGTCAGCTGCACATGGAACGACGCTGGATATGTATCATTACGAACCACTATTTCGCAATATGGTGAATGATGCCAGGCTGGACGTGTATTTCGCAGATGCATTCAGTGAACTTTACGAAGAATTCGGTATCAAAGACGATGAGCATGCCGAAGGTTCTACAGACGTAGGCGACGTCAGCCACATTACCCGTGTGAGCCAGCCAGAGATATGTATCGGTTGTGATATTGCTGCCCATACGCCGGCTTTTGCTGTTGCCGCCGGCAGTACGTATGGCAAGATGCAGGCCCTGACAGGAGCGAAAGCGATGGCAATGGTAGGCATTGACGTCATGACAGAAACAGAAAGGACGAATCATGGGCAGCATTAAAGTACAGAAATTAGCAAAATCATTTGGCATCCATACGGTTTTTCACGATGTTACCTTTGAGATCCGCCGCGGCGAACGGATCGGTCTTATTGGGGCTAATGGTGCCGGTAAGTCAACGCTTCTTAAATGCCTCATTGGTGAAGAAGACTATGACAATGGCATGTTTTCAGTTTCCGAAGGTGAATCCATCGGCTATTTACAACAGGATATTACCGTCGATGACGATATTACCCTGCGGCAGACGATTACCGAGGCTTGGCAGGATGTGCTATCTATTGAACAGCAAATCAAAGAGGCAGAACAGGAGATGCAGGATCATCCTGATGATGAAGGGGCGATGAACCGCTATGCCCGCTTGCAAGAACGATTTGAATGGCTTGGCGGTTATGAATATGAATCGTCTTCCCGTAAAATAGTCCACGGACTAGGATTTACAGAGGATGATATGGACCGGCCAGTCCGGCAGTTTTCTGGCGGTCAAAAGACACGGATCAACTTGGCGAAAGCCTTAGTGCGTCGCCCGGATTACTTGTTTCTGGATGAACCGACGAACCATCTCGATATGGATATGCTCGAATGGCTCGAAGGGTATTTATTGTCCTATGGCGGCGGTATCCTCATCGTATCCCATGACCGGTATTTTTTGGATCGAGTAACTACAGGAATCTTAGAACTTGATCATAGCACGGTTACAAAATATAAGGGAAATTATTCATCATATATAGAACAACGGCAGCAACGCCGTAAAGCCCTTGAAGGGGCATATAAGAAACAACAGGAACATATTCGGGAAACAGAAGAATATATCCGTAAATATAAAGCCGGCATCAAGGCTAAACAAGCGCGGGGACGCCAATCCCAATTGGACCGGCTGGATCGGATTGAATTATCTGCCGAAGCAGCGACGCTTCATTTCCATTTTGCTCCTGTAGAAGAATGTGGTCAGAAAGTCCTTGTCGTCGACGATATTTGCGGCGGCTTCCCAGACCGGCAGCTCTTCGACCATATGTCGCTATTATTGCGGCGCGGCGAATCGGCATCCCTTATCGGTCCTAATGGTACAGGGAAGACGACGCTCATCCGCATGATCATGGGTGAAAAGCAACCAGATAGCGGCCACATTACGTTGGGAAGCCGGGTCCATATCGGGTATTTTGCGCAGGAACATACAGAACTCCACGGAAGTTGGACTGTTTTGGAAGAAATCATGAATGATTTCACCTATGGCGAAGATGATGCCAGAGCGGCACTAGGGCATTTTCTGTTCCGCGGCGATGATGTATTCAAGGTCATTGACAGCTTGAGTGGTGGCGAACAAGCTCGGTTAGCCTTATTGAAACTATTCCTGCAGGGCGCCAATTTTCTGATCCTCGATGAACCGACGAACCATCTCGACATCCCTACGAGGGAAGTCCTTGAACAGGCACTGCTGGATTTTGGCGGTACGTATCTGGTTGTTTCGCATGACCGGTATTTCCTTGATAAGATCACACAACGTACCTTAGTGCTCGAACAGAAGAAGCTTACAGAATTTGTCGGGAATTATACGTATTATCGGGAAAAGGAAAAAGAAGCGGCAGAATTAGCGGCGCAGGAACAAGCGGAGACGGAACGGGAAATCAGCAAAGACTTGATCAAACGTCCAGATGCAGCACCTATAAAAAAAGAACCGGCACCACCTGTACCGGTTCAAGCAAAAGCAATACATAAAGCTTCCTCGTATGGAACGGCGCAAAAGCTGGCAAAAGTCGAACTGAAGATAGCCGAGCTGGAAGCGACCATAAAAATGTATGAAGTTCAAATGAACATGCCGGCTAACCAAAGCGATGCTGACGTGATGCTGGACTTGACGAAACAATACGAGGAAACACAGCACCAATTAGACGCTGCCTATGAAAAATGGGAAGAATTGTCAGAATAAATAAAGGAGATCTAATCCGTTTCTTTGAACCGGTATCCGGCACCCCACACTGTTTCTATGTATATGGGGTTCGACGGATCCGGTTCTATTTTTTCACGGATGCGGTTGACATGCACCATGACAGTAGCCGTGTCACCGAGCGCATCTTGTCCCCAGACGCGGTCGAATAATCGTTCCCGGCTGAATACGATACCCGGATGCTGTGCTAAAAAAGCCAATAATTCAAATTCACGATGGGTCAGTGTGATTTCTTTTCCTTCAGAAAAAACGCGATGCTTTTCTGGTTGTATTTCTAAGCTGCCAAAACAAAGGGAGGTCTTTTGATCCCGTTCCGCCAGCCCTGTCAGGCGTTCGTACCGCGTAATATGTGACTTGACACGGGCTACCAGTTCTGTCGGACTGAAGGGTTTGCAAATATAATCATCAGCTCCCAAGCCGAGACCACGGATCTTGTCGATATCTTCCCGTTTTGCTGTGACCATTAAGATGGGCACTTCTTTTTTTGCCCGGATTTCTCGGCATACTTGGAAGCCATCCATTCCGGGCAGCATGATATCCAATAAAATGAGGCCATAGTCGCCGGACAATGCCTTTTCCAGTCCTTGTCTGCCATCAGTGGCAGCCGTGACGGCAAAGCCGTTAGCTTCTAAGAAATCCCGCTCCAATTCGATGATTTCCTGATTATCTTCAATGATTAGAATCTGTTTCATGAGAGTCCTCCTTTGCCATGGGCAAGGTAATAGAAATAGTCAAGCCGCCGCCAAGGGTCTGGCTGGCACGAATCTGACCGCCTAAACCGAGAATAATCTGTTTGGAAATAGCCAGTCCCAAACCGCTGCCTTTTGTCGTATCTGTGCGGGCAGCATCGGTACGGTAGAAACTATCAAAAATCTTGTGTAATTGGTCTGTACTGACGCCCTTTCCGTGATCGGCAAAAGAAATGGTGACACTGTCAGCCAATGGCTGTATATGAATGTCCATGCGGGCTGTAGCACCTTCTTTATATTTCAAGCTATTGCCGATGATATTCTCGACGACACGGCGGAACTGCATGCGATCTAATGACACGACGACTTCCGTATTTTTACTGTCCAGTGTGAGCGACAATCCTTGCTGCTGTAGTGCGTCTTTCCGCTCTGCCGTGAAATCTTCAAAGTAACGGTAAATAGGAACTGGTTCCATGGTGAAGGGAATACGTCCTAATTCTAGTTTGGAAAACAGGAACAGACTATCGACGAGTTGCTCCATCGTGCATGCTGCATGATAAATATGGCCGAAGTAGCGGTGTTGTTTTTCTGGTGTAGTGGCAATTCCTTCAAGGAGACCGCTGGAATAGCCCTTGACCAGTGTGAGTGGCGTAGCGATATCATGGGAAATGCCGGCAATAAGTTCTTTACGGCTTTGTTCGTACGCTTCCCGCTCATCGCGGCTGTGTTTCAATTCCAGTCGCATCATATTAAAATCACGGCACGTATCGCCTAGTTCATCCTGACTGGGAATGGGTACCGGTGTATCTAAATTTCCCCGGCGTATTTCGGCAGACGCATTGCGCAGGGATCCTAAGGGCTCCAGTATTTGTCGTGATAGCAGCCGCGATACGTAGAGCCCCATACAGATGACCGTGAGAATCGCTGTACCTACGATGATAAGCAACAGAAATTGAATGATTTCCTTGGCCGGTCCGTCATGGGCAGGCCCTTGTGCTAAAAACGGCAAGTGGCCGGCAGCAAGTACGGTTGTACCTGATTTAGGTGAGGTATAGCAGAAGGCAATGCCCTCGTCATCCCAATATAAAGACGACGAAGGGGAAGGACATTTGGCAGCAATGATATGTTGTAACGTGCGGACTGTCGTTCCCGGTGTTACATAACGGGACTGGCCGTTTTCGATGACGGCAGTCTGGATGCCTTGCTTTTCTAATATATGCAGATCTTCTCCCATATCTTTGACATGGGAGGTTTTTTTGTCAGCTTTATTACGCAGGGATGTAATCGCATATTGGATAGATAAGGATGGTCCCTTTTCAGGCCATAAAGCAGCCAAGTCATTTTGCCGTGCCGTTCCGGCAAGGCGTAATCCGCCAATGAGTATGGTGCCAATACAAATCAGCACGACAACTGGTACAAAAACCATCATAAAATTGGCGAAGAGGATTCGTTTTTGTAAAGATATATCCCGTAGCTTCATGGGGTACCCTTCTTTCCTGCAAGCTGTGCAGCATGAATATGAACTATATATACTATAGTATACAGCGTAATCCTAAATTTTCCATAACGAGATACAAAACTTTAGTATAACCTCCGTATAAACTTATTCTTATGATGAAGTTATGGCCCTGTTTAGATGGATTTTAGATTTATCCGGTATAGTACAAGTGTACCCGGAAGAAGGGGCGAGGAAACAAACAATAAGGAGTGATTTATATGGAAAAGAAGACAATGATGAATACAGTAAAAGAACAAGCAGCTAATATTTTCACGCCGCGTCATATAAAACAAGGGGCAGCCGTACTTGTCGTCTGTGCTATCTTAGGCGGAGGCGGAGCATGGTACCATCAGCAGCAGGAACAGACCCGTAGAGCACAAGTCATGGAAGCACGGTCGCAGCTCATCGTGGCGGAGGCGGAGCAACGTAATATGAGCCTTATCGGTGAAGATCAAGTGAAAGCCATTGCAGCTAAGACGATAGGAGCTGATGAAAGCAGCCTTGTATTTAAAACGGTAGCCCTGCAAAATAATGTATATGGTAAGGATCATAAAGAAGGGGCGGAACACAAGAATCGTAAAGAACATAGAAAGGATAAGGGCCATAGAGGAGAAGCAGAAGAAGATCATCAGGAAATCGTGACTACACAGGCATCGAAATCACCGCGGACACAACCGGCACCACAGGAACAAGCGGCAGTACTACCACAGGGTCAACCGGCAGTGCCGCCACAGGATCAACCGGTAGGGCCATCACAGGATCAGGCGGCACCAGAACAAACGGTGCAGCAGCCACAACAGATGGCAGCAGTCGATTTCCGCCCTGTCTATAAAGTGGAATGTAAACAGGGAAATATAAAATATAAACTGGCTATTGATGCTGTAACAGGACAGGTATTACGGAGCAATGTAGAATCATAACCACATACAAAACAAGGACTATTCCATGTAGAATATGGAATAGTCCTTGTTTGTAACAGAGGACAGTATAATACGTTTCCGTCACTAGTACGGACTTGCCATGAGACAGACTGGTATAAAAAGGCCACGTATCCATGGTGACTACGTGGCTGTAAGACTAGGGATTCTTTGCCAAATATGTTATGAACCAGCCGTCTTTTTGAGTACATAAGACGATGGCATTATAGTACTGAGCAAAAACAGTGATGGAGCGCATGCCAATACCGTGACCTGGTGTGGTAGTGACGGGGAGACCGTCTCTACCAAGGGTGACCGTATGGCTGCAACAATTTTTGATCATTAATTTCATTCGTTCATCGTCAATCTGAAGAATGAGCTGTATTTTTTGCATACTTGGAATTTCGCCTTTTACGGCATGAATAGCGTTTTCCAGAAGATTGGACAGAACGGTGGCAAGATCGGCATCGTCGATGGACATGTCTTCTGGAACGGCTATTTCATAAGATATGATGATATTTTCTTTTTGTGCTTTGAATATATAGAAGGATAATACTGCATTAATAAGAACATTTTTACAAAAGGACTGTACTTTGGTTCGATCCATCATGCCTTCTAAGGATTCCAACAGGCGAAGGGCTTCCTTATTTTTGCCGTTTTGAATAAGTGAGTAAAGGATACGCGTATGGTGGCGTGTATCGTGTCGCAGAATCGCCATCTTTTTCTGTGCATCTTGGAGGATAATGGCGTGGCTTTTATAGGATTTGACTTGTGTTTTCAACGCTTGATTGTGTCGTTGCAAGTCTACCTTATTTTGTATCCATTTCAAATCAAGAAGGATGCAGTAGCAGATCAGGGCAGTGCATAGGACCAGTATCAACTGTGATGGCAATAGTGTCCAGTTGAGGAAGTCATCATTTATGACGAAAAGTACGTTGTTTGTATAAAGCAGTAAGGGAATGATGCATATCTGCCGCCAATAGTAGTTGTTGTCTGCGTCACGATAGGTGATAAATATCTTTTTGAAGAATTGTTTGATGACGCGGACTGTCAGGAAAAACAGAAAGACGTATCCTATACATTGGCCGTACGCCCAGATTACTAAGTTCTCTGGCGGTATCAGTAACAGCAATAGGCTGGATACGATAATATGCAGGGCAAAGGTATAGATACACTGTATTCCTAGTATGAACATGTGTTGCGGTACCTTGTGAGGTATAAATAGCAGATTAATTAGGAAAAAAGGTACCCAGCCGATGATCATGACGAATTTCCAAAATAGGACAGAAAAAGGAATCAAACCTGTGATCAGTAAGGTCGTCAGGAGACAAGGTTCTGTTACAGCCCAAATAAAATAGCCTGTTTTCAACTGCTTCTTTTGCAGCGGTGTGAGAAAACTGTGGAATGGTAAATAACGCAGATACAGGCCACAGAGTTGGGTGGCTAAAATGGACAGGGCAATGGAAAAGTCAATACTAATCGGCATAGGCATACCTTCTTTCACGGGATTCACAGCATATGTGTATAGACACGATAGTATTTCTTATACATTGAAGCGGAAGTATGTGACGTCGCCGTCTTGCATAGCGTAGTCTTTACCTTCGAGGCGGACGAGCCCTTTTTCTTTGGCAGCAGCTTCGCTGCCGCAGGCGATGAGATCGTCGTAAGAGACTATTTCGGCACGGATGAAACCGCGTTCGATGTCCGTATGGATTTTGCCGGCAGCTTTTTGTGCTTTTGTACCATTGACAATGGTCCAGGCTCGTACTTCGTCAGGACCTGCGGTGAAGAAATTAATCAGGCCGAGGAGGGCGTAGCTGGCTTTGATGAGTTTATCCAGCCCCGCTTCAGGAAGCCCTAATTCTTCCAAAAAGACACTTGCTTCATCAGACGGAAGTTCGGCGATTTCTGCTTCGATTTTGGCAGAAACGGCGACGACTTGGGCGCCTTCTTGAGCGGCATAGTCTTCGAGTGTCTTGACGTGGGGATTGGAGTCGGGGTCAGCCGCTTCATCTTCGGCGACATTAGCGATATAGATGATAGGCTTCAGTGTCAGGAGGTTCAGATCCTTTACTTGGGGCAATTCATCTTTTGTCAGGCCGGCCTTGCGGGCAGGATCACCATTTTCCAGGCAGGTCAGGACTTTTTTCAATATATCGTATTCAGCGCGGGCTGCTTTGTCGCCACACTGAGCGACTTTGGCGATGCGGTCGGCACGTTTTTGTGTCATTTCCAGATCTGCCAAGCAGAGTTCTGTATTGATCGTTTCGACGTCGCGGACTGGATCGATGGAGCCGTCTACATGGGTGATGTTAGAGTCTTCAAAGCAACGCACGACTTCGGCAATGGCGTCGGTTTCACGGATGTGGCTGAGAAATTTATTTCCCAGTCCTTCGCCTTTGGAGGCACCGGCAACGAGACCGGCAATATCGACGAAACGGGTGACGGCAGGAATCGTACGTTTAGGTTTGTACATGTCCGTCAGGACTTGGATGCGGGCGTCAGGAACTTCGACGACGCCGACGTTTGGTTCGATGGTGCAGAAGGGATAGTTTGCTGCTTCTGCGCCGGCCTTGGTAATTGCGTTGAATAGTGTGCTTTTACCGACATTCGGCAGGCCGACGATGCCGATTTCTAAATTGGTACTCAATGGTTATACCACCTTTATTTAATTAATTTTAGATTAGCGATGCGCTGTACGGCTTCTATGGTGTTTTCTTTGCTGCCAAAAGCAGTCAGGCGCATATATCCTTCGCCGTGCGGACCAAAACCGGTACCCGGTGTGGTGACGACTTGAGCTTTGTCTAAGAGAAGATCAAAGAAATCCCAGCTCTTCATGCCATTGGGTGTCTGGACCCAGGCATAGGGGGAATTGGTAGCGCCGTATACTGTGAAGCCAGCCTTTGTCAGGCCGTCACGAATGATATGGGCATTTTCCATATAGTACTTGACATCAGCCAGGCATTGTTGCTGTCCTTCTGGTGAATAGTAGGCTTCGGCGGCGCGCTGGATGATGTAAGGAGTGCCGTTGAAGAACGTGCATTGGCGGCGGTTCCACAGGGGATTTAGGGCAACGGCTTCGCCAGTTGCAGTGTAAGCATTGGCGGCTTTTGGAACGACGACGTAAGAGCAGCGTGTGCCAGTGAAGCCAGCGCATTTGGAGTAGGAGCGAAGTTCGATGGCTACTTCTTTAGCGCCTTCGATTTCGAAGATGCTGTGTGGTACGTCCGGTTCGGTAATATATGTTTCGTAAGCCGAATCATATATGATGATGAACTTATTTTCTTTGGCAGTGCGGACCCAAGCTTCGAGTTCGGATTTGGTCATGGCAGTCCCTGTAGGATTGCTAGGGTTGCAGAGATAGACGATGTCGACTTTTTCCGTTGGTGGTTCCGCTTTGAAACCGTTTTCTGGTGTGCAGGGCAGGTAGACGACGCCGTCGTATGTACCTGTAGCGGCATTCCAGTTACCGGTGTGGCCCATCATGACGTTGGAGTCGAGGTAGACCGGGTATACAGGGTCAGCGACAGCAAATTTGAGGTCGCTGCCGAAGATTTGCTGGATATAGGCGACGTCTGTTTTAGCGCCGTCACCAATGAAGATTTCGTCAGTATCAAGGTGGATGCCCCGCGTTTCATAGTCGCCTTTGATGATGGCGTTGCGGAGAAAGTCGTATCCTTGTTCCGGACCATAGCCGCGGAAGGTGGCAGCATCAGCCATTTCGTCAACGGCGTTGTGCATAGCGGCAATAATAGCTGGTGCGAGGGGACGGGTGACGTCGCCAATGCCCAGACGGATCATATTGGCATGAGGATGCGCTGCTGCGTAGGCATCCACTTTTTTTGCAATCGTGGCAAATAGATAATTGCCCGGGAGTTTCGAATAGTTTTCATTTACATGGGCCATAAAAGTGTCCTCCTTAAATAACATCTTTATTATGTTAACACTACTATTCTACTACATTACGGAAAAGTTGAAAAGGCGAACGGCAGAGTTCACCGTATAGTAATATAAAATCATAGTTATTCTTATTTCCGATGGAGCTTCCTGCAGGAATGCTGGACTGTGGTACAGGGAGTTCCACGCAAATGCTACTAGTCAGAGGGATGGTTTTGCCGTATAATAATTATATATAGTTTGAATTTTACTGGTGGAGGGCAGATGCATATGAACTATAGAGAAAAGAAGTGTCTTATCGCCTATTTTTCCCATGCCGGCATGAATTATGCCAGTGGTAATTTGGTTAATTTATCCGTTGGTAATACGGAACGGGCGGCGGATATGATTTGTAAATATACGGGTGGAGATTTATTCCATATTCGTACGGCTGCGGTGTATCCTAATGATGATTACCATAAGGTAGTGGCAATTGCCCGCAAAGAAAATGAGGAAGGAGCCCGGCCGGCATTGCAGAATGATATTGATAATGCTGAGGTGTATGATGTCGTGTTCCTGGGGTATCCGAATTGGTGTGGCACCATGCCGATGGCGGTGTGGACGTTCTTGGAGCATCACGATTTTGCCGGAAAAGTCATCAAGCCATTTTGTACTCACGAAGGAAGCGGTTGGGGACGCAGCTTGGAAGATATCCATGCGTTGTGCCCAAAGGCGACGGTAGAACCGGGCATCACGTTATTCGGTACGACAATTATGGATGCAGAAGATGATATCAAGCGTTGGATAAAAGGATAAAAAAACATCTCTATTTGGATACAAGTGTCCAAATAGAGATATTTTTTATATGGGTAAAAAGGATACGGCCAATCCTTGAAAGGGTGGCCTGTTTATACATATATCATTCGTAACGCAGGGCGTCGATGGGATCCAAGCGGGCGGCTTTTTTGGCAGGATAGATGCCAAAGAAGAGGCCGATGCCGACGGAAAAGGCGAAGGAGATGATAATAGGCGCTGCTGTAATGACCGTATTGAGGCTGGTGAATTTGGCAATAGCCAGAGAGCAGCCAACACCGATAGTGACACCTAAAAGGCCGCCAATGACACCGATGACGACAGATTCAATGAGAAACTGGGTCATAATATTCTGAAAGGTAGCACCCAGGGCTTTACGGATGCCAATTTCCCGTGTTCGTTCGGTAACGGATACCATCATGATGTTCATGATGCCAATGCCGCCGACGAGGAGGGATATGGCAGCGATACTGCCGAGAAAGATAGTCAGCATCGTCGTCGTGCTAGTCATTGTTTCCATAAGGCTGGTCAGGTTGCGGACAGTGAAATCATTGTCTTTGCCTGTGGCAATGTGGTGGTTCTGACGCAGCAGCGTTTCCACCTGGCTTTGGACGGCATCGATTTTATCGGAGCTCGATACTTGGATATTGATGGAGCGGACATAGGTAATGCCCATGAGTCGTTCCTGTGCGGTCGTCAAGGGAACGATGACCATGTCATCCTGGTCCGTGCCCATGGAAGACTGGCCTTTTTCTTGCAGGACGCCAATGACTTTGAAAGGCTGGTTATGAACGCGGATGTTTTTACCGACGGGATTCGCTGTACCGAAGAGGTTCGAGGCGACAGTCGGACCGATAACGGCAACACGGTTTCGGGAGTTAAGGTCGCTGTCCGTAATGAAAGATCCGCTTTCTACGGTGAGGGAGCGAATCTTCAAATACTCTGGCGTGACGCCGTAGACCGAAGAGTTCCAGTTTTCGTTGCCGTAAACGATTTGGTAGGAGCTATTGACGGTCGGTGATACGTAATCGATGTTTTTGATTTTATTTTTGATGGCGACGGCATCTTCGTATTTCAGTTTCTGGCTGGAACCAGCTGCTGAGCGGACACCACCGTTGTTGGTAGAGCCTGGTGAAACGATGAGCATATTGCTGCCTAAGCTGGCAATAGAGCTGGTGACATTTTCACGCACACCGAAGCCAATGGAAATCATGACGATGACGGCACCGACACCGATGATGATGCCCAGCATGGTCAGAATAGAGCGCATCTTGTTGGATAAGAGTGCCGTTATGGCAATTGCGATACTTTCACTAAACAACATCCATGACCACTCCTCTCCCTTCATCACGGGTAATGCGCCCATCGCACAGAAGGAGCTGTCGGCTGGCGCAGGCCGCTATTTCTGGTTCATGGGTGACTAAGATGACGGTTTTCTTTTCTTCATGAAGCGCTTCAAAGAGCTTCATGATTTCTTTTGTTGATTTAGTATCCAAATTCCCTGTAGGTTCATCGGCCATAATGATATGCGGATTGTTGACCAAGGCGCGGGCAATCGCTACACGCTGGCGCTGGCCGCCAGATAATTCATTGGGCTGATGATCGGCCCATGTTTCCAGACCGACAGAGCGAAGCTTGTCCATAGCCCGTTCGTTGCGTTCTTTGCGGCCGACACCGGCGTATACCAGTGGCAGCGCTACGTTATCAAGTGCTGTAATGCGGGACAGAAGATTAAAATTCTGAAAAACGAAACCAATGCGTTTATTTCTCGTATCAGCTAATTCATCATCGGACAGGTGGGCTACTTCTTTGCCACCTAGTTTGTATGAACCGTATGAAGGGCGGTCCAGACAGCCGAGGATGTTCATGAGCGTTGATTTGCCGGAACCGGATGGCCCCATGAGGGCGACGAATTCGCCTTCTTCTATTTGCAGGGTAATACCTGCTAAGGCTGCGAAATCTTCACCGCCTATGTGGTATATTTTTTTTATATCGTTCAGATCAATTACTGCGTGTTCCATCGTGACGTCCCTTCCTTTACATTGGCGGCGGGCCTTGTTGTTGTTTGTTCTTACTGGAGGAGTTCGAGGAGCTGGAGGATTTACTTGATGCATTATACGTAATGGATACCTTGTCGCCGGCTTCGAGACCAGTCAGGATTTGGACGTATTCATCGCTCATGACGCCTGTTGTGACGGCGACTTGTTCGGTTTGGCCGGCACTGTTGACGCGCAGAACGTAGGAGCCGTTATCATTTGTCTTTAGTGCGGCAATGGGGACTGTCAGCGCGCCGTCAACGTCGGCTGTTTCGATATCGACACGGGCAGTCATGCCCAAACGGAGGACATTGTCCGGATCATCGACATCGAGAGTAACGTAGTAGTAAATAACGCTGGCAGAAGACGTGGAAGAAGAGGAGCTCGACGAACTGCTGGTACCGTTCGTATCCCACGTGTTAGAGGTATCAGTTTGGGAAATCTTGGCTACGTGCGCTGTGAAGGTCTGGCCTGTATATGTATCGACAGTGAAGGTTGCGTTTTGGCCGATTTTGATTTGGCCAATATCTGTTTCATCGACTTTAGCCAGTATTTGTTTTTGCGAGGTATTGGCAACGCGCATAATGACCGTCGGGTTACTATTGCCTTGGACGGCCATGGTACCGACTGGTTTGGGTTCGCCGACGACGACACCGTCCATCGGCGCGGTGATGATCGTTTCATTGACGTCTGATTCAGCTTCAGACAGGGCACTGACGGCGGTGTTATAGTTGTATTCGGCTGTGTCTAAGGCTTGCTTGGTGCCGGCACCGACTTGGTACAGGTACAGGTAGCGTTCGTACTCTTGTTTTGTATTGGTTACTTTGAACTGAGCCTGGTCGCGCTTGGCTTCGTAGTCTTTGCCGTCAAGGGTAGCAACGGTCTGCCCGGCAGTGACGGCATCGTTTTCCTTGACCAGGATAGAATTGATGCGGGCCGTGATTTTCGGAGAGACTTCGACGGAGTCGACAGGGCTGATCGTGCCTGTCGCAGAAACGGTCGATTTCAGATTCATGCGTTGTACTGTCGCCGTTTCGGTAGCAGTAGCTTGCTTGGCTGTTTGTTGTGCCTGGTAGTACTGATAGCCGCCGACGGAGCAAGCGGCTATAATAATGACGGCAATGGCTGCCTTCACTTTGTTGTTGATTTTCATATTCATCACCCTATTTATAGATTTACTACAGTTTATATGACATATAGAAAGTATAGCATAGAACGGAAAGGCGTGAAAGGCAGGGACGGGCAAGGTTGTGGATGTTATACGAAACTGTAACAAAGGTGGACAGGTACTGGGATATAGAGGGGCACTATTACGTTAGAGAAATATCTGCAAGGAGTGGAGCGAACGCAAGGGCTGACGAATGATGGCGAGGTGTGGTACAATGAGGTACGTTTAGATCTTAAATTATCAGGGAAGGGTGAGGACTTGTGAAATATATGAGATATGGAAAAACCGGTATGTATGCGGCAATCATGGCAGCGATAGTCAGCTGCAGTACGCTGACCGCTACTGCGGCTGGTACTGTCCCGGCTGGCATCGTTCAGACGGCAACAACGACGGAGACAACAGGGAATACGGTGACGAAAACGTATAGTCTCGATTTAGATGCGAGTCAGTATACGCGGCAGACGATGCAGGTTGACGGCTATGATGTGCCATTTCGAGCATATACGAATCGGGTATATGTAGCAAGGCCTGTTGATGCAGATTGTCAGTCAATGAATATATATGTGCCTGAAGGGTATTATGATGGTCAGACGATCAATGGGTACACTGCGCAGACGGCGCCGATTTTTATGGCCAATACCGTAGGCGGTTATATGCCTGGCCAGGCAGGGACACCAGCAGAAAAGGATGAGCGTACAGGAGATGCCAATGCTATTTTGACGGCCTTGTCACGAGGTTGTGTAGTAGCAACTCCAGGAGCACGGGGGCGTACAACGGCAGATGCCAAGGGAGATTATACAGGGAAAGCACCGGCCTGTATCGTTGATATGAAGGCGGCTGTGCGCTATATACGCCATAACAAGGGCGTTATTCCCGGTGATACAGAAAAAATCATTTCCAATGGTACCAGCGCCGGCGGCGCGTTATCAGCTCTTTTAGGAGCGACTGGCAATAGCAGCGATTATGGACCGTATTTACAGGCACTTGGCGCAGCAGAAGAACGGGATGATGTTTTTGCATCCAGTGTGTATTGTCCTATTACTGATTTAGATCATGCGGATATGGCCTATGAATGGGTGTTCAACGGCGTCGATACGTATCACCAAAGCAGCAAAGGCGGAGCTATGATGCCAGCCTTTATCAGAGGAAGTCATGGCCGAATCATTCCGTTAGGACCGGGGCCGGTCATACTGCAGCAGAAAAATCGTCCGGCTAATGCACCTGGCGATTCGGCGGCAGCACAGCCGCTGACGGCAGTACAGCTTGCTGCTTCGCAGGAGTTGAAGCGGCAATATCCGGCGTATATCAACGGACTTCATTTGCAAGATGGGACAGGGCGGCAGCTGACGCTTGATAAAGCTGGGAATGGTCCGTTCAAGGAATATATCAAGTCACTATATATGGCCTCAGCCCAACAGGCACTGAATGAGGGCGATGATTTGTCTTCCCTGGATTGGCTGACTATTCACGATGGGGCAGTTGCAGATATGGATATGGGAAAATATGCTGTGTATGTCACTCGTCTTAAGGCAGTGCCTGCTTTTGATGATTTTAACCTGGAATCGGCTGAAAACCAGGAATTTGGTACGGCTGTCATAGATAAGCAGCATTTTACTACGTATAGTCAAGCGCATTCAGCGATAAAGAAAAGCAAGATGGCAGATAAAAAGTGCATTAAAGAAATGAATCCGTTAAACTATATTGGCAAGGGGCAAGCGACACTTGCCAAGCATTGGCGTATTCGCCATGGTTCAACAGATCGCGATACGGTTCTGGCAGTGCCGGCTGTACTAGCGTTGAAATTGCAACAGGCTGGCTGTGATGTTGATTTTGCTGTGCCTTGGGCGCAGGGACATGGTGGAGATTATGATTTAGATTCATTATTTGCCTGGGTGGATCGTATTTGTAAATAGAATAGTGAAGACCAGCTGAAAATATGCACATAGTATCTATCTATGGTATACTACCCTATGTTAGTACATTTATATTTTAAGAAGGGCAGGTATCATAATTGGAAGAAAACAAAACGTCTGTATTTTCGAACGGACTGTTATGGTTCGGGGCAGGAATCTCTATTGCAGAAATCCTGACGGGGATGTTATTGGCGCCGTTAGGATTTGTCAGGGGATTCGCAGCAATCCTTATCGGTCATATCATTGGCGGTACGGTAATGTTTCTTGCCGGCCTTATTGGGGGCAGGACAGGCATGAGTGCCATGGAGACAGTGCGTATTTCCTTTGGTAAACAAGGCGCACTATTATTCGCAGGTCTCAATGTCATCCAGCTCATTGGCTGGACGGCAGTCATGGTGGCTAGCGCTGCTTTGGCAGCCAATACGATCGCTGGTATTGGGACAGCTGTGTGGAGCATCATTCTTGGCGTACTTATTGCTGTATGGGTGCTGCTTGGTTTGAAAAATTTAGGAAAGATCAACATTGTCGTTATTACGGCGCTGTTTATCCTGACCATTGTATTGAGTGTCGTCATTTTTCATGGGAATACGCCGCAGGCCAGTGGTGAGATCTCCTTTGGCGGTGCTGTGGAATTAGCTGTAGCGATGCCGCTATCCTGGCTGCCTATTATTTCCGACTATACGCGGACTGCAAAAAAACCAGGCTTGGCGACAGCTGTGAGCTGTACCACTTATTTTATTGCCAGCTCGTGGATGTTTCTTATTGGCATGGGTGCAGCGCTGCTGACAGGACAGGATGATATTGCTGCGATTATGGTTGGCGCCGGTATGGGGCTGGCAGGTATTCTTGTCGTCTTGTTGTCGACCGTGACGACGACCTTCCTCGATGCGTTTTCAGCCGGTGTAAGTGGTAAGAGCTTGTTTCCTAAGGTATCAGAGAGGACGCTGGCATTGATTGCTACGGTCCTTGGCGTTGTCCTGGCAATTTTTGCTGCAGCCGATCAATTCCAGGATTTCCTGTATCTCATTGGTTCTGTATTTGCACCGATGACGGCTATTTTGATTTCGGATTATTTCGTTTTGCACCGTGATCATAGCAGTGAATCTGTGAATTGGCTCAACATCGTGCTTTGGGTCATCGGTTTCGGCTTGTATCGCTTTCTGCTTGATGTGGATACACCGTTGGGAATCACCTTCCCGGTCATTGTCGTTATGATGGCAGCCAGTGCAGCTATTCATAAGTTTCTTGGAAAATAAAAAATACCTGATATCCAAATTGCTGACGCAACTGGATATCAGGTATTTTTTTATTCTTTATTGTTCCTGCCGGCTTGTTGTTTGTTTTGCTGGGTAGGGGCAGCTTTTTGTTTTGTCGTTGTTGATTTTTCAGTAGCAGCTTCACTTTTTTGGCTGCTCTTAGAGGTTGATTTTTCTTCCCGCGATGTTTCTTTGATTCGTTCCATACCGCTAGGGATGTCAAAATCGGTATTCTTAGAATCTTCTGTGGCAGAGGCCATATACGTGCGCCAGATTTCAGCTGGAATGGTACCGCCGTATACTTCGCCCAAACTATGGGAACCTCCATCATCACCCATCCAAACGGCAGTGACGATATCAGGTGTGTAGCCGACGAACCAGGCATCTTTATTATCATCTGTCGTACCGGTCTTGCCGGCAGCAGGACGATTGATAGCAGCGGCTGTGCCAGTGCCGTGGTTAATGACGCCTTCGAGCATGGCGGTCATTTCATAGGCTTCTTTTTCTGACATGACGCGAGTTTCGCTTTGACTGCCTTTAAGGGAAGATTCGTCTTCGATGACGTTGCCATTACGGTCGAGTATCTTAATGATAGCCGTAGGCTTCACATGAACACCTTTATTGGCGAATGTGCCATAGGCACTAGCCATTTCAAGGGGTGATACGCCACGGGTGAGGCCGCCGAGAGCCATAGCCAGATTTTGGTCTTTTGATTCATCGAGTGTGGTAATCCCCATTTTCTTGGCATTAGCGATGATATTCTTCGTTCCTACTTTATCAGCAGCCTGAACGGCAATGGTGTTGACCGATAGTGCTAATGCATCACTCATGGACATACTGCCACGATAGCCGCCTCCGGCATTTTTCGGACTCCAGCCTCCGTAGGTAATCGGTTTGTCTTCAAAGGTTGTACTTGGAGACATATCGTGCTGCAACGCCGTGACGTAGACGAACGGTTTGAATGCGGAACCAGGTTGGCGGACAGCCTGATAGGCACGGTTAAAACTATCTTGACCGCGGCCGCCGACCATAGCCAGGATGTGACCGTTTTTAGGGTCAATGGATACGATGGCGCCTTGCGGCTGAGTCAAGCCTTTTTCGTCGGTGTAGTTATCTGGCAGTTGTCGCAAAGCACGAATGGCTGCGTGCTGTTTTTCAGCATCCATGGTGGTGTAAATCTTCAGGCCTTCTTTGTAGAGGGCGTCATCACCATATTTTTTGGCGACAATAGTCGATACGTAATCGATGAAGGAAGAGGTTTCTTCATTTTCTGTTTCAGCCTTTTTCTTGGTCAGGCCCATATCTTCTTTTTTGGCTTCTTCTCCTTCAGCCTGACTGATGTACTTATATTTGACCATTTGGTCTAGTACAGTGTTTTTACGATTTTCTGCTTCGTCAGGATTGTTGAACGGCGAATAATAATTTGGACTCTTAGGAAGGCCGGCCAGCATAGCACATTGTGCTACGTTCAGTTGGTCTACGTCCTTGCCGAAGTAGGTCTTGGCAGCCGTTTGGATGCCATACGCGCCTTGGCCAAAATATATTTGATTCATATACATTTCCAAGATTTCTTTTTTGCTGTATTTGCGTTCGATTTCAAGAGCAAGCATGGCTTCCTGAATTTTACGTTTCAATGTTTGTTCTGGAGAAAGGAAGGCATTTTTGGCCAGCTGCTGCGTTATTGTACTGCCACCTTGGGCAATACCGCGATTGGTCAGATTAGTCACGACGGCACGGACGATGCCGATAGGATCGATGCCAATATGATCGTAGAAACGGTTATCTTCGGCAGCAATGAAGGCATCCTGTAAATTCTGCGGAACTTTGTTGATGTCAATGGGCAGCCGGTTCTGATCGGAATGAAGCGTCGTAATGAGCCGGCCATGGATATCAAATACTTGTGATGATACGGCAGGCCGCATATTATTGCTGACAGCAGGCAAGCTTTGATAGGCAGCAAAAATATACCCAAAGCCGAGTCCGGCGATGACGACTAAAACTAATGCGAGGAAGATGCGTATGCGATGGAGTGGTCCTCTCTTTTTAGCATGCTTAGCTCTGCGTCTCGGTGTATACATTTATATCCTCCTGTGGTGGTTGATGCGCCTTTACAAAAATCATGGTGATAAAACAAACTTTACATTTTCTTATTATAACACATCTACTTTTGATATCCTATATATGGGTGTTACTTTTAGCTGTGTTTGCATACTGAAGAGACAATGTATGCATATGTGTATTCTAAGAAAACAAATAGCGGAATGTATCAGCAAAAATCATATAAGCAGTATACATTATATATAAAAGTAATACAGCAAAATTCATAAATCCATTGACAACATAGCCCAAACAGAGTACTATAATTATAAAAACAAAAGCATTAGCGTATACAAATAGTATGCGCGTACGTCAATAGGAGGTATAGGTTATGGTTAAGGACAGAAACAAAGCATTTGTATTGTGGTTTGACGAATTACGCCGTGCTGATGTGGCGCTTGTAGGCGGCAAATCATCTTCCTTAGGTGAATTGACATCGCATACGGATGTGCCCGTACCGTATGGGTTTGCTACGACGGCTGAAGGCTACCGTCATTTCATGCATCAGACCGGGATGGATGTCAAAATCAAAGAACTCCTGAAGGGCTTGACCGATGTAGAAGATCCTGTTCAGCTCCGCAATGTAACAGCAGCTATTCGTAAAGCTATTTGTGATGCAGAAATGCCGAAAGATTTAGCTGATGCGATTCGCCAGAGTTATATCGAACTGGGGAAAAAAGTGGGCGAAGCCGATCCGTTTGTAGCTGTTCGTTCTAGCGCTACAGCAGAAGACCTTCCTGATGCCAGCTTTGCTGGCCAGCAAGATACGTATTTGAATGTTCAGGGTCCGGATATGGTTATTCAGAAGGTTAAAGAATGCTATGCTTCGACCTTTACTGACAGAGCTACGTATTATCGTACGAAAAAGGGATTCGATCATTTACAGGTAGCACTCAGTGCTGCTGTACAGATGATGGTATTCTCTAAAGCCGCCGGCGTTATGTTTACTGTTGATTTGGTGACTGGCGATGATTCGACTATTACTATTGAAGGGGCATGGGGCCTCGGGGAATATGTCGTTCAAGGGACTGTTACACCGGATAATTTTAAAGTACAGAAGGCCGATTTATCTATTATCTCCAAGATGATCAATACCAAACCGGTCAAACTGGTTCGCAAACCAGGCGGCGATTGTGAAGAACAGCTGGTACCTATTGACGAACAGAAGGAACAGGTTATTTCTGACGAACAGGTAAAAGAACTGGCTTCGTATGCTAAAGCGATTGAAAAACATTACGGTTGCTATATGGATATGGAATGGGGCGTTGATGAACGGACGGATAAGATTTGGCTGCTCCAAGCTCGTCCGGAAACAGTTTGGTCGAGAAAAAATAAGGAAAAGAAAGAAGGAGGAACTAAGGATATGTCACAGGAACCGATGACGACGGACCGCAAAATTGTTGTAAAAGGTTTGCCGGCAAGCCCTGGTCATGCAGCAGGTAAAGCACATATTATTTTAGACCCCAGCAGAATTGAAGAATTCAATGATGGTGAAATCCTGGTTACAACCATGACGGCACCGGACTGGGTACCGGCTATGAAGAAAGCAAAAGCCATTGTTACAGATGCTGGCGGGATGACCTGCCATGCTTCTATTGTCAGCCGTGAATTGGGTATTCCTTGTATTGTCGGCACGAAGAGCCGCAGCACAGAAGCGACGACGACGATTACGGATGGCATGAACATCACTGTGGACGCAACGAATGGTATCGTCTATGAAGGTATTGTAGAAGATATTGTAAAACCGGCAGAAACGACAGGCGGAGCTACCGTTGTAGCAGCTGAAGCGGCACCGATTACGGGTACGAAGATTTACATGAATCTGGGCAATCCTGATTTGGCTGAAAAATATGGCAAACTCCCTTGTGACGGTATTGGCCTTATGCGTGAAGAATTTATTTGGACGACGTTCATTCACGAACATCCATTATATCTCATCGAAATCGGTCATCCTGAACGCGTAGTAGATCAGCTGGCTGACGGTATGCGCAAGGTTTGCCAGGCATTGGCTCCTCGTCCGGTAACGTTGCGGTTCAGCGATTTCAAATCTAGTGAATACCGTAATCTTAAAGGCGGCGATAAATATGAACCGCAGGAAAGCAGCGCACTCTTAGGCTGGCGTGGTGCTTCACGGTATTATGATCCGAAATACATGGAAGCCTTCAAGCTGGAAATTAAAGCGGTTCAAAAAGTTCGTGAAGAATATGGCTTTAAAAACCTCAATGTTATGATCCCCTTCTGCCGCCGCGTCGATGAAATGCAGAAGATCGTAGGGCTCATGGCTGCTGAAGGCTTGCACCGCGGGCCGGACTTCAAAGTATGGCTCATGGCAGAAATCCCGTCCAATATTATTTTGGCCGATCAGTTCAATCAGTTTGTCGATGGCTATTCTATCGGTTCCAACGATCTGACAATGCTCATCATGGGTTGTGACCGTGATAATGATACAGTTGCACCGCTGTTCGATGAACGGAATCTGGCTGTAAAGAGAGCTATCCGTCATTTGATTTCTGTTGCACATAAAGAAGGTAAGACCGTCTCTATTTGTGGCCAGGCACCGAGTGTATATCCTGACTTTACTGAATTCTTGGTCAAGAGCGGTATCGATTCCGTATCTGTCAACCCGGATGCTGTCGTATCGACACGCAAGAATGTAGCGCAAATCGAACAGCGAATCCTGTTAGATTCGCTGACAGGTAAAGGCCGGTCTGATACAGAAGATTATACGTGGTAACTACACAGAATGTAATGTGAGAGGGGCAGCCAAAAAGAATGAAGGTTTCCTTTTGGCTGCCTTTCCTCATGTTTGCCTGTCTGCCATGGTAGTGTATACAAAGACTGCGGCAGGGAAGCACCTGGAGGTGAAAAAGAGACATGCTATCAGAACGACAGGAAACGATTTTACAAATCGTCAAAGAAAATAGCCCCATTACGGGGCAGCATATCGCTAACAGGCTGCATGTGACCCGCGCAGCGCTGCGGTCAGATTTGGCTATTCTGACGATGTTGGAACTTATCGATGCACGGCCTAAGTTAGGGTATTTTTTTACAGGCCATAAAGAGAAAGACTTATTGTCACGGGCTATTACGGATATCAGCATAGAAACGTGTTTGTCACAGCCCGTCATTGTCGGTGAGCATACGAGTGCCTATGATGCGATTATTGCCATGTTCACAGAAGATGTCGGGACTGTTTTTGTCGGGACCAATAATATTATGGCTGGCGTTGTATCCCGCAAGGATTTGCTAAAGACCGCGATGGGCCATAATGACCTGCGGGCATTGCCTGTACGAATGGTCATGACGCCGGTGAGCAAGCTGATTTACGTTCGTCCTGATGAAAAAGCGCTTGTAGCAGCACAACGTATGATAGAATATGAAGTGGATTGTCTGCCGGTGGTCAATGTCCTGGATACAGAGGAAGAAGACCGCAAAGATCTGCAGATCGTCGGTAGGATTTCAAAGACTAATATTACCCGTTTATTTGTAGAATGTGGACTAGGAAGGAGAACATAACGTGCCATTACCTCTTATTTATGCCTGCTCCGATTCATTGGGTGAAACGGCTGAACGCGTGGCTCGCGCCGCTGCCAGCCAATATGACAAGGAAGAATTCAATATTATCCGAGTCCCGTACATCCGATCGGAACAACAGGTAGCAGACCTTGTGAAAAAAGCAAAAGAAAATAACGCAATGATTTGTTACACCATCATTTCGCCACTGTTACGCCGGAAATTAAAGGAATTGACAGCAGATGCAAATGTGGTAGTTGTAGATATTATCGGGCCTATGCTGGAAGGTGTCGGCAAGTTAACTTCGACGGATCCAACGATGAAAGCCGGTATGATCCATCAGCTTGATGAAGAATATTTCAAACGAGTAGAAGCCATTGAGTTCGCTGTCAAATTTGATGATGGCAAAAATCCGATTGGTTTCCTTCAAGCGGATATTGTCATTGTCGGTGTATCACGGACATCTAAGACACCGTTGTCGATGTATTTGGCTCATAAACGGATCAAAGCGGCCAATCTGCCATTGGTGCCGGAGGTATCGCTGCCACCAGAATTATTCCAGGTGCCGGCCCGTAAAATCGTCGGACTTATTATTGATCCTTTTAAATTGAATTTCATTCGATCTGAACGGCTTCGCAGTATGGGGCTGGATTCGAATGCAAGCTATGCCAATATTGAACGTATCAATGAAGAACTGGCTTATGCCCGCGGCGTTATGCGCCGGCTTCATTGTCCGATTATCGATGTATCTGCTAAAGCGATTGAAGAAACTGCCAATTTAGTGTTGGAAATCGTTAAGCGGAATAAGGAACTTTACAACGAATAAATGGCATAAAAAAAGACGCCATTCGGCGTCTTTTTTTATAGTACCGGCCCTTGCCATCATGATTGAGGTGATACTGTATGGAAGATGAAAAAAAAGCAGTTTTTACGACGTTAAATGAAGTTTTTAGAGATCCGCGTTTTCTCAATATGGCAGGCGTCCGTGAAGAGGAAGTACCGGGATTTATTCGTGAAAATCGCATTCGTATCTTAGCTTCTCGTCTGGCGGCTGAACGCAGTCCTGGCGGACGGTTCCAGACACAACGGGTCCTGCAACTAGCCAAAGCCTATATCACCTGTCTTCATGATGAGCCTAAGGAAGGCTGGCTGCTGTATTGTTATCAGTATGTACTCGAGCAGATTTTTCCCAGCAGAACGGCACACCGTGAAGGCTATGAAAAAGAGGAACAAAAAGGATACGCTCTGGGACGGATGGTACTTATGCAGTTGTTGCGAGGCTTGTTCCGCTTTGAAAACAAGGTATTACCGTTTGATCCGACACGATATATGGCACTGCTCAGTGAAAAGGATGCAATGACACAAGGATGCGCCAGAGAGTATCTTCATATGCGCCGCCTTATTATGACTCAGTATGTATATGAATTCATGCGTATTGGTATTGATATTACGCCATTTAATACATTGGGCCATATCAGCGGTGTCCATTATGTAGCTATGTATGCAGCGAGACAACTGTATAAGGCAGGGGTCCCTGTCGATTTGGCACTGATTTCCGGGGCGGCAGCCTGTCATGATATTGGCAAGTACGGTTGCAAAAAGAATGAGGAGAAACGAGTCCCGTATTTACATTATTACTATACAGGTATATGTTGTCAGCGTGTTGGTTTGTCTGCTATAGGCCATATTGCAGCCAATCATTCTGTATGGGATCTGGAACTGGAAAATCTGTCTGTCGAATCGTTATTGCTCATTTACGCTGATTTTCGTGTGAAGAGCAGTCGCAATGAAAAAGGTGCTGAAGTCGTCCATTTCTATTCGCTGGCCCAGGCGTTTGATGTGATTTTGGGTAAATTGGATAATGTAGATGAGAAGAAAAAGCAACGCTATCAAAAAGTCTATGCTAAATTAGCTGATTTTGAAGAATTTATGAAGGAACTAGGTGTCGTAACAGAACTGCCGTCTGATTTTGCGGCGATGCCGCACAGAGCACCGTTTTATGACCACAAGGAAAAAGTCCTTTTAGAAGGCGAAGATGTCGTTGATGAACTGAAATATGCTGCTATTGATCATAATATCCGGCTCATGAGCATTTTCCGTGATGAAAGCGATTTTGGGAATCTGATTGAAGCGGCACGCAGTGAACGGCGCTGGAAAGATGTCCGAACGTATATCTGCATTTTTGAAGAATATTCTACGTATATGACAGAACATCAAAAACTCATGACACTGAAATTCCTCTATGAGTTGTTATCTCATAAAGAAGGGGATATCCGTATTCAGGCGGCGGCGTTGATGGGGCATATTGTAGCTGATTTTAATGAACGATATACGAAAGAATTGCCTCAAGGCGCTTCACTGCCCAATAAAGCTGTTACTAGTCAGACCTTGTTTGCCCGGTATACAGCGATGATCATCCATCCGGATTTACGCTATACAGAACAGCATAAAATATGGATTGGGTACTGTCTGAGCTTTTTTGTCAGAGCGGCGTTGGAAGGCTGTTCTCCGACAGCAAGGCAGCAGGCTATGGAAAATCTGCGCCAGTACTATACCGTTACGGATTATCAGACCGAACGTTGTATTATTTTGCTAAAAACGTTAATGGATATGAAACGGGACTACATGGATGATGCGTTTATGGATACGATTGGCTTGTTCATCCAGGCGGCAGCTGAATCACAAGCGCTGCCGGTTCGCGTAGCTGCATTGCGGTGTGCCCGGCATTTAATGGAAGGCTATGGAGATGCGGCGTATTACCATGACCTATTGTCCCTTATGGATTTACCGGAAGATAGGCAGTCCTTTGCCGACAGGGAAGGTAATTTATTTCTTGATGATTTGAAAATGGGCACGCATTGGGTCGTCAAAGCGGCGAATATTGAGCTCATGCTCCATTACATGGATGATGATAGTGATGCTGGCAGTATTATGCATCTGAGCATGCATTTGACCAATCTCCTCAAGGTCAGTGAGACTATCTTCGTCCGCCAGGCCGCAGGGATGAGTTTGCTGACAATTGCTGAGCATATGAGTTATTCACAACGTAATGAGCTGGCTGTTGAATTGTTTAATGGCTTAGAAATAGGGGATCCGCAGATTTCAAAATATGTGCCTGATTTTCTGGGGCGTATGATATTGAAACTGCCAGTTCAGGAATTCGATGAATTCATTACGACGATGGAATCACAGCTCATGACGGTGAATACAGCGCTGGCATCCTCTATGGTCCATACAGTAGGCGTTATATTGGAGAACTTTGATGAGTTCGCTAATGAATTCAGCATGAATGATGGTGAAAATGAAATACGCCAGAGACGCTTGTTGTACATCATGATCAAAGCTTACGCACATTATGATCAGGAATTGAGTCGTGATGCGTTCCGTGATATGGGCCGTTTTATTTTCCATAGTCCGGTCATGCCACTGGTACGCAAAGACTTCCTGTTCATTCATTGCTATAAAAAATTACTGGTCCTTCTCGATGAAAATGCTGGCGGAGTCCTCGATTTTTATAGTAATGCAGCTGTATTGAATCATATTTATCGCTATATTGGCCGTCATCAGTTCGAGATTGGTGCTTTTGCGTTTCCTGCAGGGAAAAAAGCTTGTTTTTATCCGGGGACATTTGATCCGTTTAGCTTAGGACATAAAGCAGTGGCCTGTAAGATTCGTGACTTGGGGTTTGACGTATATTTGGCATTGGATGAGTTTTCTTGGTCGAAACATACGCAACCGCGGCTGATGCGTCGCAAGATCATGAACATGTCTGTTGCTGATGAAGAAGATTTATATCCGTTTCCAGATGATATTCCCGTCAATATTGCCAATCCATCTGATGTGAAACGGTTGCAGGATATTTTCGAGGGTAAGGAATTATATATTGCTGTTGGTACAGATGTCATTGCTCATGCGTCAGCGTATGCAGAGACACCGACGGCTCATTCCATCCATACGATGAATCATATTGCTTTTGCCAGAGAAACGAGCGAGGCAGACCGGGAAGGCAGTGAAGAAAGCAGTTATAATATTCAGGGAAAGGTTATCCGACTGACGCTCGATAAGTTTTATGAAGATATTAGTTCTACAAAAATCAGAGAAAATATTGATTTAAATCGTGATATTTCTAATCTGATCGATGCAGTGGCTCAAAATTTTATTTATGATAATAATCTCTATTTGCGTGAGCCTGCGTATAAGCATGTTCTGGAAGCACGGGAAATCGGTATCGGTGCGTTCAAGCCCCGGGGAGCTGAAAGTTTATGGCCCATTTGCGGGAAATTGTGGGACACGGGGTATAATACAGATATGCTGGACCGCTATATTGAACGGGAAGGCGTATGGACACTGTATGTTGATGATGCGGCACAGCATAAGGAAATGATTGCCTATGCGGCAGTTCACCGTGTTGGTACACGGCAGCTGCTCAGTGAATTTGATGATGCCCAGGTGGCGGCGCATATCCGCGAAGCTGCCGGCGGCAGTGTCGCCTGTATTGGGTTCTTGTATGCTGATGATGATGCCAGTATTGCCAATGTCAGCCAGATTGTTATTACAGAAGTGCTGACGGAGCTCATTGGCCGTGATTTTGCCTATGCTGTGTATAAGCCTGTTGATGAAGCGGGATATGATAAGAAGCTCATCCGGGCTTTGCAGATGCAGGGCTTCGTCAACATTGCGCCGCGAGGTGCGCAGCATCCTCTCTATGCAGTGAATATGCAGTCTCCAGTCGTTATTTTCCGCGATGTAGAAACGACCATCAAGAATCCCTTTAATAAGAATCGCCGTGTCCAGCAGGCACTGGATACAGCTCATAATAATTTACTGTCTGTCATGAATTATATTTATCCGGGTAAATTATTGTTGTCGTTTAACATGAGTGCAGTCCATAATAAAATCATTAATAAAGTGGCTGAAATCAACGGTGTATCTACTGTTGAAGATAAGAAAAAACGGCGTGGACCGTATATGTCCGTGCCCTTTGGCAAGGCGCTGAGTGATGTGTTAGTACCGAATACGGTTACGAAGACGCTTCATATAGACAAGTATTTCAATCGGGCCGTTAAAGGATTCACTATTGCTGAATCACATCATTACTCGTCTGTTGAAAATCAAGTCAAAACTATCAAATCATTTAACCGGCCAGTTATACTGATTGATGATCTGCTTCATAAGGGCTATCGGATGCGTATGCTCACACCGTATTTGAAGAAGAATGATGTCGATATTAAAGAAGTATTAGTCGGGGTCATGACTGGCAAGGCGATGGATATGATGGCAGCTAAAGAGATTAAGGCGGAAAGTGCCTATTTCCTGCCAACGTTGGAGGTATGGCTTAACGAACGGGATTGTTATCCTTGTATCGGCGGTGATAGTATGGATAATGCCAATAATTACAGCGGCTACGATGCCAATCCATCCATCAATCTGGTCCTGCCGTATGTTAAACCGGCTTTTATTGGTAATGGCCGGGAAGAAACTGATTTTGTCTATTCACTGACGTGTTTGCAGAATGCGGCACTCATCATGGAAACGCTGCAAGATGTATATCAGGCTACGTATGAACGGCGCCTTACATTGAAACGTCTTGGTGAAGTTATTACGTATCCGCGTATTCCTGATATTGATGTAGGTGTCAAATTCGATGAAAATATGGATCCTGTACGGTTCATTAAAAACGATATTGAACGACTCGTTCGTTTGCGCTGGGGTGAAATGGACCATGTACCGTCTTCGGGCCACAGCCACACATAAGTCAGGGAGGAGAAGGGCATGGAAACATATTATGTAAGCAATCTGCCCGGGGAAATCGGGGCAACGGCGATGGCGCTGAAGCATCATGGCCTGTCGTGTCCAGTGCGAGTTCACATTTTGGCACTAGGTGATGTCGGCATGACGATGCTCATAGGGCTGCGTCTTCTTGGCGGTGATGTCATTCGTTCCATCGGTATCTGTGATATCAATGAAAAGAATGTACAGCGTCTGGAAATGGAAATCAATCAGATTCGATATCCTTTTGCCGGGGTGTATGCACCGTTACCACCTGTGGAATCTATTGGGGAAGAACAGCTTTTTGACTGCGATGTATTTATTTTCTGTGCCAGTAAAGGTGTGCCGCCAGTTGGTGTGGTCGGTGATGTGCGGATGGCTCAGCTAGAGGCGAACAGAGGACTTATCGGTCATTTTGCAGGGTTGGCCCGGAAGGCAGCGTATAGCGGGTTGGTCTGTATTGTGTCTGATCCGGTGGACCCGTTATGTGCGGCCTTCCTCGATGCGTCAGGGTGCAGTCCGGCACAGATTCAAGGTTATGGATTAGGTGTCATGAATGCCAGAGCCTGTTACTATGCGGAACGGCATGAAAATATGAGGCACTATCTCACAGAAGGGCGGGCTTTTGGCCCGCATGGCCAGGATCTGGTTATTGCTGATAGTGTGACCAAGTATGATGACAGTATATCCCGCTTGTTGACAGAGTACGTCGTACAGGCCAATGTGGCAATCCGGAATACCGGTTATAAGCCTTATATTGCACCAGCCCTGTCATCGGCAGCTTTATCTATTCTGCTGACGTTACGGGGGCAGTGGCACTATGGATCGGTCTATTTGGGAGCACCTGGCTGTGGAGCATACTTCGGCGTTAAAAATCATATGGGTCCTGACGGTATCATATATGAAGACATACCAATGTGCCGGAGCTTGTACAGCCGATTGGTGACAGCATATACGAATTTATGCAGTCTTCGCTAGAAAGAGGGCTTGGGAAATGTTAGCAGTAGTACGAATCGGTTGGAGTGAGTCTGATCAATCACGTCGCATGGATGCTGTGCTGGCGTATGCCCTGGAAGGGATAGCATATGAATCATGCAGTACGATGCATGGGCTGCAGTCGTTTTTGGACAGGAATGGAGCCCATGAAAAAGTGCTTCTGTTTGCCGTGGCGCTGCCATCATGGGGACTGACTTCGTCGTATGCCCGGTTTTTACACTTTTTGATGGCACAGGAGCATTGTTTAGAAGGTTGTTGGGGCGGTGTTATCGTTGACGGACCTGGTGAAATTTTTACTAAAAAGTTAGGCCGCGAAGTTATTGCACTGGCTAATCGGGCAGGGTGTGCCTTCCCTGGTAAACCCCTTGTAGAAGCGACGGGTTCACTGTATAATTTTCAAACCCAGGCGATGATACAAGGCGTTCCTCGTTTTGAAGCGTATGAAAAGAGTGCCCGTCGTCTAGTATTGAAATTGACAGATGGTCATCTGCAAAAAAAAAGCTTTTCCCAACGAAGGGAAAAGCCGTATATAGTGGCATTGCATGCATCGAGCCGCAAAACATCAAATACATTATTATTATGGGAAATGGTGCGTCAAGCATTACAAGATCGGGCAACAGTAACGGAAATATCCCTGCGTAATGGCTCCGTTGTCGATTGCCGCGGTTGTAGTTATGAAGCCTGCCTTCATTTTGGTGAAAAAGGGGATTGCTTCTATGGCGGCGTTATGGTGGATGAAGTTTATCCGGCTGTGCGCCAGTGTGATGCGCTAGTGCTTATTTGCCCTAATTATAATGATGCTGTCAGTGCAAATATTATGGCATTCATCAATCGTCTGACGGCACTGTTCCGCAAAGACGGGGAGGCCTTTGCACATAAGCGAATCTATGCCTTAGTCGTATCGGGATATAGTGGCGGAGATATTGTAGCTGAACAGATCCTGGATGCTATGAATTGCAATAAAAATTTTATTCTGCCGGGACAGTTTGTTCTGATGGAAACAGCAAATGATCCTAAGAGTATCCTGCGCTGTTCCCGTATTCAAGAACGGGCAGCAGCTTTTGCTGATCATATAGTACGATAAAAGATAATAAAAAAAGATGATTCAGAAGAATCATCTTTTTTTATATGGGATTAAACATCACGCTGTACTTTGCCGGAACGAAGGCAACGAGTGCAAACGTTAACACGTTTGACTTCGCCGTCTACGACTGCACGTACTCTTTGGATATTTGGTTTCCATGTTTTTTTCGTTTTTAAATGGGAATGGCTGACATTCATGCCGCTTTGTGTTCCCTTACCGCATATTTCGCAATAGTTTGCCATTAGTTACACCTCCCTGCACCATTACAGTACAACATAAAAATTTTATCATAAAAGCCACAGTAAATCAAGGATTATTTATAAAAAGCCTACAAAATATGATACAATAAATACGAGAAAAATACAAGGAGCTTTTTTATGAAATCATCTATTCGCGAGTTAAAGGGCGTAGGAACGCGGAAAGAAAAATTGTTGAACAAGCTGGGCATCGTTACCATTACTGATTTGTTGCAATATTTCCCGCGGGCCTATGAAGATAGAAGTCGTATACTGCCTATTGGCAGGGTGGAACTGCCAATGGAGCAGGCTGCCCTGGTATGCGGTACAGTGGCAATGATGCAGGAATTACGGCCGCGACGGGGGATACATATTTTGAAGGTAACTGTTGTTGATGATAGTGGTGCCGTTGATTTGGTTTGGTTCAATCAGCCTTTTAAGAAACGCTTATTTAAAAAGGGGATGGAACTAACCGCTTTCGGAAAGATGGAATGGGCCTATGGCCGCCGGCAGATGAATAGTCCTGATACGGAGCCGGGGCGGGCCACTGTCGCTGGGTTCACCCCGCTGTATGGTCTTACAGATGGATTGTATCAGTCTGATATCCGTAAGGCTGTACGCAGTGCGCTGCAGCGGGCTGCTAGCGAACCAGCGTTGCTGCCTGGCTGGCAGGGAGGACGACAGGTCGGATATTCGACGATGTCTGTATTTGTGGCGTATGAAAATATGCATTTCCCGGAAACCATGGAAAAACAGCAGGAAGCGCGACGACAGCTGGCTTTTGAAGAGCTCTTTGATATGCAGCTGGGATTGATGTTGCGGCGACGCCGGGAAGGTCAGCGTCACGGCATTAAATGCGGCCCTAATGGTACGCTGTTACGACAGTTTATAGCGCAGCTTCCATTTACGCTGACTAAGGGCCAGGTCGAAGCGTTTTTAGATATACAGAATGATATGGAAAGTGAAACGCCGATGCAGTGCCTCGTACAAGGTGATGTCGGTTCCGGGAAAACGGTTGTGGCGGCGCTGGCCTTGGCAAAAATTGTAGAGAATGGCTACGAAGGGGCGCTGATGGCACCGACAGAAATTTTGGCTATACAGCATTATGAGGAATTCAGCCGTTTGTTTCACGGTCTTCCAGTCCGTATTGCATTGCTCACAGGACGTACTAGTGCAAAAGAGCGCAAGGTGTTGTTGGAAGATTTGCAGCAAGGTAGTATTCAAATACTTATTGGTACACATGCACTTATTCAAAAGGATGTAGTATTTGCTAACTTGGGACTCGTCGTCACGGATGAACAACATCGCTTTGGAGTCCGTCAGCGGGCAGCGCTGCAAGGTAAGGGGGCAGATCCGCATACTCTGTTTATGACGGCGACGCCGATTCCACGGACACTGGCGTTATCGGTGTATGGTGATTTGGATGTATCTTCTATCCACGACATGCCACCAGGACGGAAAACGGTCAAAACGTATGCAGTCGGCGAAGCGATGCGGCAACGGATCTATGTCTTTATGGAAAAACTGATAGCTAAAGGGCAGCAGTGCTATATTGTTTGTCCTTTAGTAGAAGAATCAGAAACGATGGACTTACAGGCGGCTACTGATTTATATGACCAGCTTCGTCAAGGGACCTTCCGAAAGCGTCGTTGCGGTCTTGTTCATGGTCGTATGACCGGTAAGGACAAGGAAGCCGTCATGGAGGCTTTTCAGCGAGGAGAGATAGATGTGCTCGTAGCAACGAGTGTCATCGAAGTAGGCGTCAATGTACCGAATGCGACGCTCATGCTTATCGATGGCGCTGAGCGGTTCGGCCTGGCTCAGCTGCACCAATTACGAGGCCGCGTCGGTCGTGGCGATCAACAGGCGTATTGTATCCTTTTGGCCAAAGGCGGTACCGACGAGACGCGGCAGCGGTTAAAATGGATGGAGACTATTCATGATGGCTTTGTCCTTGCTGAAAAAGACTTGTTATTGCGTGGCTCAGGACATCTTTTTGGGTATGCCCAGCATGGTCTGCCAGATCTTAAGGCGGCAGACATTATTGGTGACGTGGATCTGGTCATTGCGGCGAGGGACAAGGCAGCGGCTTATTTGAAAGGATCCATTGACGAAGAAGCCGTACGCCAGGCGCTGGTACATCGTTTTGGCAATGATTTCCAGGGATTGCTGTACAATTAGCTTGTCTTTAATAAAGATTATTAAATTTCCCTAATGAAAAATATGTACAGATTCACAGATATCCGCTATAATAGTGGATAAAGCAATTCCGGGGTATCTTCCCCAAATTTTTTATTTTCTAAACAGAGGTGCAAATATGAGGTCTGATAAATTTGGTATGAGAGGTTTGACATTTGATGACGTTTTGCTGGTACCGGCTAAATCCGATGTATTGCCACGGGAAGTCGATGTATCTACGAATCTGACACGCGATATCAAACTGAATATTCCTATTATGAGTTCTGGTATGGATACTGTTACAGAAGCTCCTATGGCCATCGCTGTAGCCCGCGAAGGCGGCATCGGTGTCATCCATAAAAATATGTCTATTGCGGCGCAAGCTCGTGAAGTTGATAAAGTAAAGCGGTCTGAACATGGCATTATTATCGATCCGATTTTCCTGCATCCCGATAATTTGCTGGCCGATGCTAACGAATTGATGGGGAAATACCGTATTTCCGGTGTGCCTATTACGGTTGATGGTAAACTCGTAGGTATTATTACCAATCGTGATATGCGGTTTGAAGAAGACATGAGCCGTCGTATTGGTGATGTCATGACGAAGGAAAATTTGGTTACAGCGCCTGTGGGAACCTCCCTGTTAGATGCTAAAGAAATTTTGCGGCAGCATCGTATCGAAAAGCTGCCATTAGTTGATAAAGAAGGCAATTTGCAAGGTCTTATTACTATAAAAGATATTGAAAAGGCCCATAAATATCCGAATTCCGCTAAGGATTCCAATGGTCGTCTCCTCGTTGCGGCATGTGTCGGTGTTACCCACGATATGACTGATCGTTTGGATGCGCTTGTAGCAGCCAAGGTCGATGTCGTTGTCATTGATACAGCACATGGTCATTCTGTAGGTGTATTGAATACGTTAAAGGAAATCAAAAAAGCGTATAAGCATTTGCCGGTCATTGCCGGGAATGTTGCTACAGGTGAAGCGACGGAAGCCCTTATCGAATGTGGTGTCGATGCTGTCAAGGTCGGTATTGGACCAGGCTCTATTTGTACGACACGTATTATTGCTGGTATTGGCGTGCCACAGATTACGGCTGTATATGAATGCTCTAAAGTAGCACAACGCTATGGTGTTCCTATCATTGCTGATGGCGGTATCAAGTATTCTGGTGATATGGCCAAGGCTATCGCAGCTGGCGGCAATGTTGTCATGATGGGCAATCTTCTGGCTGGTACGGAAGAAAGTCCGGGCGAAACGGTTATCTATCAAGGCCGGAGCTATAAGGAATATCGTGGCATGGGTTCGTTGGCAGCTATGGGCTGTGGCAGTAAAGATCGTTATTTCCAGGAAGATGCCAAGAAGCTTGTTCCGGAAGGTATTGAAGGTCGTGTACCGTATAAGGGACCAGCAGCGGATACGATTTTCCAGATGGTCGGTGGTCTTCGGGCTTCCATGGGGTATTGCGGGTGCCATAATATTAAAGAAATGATCGAAAACACGCGGTTTATTCAAATCACAGCAGCAGGCCTTCGCGAAAGCCATCCCCATGATATTAATATCACGAAGGAAGCGCCGAACTACAGCGTGAACTAGGGACGGAGGGCTAGTGTGACGAGTACTATAGACATATTGTCTGTTCCTATACAAAATGTGACGATGGAAGAAGCCTGTCAGTTCGCTTTTCAGTTTATTGATGAAGGAAAAGCGGCATCTATTGCCACAGCTAATGCGGAAATGGTCATGAAAGCGCAAGAAGATGCAGAACTGGCACATATCCTGCAAGATGCAGATTTAGTTGTTCCTGATGGCGCTGGTGTCTTGTGGGCAGCAGAACAACAGGGATGTCATTTTAAAGAACGGGTGACAGGCGTCGATTTGGCTTGCAGGTTGCTAAAAGAAGCAGCATCACGTCAAACGGCGGTGTATCTCTTTGGTGGTGCTGAAGGAATCGCTGATGCAGCAGCTGATAATTTGCGGCGTATACATGGTGATATGAATATTGTTGGCACACATTCGGGCTTTTTTACGGACGAGGCAGAACGACAGATCATTGATGATATCCGTACTAGGGGAACACAGATCCTGTTAGTGGCGTTAGGCGTTCCTAAACAGGAAAAATGGATTTCTGACCACATGTATGAATTGGGACCGTGTCTGTGCATGGGCGTCGGCGGAACGTTCGATGTTTTGTCTGGCAAAGCCTGCCGGGCGCCTAAATGGATGCAGGAACACCGTTTGGAATGGCTCTACCGTCTTGCCAAGGAACCGACACGCTTCAAGCGTATGTTGGCCTTGCCTAAATTTGTGGCTGCTGTCAAAAGCAGTACCAAGGCCAAGTAGATTTGAGGTGATGTTTTGAATAAACCATTTATTATTGAAGATGGCTATATATTCATAGCAGTGCCGGCTATTCTTGCTGTATTGGCCGGGTATTTCCTGAATGCCTATATAGCGGCGCTGCCAGCTTTGTTAGCTCTGTATTTTGCTTATTTTTTCCGCAATCCCCATCGGGCAGTTCCAGCTGATGAAGATGCCCTGGTGGCACCGGCTGACGGGACGGTCATGGGTGTAGAAGAAGTGTTTGAAGATACGTACTTGAACAAAAAGTGCCGTAAAATTATTATTTTCTTATCTATTTTCAATGCCCATGTGAATCGGGCGCCGTTATCCGGAACAATTGATTTCCAGCAGTATACGTGCGGCCGTTTTCGTCCTGCGTACAAAGAAGGCGTTGGATACGAAAATGAACGGTATTCTATCGGCATTGAAAATGGGCACACCCAAATTTTAGTGACGGTCATTGCTGGTATTTTAGCACGACGTATCGTTTCTTGGGTTACGTTAGGTGATACACTGCTTCATGGTCAGCTGTATGGTATGATTAAGTTCGGCTCCTGTGCGGAAATCTACGTTGGGGATGATGTGGATATTCTGGTGCAGAAAGGACAGAAAGTGCGTTGTGGTGAGACCATTATAGGGAGGATTGTACAATGAAAAAAGTAATACCTTGCCTGTTCACGTCGGGCAATCTTGGCTTCGGCGTTTTGAGCATGATTATGACATTGCACGGGCTGTATACGTATGCCGGCATTTGTATTTTGTTATCGCTGGCATGTGATGCTTGTGATGGGCGCAGTGCACGTGCGCTTGGTGTCGCTGGCGACTTTGGCAAAGAATTGGATTCCCTGTCAGATTGTGTTTCTTTTGGCGCTGCTTCGGGATTCTTGATTTATTCTTATGCTTTGCAAGAATTAGGCTGGATTGGTGCCATCCCGGCTATTGTGTATGCTTGCTTCGGCGGCTTGCGCTTAGCTCGGTTTAACCTTAATACGACGGTCGTCCATGGTTATTTTCAGGGTATGCCGATTCCGAATGGTGGCTGCCTGATTGCGACGTATGTTATTTCCGGAGTACATCTTCCGGCATGGTTCATCGCTATTGTTGTATTGGCGTTGGGATATCATTTAGTCAGCAAAATCCATAATCCGGATTTCAAAGGGGCTAGTGCCGATGTCCTTTACAAGTCAGCGTTGGCAATTGCGCTTGTTTTTGGCGCGCTTGTGCTGGCCTTTGTCGATTGGCATCTCATCCTGACGATGCCCTTCTTGCTGTACATCGTGTTCGGTTTAGTCAATACAGCTATGAACTTCGCTCACTAAGTGTTTGGGAGAGGTATGTATGGAACATATTTTGGATATCATCATGATACCCATTCAAGTTATTATCGTATTTTATTCTCTGTATTATTTTATTTTGGCTTTGTTCGGCTTGCTGAAACGGAAAGAACGTATTACGACAGAACCAAAAAACACCTTTGCCGCTGTCATTTGTGCCCATAATGAAGAAAAAGTAGTATGGCAGCTCATTGACAACTTGAAGCAGCTTCACTATCCGCGAGATATGTTCGATATCTATGTAGTAGCGGATAACTGTACAGATCATACGGCCGATGTCTGCCGTGAACACGGTGCTATCGTTAAAATACGGACGAATACGAAGCAAGTAGGCAAAGGGTATGCAATGGACTGGATGTTTGCCCAGATGCTGGCACAAGAGAAGCAGTATGATGCGTTCGTAGTCTTTGATGCTGATAATCTTGTCCACCCGGAATTTTTGCGGGAAATGAACAATCATTTGTGTAAGGGTGAACAAGTCATACAGGGATATATGGATGCTAAAAATCCTACAGATACATGGATTGCCGGCACGTTTTCCATTGCTTTTTGGCTTATTAACCACATGTGGCATTTAGCAAAATATAATATTGGATTGTCTACGGCATTAGGTGGTACCGGTATGTGTATTGCTACGTCTATTGTTCGTAAATATGGCTGGGGCTGTGACTGCCTGACAGAGGACATGGAATTTTCCATGAAGGTCCTTTTGGAGGGTGTACGGACTTGTTGGGCCCATGATGCTATCATTTATGATGAAAAGGCACTTAGTTTTATGCAATCATGCCGGCAGCGTAAGCGCTGGGCCCAAGGGCAGTGCGATTGTGGCGGCCGTTTTATTCCTAAGCTTTTTGCCAAAGGCATTAAGACCGGAAATATTCGCATGCTCGATGGCATTGTCACGTTATCGCAACCTTTTTTTATGATGATGTCGACTATTTATGCTGTTATTGCATCGATAAATTCGTATGTTCCATTATATACGAATATCTTGTATCAGCTTGTGCCTCTTCAGATGTGGACGGTCATCGGTGTAGGCCAGTACCTCATACCGGTTATTGTCTTGCTGCAAATAAAGGTTCCCATGAAATCGTGGCTGTATCTCATTGTGTATCCGCTGTTTATGTATAGTTGGATTCCCGTTACGTTTTTAGGATTTAAGGATCGCCATAAGATGAAATGGAGCCATACGATTCATACTCGTGCTGTATCCTATGACAGTGCCGCCTTGCTGCGGAAAGAAAACAAGAAGTAGGAGAGGAAAATAGCATGCATATTCTGTTGACGAATGATGATGGTCTGCGTGCGCCAGGGCTGCAGATCCTGAAACAGGAACTGGCAACAGCTGGCTATGACTTGACTGTCGTTGCGCCTAATGGACAGCGCAGCGCCGCGTCTCATTCTATGACCATCAATAAAGCATTATATTGTAAAGAAGTATCTCCTGCAGGTGCGTCCGTGCGGGAAATCACTGTTTCCGGAACGCCTGTAGATTGTGTCAAAATGGCGATGGAATATTTCCTGGCTGACCATAAGCCTGATTTGATTATTTCTGGTATTAATAATGGTTATAATTTGGGAAGCGACGTTTTATATTCCGGGACCGTATCGGCAGCGATGGAAGGTCCGTATTATCAGGTCCCAGCGATTGCTGTATCGATGAATCCGATGGAAGAAGAACGATGCATACGTACGGCCCGGCTGGTTTGTGATATTGTGGAGCATATTATTTGTGGTGGCCGCTACCCGGGAATCCTCAATGTAAATGTGCCTCCCAAAGGGCCAATCTGTCTGGCTAATGCTCGCGTCGTGCCGCAGACGGTCCAGATTTACCATAACGTTATTGCCGAAAAGAAGGATATTGATGGCAGTCTCTGTTATCGTATCGTTGGCGATATCGATATGGAATCTGCACCAGAGAATAGTGATGTAGCAGCTATTCGTTGTAACCATGTAGCTATTACTCCTTTATGCTGGCGTCAAACAGCTGCTGCGGCAATTGAGCTGATTCGCAGTATTATATAAGGAAACGCTTCTTCGGAAGCGTTTTTTTTACGTAAAATAAAGGAGAAAATATTAATTATTAATACATATATATAACGCAATAATAACATGCATATTTAGAAAATATAAATGACTTGCTAAAAAGAACCACTTGCGCTATAATCATGACTAAATCACATACGAAGTGGATGAAGCATACGGGAGAAGGCGTGAGCCTGCCGACGGAGTAAAACTCTCAGGTGTCCTTTGGACGGGACCGCATGCGGACACAACTCTGGAGAGTCCCTAACCGGGCGCCGAAGGTGAAAGAAATCGCAGATTTCCAATCTCTCAGGCAAAAGGACAGAGCATACAGCAATATTTTCCATTGCGTTTGTTTTTGTCGTCCTATCTTCAGAGTCGTCTGTTGATAGGATTTTTTGTTATTATTTTTAGTATTCTGTATATGTTGGTTAAGGGGAGAATGGAAAATGTTGGAAACATTGAATTCGGTTGATAGTTTTATTTGGGGACCGCCGTTATTGTTCCTGCTCATCGGAACAGGCATTATGCTTACGGCACGGTTGCATGTATTGCAGATATTCAAATTGCCAAGGGCTCTGAAGCTCATCTTTACAGCTAAGAATCAGGGTGACGGCGATATCGACAGTTTCAAAGCTCTTTGCACGGCATTGGCAGCTACGGTTGGTACGGGGAATATCGTCGGCGTTGCTACGGCAGTTCATGCTGGCGGGCCAGGCGCTATCTTTTGGATGTGGATGGCGGCATTTGTTGGTATGGCAACTAAATACGCAGAAGGTTGTCTGGCAGTTAAATACCGCACTGTTGATAAAAATGGTGAAATCGCTGGTGGCCCTATGTATTATATTGAAAATGGATTAGGGAAGAAATATAAGCCTTTAGCATTTTTATTCGCTTTCTTTGGCGTACTCGTTGCCTTCTTTGGTATTGGTACATTTGCACAGGTCAATGCTATTGTGGAGATCACGAGATTATCGGCTAATATTCCTGTTGAATATACGGCCGTTGTCCTGACTATCGTTGTTGCTGCTGTCACGATTGGTGGTCTTCAGTCCATTGCTAAGGCAGCTTCAAAAATAGTTCCAGCTATGGCTGTGATTTATGTTATATCTACACTAGGCTTCCTTATCGCTTTTTATGACATGGTACCGGCAGCTATTGTGGAAATCGTAACAGATGCGTTCACACCGACAGCGGCTGCTGGCGGATTCCTGGGTGCGACAGTTCTTGTTGCTATGCGTAACGGTGTTGCTCGTGGCGTATTTTCCAATGAATCAGGGCTCGGCAGTGCACCAATCGTTGCCGCTGCTGCTAAGACGAAATGGCCGGCTGAACAGGGGCTTATTTCCATGACAGGTACATTTATTGATACCATCATCATTTGTACTCTGACTGGTTTGTGTCTTGTCGTCAGTGGTGCTTGGACAGGGACACTCAATGGAGCTGCACTGACGAATGCCGCATTTCTTCAAGCGTATCCGACGTGGGGAAGCATGATTCTCTGTGTAGGGCTGACATTGTTTGCTTTTACAACGATCCTCGGCTGGAACTATTATGGTGAACGGTGCATTCAATACCTCGTCGGGGTTAAAGGAATTATGCCATATCGCCTTGTATTTATCGCGCTTGTTGCTTGTGGTGCATTTATTAAATTAGATGTTATCTGGGTTTTAGCAGATATCGTGAATGGTTTGATGGCGATTCCAAACCTTATTGCTCTTATTGGCCTTTCTGGTGTCGTCGTGGCGGAAACTAAAAAATATTTCGCCCATGTTGAAGAAGAAAAAGCAGAAGCTATGGCAGAATCTCTGGATGAAGAAGCTGTTAACGGGCATTAAATAGTACTATAGTTAGAGGGCTGTTGCAAGGAACGATTTTTTACTTATATGATTAATGTATGATTTTGTATGCTTCAATTTTGTATGTACTCTCAGGTCATTAAAAGCCTGGGAGTTCTTTTTTTGCAAAAAAATACTGCCACATTTTTACGTGTGGCAGTCCCATTCAAATTGTACTAAGTAAAAATAATCTTACTGCATATTGTTTGCGCACCCAAACAATATAAAAATAAGAGACATCGGAAATTTTCCGATGTCTCTCGTTCCAATTGAATGGCGGAGTGGGAGAGATTCGAACTCTCGCACCAGTTACCCGGTCTAACGATTTAGCAAACCGTCCTCTTCAGCCTCTTGAGTACCACTCCATGCACAACTGACTATGTAATCATACACTAAATCGAACAGGATGTCAAGAAGAAATTTATGGGATATACTGGCATATATGTTCGATACATGATATAATAAGGCCAACGCACAGGGAGGTGACACTATGATTATTCGTGATAACAGTGCCAAAAGCGGAGATCCGCATGAACAGGATAAGGCGAAGAGCAATGGTGAAGCATTGCACGTTGATTTGGGACGTCCCCTGACGGAGGAAGAAGAAAAGATTTTTTCAAAATTAAAAGAGGGATTACATATGGGATAACCCATTTCCAAGGCCGGAATCGATTTCCGGCCTTTTGCCGTGGCAGGAAGAGGTGACAAGTCCATGGAATGGGAGAAGATGCAGCAGAAACTAACCATATTGAGTGATGCAGCGAAATATGATGTGTCTTGTTCGTCTAGCGGCAGTCATAGGATGAATACGGCCGGTGGTATCGGTAATGCGGCTTGTTCCGGTATTTGTCATACTTGGTCGGCAGATGGACGGTGTGTATCTTTATTAAAGATATTAATGACCAATCGATGTATATATGATTGTGCGTATTGTGTCAACCGCTGTTCCCGTGAAACGGAACGGGCTATTTTGACACCTGCTGAAATTGCTGAGCTGACCATTGAATTTTATCGTCGCAATTATATTGAAGGGTTGTTTCTCAGTTCGGGTGTATATCGTTCACCAGACTATACGACGGAACTTCTTATAGAAACGGCACGGCAGCTTCGGGATATCCGGCATTTCAACGGCTATATCCATATGAAAGGGATTCCTGGTACGGATAAACATCTTATTCGTGAGTTAGGCCGGTATGTTGATCGAATGAGTGTCAACATCGAATTACCTTCATCAGCCGGGCTTAAACTCTTGGCACCGCAGAAGACCAAACAAGGTATATTGGTTCCCATGGGTGAAGTGAAAAGCGGTATTGTCGAACAGCGGGAAGACCGGCGGCATAGCAAAAAGACACCGGCATTTGTGCCAGCGGGACAGACGACGCAGCTCATCGTTGGGGCTACTGCCGATAGTGATAAGACGATTTTACGTCTAAGTGAAGCCTTATATCATAAAATAGATTTAAAGAGAGTATATTATTCTGCATATGTTCCCGTCCTGACAGGAGAGCATCTCCCGGCATTGACTAAACCACCATTACTGCGGGAACATCGGCTCTATCAGGCAGATTGGTTGTTGCGGTTCTATCAGTTTTCTGCTGATGAGATACTTTCTGATGCAGCACCGGATTTTGACTTGCATTTAGATCCTAAGGCGTGTTGGGCCTTGCGCCATCCTGAAGTTTTCCCTGTAGAAGTTAACCGGAGCTCGTATCACATGCTGCTGCGCGTTCCTGGTATTGGAGTGACATCAGCTAAGCGGATCTGTGCTGCCAGACGGCATGCTTTTTTATCGTATGATACGTTGCGACGCTTGGGGATTGTACTAAAACGAGCTAAGTATTTCATTACTTGCAAAGGGAAATTTTATGGAGAATCAGATCGTCCTGAGTTTATTCGTCAGCGTCTTTTAGCCAGAGAGCAGGCAAGCAGGTATGAGCAAGTGGATCTCTTTGAAGGGATAAAACCATGAATTATACATATGATGGTACTTTTTTTGGTTTTTTATCGGCAGTCTTTGATGGCTGGCAGGATGGGGTCAACCAAATTGAAGAAATTATGCCGCAGGAAGAGTCCTCTCTGTTCGGAGACACTGTCCATACAATAACAGACGATCGTAAAGCATACCGTATTTTACAAGCATTGCAGCAACAATGCGGTGGCAAGACTAGTCATTTCCTTTACTATGCTTTTTTGGCAGAAATGCCGCATCGAGAAATATGGCTGCTTCGGTATTTGCGACTGGCATTTCAATATCGGCAAGAGTTTTTATATCATTTGAGTGATGAACCCCTGTGGACAGTCCGTCAGTGGGCTCGCAAAACAGGGAATGAACGCCATTCTTTATTGGGCTTGCTGCGTTTTCAAGAGTTGCCGACAGGATTGCTCTATAGCCGTCTGAAGCCGACGTGCTGTGTCGTACCGCTAATGGCACCACATTTTGTGCGACGTCTCCATCATGAAGAATGGATGATTCACGATGCAGGCCGTCATATGGGTGTCTATTATGACCGGCATCATGCTGTCATTGTAGAAGTGCCTGCTGCTGCACCGAGTGTAGCTATATCAACAGATGAAGCAGCGATGCAGCGCTTATGGAAGCAGTACTACCGTACGATTGCTATTGAAGCTCGGCGCAATGAAAATCTTCGCCGGCAATTCATGCCTAAAAAATATTGGCCCTATTTAATCGAACTGAATCCAAGCGGTATAGCCGGTGATAATAAGACCGGCAAGCGATGAAAAAAAGTGTTTCTTTTTCACAGCGCTTGTTATATAATAGTAACATTGGATTATTGAGAGGAAAGGTTGGGATTCGTTGAAACCCGTCTTAGTAAAAGTGCAAAGTACCCAACGGAATCTGGAAGGAAAAGAAATAAAACTGGAGCTCGTTTCTGAGGGTAAATTTTATACCAAGAATGATACGCAGTATATTGTTTATGAAGAGAGCGAACTTACGGAAATGCAGGGCGTAACTACGGTTATCAAAATATTTCCTGATGATTCAGTCATGTTGCTGCGTTTGGGCAAAGTCCACCAGCGACAGATATACAAAAAAGGACAATCGTTTAAATCACAGTATACGACGCCTTTTGGAAGCATGTCTGTGGTCATGAAAACGTATGAATGTAATGTTTGTCTGAATGATGGCATTGGCACTATTCATCTTGGCTACGATGTGGAGCTTGAAGGATTGGCTTCCAATTATACACAATTGACAATTACCGTGCAGGAGGATCATTCGTAATGGAAATGAAAGAATTATTGAAACAAGGCATTGCTGAAGCTTTGAAAAATGCTGTCCAAGCCGGTGCGTTACCTGCCGGTGACTATCCTGATGTTATTTTGGAAGTACCGCCGCAAAAGGAATTTGGTGATTTTTCCACTAATATAGCTATGCAATCGGCACGTACAGCGCATAAAGCGCCTCGCCAGATTGCCCAGGCTATTGTTGATCAAATGAATTATTCCTGGCTTCGTAAAGCGGATATTGCCGGTGCCGGATTTATTAATTTCTTTTTGAAATATGATGTCATGTATGATACATTGAAAAGCATATTGGCTCGCGGTGCTGATTTTGGCAAGGCGCCGTTTCGCAAGGATGATACAGCGCAAGTCGAATATGTCAGTGCTAATCCTACGGGACCGTTGCACGTCGGACATGGCCGTGGTGCTGCATATGGCAGTGCCTTGGTAAACTTGATGCGTGCAGCTGGGTATCATGTGGAAGCAGAATACTATATCAATGATGCCGGTAACCAAATGGATAATTTGGCAGCGTCTGTCAATGCCCGGTATTTGGAATTATTAGGAAAACCATCAGAAATTCCGGAAAACGGCTATCATGGACACGACATTATTGAAACGGCGCAGGCAATTATCGACCAAGACGGCGATTCGTATTTGAATATGCCCGAAAAAGAACGGCTGGATATTTTTAAAGACAGGGCGTATGCTGAAAAATTAAAAGCGCTAAAACGGGATTTGGAAAATTTCAATGTTCATTATGATCATTGGTTCAGCGAACGGACGTTGCATCCGGATGCTATTCAAGCAGCGTGTGATGTACTGAAGCAGCGCGGTAAGATGTATGAAAAGGACGGCGCTTTGTGGCTGAAATCAACGGACTATGGCGACGATAAAGATCGCGTCGTCATTCGTGACAATGGCGTTCCGACCTATTTGGCTGCAGATATTGCCTATCATAAAAACAAGTATGATCGAGGGTTCAAGACACTGATCAATATTTGGGGTGCTGATCATCATGGCTATGTCGCTCGTGTAAAAGCGGCCATGGAAGCGTTAGGGTATGATCCGAAGCAGCTTGAAGTATTGCTGTTGCAAATGGTTAGTCTTTTCCGCGATGGAAAACCTGTCAAAATGTCTAAACGGACAGGCCAGGCGATTACGTTGAATGAGCTTATTGAAGAAGTAGGAGCCGATGCGGCGCGATATTTCTTTATTATGCGTTCATTGGATACGCAGCTGGATTTTGATTTGGATTTGGCTAAATCCCATAGCAACGAAAATCCAGTTTATTATATTCAGTATGCCCATGCCCGGATCTACAGTATTTACAAACAAGCGAAAGAAGCCGGTACGGACGTTGCGATGCTGGATTGGTCTGATGTACAGTGGCAGAAACTGCAGACCGAAGAAGAAATGGAATTGATCAAAAAGATGGCAGCATTTCCGGATGAAATCATTCGGGCCGCCCGTGAAAGAGCACCTCATCGCATTGCCCATTTTGCGCATGAATTGGCAGGGCTATTCCATTCTTTTTATAATCATTGCCGAATTATTCAGGATGATAAGGACTTGGAAAAAGCCCGCCTGGCATTGGTTACGGCAGTACGTATTACCATTGCCAATAGTTTGGCCATTTTAGGGGTTTCTGCTCCGGAAAAAATGTAATATAATAAAAAAATCAAAGGCACCTATTTTTACTATTCATAAATTCAGATGAGCATAGACTCAACAGGGAGGAATTATGGCTAAATATATATTTGTCACAGGCGGGGTTGTTTCTTCATTAGGTAAAGGTATTACAGCAGCAGCATTAGGCCGGCTTTTGAAAAACCGCGGCTACAAAGTCACGATTCAGAAGTTCGATCCGTATATCAATGTCGACCCCGGCACGATGAGCCCCTATCAACACGGCGAAGTGTTCGTTACCGATGATGGCACGGAAACAGATTTGGATTTAGGTCATTATGAACGGTTTATTGACATTAATTTAGGCAAAAATTCCAATGTTACAACCGGTAAGATTTATTGGTCTGTTTTACAGAAAGAACGACGCGGTGACTATTTGGGCCATACCGTTCAGGTTATTCCCCATATTACGAATGAAATCAAAAAGCGGGTTTATCGTGTTGGTGATGATGATAATGCCGATGTGGTCATCACTGAAATCGGGGGCACTGTTGGTGATATTGAAAGTCTGCCTTTCTTAGAAGCTATCCGCCAGATCAAAAAAGAAGTAGGGCGTAATGATGTGCTGTATATCCATGTAACGCTCGTACCGTATATCGGTGCAGCCGGCGAATTGAAGACAAAACCGACACAGCATAGTGTAAAAGAATTGCGGGGCATCGGTATCCAACCGGATATTATTGTATGCCGTACGGAAAAAGAATTATCAGATGAAATGAAAGATAAAATCGCTTTGTTCTGCGATATTGATAAAGAAGCAGTTATTGAAAACAAGACCTTAAATAGTATTTATGAAGTGCCCCTCCTTTTATCTGAAGAAGGAATGGATCGCATTGTTTTGGAAAAACTCGACATGGAAGATAAACCTTGCCACATGGAAGATTGGGAAAAAATGGTTTATGATATTTACCATACAGAAAATGATTTGGACATTGCGCTGGTTGGTAAATATGTATCACTTCATGATGCCTATCTCAGTGTTGCTGAAGCATTGAGCCATGCTGGTATTGCATATAAAACAAAAGTCCATATCCATTGGATCGATTCAGAAGGCTTAGAAGATCCGGGGATTGCCATGGAAGATGTATTTAAAGGCATTGATGGCATCGTTGTTCCTGGCGGCTTCGGTAATCGAGGCATTGAAGGGAAAATTCGCGCTGTCCAATATGCTCGTGAACATAAGGTACCATATCTCGGTTTATGCCTCGGCATGCAATGCGCTGTTATGGAATTTGCTCGTCATATTGTCGGCCTCAAAGGGGCGACATCGTCAGAATTTCATGAAGATGCAGATTTTCCTGTTATTGATCTCATGCCGGATCAGGTTGATGTATCTGATAAAGGTGGTACGATGCGTCTTGGGTTGTATCCGTGTAAAATTCCTGAAGGTACGAAAGCGTATGAACTCTATGGTGAACATCTCATTTATGAACGTCATCGTCATCGTTGGGAATTTAACAATAAATACCGTACCCAACTGACAGAAGCAGGATTGGTCTTGTCAGGGACCTCACCTGACGATCGTCTGGTAGAAATCGTAGAATTAAAAGATCATCCGTACTTCATGGGTTGCCAGTTCCATCCGGAATTCAAGTCTCGTCCGACAAAGGCACATCCGTTATTTAAAGGATTGATTAAAGCGGCGTTAGATATCAAATTAAATAAGTAATACGTTTTATGCATAGTATTGATGCAGAGAGGCAGGAATCTTTCAGGATCCCTGCCTCTTTTTACATTGTGATGAAAAGAACATGATGAAAGCAAGGCGTTGCTAAATTCATATAATGTAATATATGCAAATTAAATATTAAAAATAATCATATTGATATCTTTGAAAGTGCTAGAAATGACGCGGTGATTTCTAATTTTTACTAAGCGTATAAAGTAAGCGACGAGCGGATAAATATGAAATACGAATAAAATGACACCATAATGGTAGGGAAATAAGTGTATACCAGATATGAAATTAAACCATGAACATGCTAATATTTTCACATTGAATAATACATTATATAATGCTATAATGTAAGCGATTGAAAGCATGATTCGGAGATATTCTATCTTTCGGCTCTGTCTTTCCAAGCCGTGTTTGTTTCGTACCCCCTGATTTTGATCGGACGGGGCAAGGACGGCAAACATTGTCGAAAATCGGTATAGTGCAGTCGGAAAGTACCGGCAGCAGCGTTTCAGGTCTCTGTCGTGTAGATGAATATACCGGCAGGAACAGGACGGACTGTGAGGCGCAGCTAAAGGTCGTATCGTTTTTGGCAGTGAGTTGCTTCATGTTTTCATAGTTTTCATTATATATTAATGAGGTGATTTTTGATGTTGAATACCTTTAAAAGAGGTGGGGTCCATCCCGACGATGGTAAACGCTATGCCAAAGATAGTGCCATAGAAACCCCAGCAGTACCGGCTCAAGTAGTCATCCCGATGAGCATGCACTTTGGTGCACCTTGTACTCCAACGGTCAAAGTTGGCGACTTGGTCAAAAAAGGACAGCTTATAGGGACCAGCGATGCCTTTATGCACGCTGACATCCATGCATCTACTTCCGGTAAAGTTATTAAGGTAGCTCCCATGCCGCATAATACGATGGTCAAATGTATGGCCGTTGTTATTGAGGCAGACGGGAAAGATGAATGGGCTGAAGGAATCCCTGAAGATCATGACTGGAGACAGCTTGATAATAAGGAAATCTTGGATTTGATTAAGAAGTGCGGCGTAGTTGGCTGTGGTGGCGCTACATTCCCGGCTCATATCAAATTAGCTCCGAACAAACCTGTTGATACATTCATTGTCAATGGTGCTGAATGTGAACCGTATTTGACTTGCGATTATCGTGCGATGATCGAAAAAGAAACGACGGAAAAACTGGTCACAGGTGTTCAAATCTGTATGAAGGTCCTTGGCGTCCACAAGGGATTTATCGGTATTGAAGATAATAAACCGGAAGCGATCAAAAATCTGACGGAAGCTTTTAAAGATCTTCCAGAAGTAACAGTGCTTCCCTGCAAGACGAAATACCCGCAGGGCGCTGAAAAAATGATGATTGAATCGTGCACAGGCCGTCAGGTCGAACCGGGCGGATTACCGATGAATGTTGGTTGCGTCGTCAGCAACGTTGGTACTGTTTTGGCTATTACCGATGCTGTTTGCCATAGCATCCCCTTTATCGAACGTCTGACAACGGTTACGGGCGATTGCATCAAAGAACCGAAAAACTTGCGTCTGCGCATGGGTGTAACCTTCCAGCAGGCTATTGATTATTGCGGTGGCTGGTCTAAACAACCGGATCGCGTCATTGCAGGCGGTCCGATGATGGGGTTTGCCCAATATCAACTTGATATTCCTATTACTAAAGGTGCTTCCGGCATTTTGGCTTTGTCCGATGAAAAATGCCAGGTCGGCGAAGAATCACCGTGTATCCGCTGCGGTCGTTGTGTTGTCGCATGTCCTATGGGATTGGTTCCGAGCCAGCTCAGCATTTTCTCTTCTTGCCAAGCTTGGGAAAAATGTCAGGAATACGGCGTTATGAACTGCGTGGAATGCGGCAGCTGCGTATACACCTGCCCGGCAAAACGTAACATAGTCCAATATATCCGTAACGCTAAAGGCCATGTCAAAGCTATGATGAATGCGGCCAAAGCGCAAGCGGCAGCTAAGAAGTAATCAACGGAAGAAGGGATATCATGAGTCCAGAAGCTAAAGGACAAACTATAGGAAAGGATGCTAAAGACATGCAGGAATTTACACTCACTGTTTCATCCTCACCGCATGTTCGCTGTAACGAAACGATTCCTAAAATCATGTGGAACGTTGTCGCCGCACTTGTACCTGCTGCTGCGTTCGGCGTATATTATTTCGGTGTCAATGCTCTTGTCAATATTGTTGTTGCAATCGTGTCTGCAGTAATTTTTGAATTTTTATGGGAAAAGATGATGCACAAGAAAGTCACCATCAAAGACGGCAGTGCTGTCATTACCGGCTTATTGCTGGCAATGTGCTGCCCGCCAAGCCTTCCATGGTGGATGAGTATCATCGGGTCTTTCCTTGCTATCGTTGTTTGTAAACAGTCCATGGGTGGCTTAGGCTACAACTTGTTCAACCCGGCTCACGTAGGTCGTGCTGGTTTGATGGTTTCCTGGCCTATTGCGATGACAACATGGACCCAGGTCAATGGTACTATCATTGATGGCGTTGCCGGTGCTACACCGCTTAACGTTCTCAAACATAGCGGCCATGACGCATTACTCCAGTTGTTCGGTAATGACCCTATGACGATGTATCAGAGCCTGTTCTTCGGGTTCCGTAATGGTTCCTTAGGTGAAACCTCAACGGTCCTCCTGGTTCTCGGTGGCCTGTACCTCATCTACAAAGGATATATTAACTGGCAGGTGCCTGTTACTATGATCGCTACTGTCGGTGTCCTCACTTGGATTTTCGGTGGTGTACCTTTGGGAACAGGCATGTTCTCTGGTGATCCGCTGTTCCACATGATGGCTGGCGGCCTTATTATTGGCGCATTCTTCATGGCAACAGATATGGTAACAGCTCCGATCACATTAAAAGGACAAATTATTTTTGCCTTAGGCTGCGGCCTCATTACGGTTTTGATTCGTCTGCTCGGTGGCTATCCGGAAGGCGTCTGCTATTCTATTTTGCTCATGAACGCCTTGACCCCGCTCATTGACCGCCTCGTAAAACCGACTGTCTTTGGTGCAGTAAAGACAAAGGGGGCTAAATAAAATGGCTGAAAAAAAATCCAATATCGTTAAAATTGCACTGAACCTGATTATTACCTGCTTTGTATCCGGCTGTATCATCGGTGTAGTATTCTTGATTACAGGACCGACAGCAACGGCAAAAGCAGAACAGCAAAAAGAAGACTCTATGAAGAGCCTGGTTCCGGATGCTGATAAGTTCGTACCCATTGAAGGCGAAAAAGACACATTTATTGCCGAAAAGGGCGGACAGAAAGTTGCGTATATTATTCCGACTGCACCAAAAGGATATGGCGGACCTATTAAATTGCTGACAGCTGTAGCGACAGATGGTTCCGTTATTGACTATGCAGTATTGGAAGCCAATGAAACACCTGGTTTAGGTGATAAAGGTGCCAAAGATCCTTTCAAAGGACAATTCAAAGGCAAAAAAATCGATGCAATGGAAGTAACGAAAGAAAAGAGCGATACCAAACATATCCAAGCTATGACCGGTGCAACGATTTCTTCCCGCGCCTTCACCAAGGGCGTCAAAGAAGCTGTTGAAAAGGCAGCTCAGATTGGGGGTATAAAATAATGAATCTTTGGAAAGTATTTAGCAGAGGCATTATTGAAGAAAACCCGTACTTCGTACTCGCCTTGAGCTTGTGCCCTGGCCTGGCTGTTACGACGAGTGTTATCAATGGCTTGACGATGGGCCTGACAGTATGGTTCGTTATTACTAGTAACAACGTCGTCGTTTCTATTATTCGTCATCACATCAATAAAAAAGTACGTGTACCGGTATATATTACCTGTATCGCTACTATTGTTACATGCGTAGAACTGTTCTTGCAGGCGTATGCACCGGATTTGTACAAAGCATTAGGCGTATACCTCGACTTGGTCGTTGTATTTGCTATCATCCTGGCTCGTGCTGAATCTGTTGCTTCTAAGAATGGTATTGTCGTATCCTTCCTCGATGGCATGGGTATGGGCGTTGGCTTTACGATTGCTATGCTGGTTATTTCTGTCATCCGTGAACTCTTTGGTAATGGCACTCTTCTCGGTATATCCATGTTCGGACCGAGTTATCAGCCGGCTTTGATTTTGGCATTACCGCCTGGAGCATTCATGCTTATCGGTTTCTTAATGGCCGGTATCAAGATGTGGAATGTATCCCGTGAAAAGAAGAGACAACTGAAAGGGAGTGAAGGATAATGGGCGCATACTTTACGCTGTTTATTGGCGCAGTTTTAATTAACAACTTTGTATTGACCAAGTTCCTGGGCTTATGTATCTTCTTCGGTGTTTCTAAGAACTTGAACGCTTCAATCGGTATGGGCTTTGCCGTAACCTCCGTTATTACGATGAGTACGATACTGGCTTGGCTCTTGTATAATTTTGTATTGATTCCTTTCGGTCTGACGTTCTTGCGTACCATTACCTTCGTTGTTTTGATCGCTAGTTTCGTACAGTTGTTGGAAATCATCATTAAAAAACAATCGCCGACACTGTATAACATGTGGGGTATTTACCTCATGCTGATTGCTACGAACTGTATCGTTTTGTCCGTACCAGTTATCAGTGTGCAGAGTGGCTACAACTTCCTCGAAAACCTTGTATTCGCTATTGGTTCCGGCTTAGGCTTTGCATTGGCATTGATCCTTATGGCTAGTGCCCGTGAAAAACTGGATTATGCCGACGTTCCGGAATACCTGAAAGGTACACCGGTTGCCTTCATTGTTGCCGGTATGCTTTCCTTAGCATTTCTTGGTTTCTCCGGTATGATTTAAGTTACGCAAAGGAGTTGGAAAACTAATCATGGATTATTCATTCATTGCTATCATGGCAGTTGTTATCATGACTTGTGTGGGTATCGTATTTGGCTTTATCCTCGCATTTGCTGATAAAAAATTTGCCATGGAAGAAAATCCGCTCATTGGCGAAGTCAAAGAAGCACTTCCCCAAGGCCAGTGCGGTGCTTGCGGGTTTGCCGGCTGTGCTAAATATGCCGAAGCTGTTGTTACAGATCCGGACGTACCGCCCAATCTGTGTGTTCCTGGCAAAGCGGAAGTAGCAGCTATTGTTGCTGAATTAACTGGTAAAGTAGCAGAAGCGACTGAACCGAATATAGCTCATATTCGTTGCCGTGGTGGTAACGGCATTGCTAAAAAAGCCTATGAATACAAAGGGATTCATGACTGTGCTGCTGCTAAAACAGTACAACAGGGTCCTAAACTTTGTAAATTCGGCTGTCTTGGTTTTGGCAATTGCGTCCGTGCCTGCCCGTTTGGTGCTATGACCATGGGTGAAAACGGTATACCTCATGTCGACAAAGATATTTGTACAGGTTGTGGCAAGTGCGCAAGCATTTGTCCGAACCATGTTATTGAATTATTGCCTATTAGCACGAAAGTTGCTGTCAGCTGTTCTTCGAAAGAAGTTGGCGGTGTCGCTCGTAAAGATTGTTCAGCAGCCTGCTTGGGTTGCGGTCTTTGCATGCGTAACTGTGCTCATGAAGGCGGCGTTAAGATCGTAGATCATCTTGCTGTCGTCAATCCGGAAATCTGCAAGGCTTGTGAAGACCCAACTTGTGTTGCAAAATGCCCGACCAAGGCTATTGCAGCTATGGTTGCTGCAGCGAAAACGGAAGAAAAAGTAGGTTAATATATGAATTGGAAACGATATGCAATACTAACGATTGCTGCCGCTTCCCTTGTCATTCTGGGCTGCTCCGGATGCTCTTTGCATCCGGAGCAGTCTTTTGATAAGAGCGGCATTGCCATGGATACGACGGTATCCCTTCGTGCAGCCGGCCCAGAAGCCAAGGAAGCTGTTACAGAAGGATTTGAACGTATTAATGAGCTGGATAAGCTTGCCAGTTCTCAAAACCCTGACAGTGATGTGAGCCGTATTAATCAAAGCGCTGGCAAAGAATATGTTCAAGTTGATCCGGCCGTGTATGAAATGATTGAATTTTCCCAAGCATATTCTGCAAAAACAGATGGTATGTGGGACATCTCAGTAGGTGTTATTACGAATCTGTGGGATATTGGCAATGATGACCAGCATGTGCCATCAAAAGAAGAGATTGATGCTACGCTAACGAAAGTAAATTATAAAGACATTTTACTGCGTCCGGAAGATCATAGTGTCATGCTAGCTAAGGAAGGCATGGCAATCGATTTGGGGGGCATCGCTAAAGGATATGCCGTCGATGAGATCCGTAAAATTTATGACAAACATCACATTCAAAGTGGTCTCATCAATATGGGAGCTAGTTCGATGTATGCTGTCGGTAAAACGGGTAAGGGACGGCCGTGGAACATTGGCATGAAACATCCTCGTTCGGATAAAGATGGTGACTATTTAGGGGTCATCGCTGTAGAAGATCAAGCAGTATCTACGTCAGGTGATTATGAACGATACTTTATCCAAGATGGCGTGCGCTACCATCATATTTTTAATTCTCATACAGGCTATCCAGCTGACAGCGGTGTCATGAGTGACTCTATCGTCATTGATGGGGCAGTGGAACATTGTGGTATGCTCAGTGATATGATGACGACTATCATCTTTATTGCAGGCCCGCAGCAAGGCATGGCACTGGCTGAACAGATCCCTGGTGTAGAATGTGAAATCACCGGTACAGATGGAACTGTATACATGACGCAGCGTTTCAAAGATCATTTTTCTGACTTGAATCCTGATTTCCACACCTTGTAGGAGTATAAGTTTTTAGTGTGTTGAAGAAAAAATATTCAATAAGTGCAGGGTGTAAAATAAAATTTAAACCATTTTGAGTATTTACATTTTCTTTAGAATGTACGATAATTATAAGTAAATGATGGTAAAAAATTATATATCAGTAGAGGATGGTAGTGAAAATGGATCATATTGATGAAAAAATCTTAACGATTTTAAAAAAGAATGGCAAAGCATCTGCGACAGAAATCAGTAAAGTCGTAGGCCTTTCAATTCCGGCAGTAGCAGAACGTATCCGCAAAATGGAACATAACGGAATTATTGAAGGGTATGGTGCGAAGATCAGCCGTCGGAAGACCGGATATACTGTCACTGCATTTATTATGGTGAATTTGGAACGATCCGGCGATGTCGATGAATTCCGGGAAAAAATAGTTAAATTCCCACAAGTATTGGAATGCCATCATGTTGTTGGTGCTTTTGATTACTTGCTTAAAGTGTTAGTGAAGACACCAGATGATTTAGAACATTTTCTGATGGAAGTATTGAATGAAATCCCGACGGTTGCATCATCACAGACCTTCATGTGTTTATCGACACTGAAGGAAGAATGGAATGTGTAACCCCTGTTTTGCAAACAGGAAAATAGACCTGTCACAGCATGTGCAAGTATATATGTTGTGGCAGGTCTATTATATTATTGTAAGATTAGGAAGTATATGGGTAGGTATTAACGGATAGTACCGTCCATACAGAGCGTGATGACTTGGCAGGAAATAGCAGTGCCACTTTGTTGGACCGCCTTTTTCACAGCCGATTCAAGACCGCCGCAACAAGGTACTTCCATACGGATAACGGTAATATCCTTAATGGTGTTTTGTTTGAAAATGGCCGTTAGGTTTTCGCTATAATCGATATTGTCTAGTTTTGGGCAGCCAATAAGGGTGATTTTGCCACTCATGAAGTCTTCGTGAAAACGAGCATAGGCGTAGGCTGTACAGTCTGCTGCAATGAGCAGACTGGCTTTGTCAAAATAAGGGGCAGTAACAGGTGCCAGTTTTATTTGTACAGGCCATTGCCGAAGTTGCGAGGTTGCAGTATTTTTTGTTTGACCTAATGACCGGGGTGTTTGACCGGGACAGGTGTGTTGATGTGATGTAAGCAACGCTTTTTGGTGTGCATGCACGGCCTGTTCATCATAGGCAGCTGTGTCCCGCTTTTCGAACGTAATCGCATTAGTTGGGCAATGAGGCAGACAGTCACCAAGACCATCGCAATAATCATCTCGTAAAAGATGTGCCTTGCCATCGAGCATGACGATAGCGTTTTCATGACAGGCGGCGGCACAGGCGCCACAGCCGTTGCATTTATTTTTGTCAATGTGGATAATGGTTCTAATCATGATAATACCCTCCGTATTAGTAGTTATTTGTATAGGTTGAAGAATGATTTGTACTATACATAGTATAATACAAATAGCGATAGTACAGCTGTTGTAATTCCAACAAGAGGAGAAGAAAATGGAACGATATTTGCCAATGCTCAGTAAGACCCCTTTATTCGCAAGAATGACGACACGTGACATAGAAATACTTCTTAAGGAACTGGGAGCTTGTCGCAAGTCGTATGACAAGGGTAGTTTTGTTTTTTATGGTGGAGATGACGTGCATCATTTAGGCATTGTCTTATCAGGACAGCTTCATATTATCCAGGAAGATTATTGGGGGAATCGTAATATTGTGGCCCTCATTAGAGCTGGTAATATGTTTGGTGAAGCCTTTGCCTGTCTGTCTGGTGTGTCCGCTACAGTGAGTGTCAGCGTAGCCGATAAAGCGGATATCTTATTCATAGATGTGCGCCGACTGTTGCAGTCTGATATGGCTTTGACGAGACCTCAAGAAATGCTGGCATTGAATTTATTGGGTGTGCTGGCACAGAAAAATCTTATTCTTACAGAAAAAATACGCTATATTTCTCAGCGTTCGACACGGCAAAAACTTATGTTTTTCTTATCTGACGAAGCCAGGAATCATGGAGCAGCAGCATTTACTATTTCTTTTAATCGTCAGGAACTGGCAGATTACTTATCTGTAGATCGCAGTGCAATGAGTGCCGAACTAGGGAAAATGAAGAAGGATGGGTTGTTAACGTATGAAAAGAATCATTTTATATTAAAGAGCACGACACAGCAGGTGTAATAAGCCAGTCATATTCATCTACTTGCCAATGAGTCCATTTATGTGTATAATAAACACAGCAATTGTATAGTATCTTCAGGGCAGGGTGTAATTCCCGATCGGCGGTCATAGTCCGCGAACGCGTGAGCGTAGGAGCTTCGGCTCATGATTTGGTGCAATTCCAAAACCGACAGTATAGTCTGGATGGAAGAAGATAATACTATAGCTGTTTTTTTGTGCAGCTTTATTATTGACTAAAAAGCCCTGAAACTGTGTATGCAGTTTTAGGGCTTTTATAATATCAGGAGGGTATATAGTATGGAAACAAAGAAAAGACAATACAATACGATTGAAGAAGCACTTAAAGAGTTGCAAGCAGGACATATCATTATTGCTACGGATGATCCGGACCGGGAAAATGAAGGTGACTTTATTTGTGCAGCACAATTTTGTACGACAGAAAACATGAATTTTATGGCGACACATGGTAAAGGACTGATCTGCATGCCTGTGAGTGCGGAATATGCTCATAAATTGGGGCTGCCGCCTATGGTTACCGAAAATACAGATAACCATGAAACAGCGTTTACTGTATCGATTGACCATGTCGATACGACAACAGGGATTTCTGCAGTCGAACGCGCCCTGACAGCACGGAAATGTACAGATGAAATGGCGCGTCCTGAAGATTTTCGCCGGCCAGGTCATATGTTTCCTCTTATCTCCCGTCGCGGTGGTGTATTGACCCGGAGCGGTCATACAGAAGGTACTGTCGACTTGCTTCGCTTGGCAGGACTTAAACAAGTGGGACTGTGCTGCGAAATTATGGATGAAGATGGTACGATGAAGCGCTCCCCCAAATTGTGGGATATTGCCGATAAATATGGCTTGAAATTCATTACCATTCATGATTTGCAGAATTATTGCCGTCGCCATGATAAACATGTCATTCGCGAAGCTGAAGCGGACATGCCGACGAAATATGGTAAATTCAAAATCTATGGGTATATCAATGATCTAACAGGAGAACATCATGTAGCACTGGTAAAAGGCGATATCGGTGATGGCAAGGATATTCTTTGCCGTGTTCATTCGGAATGCCTTACAGGGGATGTATTTGGTTCTAAGCGGTGTGATTGCGGCGAACAGCTGGCAGCTGCATTGACACAGATCAATAAAGAGGAACGCGGTATCTTGTTGTATATGCGTCAAGAAGGCCGTGGTATTGGCTTGATTAATAAACTGAAGGCGTATGCGTTGCAGGAACAAGGGTATGATACAGTAGAAGCTAATGAAAAATTGGGCTTCGCACCGGACCTTCGCGAATATTGGATTGGTGCACAAATCCTTCAAGATCTGGGCGCAAAGACCTTGCGGCTTCTTACTAATAATCCCCAGAAAGTGTATGGCCTGGAAGGCTTTGGTGTAGACATCGTAGAACGAGTTCCTATTGAAATGGAAGCGCAAAAGTTCGATGAATTTTATTTGGAAACGAAAAAGAATAAGATGGGACATATTTTGCCGCACTTGCATTAAGTATAAAAAATGGACACGCTGTCAATGGCGTGTCCATTTTTCTGGAGAGGAAGTTTCTATACACATTCTATTATTCAATATTGAAAATTTTCCCTGGATTGAGAATATTATTTGGATCCAACGCTTTTTTAATGTCCCGCATCATTTCGAGTTCATCTGGATCGGTGAATTCTTCCATGAGATGTTTACGTTTATAACCGATGCCATGTTCACCAGACAGACGGCCGCCCAGCTGGTAGATGAAGGTGTACAATTCTTGCTGGTTCTGTTTTACCCGCATATCCCAGTCTTCATAGGTCGCATCTTCATTTTTGAGGATATTAAGATGAATATTACCATCGCCGGCATGACTGGCAATACGGGTGACTAAGCGATATTTTTGGGCTAACTGTAATATGTAATGCAACAGTTGTGGTTCTTTATCGACAGGAACGACGACATCTTCTTTGCAAACGATGAGGCTTTCTGCACGGACCGCTTCAGCAAATGCTTTGCGGGCCTGCCAAATCTTATTGTGATCGGCGACGAGCAGGGAAGAAGCACCATTTGCAGTGCATATCTCATCGAGGGTGACTGCTTTTTCGTCTAAGTCATCTTCACTCGTTCCTTCTACTTCGACAATCAGGTAATTACCGCAATCGCTGCCTTGAAGTGTTTCGTTCAGATAGTGTTCTACTGATTTAATAGTAATGTTGTCCATATATTCTACACATGTAGGGGTAATACCGGCCTTGATGATTTTGTTGACGACGCCGATGGCTTGCTCCGTATCATTGAATATAGCCAGCAGATCCAGCGAATACAAGGGCTTTGGTAACAGCTTTAGCGTAGCCTGTGTAACGATGCCTAGCGTGCCTTCTGAGCCGATGATGAGCTGGTCTAAGCAGTAGCCAGTGGATTGTTTCTGCAAGCGTGCTCCTAAATGGACGATATGGCCTTTAGGATTGACGACTTCAATGGCATAGACTTGATGGCGTGTCGTACCATATTTAACAGCCCGGTTGCCGCCGGCATTAGTGGCAATATTGCCACCAATAAAACAGGAATCACCGCTGCAGGGGTCACCGGCATAGAACAGTCCTTTGTTTTCCGCTGCTTGCTGTAAGTCAGACGTACGGACGCCTGGTTCAACGACGGCATAAAGGGCATTTTCATTGATTTCTAAAATGCGATTCATTTTTTCCAAGGATAAGACGATGCCACCGCAGGTCGGCACAGCACCACAAGCCAGACCGGTACCGGCGCCGCGAGGAACAACCGGGAAATGCCCTGCATTAGCCAGGCGCACAACAGCAGCGACTTGTTCTGCCGTTTCTGCGAAGACGACTGCTTCCGGCATATGGTGGTAAGCCGGGTCTGTTACTTCATCATGCGAATAGGGCTGCATCAAGTCTGGATCAGTTTGGACATTTTTGGTCCCGACGATGGCTTTTAATTTTTCAAGCATTTCTGTTGATACTTTTTCATATTTCATGGAGCGTACCTCCTGTGTATAAGAATATCATAGGTTCTCTTTTATTATATAGAAAGGAACGGATTTTTTAAAGTCAATTCGATAAAAAACATAAAACCCCCTTTATCTTGCTTGAAAATAAAGGTATACTATAGATTAAGGCTTTTATAGGAGCCTGTGTTTTTTAAAGGAGCTGAGTCATAAGGGTGAGACAGACCGGACGGCGTCAACCGGATGTGCAGGATAGACGGCGGTTGCGCAGGAAAAAAAAGACGGTGTGGACCAAGTATAGGATCTGCATCCTCTTTATATTGATTTTCGGCGGCTTATTTCTCAGTACTAAACTATATCAATTATGGGAAATCCATCAGGATATGGGGCAGACCTTGCGGCAAGAGCAGGAATTAAAAGAAGAGAATGACAGACTCAAGGCCAGAAAGGATCAAGCCAGCGATCCCAATGAAATCGCCCAAAAGGCGCGGCAGGAATTCGGATTAGCAAAACCTGGGGAAATTCCTTATAGGCGCTGAAGGAATCAGCAGATTTGGATTTAACGATTGAATTTTTCATCGTTTATGAGTATAATGTGTTCATACGCTTATCAGCTATGCTGAAAAAACAAGGAGGATCACAACCAGCATGACAATCGAAGTAGGCAGTGTGTTAGAAGGTACCGTAACAGGAATCACAAAATTTGGCGCGTTCGTAGAACTGCCGGACAAGAAAGTGGGATTAGTCCATATTTCTGAAGTCGCTAATGAGTATGTAAAAGATGTACATGATTTTTTGAAGGTGCAGGACAAAGTGACGGTCAAAGTCTTGTCAGTGGATGATAAAGGGAAAATTGCCCTTTCTATCAAACGGGCGCAGGAAACGGCGCCGGCACCGGAAAAAAAGGAATTTCGTCCCCATCGCGAATTTCGCCAGCGTCACGGATTTGATTCAAACCGCCGTTCGTCCGGACCAGTGTCATTTGAAGACCGACTCAGCAAATTCATGAAAGAAAGTGATGAACGTCTCATGGATTTGAAACGGAATACGGAATCGAAACGTGGCGGCCGTGGCGCCCGGCATGCTGATTGATTTTGTATCCTGGCAATCATAAGGCAGCCAAAGAGTATTCCTCAGGGGAATGCTCTTTTTGTTTTTATCATGAGGCCGCTGAGGTCCGATGAGGTGTTTACCATGAATCACGATGAATATGCAGTTATTGATATAGGTTCAAATTCCCTGCGGTTGATGAAGGGCTGGCAGGATGAACCTGGCATTTGGAAATTTACGCCTAAGTTATTGGCGACGACCCGTTTAGGGAAATATATAGATACGACAAAACGGTTATCTCCTGAAGGAATGGAAGAATCATTTGCTGCAATGGAACAATGGCAGCCACTTCTTGAAGGCGTGCCGGTCTGTGCCGTAGCGACCAGTGCTGTCCGTGAAGCTCGTGACGGCAAAGCCTTTTTGGCAGAAGTACGGGCTCGGTTTGGCTGGCATTGTCGTGCCGTGTCAGGAATAGAAGAAGCCTCTTTGAGTTTTTGCGGGGCCGCATCAACGGTGCCTCCTAAAACAATTGTAGCAGTGCTTGATATTGGCGGCGGCAGTAGTGAAGTAGCCGTTGGTGCTGCCGGCATCGTTCGGTGGAGCCATAGCTATCCTATGGGTGCCGTCCGGTTCACTAAGAATGACTTGATGACGGAAGCTGATATTCATGAATTAGAAAGTCACTGCCTGTCTGCGTGGCTTCCCATGAAAGTTCGGCCGACCCTTCTTATCGGGGTTGGTGGCACGCTGACTACGTTGGCGGCAATGGATATGGAATTGGCTGAATATGATCCTGAACGCATTGAAGGATATACCGTTACGCTGGGACGACTGTCTCGTCATATTGAAAAATTGAGCCACATGACGCCGGAACAGCGCCGTCATGTGCCGGGATTGCAGCCTCGACGCAGTGATATTATTATTGCCGGCTTAGTTATTGCCCGGTCTTTTCTGATGAATTACGGTATTAGTGAACTAACTGTGAGTGAAAAAGATTTGATGGAAGGCGTATTCTATCGCCATTCTTTCCATGATGCAGCATGGCGTCATACTGGCAGGAATCGGCTATGATGCAGGCGGTAGAAGCGTTTTGTCTGCATCATGAGTTAATACATGAAGGTGACCACATCGTCGTGGCCTGCTCGGGAGGGCCTGATTCATTAGCACTTTTGGATATTATGGCCCGATTGAAAGATACGTATCATCTTCAGATTACAGCCTGCTATATCCATCATGGCATCCGTCAGGCTGCTGATACGGAAGTTGCTGTAGTCCGTCGTGAAGCGCATAAGCGGGGCTGTGATTTTATTTGGCATTATGTCAATGTGCCGGCATTGGCTTTATGGCGGCATGAGTCGGAAGAAGCGACAGGACGGGCGGAACGGTATCGGCTGTTGCGACGGACTGCTGAAGATTGCGGTGCTACAGCCATCGCGGTGGCTCATCATCGCAATGATCAGGCAGAGACAGTCTTGCTCCATCTGTTACGAGGCAGCGGCCTGGCCGGACTGGGAGGGATGCGTCCTCGCAGCGGCTTGATTATCCGTCCCTTTTTAGCCGTGAGCCGCAGGGACATACAGTTGTATGTCCGCAGCCGGCAGTTGGTTCCATGCATAGATGAAACAAATGCTTCAAGGGCCTATACGCGCAACCGCATCCGTCTGGATTTGCTGCCGGAATTACAAGCGTATAATCCGGCCGTTGTGGACGACTTGGATCGGCTGGCACGCATTATCCGGGCCGATGATGATTTCATCAGTCAGGAAGCCAAACGGCGTTATGAAACATATATACAGCGCAGTCAGGGACTGCTGTCATTGCCTAAAAAGGAACTTTTGGCAGAGCCAGCAGCCATTAAGCGACGGTTGATTCGTTTGCTTTTAGAAGAATGGACAGGCAGCAGCCTGGATATTCCGTTCATCTGGGTGGAAACCTTGCTTCAGCTGGCAGCTAAAGGAGCTCGTAAGGAATTCCGTACTAAACGGTTCCGTGCGTATACGACATATACTGATTTATGTCTTGCCCATGCCGTAGGCAGGTGCAAAAAATAATATAATATTACATTTCTTAGTACTACTATTCCAGGAGGAAATCGATATGCATAAAGACCTGCAAGAAATCCTATTGACAGAAGAACAAATTCATGCACGTGTACAAGAATTAGGAGCCCGCATTACGGCAGATTATGCAGGAAAAAAAATTCTTATGTGCGGTATTTTAAAAGGAGCCGTTACTTTTTTTACCGATTTAGCGCGAGCTATTGACGGTCCGGTCCTCTTTGATTTCATGAGTTGCTCTAGTTATGGTGCATCAGCGCAGTCGTCAGGTTTCGTTAAAATCCGCAAGGATTTGGATAGTGAAGTAAAAGGACAGGATATTCTTATCGTTGAAGACATTATCGATACAGGCGTTACACTTCATAAGTTAGTACCTCTTTTGGAAGACCGGGGAGCGCATTCTGTCAAATTGGCAACCTTGTTGAGCAAGCCGGCTCGCCGTAAAGTCGATGTTCCTGTTGATTATAACGGCTTTGAAATTCCCGACGCTTTTGTTGTGGGCTATGGCCTTGATTATGACGGCAGGTATCGCAACCTTCCATATATCGGTGTTTTGAAAGAAGAAATATACACGAAATAGGATGCATAGTCGGACCTGTTACGGGTATGACGTACTTCTTGATTTTGCATAAAAGATGTTGTTGCTTTTGAAGAAGTGTGGTAATATAAGCATGTATTGGTTGGATTACACAAAATTCACATAGATTTTATGAAAGGAGCTATATCTTGAGCAAATTTGTGCGTAACGTAAGTCTGTACTTACTTATTATTATCGTTGCTGTATCGATTATTGATGCCTTTACAACAAATAAGGCTGATAAATCGGAAATTTCCTATACGAATTTTTTGAATCAGGTACAGCAGAAGAAAGTTGATGCTATCCAAATCACAGCGGATCATGCCATTGTCGGGCAGTTGAAAGATGGGACCTCCTTTACTTCCTATGCTCCTACAGATACGTCGCTCATGCCGGCGTTGCGGGATGCCGAAGTCAATGTCATCGCGAAGCCGCCGGAACAACCGTCGTGGTGGATGAACATGTTGACGTCTGTGTTGCCTATTTTGATCCTCATTGGCGTTTGGTTCTTTATTATGCAGCAGACTCAGGGCGGTGGCGGCCGGGTCATGAACTTTGGCAAGAGCCATGCTAAAATGCATGGTGAAGGAAAAATCAAAGTTTCCTTCAAGGATGTAGCAGGTGAAGATGAAGCGAAGGAAGAATTGGCTGAAATCGTAGAATTCCTGCGAAATCCTAGCAAATACAATAATATTGGTGCTAAAATCCCGAAAGGCGTACTGCTTTTCGGCCCTCCGGGCACAGGCAAGACCTTGCTGGCTCGTGCTGTAGCTGGCGAAGCTGGTGTACCTTTCTTTAGTATCAGCGGCTCTGACTTTGTCGAAATGTTTGTTGGTGTTGGTGCTTCTCGTGTGCGCGATCTCTTTGCTCAGGCTAAGAAAAACGCACCCTGTATCGTCTTTATCGATGAAATCGATGCAGTTGGCCGTCAGCGTGGTGCCGGTCTTGGCGGTGGCCATGATGAACGGGAACAGACACTGAATCAACTGTTAGTTGAAATGGATGGGTTCGGTGCAAACGAAGGTATCATTACGATTGCGGCAACGAACCGTCCGGATATCCTTGATCCGGCATTACTCCGTCCAGGACGTTTTGACCGTCAGATTACTGTCGATCGACCGGACCTGCGGGGACGTCGTGCTATTCTTGAAGTCCATGCCAAGGGCAAACCGCTCGGCAAGGATGTAGATCTTGGTATTATTGCCAAGAAGACGCCTGGGTTTACTGGTGCTGATTTAGGTAATCTGCTCAATGAAGCAGCACTGTTGGCAGCCCGGGAAAATAAAAAAGTCATTAATATGCCTGAATTGGAAGAAGCCAGTGAAAAAGTATGCTTTGGACCAGAACGGCGCAGCCATGTCATCAGTGATAAAGAAAAACGGCTCACTGCAGTTCACGAATCAGGTCATGCGCTCATTGCATATTTACTGCCTGAGGCAGATCCGGTCCATAAGGTCACTATCATCCCGCGCGGTCGTGCTGGCGGCTATACGATGATGCTGCCTGAAGAAGATCGGTCCTATGAAACCAAATCGTATTATTTGGCACAGATTCGTGTTGCTTTAGGCGGACGAGCTGCTGAAGAAATCGTTTTCAACGAAATCAGCAGTGGTGCTTCTGGCGATTTGCAGAGTGTGACCCGTATTGTCCGTCAAATGATCACACGGCTGGGTATGAGTACCAAGCTCGGCCCGATGGTTTTTGGGGAACAACAGGAACAAGTATTCTTAGGTAAAAATTTAGGGCATGATCGCAATTATGGCGAAGGTGTTGCCGAATTGATCGATAAGGAAATGCATGATATCGTGTCAGAAGCATATGCTGATACGTTGCGCATCTTGCGGACCCATCTCGATGCATTGAAACATATGGCAGATGCCCTCATAGAAGTAGAAACGATCAATCATCAACAAGTTGATAACTTAGTGCAGTATGGTACCTTACAAGGTCCTGAAGATAAAAAGGACACAGACGATGCTAAAGATACGGATGCCGACGCTAACGTACCTTCAGCGGATGATTCAGCTAAGCAGGCTGAACCAGAAGCACATGTGGAAATCAGTCCATGGGGAAATGCAGTACCCAGTGATTCAAAAGAATAGTACAGTAGTTGGAATAGGAGCCGTGACCTTGTGTTACGGCTTTTGTTTTATTATGGATATATTTGGTCAGTAAAATGTAGCGTTTCGTTATAAGCACTATTGACAGTATATTCGTATATGTTACAATTTATACGATGATAAGTTATATGAATGATTAAAATGGATGGTTGTAGCCATTCCATTTAGCTTATTAAATATATGGCAGAGGTGAAATTATGAGACAAGATATCCTAGACTATTTACTGGCTCACCAAGGTGAATTTGTATCAGGACAAAAAATATCGGAACAGTTTGGAATATCGCGAACAGCTGTGTGGAAACATATTCATGTATTGAAAGAACGGGGATACGTGATCGAATCATTTACAAAAAAAGGCTATTGCTTGAAAGAAGCGCCAGAATTATTGCAGCCTGATGAGATTACTAATAATCTCCGGACGAAAGTATTGGGACATAAGATTTTCTATTATGAAAAAATTGATTCTACGAATAATATTGCTAAAAAATTGGCTAATGAACAGGCACCAGAAGGGACTATTGTTATTTCAGAAGAACAGACTGGTGGCCGGGGGCGTTTGAATCGCTCTTATTTTTCACCCTTTGCCAAGGGCCTTTGGTTTTCCCTTATTTTACGTCCCGATTTTTCGCCAGTAGAAATATCGAAAATGACCTTGCTTGCTGCAGTAGCGCTGACTAAAGCATTTCATAAGATGGGATTGACCAGCTGTGCTATTAAATGGCCTAATGACATTCTTGTGAAAGGTCATAAACTTGTGGGAATATTGACGGAACTTAATGCATCAGCTGAAAAGATCAATTATCTGATCATGGGAATTGGCATCAATACAGATATTACTCGTAAAAATCTGCCTCATGAATTACAGCGGACAACGACGAGTTTTGCTATGGAAAAAGTACCGGTCCGTCGTACAGAATTGTTACAAGAAGTACTAGTGCAATTAGAACAGCAGTATGATTTAGCTAAAGAAGCAGGGTTTGCCCCTATACTGGAAGAATGGAAGACCTTGTCTTGTACACTGGGACAGGATGTCGAAGTATCATCTGTAGATACGTCATTTCATGGCAAGGCTGTTGACTTAGATGATAATGGCAATTTAATAGTCTATACAGAAAAAGGTCCGCAAAAAGTTATTGCTGGTGATATTCACGTTCGGCCATGTAAAGCATAAGTGACGATTCTCTCTCTTTCTTGTAAAAATATGGGGCTGATTTATCGTAAAGGTCTATTCAAGGGCGGAAAACTCTGTTATTATATTAGGCATGAATTACTTCATATTTTATTAGGGGAGATAGCAAGTTATGTTATTAGTAATCGATGTAGGGAATACCAATATCGTGCTCGGCGTTTTCAGAGGCGAAGAACTGCTGGATCATTGGCGGGTATCGACAAACCGGCTGCGTACGAACGATGAATACGGTGTGTTAATCCGCAACCTGTTCTATTTGAATGGGGTGAATTCAGAAGAAATTGATGCTATTATCATTTCTTCGGTTGTACCTCCTGTTATGCCAACACTGGAACGGATGTGTCAGCGTTACTTTGGCTTAGTGCCATTGGTTATCGGACCTGGTGTTAAGACTGGCATGGATATTAAATACGACAATCCCCGCGAAGTCGGCGCTGATCGTATTGTCAATGCCGTAGCAGCCTATGAAAAATACGGCGGCCCGGTTATTATTATTGATTTCGGAACAGCGACGACATTTTGTGCTGTCGATAAAAAAGGAAACTATCTCGGCGGTTCGATTTGCCCGGGAATTGGTATTTCTACGGAAGCGTTGGTACAGCGTACGGCTAAATTACCTCGTATTGAGTTGCGTCGTACGAAACATGTTATTTGCCGCAATACAGTTGAAAGTATGCAGGCAGGTGTTTATTATGGTTTCGTAGGACAGGTTGACGGGTTAGTGGAACGTATGCGCAAGGAATTGGGCAGTAAAGCTAAGGTTGTTGCAACAGGCGGCCTTGCCGTTGTAATTGCACCGGAAACAAAAAATATTGATGTCGTTGAACCGATGCTGACATTGGAAGGATTGCGTATTATTTATGAACGCAATTGTTAAGCCTGTATCTATCGGAACGGTATCGTTGGATATACCGGTAATCCTGGCACCGATGGCCGGTGTCTGTGATATGCCGTACCGCGTCATTGCTCGTCGCTATGGCGCGGCTTTAGTTTGTACAGAAATGGTCAGTGCTAACGGCATATGGTATCATAATGGTCACACCAATGATATGCTGCACATAAATAAAGATGAACATCCGTTATCCATGCAGATCTTTGGTTCTGAACCCAAGGCGATGGCCTATGCTGCGGCTGCTGTAGAAGAAGCAGGTGCCGATATCGTTGATATCAATATGGGATGCCCTGTGAAAAAAGTTGTCAAAAACGGCGAAGGGTCAGCACTCATGAATGATTTGCCTCGGGCCGGTGCCATCATTGCGGCTGTAGTCCAGGCAGTATCCATTCCTGTGACAGTTAAAATGCGTACAGGCTGGGATGACCAGTCATTTACAGCGCCAGAGCTGGCACAACGGGCCGAACAGGCTGGTGCGGCGGCAGTAACGATTCATGGTCGTACACGGGAACAATTTTATAGCGGCCGTGCGGATATAACGAAGATAAAACAGGTAGTAGATGCCGTTTCTATTCCTGTTATCGGCAACGGTGATATTGTAGATGGCCCGACAGCAGCGAACATGTTTGCCCAGACAGGGTGCCAAGCGGTTATGATTGGGCGTGGTGCGCAGGGAAATCCCTGGGTATTTCCGCAAATCATTCATTATCTTACAACAGGCAAAGTCTTGACACCACCGGGACCGCAAGAACGATATAGACAGATCTTAGCACATTTTCAAGCATTGATCGACTATAAGGGCGAGTACACAGGACTAAGGGAAATGCGTTCACATGCATCATGGTATACAAAAGGAATGCATGGATCGGCGGCGTTGCGCGAACGGATGAACCGAACGCGTTCGGTTGAAGAATTCAAGAATTGTATCATAGATATGATGAGCAATTGCAGCCGTTAGTTTTTACGTAGTGTATACCCTTGTCTTTTGTTGACATAGCTTGAAGATACGAATATAATTAAAGTTACGTTAAAAATAATAACTAAATAGTGCCAAGGCATCTTGACACTATTTCTATTTGTCATCATCTTAAAAAAGGAGTACCGGACATGACCACAGAAACACTTATTACGCAAGAAGGGTTAGAAAAATTAAAAACCGAACTGGAACAATTAAAATCAGTCGATCGTATTAAAATTTCCCAGCGTATCAAAGAAGCTATCGCTCTTGGTGACTTAAGCGAAAATGCTGAATATGATTCTGCAAAAGATGAACAGGCTCGTATTGAAGGGCATATTGCTGAATTGGAAGGTAAGATCCGTACAGCTAAGATCATCAAGGAAGCGGATGATAGCGCAGCCAAGGTCCGTCTCGGTTCCAAAGTTCTCTTAGAAGATGTAGAAACAGGCGACCGTTTTGATTATACTGTCGTTGGTACGGCTGAAGCGGATCCGTTTAATAATCGGATCTCTAATGAATCTCCTGTAGGCAAAGCTATTTTGGGACAGCCTATTAGCAAGACGAATCCAGCGATTGTTACAGTTAAAGCACCGGCAGGGGAATTACAATATCGTATCTTGCCGCCTGATGCAGAATAAGATATAGGAGGAATGACGAGAATGTCGGATACGAAACAAGAAACACCAATAGTAGAAGAAGAAAAATTAAATGACCAAATGAAGGTACGCCGTGAAAAGATGCAAGAATTTATCGATGCCGGTGTATATCCGTATGGTCAGAAATATAATTGGGATCATCATGCACAAGAAGTAAAAGAACAAGCAGCCGATCTGGAAAAGAGCGAAGCTGCTGTCAGTGTGGCCGGACGTCTTATGGCGATTCGTCGTCATGGCAAGACGGCATTTTGCGTTCTTCGTGATTTGAGTGGTGAAATCCAGCTCTATTTCCGTAAAGATGTTTTAGGCGAAGATTCGTATACCTTGTTCAAGCTCCTCGATATTGGCGATATTGTCGGTGTAGAAGGAACTGTTTTCGTGACCCACACCGGTGAAACGACTATTCGTGTCGAAAAATGGACACTGTTGTCTAAATCGTTGCGTCCGTTGCCGGAAAAATTCCATGGCCTGACAGATAAAGAAACACGGTATCGTCAGCGCTATCTTGATCTTATCGTCAATCCTGAAGTTAAGGATACATTTATCAAACGGTCTCAGATCATTAAGGGTATCCGCCACTACTTGGATGAACGCCAGTTCTTGGAAGTAGAAACGCCGATGCTCCATACGATTGCCGGCGGTGCTGCTGCTCGTCCTTTTAAGACTCATCACAACGCCTTAGATATGGATATTTATCTGCGTATCGCTCCGGAACTTCATTTGAAACGTCTTTTGGTCGGTGGTTTGGAACGAGTCTATGAAATGAATCGTTGTTTCCGCAATGAAGGTATTGATACGCGTCATAATCCTGAATTTACGACAGTAGAATTATATCAGGCTTATGGTGATCTGGAAGATGTCATCTCTATTACAGAAGATATGGTTGCACAGCTGTGCCAAAAGCTTTATGGTACGACTAAAATCATGTACATCGATAAAGAAATCGATTTGACACCGCCATGGAATCGTATGACGATGATTGAAGCTGTTCATAAGTTTAGTGGTGAAGATTTTTCAGCTGTTCATACCGTCGAAGAAGCTCGCGCTATTGCTGATAAACATGATATCGAATATGGCGAATACGATGGCATCGGCAAAATCATCAATTCATTCTTTGAAGCCTTTGTTGAAGAAAATCTTATTCAGCCGACGATTATTACAGGACATCCGCTGGAAATATCGCCGCTCACTAAACAAGATCGTCAAAATCCGCTGTTGACCTATCGCTTTGAAGGCTTTATTTATGGCCGTGAACTAGCCAATGGTTTTTCTGAATTAAATGACCCCATCGACCAGCGCAATCGCTTTATTGAACAGATGAAAGAACGCGAACGAGGCGATGATGAAGCGCATCAGATGGATGAAGATTATTGCCGTGCATTGGAATACGGCTTGCCTCCTACAGGCGGCCTGGGTATCGGCATTGACCGTCTCGTTATGTTCCTGACGAACAGCCCGTCTATTCGTGATGTCTTGCTGTTCCCGCTTAGTCGTCCGGAACAAAAATAACTATGGGACACCCTTTGAAATGTTTTTCGAAGGGTGTTTTTTACACATCTTCCCTAAAAGGAGGGATATTATGAACTACAAGGTGCTAGTAACCTGTTTGGTCATGGGGATTACCTTGACTGGCCCATCGTATGGCGCTGATTTCGGTGATCTGCTAGTATCACCGGATTCCCTGGCGACGGGACAGGATACAGTTGTAGATAGCAGCAGTCCGACTGATGCCATAAAGGATACGACTCAGCAGGAGCAAGTGATTCCTGATAAAAAGGTGTCAGCTCGTAAAGATTCAGGCATAACCCAAAATGCCGTCAAGACACAACAGACAGGGCAGACGCCAGCAGAAAATAAGAAGAAAGATACAGCTGCAGACCTTGTGAATCAGGGAGATAAGAAGCAGGATCCTGCAAAAGAACTGGTCAGTACAATTCAAACAGCATCAGACAGCAAAATAGCTTCACAGCTCAACGCCTTAGATAGTCTTACGATTCCTCCATTAGGTCCGGCAGACTTTTTTATTGGTAATGTCCGTAGCGGAGATACCTTGCAAAAGGTGAAACGGATTTTCGGGACACCGTCTAAATATTCTCAAAGCAATCATTATACGGAGACACGCTATACGGATACTGATTTAGATATGCGGTTTATTTTACGCAATGATACGGCGACGATTTTGAAACAAACCATAGGGGAACGCAAAGGTGTTCGCGTCGGCGTCGATTCCGTTTTCCTGGCTAAGGGGAAAGATGTCGTCATGAGCCGTTCTATCCGTTTAAAATCCCCTGCAGAGGTCTTGGTGCGTCAGTTTGGTATTCCTACAGATGTATTGCGTGATGCCGATGCCAATGTGTATTATTTCGTTTATGCCAATCCCAGCGGGTTTGATATGCTGGCATTTGCCATTGGCGATAGAAAAATTGAACGGGTGGCGCTTATGCCGCCGCGGCCGCCATACGTGACAGGCGTAGTGGCACCGACTAAAGAGCAGCGATTGGACAGAGATTTTACGTTGATGGGCTTTGCTATTGAAAAGCCGTTCCAGCCTAATAAGTATAATATGTGGAATAGTTTGGTCAAACGGCATGGAAATAATTTTTGGTTGTATGGTGATTATGGAGTCGAAGTAGATCGCCGTAATACTGTCAGAAAAGTATTCTTGCTGACCAATAATGCGTTTACCGGCCGAGGCGCTACCCTGGGGTATCATGTTTCTACTATTTTAGCGTTATATGGTCACCCTGACAGAGTTGAAATAGGTCCTGATGCAGATAAATCGGTAGATGCGTATTATTATGACAGTCCTTTTCAAAAAGGGGTATCCCTTGTCTTTGTCCTGAAGCATGATACACATTATGTAGATGATGTCATACTTACGAGTACGCCTATTAGTAATTTGCAAGATCCAATGGAACGATATGGCCTGAAATAAAACAGGCAGTACAACGGCGTACGCAGGTGATTTTAGTAAAAAGCATGATGTAATATGTCCATGTTAAAAATAATATAGTAAAAATGCTTTACTTATATGGTATAATTCCAGTATAATAAGTATAAATAATATTAGCAGATGAAGGTGATTTTCATGGTTACAGATGCAGATGTTTTAAAAAGGTGGAAGTACATTGCACAAGAAGATGAAAAATTGCTCATTATTATCGGCGGCCCCGGCTCCGGTAAGAGCAAGCTCATTCGTGAATTAACTTACCAGGATGGTTGGAAAATTTGCGAAGCGAAGGAATTGTTCGATGATGAATTCTTGGAAATTCCTCGGGCTGATCGTCCGGAAAAAGCAATTTCTTTGATTTCAACTGCTATCCACCGTCTCAATGCCCGTGTTGTCATGATTGACAATGTGGAATTCTTATTTGCGCCTATTTTGAACTTGAATCCCGTACAAATGCTGAAGGATTTAAGTCGTGAATGCCCTATTATTGTTAGTTGGCGCGGTAGTTTGGAAGGCAATACGTTATACTTCGAACACAATGGTGATCCGAAGTATGCCAAGTTCACGGTTGATAATCCCAACCACGTAGTCAGTCTTGACTAATTAACATCCGCTCGTGTATGGACAGCTATGAAGATTTTTTCATAGCTGTTTTTTCTTGTTTTTGATTTCTTTATGATTTATTTAAATTTAGGGTCTATACTATTAGTGCTATATTTTTTTGGCCGGAGAATGCTTTTTTTCTGGCACATTGTATGGTATAATGCGTATGTTATGCATATTGTTTTGAAAAGGAGTATAGATTCATGAATGACTATATAATTGCTGTAATATTAGGTGTTGTCGAAGGCCTGACAGAATATATTCCTGTTTCCTCGACAGGGCACATGATCCTTGTAGGGGATATGCTTGGCTTTACAGGACCCAGAGCGGGTGTATTTGAAGTATTTATACAGCTCGGTGCTATTTTATCGGTTCTTATTATTTATAAAGAAAAATTCATTCGCATGGTTAAGCAATATCGTTGCTGGAATCTGTTACGCCGGGAAAACTGGTATCGTAAAGATACAGGGTTGACGCTGGCCCATGTAGCGGCAGGTATTGTGCCGGTCATGGGAATTGGCTATTTTGCCCATCATGCCATTAAAACGTATCTCTTCTCATCGGGAACGGTCATTATCGGCCTTATCATTGGCGGCTTATTTATGCTGGCAGCAGAAAAGGCGCACATGCGTGTCGTTTGTAATGATGTAGAAAAAATGACGATCATGCAGGCGTTTCTTGTCGGTGCATTTCAGGTTTTTGCGTTGTGGCCGGGTTTTTCCCGTTCTGGTTCGACAATAGCCGGCGGCCTGTTCTTAGGTGTTAGCCGTAAAGCGGCAGCAGATTTTTCTTTTATTATTGCTGTGCCGGTCATGTTTGTCGCTTGCATTTATGACTTGTTGAAGAGTTTGGCAGATTTGAGCAGTAACGACTTGGCCATGATCGCTTTGGGCTTTGTCATTGCTTTTGTTGTAGCCTATATTTCCGTATTATGGTTCTTGAAATTCCTCAACAAATCGACGCTGGCATCGTTTGCATATTATCGCTTTGTCATCGCAATGATATCCTTTGCTTACTTCTTTATTTTGAAATAAAAAAGCGGTTGCCTGTTGTTCATAAAAGCGGTTGTTAGGTCCGATAGAGGATAACAACCGCTTTTACTTATAACAGACAGCCGTTTTATGTACTATTATTTGCAGCCAGCTATTTTTGCAAAATCTCTGCTTATTTCTTCCATAAAAGGGACAGGGCTTACGTCTTTTGGGAAATCATGAGCCAAGCCGTGAATAATATTAGGGAATAACAGGTTGATGCCTTGAAGGTAAATCGAATAGTAGTACTGCAAATCTTCGCAGCTATTCATGAGGTGCGGGGCCATTTCATCATTGACATGAAAGGCCAATTCATAAAAATCAAGGATTTCTTGGTGTATGCGGTTTAGATCAAGGGTATCTTTATTATAATCTTCTAATAAATTCGAGCCCATTTCAGCCAGCTGGTTTGGCAGCTCAGCTGTTTTGGGGGGGATTTCCACTTTCTCATCCTCCATGAGATGAAGCAGCGTATGAAGTGAACTGACTAAGGATTCACAGAAGAAATTAAAAGTAAAAAGCCCTTCTAACCCTGTAAGACCTGTGCATGTAGACGTTTCCATTAGTTACTCTCCTTTGTTTGGACTGTAGTATCTTTGTATTATACCATAAATTTGTAGAAAATAATTTGAGTCACAGCCCATAATATGGTAACATGAGAAATAGTATTAGATATTCTTTTCAGGAGGTATTATATGGCGCAACATAAAAAAATAAAACTGCAAAAACGGTCCCGTAGTTCGGCCCGTATTCATAAAGGCTTGGCAATGCCTGCTGGTCCCGGTGGCGACAGTACTATCAGCTTTCGTGATTATGCAGATTTGAAAGCGAAATATTTTACATTTCATGGGCGCATACACCGGCGGCCGTTCATGCTGCGGATGCTGCTCCTCATTTTTGTTCAAATAATTTTTTCAATGATCCTTTATAGCCGGTTTGTTGAAGCAATATTGATCGATAAAATGGATTATGCTGTTATTTTTGCCATTATTTTTGCTGTTTTACTTGTTCCTGTGATTTGGTCTATGTGTTCATTGGGAACGAGACGCTGCCATGATATCAATAAATCAGGCGCGCTTTTTGCGATTCCCTTTATCTGCTACCTGCTTAGTTATGTTGCACCGGCCATGGGCTGGAACATTGGGGCGACGGCATTCCAATCGGTTACAGCAGTATCCTTTTTAGGATTGTTTACGGTAAAAGGAACATCAGGTGATAATGCGTATGGACCGGAACGGATACGTTAGGAGCGGTAATGATGACATTAGATACAGGCGTCGCAGGTAATACATACATTATAGAAGAGGTTCATTTACCAGAAAAGACAGCAAAGCGATTGCAGGCCCTGGGAATGACGCAGGGAACGCCGGTTGCTGTTTTGAATAACAAGAACAGAGGTACCCTGATTATTAAGATTCGCTGTACCAGATTGGCTATTGGTAAAGGTATTTCGTCTAACATTGAAGTAAGGAGCCCGGAAGAATGAGAATAGGAAGTCACTGCCAATCTACAAGGAAGCAGCCTGTCGCAACAGCGGGCTTACAGGATAAGACAACAGATGAAATGACCGTCGCCTTTATAGGCAATCCTAATTGTGGTAAAACGACGTTATTCAATGCCTACACAGGGGCTAATCTGAAAGTAGCGAACTGGCCTGGTGTTACTGTAGAAAAAGTAGAGGGAGCTATTGAGTCCCATGGTGTTCATCTTCATCTCGTTGATTTGCCAGGAACATACAGCCTGACTAGTTATACCATGGAAGAACAAGTATCTCGTAACTTTATCCTCAGTGATGAAGTCGATGTCATTGTCGATGTTGTCGATGCTTCGGCGTTAGAACGTAATCTCTATTTGACGCTGCAGCTTTTGGAATTAGGAAAGCCAGTGGTCATCGCTCTCAATATGATGGACATTATTGAAAAGAGAGGCATGGAAATCGATTTGCATCGTTTGCCAGAAATGCTGGGCGTACCTGTTATTCCCGTATCGGCGTTGAAACGGCGTGGATTGAGTGTCTTGCTCCATGCAGCTATTCATCATAAGGATCACGTTCATCCGGATCGCCTTATTCATAACCATTCCGGTAAGACCCATCATCGCCATAACCATCACAGTGAATTTGCAATGGTATACAGTGATGAATTAGAAGATAAGATCGATGCTGTACGGGACATGCTTCATAGCCGGTATCCTGATGTATACAACCACCGCTGGCATGCCCTGAAATTGTTGGAAAAAGATACGGAAATCACAAAAAAATTCCCTGTTGACGATGTGAAACATGTTATCGATAGAAGTTATGAAACAGATATTATCAATCAAAAGTATGCATTCATTGAAGAAATCATTCATGAATGTGTTGTCAACCAGGCAGAGAAAGCCGCATCAACAGATTATGTGGACCAAATACTGACGAATCGATGGCTGAGTATTCCTGTGTTTTTAGCAATCATGGGTTTGGTATTTTTCCTGACCTTCTTTGTTGGAAATATATTGCAAGTATATTTTGAAGGAGCCATCAATTTTGTATCAGATGGTGCGACAGCAGGATTGACTGCAATCGGTGCTGATGATATGGTGATTTCGCTGGTCTGCGACGGCATTATTGCTGGCGTCGGCAGTATTTTGACGTTCTTGCCGAATATCTGTATTTTGTTTTTCTCGTTAGCTTTGTTAGAAGACAGCGGTTATATGTCGCGGGTAGCCTTTATCATGAATGATATCATGAATCGCCTGGGCTTGTCTGGACGGGCCTTCATCCCGATGATACTGGGCTTTGGCTGCAGTGTGCCAGCGATTATGGCTTCGCGGGCCTTGGAAAATAAAACAGATCGCTATCGGACTATGCTGGTAACGCCATTTATGTCCTGTAGTGCCAGACTGCCTATTTATATTCTTTTCTCTGGCATGTTTTTTCCAGCGAATGCGATGATCGTAGCCTATTCTATGTACCTTATTGGTATCATCGTCGCCTTAGCGGCGTTGCTTACGATGAATCTCATTAAGAAACAGGCAACAGAAAATGCATTGCTCATTGAATTACCTGAATATAAACGGCCCAGTGGTCGTACTGTGTTTATTTATGTCTGGGAAAAAGTAAAAGACTATTTAGGCCGTGCTGGTACGATTATTTTTGCGGCGTCTATTATTATGTGGTTTATTTTGAATTTCGGCCCTGATGGATATGGCGCGATGACGAATAGTTTTGGTGCTCTTATCGGGAAGGGGATAGTACCTTTCTTTGCACCTATCGGATTAGGATATTGGCAGATTTCACTGGCACTTATTGCCGGTATTTCGGCAAAGGAAGTCGTCGTATCGAGTTTTGCCGTTTTGTTTGATGGTGTCAATATCAATTCACCAGTAGCTTTGGCGGCCTTAGCCGGCACGATGGGACAGGCTGGATTTACACCGCTTAATGCGTATTGTATGATGCTTTTCTCGTTACTTTATATTCCTTGTGCCGCGACGATCGCTACGATACATGCAGAATCACATAGCTGGAAATGGACCGTATTTTCCGTCGTATTCCAAATCGCTGTGGCATGGATTCTTACGTTCATTGTATACCAAATTGGCAGTTTACTGTTTTAGCCATCATATTTCAATATATTACTTAATAAGGAGATAGGCCATGAGTGTACCTATGATACATTTGGATCACATGAGCCATACGTATGAAGATGAAGACGGCCAAGTCGTCTATGCCGTCAAGGATGTTTCATTGACGATTGAAGCTGGGGAATTTGTTGCGATTATCGGTACGAATGGATCGGGAAAGTCCACATTGGCAAAACATTTCAATGTCCTTCTGACACCGACGAGCGGTACTTGTGAAGTTTGTGGCCTGCGGACCGATGATTGGGACAATGTATGGGCTATACGGCAGCAAGTCGGCATGGTATTCCAGAATCCGGATAACCAGATCGTTGCCGCTGTCGTAGAAGAAGATGTGGCTTTTGGCCCGGAAAACCTTGGTGTACCATCTGATGAGATCAAACAACGAGTCAGAGACGCCTTAGAACGCGTACATATGACTATTTATGCCAAGCATGGCCCGCATCTCTTGAGTGGCGGCCAGAAACAGCGCGTAGCTATTGCCGGTATCCTGGCTATGCAGTCAAAGTGCATCGTTTTAGATGAACCGACGGCTATGTTGGATCCTATTGGCAGAAAAGAAGTAATGGATACGATTCATCAGCTCAATAAAGAGGGCATTACCGTTATCATCATTACACATTTTATGGAGGAAGCTGTGCAGGCTGACCGCGTCGTCGTCATGCATAAAGGAGAACTAAAAATGGACGATACACCGCGCCATGTCTTTGCGCAGGTCCATACACTGAAACAAATCGGGCTGGATGTGCCCGTTGCTGCTGATTTAGCAGCGCGGCTGCGTCAGCAAGGCGTAAATCTGCCTGACCATATTATTACAAAGGAAGAATTGGGAGACGCATTATGTCAATTAAGCTAGATCATGTGACATACACCTATGGCACAGGGACGCCTTTTGAAAAGAACGCCCTTTGCGAAACAAATATAGAAATTCATGAAGGCGAATTTGTTGGCATTATTGGTCATACCGGTTCTGGTAAATCAACATTCGTCCAGCTTCTGAACGGCCTTATCCATCCGACAACAGGGGTCGTTACTGTAGATGGTACAGATCTGTCTCTAAAGACGAAAGACGCCATGGCAGTGCGTCATAAAGTTGGCATGGTTTTCCAGTATCCGGAATATCAGCTTTTTGAAGAAACAATCGCGAAAGATATTGCATTTGGACCTCGGAATTTCGGACTCAGCGAGCCGGAAATCGAAGAACGGGTCCGCGAAGCGATGGAATTTGTCGGACTTGATTATAAGACCTATGCTGAGCGTTCGCCTTTTAGATTGAGCGGCGGCCAAATGCGTCGTGTCGCTATTGCCGGCGTCATTGCGATCCATCCGTCATATTTGATCCTCGATGAACCGTCAGCCGGATTGGACCCTGTGGGCAGACGGGAAATATTTTCAGAGATCCAGCGCTGGCATCAGGAAAAGGGTATTACCTGTATTCTTGTATCTCATAATATGGAGGATATTTCTCGTCTGGCGACTCGCCTTCTCGTACTGAGTCACGGTAAAGTGACGCTGGACGGTGAACCACTCCATATCTTCTCTACATGCCAGGAAAAGCTTCGAGAAGCGGGTGTTTCTGTACCGCCAGTGACAGCGGTCCTGCAATATTTACAATCACGAGGAGTATCGGTTGATGATAGTGTCCATTCTGTTCAAGAAGGTGCCGCTTCTATTTTCGATTGGCTGAGGAGGAATAAACATGCTCACTGATATTACGCTGGGACAATATTTTCCTGGCACATCCTTCCTGCATCGATTAGATCCACGGGCTAAGATCTTAGCTACGATGATTTTTATCGTAGCGATTTTCTTTGCTGATTCCTTGGCGTCGTACGGATTAGTGACGGCGTTTGTCGTTTTGAATTTCATCATTTCCAAATTGCCGGCAAAACTGATTATGAAGTCGTTGAAACCGTTATGGATCATTATCGTTTTTACGATGGGGATCCATATTTTCACGACACCGGGGACCATTATTTGGCAGTATGGATTTCTTCATATAACGAAAGAAGGTATCTACCAAGGCAGCCTCATGACGGCTCGTCTCGTGTATTTGATTGTGTTTTCTTCTTTATTGACGTATACGACATCACCGATTGTCCTGACAGACGGAATCGAACATTTACTGAACCCGTTTAAGCGGATTGGCGTACCTGCCCATGAACTGGCCATGATGATGACTATTGCCCTGCGGTTCATTCCGACACTTCTCGAAGAAACAGATCGTATCATGAAAGCGCAGACCGCCAGGGGTGCTAATTTCACTAGTGGCAGCTTATGGCAGCGTGGTAAAAATATGGTACCCTTATTAGTGCCGCTTTTTGTCAGTGCCTTTCGTCGTGCCGATGATCTGGCAACGGCCATGGAAGCCCGTTGCTACCGTGGTGGTGAAGGACGGACACGCATGAATGAATTAGCCTATACCTATCGGGATGGCATTGCCATGGGAGCCGTTTTGGCAGTGACAGCGGTGCTGGCGGCTATGCGGTGGCTCTGATGAAGAAAAATATCTGCCTTACAGTTGCCTATGATGGTACAGATTTTCATGGCTTTCAGCGTCAAACAAATGCTGTTTCTGTCCAGGCTTATTTAGAACAGGCCTTGTCAAGCATTTTCCATCATCCTATTACGATCTATGGAGCGGCCCGGACAGATGCAGGGGTCCATGCGCGCGGACAAGTCGTTAATTTTTATGGGGAAGGAACTATTCCTACGGAAAAGATTCCGTATGCCATGAAAGGATATTTGCCGCCGGAAATCGTTGTCGTATCGGCGCAAGACATGGCTGAACGATTTAGTGTACGCCATGACAATACAGGGAAATGGTATCGCTATTCGATCGTTAATGATTTGATTCATGACCCGTTCCTGTTGCGGTATGCCTGGTTCATTCGAAAAGCTCTTGACCACGATGCAATGCAGGCTGGAGCTGACTTGTTGTTAGGTACGCATGATTTTTCTGCCTTTGAAGGGCAAAATACGACGCCTATGAACCCGGTTAAAACGATGTATGCTATTACTATCCATCGGCAAGGACATGTCCTGCATATCGATGTGATTGGTGATGGATTTTTATATCATATGGTTCGCAATATTGCTGGCGGGTTAGTGGATTTGGGACTTCATCGATTGACGCCACAGCGATTTAGTGAAATATTGGCCAGCCGGGACCGTAAACAGCTTGGCGCTACGGCGCCTGCCAGAGGGCTTTGTTTGGAAGAAGTGTTCTATAATAGGGAAAAAATGGAGCAGCAAATCCAAACGATACGGTCATGGTGATGTAATCGCCTTGATATTCAGCGGAATAACATAAACAAAGCTACTAAGGCCTGCGCAATTATGGTATAATGAATATATATAATATGCATAGGAATTATTGCCTCGTATTGTGCCCAAGGGGGTGACTGGTATGCTGAAAAGTATGTTAGATAAGGTGGTTCACGGCAGCAATCTCACAGAACGAGAAAGTGCCTATATGATGAATCAAATGATGAACGGGACCTTTTCTGATGTGCCCCTAGGGGCTTTTTTGGCGGCCATGGCGACTAAAGGACCGTCAGAAGAAGAAATGACAGTGTTTGCTCGTACTATGCGGGAACATAGTTTACAAGTAGCGTATGAGGGTGATCTGTTCGATATTGTTGGCACCGGCGGAGGTAAAGCTAAAACCTTCAATATTTCAACGACAGCGGCCATCGTCATTGCTGCTGGAGGCGTTCTCGTAGCAAAACATGGCAATCGGGCCAAAACATCTCGTAGTGGTTCAGCGGATATGCTGGAAGCCTTGGGCGTCAATATTTTCCTGAGTCCTGAAAGTTGTTTGGACATGTTGCGTCAAATCGGTATTTGTTATTTCTATACTCGATATTATTACTATATGATGAAACGTATTGATGCAGTCCGGAATCAATTGGGTATTACCACTATTTTTGATGTGCTGCGTCCGCTGACCAATCCGGCGCATGCGACCTTAGAAATACTTGGTGTCAATGTACCGCATCTCGTCGAACCGATGGCACATGTACTGGCTGGGTTAGGTGTCCGCCATGGTATGGTCGTGTATGGACAGGATGGGACTGATGAGATTTCCGCTGCAGCGGCTACGACGATTTGTGAATTTACAGAAGATGAATTTTCAACGTATGAAATCCGGCCGGAACAATTCAATTTACCCCGTTGTAATGTAGAAGACCTGCGTGGTGGCATTCCTAAAGAAAATGCAGCTATAACGCGGCATGTTTTGCATGGTGAAAAAGGACCGCACAGGACGGCTATTTTGCTTAATGCTGGTGCCGGACTTTATATAGGCGGCGCAGCCTTGACGCTGGAAGGCGGCATCAAAGCTGCACGAAGGTTGATCGATAGTGGATTGGCCTGGGAAAAAATGGAAGATCTTATCTATATGAGTCAAAATATGGGAAAAGTAGAAAAAGTAAAGCTGGCAACGTACAAAGAATCAGAAGATATGGTATAATAAAGAACACGCTAATTTTAATTATAAGAGGATAATGTTTGTATGACTGATAAAAAACTAGGATGGGTGCTCCATGTAGGCGGCTTGCTAGGTGTCGTCCTCGTCTTTTTGTCCATTCAGCTGCTGTTGCCTGATTTTTATGCGACGATGTGGCGGCTTACGGTACAAGGCGACTTGGACGGATTGGCTGATTATATCGCCTCTTTTGGCTTTGCTGCTATTGGAGTCAGTGTTTTTATGATTGCGTTCGTCAATGCTATCGGACTGCCATCCATTCCGTTCTTGACGGTTAACGGCGTCATTTTTGGCCTTATTCCGGGTATTATTATTTCTTGGGTAGGGGAAGTAGTCGGGATCGAAATCAGCTTTCGCCTGACTCGTACGTTATTGCGCAATCAGGCTAAAAAGGTTATTAGCCGCAGCAACATGTTGGAAAAGCTGGATTCCTACAGCTGTATCAAGACGATTATGTTTGGCAGAGCCATACCGTATTCACCGAATGTAGTCGTTACAGCATTCAGTGCATTGAGCCACATATCCTATAAGGATCATTTTATTGCCAATGTATTTGGTAAGATTCCGGCAGTTATTGTGGAAGTATGGCTAGGGCATGATTTGCTCCGTATTCAAGAACATTGGGGACGTCTGCTCATTCTTATCGTAGCAGTCGTTGCTATTTATGCATTTATTTGGTGGCGTCGCAGGCAATAAAAAACAACTTGCTTTTTTATAAAGGCAAGTTGTTTTTTTATTGCTTGAAATACATTATTTTTGTGCAGTATCAACATCCCAAGCTGTCAAATTTTTAAAGAAACGGTCCACAATACGTTTGTACATGCTCGTTGCATCATCGGATCCATCGCGAGTGCGATCGTCCTCAATGGCTGCGACCAGCTTACCTGTTTTCGTATCATACATATGGAAATGAACGTGGACTATAGCACGGGGATAATACGTATCGGGAACATATTCAGGATAGTCTACATTATGCGTATATGAATGAGAATGACCGTTTTTGTCATAATAATAATCAGTTATTTCACGGCTTTTCCACTCTGTATGTGCCGGTACTAAGTAGGACGTGACGATATATTTGAGCACTTTTGCTGTTACATATAAATCGGCTTTTGCATCAATAGCTGCTTGAGGAATTGTGACAGTATCTGCTTGTTCAGTGACTGCTGCTTCTTTTGCCGGGACGGTCACTGGTGTTGCAGCCGTAGCAGTTGTAGTGGCAACAGCTGGATTTGGAGAGGTAACGTGGGCAGCTTCGACAGACCCAGGGGCTGTTGGAAGCGTGGCATCTACAGTGGGGATTGGTTCAGTTATAATTTTTTTGGTTTTTACTGTTTTAGATTTTTGTACATAGTATTCCTGTAAAACTCGTTCTTTAATGGAACTGTCTAATTTCACGTCAGACATATCCAAGGTTGCGGCATACAATGTCTGATTTGGCCTGAAGGTGTAGTGACTGTCGTGCCAAACTGAATAATCAGCGGCTTGAGCTAACGTTGCGCTAGCTCCTAAGACCAAAGCCAAAATCAAGGTGCGCCAAGATGATTTCATGAGCATCGCCTCCTAAAATTTTATTTTATTATACCATAGATATAGCAAAAAAAGAGCCTGCATATTATATGCAGGCTCTTTAATCAGAAAAGATATACTTATTTACCGAAATAACGGCTCAAGAGACCATCGAATACGCGGCCATGACGAGCTTCATCTTTTGCCATTTCATGGACTGTATCGTGAATAGCATCTAAATTCAACTGTTTTGCTAATTTAGCGATATCCATTTTTCCGGCACAAGCGCCCTGTTCAGCAGCTGCACGCATTTCGAGATTTTTCTGTGTGTCGTCTGTTACGACTTCGCCGAGGAGTTCAGCAAACTTAGCAGCATGTTCAGCTTCTTCGAAAGCAATGCGTTTATATGCTTCAGCAACTTCCGGATAACCCTGGCGGTCAGCAACACGGCTCATAGCAAGATACATGCCGACTTCGGAGCATTCACCAGTGAAATTGAGGTGTAAGCCTTCGAGAATGCGTTCATCGACGCCCTTAGCAACGCCAACGCGATGTTCATCAGCGTATTCTTTGACACCAGCTACTAATTCTGTGAATTTTTCTCTTGGAGCGCCACATTGCGGACACTTGACCGGAGCTTCAGAACCTTCAAATACATAACCACAGATACCGCATACGAATTTTTTCATTTTACATTACCTCCAAATTGAATAATACTAATGGTAACAAATAGTATAGAGTAAATAGTAGTTAAAATAACTTACTACTAATAGATAAATGTTATTTGTTATGCTGTAATTATAGCAAATAGAAATAAGAAATGCAAGAGTAATTTACAAATATTTTTATTTGAAAATAATTATCTGTTATTTAACACTGTCCACTTATAC
>JAKVKI010000003.1 GCA_022486585.1 Megasphaera sp.
GGGCAATTTTTTGATAGAAAGAATGGTAGCATACGACCTCGCGATTTGGCAAAGCATATTTCGGCGTTTGCTAATGCTTCAGGTGGCTTGATTGCAATCGGTGTTGACGATAATGGTACAGTGAGCGGTATTACTGCTGATCAGGAAAACCATTTCAGACAGGCTCCTATCGATTTTCTTCTAACGCCGCCTCCGTATCAAATTGAGGTTGTATCTGTTAACATAGATGGAAAATCGTTGAAGATTATGTTATTCCATATTTCTTCCTATGATTCCGGTATTATCAAGCTCAGGGACGGAAAAGCCTATCAGCGTTATGGTGACTCTTCGCGTGAATTGAATCATGATCAGCTTTTAGCATTGGAGTATTCGCGAGGAATACGTAACTTTGAAGCCAATATTGTTCCTTATGCTACATTGAATGATTTGGATATGAAAGCTGTAAAGGACTATGCTGAAATAGTGTCGCTAGAATATGGTAACGAATTGGATTTGTTAAAATCTAGGGCATTAATTATTCCGACGGCTGATAATGAATTTAAAATTACTAACGCTGGAATCATTTTATTCGGGAAGCGGCCTACACAATTTTTGCCGAGTGCAAGAGTAAGATTTCTCCGCTATGAAGGTACAACTGCAGGAGTTGGCACTGATTTTAACCTAGTGAAAGAAGTTACATTGGAGAAGCCACTAGTAAAGATTGTTGAAGAAGCGAAATCATTGATTTCCGCCCAACTGAGAGAGTTTCAGCGATTAGATAAGTCTGGGAAATTCGTAAAAATTCCGGAATATCCTGCATTTGCTTGGGTAGAAGGCTTAATAAATGCCGTTACACATCGTGATTATTCTATCAGTGGCGATCATATTCGTATTATTATGTTTGATGACCGTATGGAATTTTTTAGTCCCGGTTGTTTGCCCAATATTGTTACCATTGAGAATATTAAGGAAACGAGGTACTCTCGAAACCCCTTAATAGCCAGGGTATTGGCTGACTATGGGTATGTGCGGGAATTGAATGAAGGTGTTAAGCGCATGTATATAGATATGGAAAATATGTTTTTGGATCCACCGGAATTCAGTGAACCGAACAAAAGCGCTGTAAAACTCGTGTTGAAAAATAATTATGCTATGCGGTCAGTACGCAGGATGGAATCGATACAGCAAGTAGTGACCACGGATATATGGAATGAGTTGAATTCTTTTGAACAAGAAATTGTTATATATATGACTAATATGGGGCAAAGCAGATTGCAAGCATTAGCTTTTATGACTGGAAAATCAGCTAGAACTGTTAGGGAACATATGAAAAAACTAATTGTCATGGGGATTGTTAAGGAACATGCTGCATCTCCCAATGATCCACATAAGTATTTCACAATTGGGGAGTGATTTTTCCTAGTACTTCCTAGTGCTTCCTAGTGATTTCTAGTGATTTCTAGTGCTTTCTAGTGCTCCTAGTGCTTCCTAGTACTTCCTAGTACTTCCTAGTATTTTCCTAGTAGTTCTCAGACATGGTAAAACTGGGAGTAAGGAGCGTTACACACAAATTCAAATACTTGTGGATACGATGAAGGGAAGGCTGAAATACAACTGGAGCCTATCTTTTGTCTATCTTATAAAATATCTTGTGTAGACCAAAGAAATGCAGATAAATTGGGGATTCTGTCTTGTAAATATCTTTTGTTTATCTTTTGCTGCATAATATAGTGGTACCGCTTATGGATTACAGTCACCTAGATGGATCTATTATTACTGTAAAATGGGAAGTCATCAAACATTGAGGAATGATTATTATGATAGAGATGGATTTAAAACAAATTACGGACAGATTGAATACAGTATTTACCGGCGAGGCTCGCAAGCTTGTGTTTTGGTATGATGATAAGGCGGAGTTTGTTGAGGATATTGATAGTTTGAAATTAGAAAATGCCAAGGTATTGAAAATGGAAGAGAATACTCAATTTCAAACGAAGTATTTCTTGGAACGGCAGGATAAGGTGGGAAATTACCTTGTTTATGCACCGTTTCCCAAACCAGATGTGCGAATGAATCATTTAGAGGATATGTTGCTCTATTCTATATCATTTCATGCAGATTTGGCGTCGCTTATTGTGGCCGATTTGCATATTAAAGAGCGGTATAAACCGTTGATTGAAAAATACATCAAGTTTTTTAAGAATAAGGAACGGATGCAGCGTTTTTATGATTTGGAAATTGAGACATACAATGATGAGACTATTGTTGTTGGCCTGATGAGTGCTTTATGCCGGACACGAACCTGTTCTTTCGATGAAGTGTTGCGTGTGCTTTTGACGGAAGGAAATTTACAGGATAATCCGTATGTGGAAGAATTCAAGAAGTACGAGTTGATTGCGGAATTTTGGAAATTCTGCGAACAGCAATTTGGTTATACTGACGACAAGCCGACCTTAGAAAAGTTGATTGTTACCATGTTTGTGACATATGCGGGAAAATATATTCAAGGCGAGTTGCCAAGGAGTTGGCAATCTTTTGTTTCTTATAAGTCCGGTAACAGCATCGCATTTCTGGACAGCTTAATGAATAATTACCATTATCGAGACCGCTATGATGTGTTATCGGAACGGGTGGCCGTGGGCTTACACGCAACGGAGACTTTTGATGAGTACGCGCCGGAAGCTTTGCTGGAATGTGATTCCTTTAAAGAAATCGACCGACGTATTTTGGCTTGGCTGATAAAACGCCTTTTGGCTGAAGACACAGGTGCGACATTATCAGGGGATTCCATACAGGAAATCTGTGCAAGGCGCCAGAAAATGCATTTTGGTCCAATTTTTGCCCAGCAATATGAGCTGTTGGACAGTGCGTATACATTGATTATGGCAGCCCATTATACTTGCCCGAATGATTTTGCAGCTATTATCAAGCAGTATACCGAACGGGACTATCGGTTGGACCAGACGTATCGCCATTTTTATTATTGTTATGATGCATTGGCGTCAAGCACTGCCTATGAACCTTTGCGGGACTTGGTGGAAAATATATATACTCATGAGTATTTGGAAAAACAGATGCCGCAATGGAATGCCGGGTTGCTTATGAGCGATGTAGCGGCAATGCTGCCTTTGCAGCGGAATTTCTATAGCCATTATGTACAGCCCGTTAAGGAACGGGTTGTGGTCATTATTTCTGATGCCATGCGGTATGAAGTAGGGCAGGAATTGTTTAAGACATTGCAGGATGACCCCAAATGCACAGCAAAAATTGAGACGATGCTTAGTACCGTGCCATCTTATACACAATTAGGTATGGCGGCCTTGCTGCCACATCGAACGCTGGCTTTGACTAAGGAAGGCAAAGAATTGGCCGATGATGTGTATTGTAATGACTTGTCTTCGCGGCAAAAGGTATTGCAGACTTATGAACCGGCGAGTTGCTGCGTTCGCTTTGATGACATTAAGAATATGAAAAAAGTATCTTTGCGCGAAGTGTTCACAGGAAAGCAGGTCGTCTATGTCTATCACGATCAAATTGATGTACGCGGTGAGCATGTTGAAGACGAGGTGTTTGTAGCTTGCCGTGAAGCCGTGATGGAAATCGCTTCCTTCATTCGTCGGGTAGCGGCTAATGCCAATACACTTCGTTTTATCGTTACGGCAGATCATGGCTTTATTTATAAGCGCAAACCTGTTTCGGAAAGTGGCAAAATTGGTGGTGTCGCCGATAAGAATAGCATCGTGAAGCGGCGCTATGTAGTCGCTGAGATGCCTGTGCAGGACGATGGTATTTGTCATATCAGGTTAGGCCGTGTTTTGGGAAATGATGATCAGCGCATTGTTTCATTTCCTTGTAGTACCAGCGTCTTTAAGACGCCGGGGAGTAGTGGTCAGAACTATGTTCATGGAGGCTCGTCGCCACAGGAAATGCTCGTACCGGTCCTTAATATTAAGATGGAAAAAGGGCATATGGAAACGAAGATGGTCCAGATTCAGTTGGTTAGTCTTGTACAGAAAATAACGAATCTGATTACTACGTTGGAATTTCTTCAATCTGATCCGATTAGTGATGTTGTCAAGGAGACGAAATTCCACCTGTATTTTGTTTCGGAAGATAATGAAAAGATTTCCAATGAAAATATCTATATTGCGGATAAGCGTGATGCGGATACAAAAAATCGCATCTTCCGCATGAAATTCACATTCAAAAATAAGAAGTATGATAAGGATAAGCCGTATTATTTAGTCGCGTATGACGAAAATAATGGATTGGAAGTAATGCGTCATGAAGTTGTCATGGATTTGGCCTTTGCTGATGATTTCGGCTTTGATTTATAATAAATATGATGGGAGTGTATACGATGATTGATGCAGCCCAAGATGATTTGGAACTGATGCACCAAAAGCTACGGGATCATTTTGCGGGAAAAATTGTCCGCAAAGATTTGACGAAAAAGATAAAAGAAGGAGCCAATGTCCCTGTTTATGTACTCGAATATTTGTTGGGGATGTATTGTTCTTCTCAAGATGAGAGCGAAATCGAAGAAGGCGTGGAAAACGTCAAGAAAATTCTTGCTGATAATTTTGTGCGGCCTGATGAAGCTCAAAAGATCTTGTCTGTGTTGCGTCAACGTGGTAGTTTTACGGTCATCGATAAACTTACAGTAAGCCTAAATATTAAAGAAGATAGATATGAAGCAGAATTTTCTAATTTAGGATTGAAAGCGATTCCTATTGGCGAAGAATATCCGACGCAGTATGATCGTCTTCTTTGCGGGGGCATTTGGTGCATTGTCCAATTGACGTATGAATATGTTGAGGAAGAAAAGAAAAATGGAACTCCTATTATGGTTCGCAAGTTGAATCCGATTCAGATGCCGCATGTCGATATTGATGAGTTAAAGGAAGGGCGGAAAGCCTTTACGAAGGATGAATGGATCGATTTGATGCTTCGTTCTACCGGGATGGAACCTACTACGCTGGAATATCGTGTTAAATGGTTGTTGTTGGCGCGTATGCTGCCATTAGTAGAAAATAATTTCAATCTTTGTGAGTTAGGTCCTAGAAGCACGGGTAAATCCCATTTATATAAAGAAATTTCCCCTAATTCCATCCTTGTGTCTGGTGGTCAGACTACGGTTGCTAATTTATTCTATAACATGGGACGAAAAACTGTAGGACTAGTAGGACTATGGGATTGTGTGGCTTTTGATGAAGTTGCTGGTATTCATTTCAAGGATAATGATGGCATCCAAATCATGAAAGACTACATGGCGTCCGGGTCATTTGCCAGAGGTAAGGAAGAAAAAGCAGCCTCAGCTTCCATGGTGTTTGTAGGTAATATTAATCAGAGTGTGGATGTGCTGCTGAAAACGTCCAGTTTATTTGATCCATTTCCACCAGAAATGGGGACCGACACAGCATTTTTGGATCGTATCCATTGCTATATTCCTGGTTGGGAAATACCAAAATTCCGGCCAGAACATTTTACGAATGATTTTGGCTTTATTACAGATTATTTGTCTGAATTCATGCGTGAACTCCGGAAGGAACAATATGGTGATGCTCTGGATAAATATTACCATTTGGGTAAAAACCTGAATCAGCGTGATACAATAGCTGTTCGTAAGATGGTCGGCGGTTTCATCAAATTAGTTTATCCTGATGGAAATTATACGCAGGAGAATTTGGAAGAAATTTTGAAATTGTCGCTGGAAATGCGCCGCCGTGTCAAAGAACAGTTGAAAAAATTGGGTGGAATGGAATTTTACGATGTCAATTTCTCATACATTGATAATGAATCTTTCGAAGAAAAATATGTATCCGTACCTGAACAAGGCGGTGGCAAGCTTATTCCTGAAGGTATGTGCAATCCGGGACAGGTATATACGGTATCTCATGGGAAGTCGGGTATGATTGGTGCTTTTCGATTAGAATCTCAAATGTTGCCAGGAAGTGGGAAATTAGAAAGAACAGGGTTAGGATCTGATCGAGAATCACGCGAAGCTTCTAATACAGCTTTTAATTTTCTCAAAGCTAATGGAAAAAGTATTAGCAGCTCTATTAGTACGACGATGAAAGATTACATCATTAATTATCAAGATTTACAAGGAATCGGCATGACGAATAAGCTAGCATTACCAACGCTGATTGCTATTTGTTCTATTGCCCTAGGTAAGCCAACTGTCAGCAGTTTGGCTGTATTAGGAGAAATCAGTATTAGTGGAACGATGATGAAAGTGGAGGAACTGGCTAATACGTTACAAGTATGCTTAGATAGTGGAGCGAAAAAAGTATTGTTGCCGATAACTTCGACAGTCGATTTAGGCTCAGTGCCAGCAGAATTAATTGGAAACTTTAATTTGATTTTCTACAGTAGTGCAGAAGATGCTGTGTTTAAGGCATTGGGAGTTGAATAATACTAACCAGACAGATGAATGATAAGAAATCTTAACATAAGGAGAAGGTTATGAGAACTAAGCGTTGGGTTGATTTCTAAAAGGGGCATCTAGTGTTATTTTTATTGGACGAAGAAAGAAAAATTCTAAAAGGCATAGAGGTAAAAGAAACGAAAAAAAGTAATTTTAACGCCAAAGAAATCAAACAGTACCCCCCTAAAAAAAAATGGATAAACACGGTGTAGTAGAGATTAAAGATGAAATTATTATTTCAAGAATGGATAGACAGGGAGATATAGTACCAACGGAAAAAAATATGTTATGCAGGAAAAGGGAAATACGTATGGCCATAAAAAATTAACTCCTGTGGCTGCTATATGTATTGGAAAAAAGCTTGGCGAAAAAATCACTATTGATGGTAATACTTGGATAATTAAAAAATCATAAAGCAGATAGTTACTTAATTGAAGCAACAGACAGATAAATAGGTATCCCACAGTAAGGATGGCTGGGTCTATTGTGTGAACCTCCGTATGCTGTTGAATAGATGACATCATACGGAGACAATTACCCCATTGTGTTGGGCGTTTAGATGACGTTGGTGTTTTTTATCCGCATAATTTGTAATGAAATCGTTTATGATGCAAGAGAAGAAGAATATGGGTAGCAAATCAATCGTATCCATACATATAAAAAAATAACCATGCGGCATAAACCGCATGGTTATCAGTGCTTTTATGGTGGACCATCAGGGGTTCGAACCCTGGACACCCTGATTAAGAGTCAGGTGCTCTACCAGCTGAGCTAATGGTCCATATAGTGTATTTTTCTTGAGCACATTGTCTATAATACACTATTTTAAAAAAAAATGCAAGTCATTTTTTCAGGTAAATTTAATGTTATACTGACCGTCCATGGACCTAGTGCTGGTGGTCTTTATCTCCCGTATTATTGAAATAGTTTGATAATGATAGTAAAGAAGATAAGGACAAGTGCGATGCGCAGGGAATAGAATATGATGCGATGATGTTTGAACCAGGCGTATATTTCATTATAATCGTCAGGTAGCATGAGAAAAGCCTCCTAAAGCAATACTAGAAAATATATTATAGTGTTTGGCGAACAGGCACCATATGGTCAAAGGTGTAAAAATAATGAAAGCCGATTTGCCGCAATGTAGTTTTTACTTCTTGGAAATGGTCTTCTAACCGGGTGGTTTCGTGGGCATCGGAACCGATCGTAAGGAGTTCTCCGCCCAGGTCATAGTATTTTTGGATGATTTTTCGGGACGGTGTCAGGTCTGGCAGGTTATATTTAAAGGACGAAGTGTTGATTTCGATGCCTTTGCCATCGGCAATGACCTGTTTGAGGACTTTTTCGATGGCGTCCATGACCTTGTCATCGTCATAGCAGCCATAAGGGTCATCGCGTTTGATTGCGTCTAAATGACCTAGAACGGAATAGTTATGGTAATGAGTCATGACATTGTAAATGGCCTCATAGTATTGATGGTTGATTTCATCTTGGGTCTTGCCGCGCTGGAAGTCTTGGAGCCAGAATTCTTTGCCGTCGATTTGGTGACAGCTCAGGATAATAAAATCGAAAGGGTGAGCTGCAAATTCTGTGATGTAATTTGGAATCGTTTCGATTTGCATACCAAATTCAGCACCGCATTTGATGGTAATGGCCTGACCATATTTTTGCTGCATTTCTAAAACTTTTGGGTAGTATATAGTACTGTTGCAGACAGCTTCTGGCCGTGGCAAACCATAGTCAAAGTGTTCAGTAAAACATATTTCATTCAGTCCTTGAGAGATGGCTTGTTTTACCATATCTTCCATGGGACATTCAGAATCTTCGCTAAAACTAGTATGTATATGATAATCTGCACGCATATCAGTGTCCTCCTTAGAAACAAATATATATATATCATACGATGAAATGATGGAAATGCCAATGGCAGAAAGTAAAAAAACGAGTGAGGAACAATTTCCTCGACTCGTTTTTTTACATGATCCATACAAAATATCGATCATCTTATTACGCAGATACCATAGAGTATAGACAGGCTTACAGTTATCAATAAATTAGACAAATGGAGATGTTGTACTCATGAAATTAGGTTATGCTCACAAAAACAAGAAAGCTGTCGCTGCTTGTGCTGCTGTTGTTTTCTGTATGGCTACGGCTGGTGCATTTGCGGCTACGGAGCATTGGAACGATGCGTCGCTGACACCACAGGCGACGACGAGGACGGCTGTTTCTGGTGATACGGATTGGCAGCAATGGAAAGACAACTGGAATACGGTCAAGACGGATTATGAACAAGTGTCTATTGCACCAGGGGCGGATGCGTCGCGTCTAAATTTTGCCTGGTACTCTAAAGACAAGACCAATAAAGCGGAAGTGCGCATGTCTATGAATAAAGATATGAGTAATGCCAAGACCTTTACGGGAATCTGTCAGGAAGGGCAGTCCATTGATGGTGTGCAATATTATTCCAATAAGGTAGAGACAAAAGGGTTGAAGCAAAAGGCGACATATTATTATCAGGTCCAGGTGAATGGACAATGGAAGGAGGCCCAGAAAGTCAAAATAGGTAATCCGGATGATTTTACGTTCATGTATGTAGGGGACCCGCAAATCGGTGCGTCAGCCAAGCAGACGCCTTCAGACAGTGCGGTGAAGCAAGATGGGGATATGGCAGCCCGCAATGATTCGTATAATTGGAACAAGACCTTGAACAGTGCGTTGGCACAGCATCCGGAAATCAATTTCCTCGTATCACCTGGTGATCAGATCAACGAACCGGCGTCTGATCTCAGTGCTGGTAAGTTACAGTTGCAGGAATATCAATATGCCGGATATTTGGGGGCAGCAGCGTTGCGCAGTCTCCCTGAAGCGGCAGCTATTGGCAATCATGATAGTATGACTAAAGGCTATTCGTTCCATTTCAATGCGCCGAATGAATTTACTGAAGAAACCAATCCGACTAAGGCTGGTCATGGGTATTATTACACATATGGCAATGCGTTATTCATCGTTATTAATGGCAATAACTACAATGCTGCTGACCATGATGCATTGATCAAAAAAGCAGTCAAAGCCCATCCGGATACGCCATGGCGTATTGTCGTCATGCATCAGGATATTTATGGGTCCGGATTGGATCATTCCGATTCAGATGGCATTATCCAGCGTACACAGCTCACGCCGATCTTTGATGCCAATAAGATCGACGTCGTATTGCAGGGACATGACCATACGTATTCCCGGACGTACCAATTGAGTGGTGATGGCAAACAACATGCTGATTTCCCTGAATATAAAATAGCAGGTCAGGAAGGGCAGCACCATACGCTGTTAGATCAGGCATTGAAGAAGGATGGGGCTTTTAAAGCCTATTTTGAATCACAAAACCGGTGCTACACCATTGCCGATATGGAGCAAGGCGTCCTTCGTGATCCAAAGGGTGTCTTCTATTTGACGTCTAACTCAGCGACAGGTTCCAAATTCTACAATTTGATCCCGCAGCAACAGGATTATATAGCGGCTCGTAATCAGACCTGGCGGCCGACCTATTCGGTCATCCGTATTACGGATCATCGTTTTACCGTCAATACGTATGATGTTGAAACGGGCTCACCAATCGATACATCGTACAGCATTGAAAAGAGTTAATCGGGCCTTATGATGCATACAACGTGGTTCCGCCTCTTCCTTATTGTCATTGTGTTGGTGGCCGGAGGCTTGTTTCTCCGGTCGTACAACCAAATCGATAAACCGGTATTAGTCCAAACGCAGGGGCGGACCTTTGAAAAAGCTTGTGTTATCGATATTGTGCAAGATAATTTACAAGAAAATGGCAGCCGCATTGGTGATCAAGTCGTGACGCTGCAAATGGAAAGCGGTGACCACGCAGGGGAGACGGTGCAGGCCAATTGTCCGAATGGTCTTCTTTTTGGCACGGTTTGTCAGACCGGCATGCAGGTAATCGTCATTTCAAGTACAGCAGGCCAATTAGGGATCCACACGGTCTATAATATTGACAGGTCATGGCCCATTTATGCGTATATTGCTGCATTCCTTCTTTTATTGAGCCTTATTGGCGGTAAAAAAGGGGTTAAGTCTGCTGTCGCGCTGGTGTTTACGTTCATTTGTTTCGTCTTCTTGTTTTTCCCTATGATCATGCGGGGGATGGCCCCTGTATTAGCCTCTGTCATTACGGCAGCTATCGTGTTGGCAGCTACGATGTATCTCATCAATGGCTGGACGAAGAAAGGGCGAACGGCATTTTTAGCAACCCTGGGCGGTATCCTTATAGCCGCATTAGCCGCTGTTATTTTCAGCCATATGACGAAGTTGACTGGCTATAATGTGGGAAATATTGAAAGTCTTATTTTTGTTGCACAAAATACGCCTATTGATGTAGGGCAGGTCTTGTTTGCCGGCATATTATTTGCCAGCTTGGGTGCAATCATGGATATTGCGATGGACGTTACGTCTGCCTGTGCCGAAATAGAAGCACATGATCCAGCTATTTCCAGGAAAAAATTATTCAAAGCCGGCATGAACGTCGGCCGTGATGTAATGGGGACGATGGCAACGACGCTGATCCTGGCTTTTTTTGGCGGGTCCTTAGGGACGTGGGTGCTTGATTATGCGTATGATCTTCCTTATTTGCAACTTCTTAGTTCCAATTCTATCGGCATCGAGATCATGAAAGGATTTTCAGCCAGTTTTGGTGTCATTCTGACGGTCCCTATGGCTGCAGCCCTTAGTGCATGCAGAAAAATGTCAACGGCAGAAATACAGAAAAAGGATACGAAACTATAGTTTCATAGGTGTGTCATTGCACACGAAGAGTCTCCGGTGGCGGGGGCTTTTTGTGTTTTATATGTACACTGGCCTTGATTTACGTTATAATAGAACAGTTATTATGAGAGTCCAGTGTTAGCAGCGTAGAAGGGGATACACATGTATACAGTAACAAAACGATTGGAAATATCAGCTAGTCATTATTTGACCTTAGACTATGAAAGTAAATGCCGGAATTTACATGGTCATAATTGGATCATTTATATTACGTGTCAAAGCCGGGAGTTAGATCATAATGGCATGGTCATTGACTTTAAGTATATTTCAACAAAAGTAAAAAACAAACTGGATCATCAAAACTTGAATGATGTATTGGATTTTAATCCGACAGCTGAAAATATCGCAAAATGGATATGTGATACGATTCCTAAGTGTGTTAAAGTACAAGTGCAGGAAAGTGAAGGAAACGTGGCTATATATGAAAAATAAACTCAACGTGAATGAAATCTTCGATAGTATCGATGGTGAAGGCAAGCGAACAGGGGAACTGGCGACGTTTATCCGCCTGACAGGGTGTAATTTGCGATGTGCGTATTGTGACACGACGTATGCGTTTCATGAAGGGCACGAAATGTCTGTACACGATATTGCAGAAAAAGTCACATATCAACGGGTCACCGTGACTGGCGGGGAACCACTATGCCAGGATATCCATGGGTTGCTCCAAACATTAGAGGGGCACGATATTAATATAGAAACGAATGGAAGCATCGATATTACTCCGTATATGAAATACGACCATGTGTTTTTTACCATTGATTATAAATGCAGCAGCAGCGGCATGTCCCAGGCCATGTTGAAGGAAAACTTTACCAGACTGCGTCAGCGGGATGTATTGAAATTTGTCGTAGGCAGTACGGCGGATCTGCAAGAAGCGAAACACCTGACGGAGAAACTGCAGCCTCATTGTGCTATCTATGTGAGCCCTGTTTTTGGAGCGATAAGACCAGCACAAATCGTTGATTTCATGAAAGAATATGCTATGATAAATTGGAAGATACAAGTGCAGCTGCACAAGGTCATATGGGACCCTGAGGCCCGTGGTGTATGATGTAAAAGTCGCCATGAAAATTCTTGACAATTCTATCTGATTCAGTTATACTAAGGAAGTCGCATGGGGGTATAGCTCAGTTGGTTAGAGCGTCACGTTGACATCGTGAAGGTCAGTGGTTCGAATCCACTTATTCCCACCATCAAGCGGAATGTAGCTGGATCTATGCATTTGCTACATCCTTGAACCTTACTATTACCGTAGTAGGGTTCTTTTTTTTATGTCATTAATGCGGATATGAATCGATTGAAACGATACAGACAGGAGCAATGATCGCCTGCCAGTGGAACGGCTTCTTCTTTTTTACTATATGAGTAAATGACATATTCATAGCGGTTGAATATATTCTGATTGACTTCTATTTATAATCATTGTACAATTAAATTAACAAAGGAAGTGGTCCTATGTCACAAGTATTAGACATCGTTATCGCGGCTCTTGTTACGTTTACTATTTATATGCTGTATATCAAATTTATCCAACATTAAAATTTGGTAGTGGGTCTAGATTAGTAGAAACGCACTCGGATCAAAGTGGCCAAAATTTTGATACGGTGCGTTTTTTTTGTGACATATAGGGACAATCTTTATAGAACGGCATGATATATCAATATAGGAGGCTTTTTGATGACAAAACAGCTTCAGGAATTATGCCGACAGGTACGGCGGGATACGGTGCAGGCTATATATTTTGCCGGCTCCGGCCATCCGGGCAGTTCCTTGTCAGCAGTAGAAATTTTAGTGACTCTCTATTTTAAGGGAGTCCTTCGCATTTTTCCGGAAGAGCCGGACTGTCCTGAGCGGGATCGGTTTATCTTATCTAAAGGGCATGCAGCTCCGGCATATTACAGTGTATTGGCTCACAGGGGGTATTTCCCTGTGGAACGGCTATGGACTTTACGTAAATTAGGTAGTTCGTTGCAGGGTCATCCTAATATGGAAAAATTGCCTTGTCTTGATTGTGCTGTTGGTTCATTGGGACAAGGCCTTTCTGTTGCTAATGGTATGGCCTTTGCTTTTCAATATCGCCATCAGCCGCAACGGGTGTATTGTCTCATTGGCGATGGGGAACAACAAGAAGGTCAGGTCTGGGAAGCAGCCATGTTTGCAGCACAACATCAGTTGGATAATTTATGTTTAACTGTAGATTGTAATGGCATGCAGCTTGTCGATTCTATTTGTGGCATTAAAGATTTGCGACCGTTAGGTGATAAGTGGCGGAGCTTTGGCTGGCATGTCCTGGAAATAGATGGACATGATATAGAGGCCCTTTATCAGGCCTTTCAAGACGCCGCTGCCTATAAGGGGAAGCCGACTGTCATATTGGCTCATACCGTTAAGGGAAAGGGCGTTTCTTATATGGAAAACCAGGCTGAATGGCATGGTACTGCGCCAAATGAAGAACAGTATAAAAGAGCAATGCAAGAATTATCGCAGGAGGTGCTATAATGGAACGAGTGCCGATGCGTGATGGCTATGGAAAAGCCTTGTTGGAACTTTGCCGCCGACATGATGAAGTGATAGTAGTCGATGCCGATGTGGCTAAATCGACACGAACTGAATGGGTCCGTGAACAATATCCGCATCATTATGTGAATATTGGTATTTCTGAACAGGATTTGGTCGGGACGGCTGCCGGCATGTCCTTAGCCGGATTAGTGCCATATATTTCTACGTATGGTGTATTTTTAGCAGGCCGGGCCTGGGGGCAGATACGTAATACGGTCTGCTATAATATGTTGAATGTAAAATTAGGCGGCGCCCATGCAGGGATTTCCGTAGGTCCTGACGGGGCGACGCATCAGGCGTTAGAGGATGTAGCACTGATGCGTTGCATCCCTAATATGATGGTTATTGTGCCTTGTGATTATTTAGAGACCTATAAGGCGACGCTGGCTGTATATGATATCCATGGGCCGACGTATGTCCGTTTCGGCCGTAATCCGGCACCAGTCGTGACTAAAGAGGATACGCCGTTTGATTTGTTTAAGGCGCCTATTCTTCGGGAGGGCACAGATGTATCTATCTTTGCCAACGGCCTCATGGTGCAGGAAGCCTTGGAAGCGGCGCATTTGTTAGAAGCCGAAGGGATTTCGGCACAAGTAGTCAATGTCCATACAGTCAAACCGCTGGATGCGGAAACACTCATCGCTTGTGCCGCAAAGACGGGGGCTGTCGTAGTCTGTGAAGAGCATCAATGCATAGGCGGTCTGGGCGGTGCTGTTTGTGAACTTTTGTGTCAGCAGTGCTGTGTCCCTGTAGAGCTGGTAGGGATTCAAGATCGTTTTGGTGAATCTGGCTGGCCGGAAGAATTGTTAAAAGCATACGGCTTGAGCAGTTGTGATATCGTAACTGCAGCGATGAAAGCCATTGCCAGAAAAAAATAAGAAAAGGAAGTAAGGGGAATCGTTTCCTTTACTTCCTTTTCTTATTTTTCTGTATGCGATAAGGTCAGGATAATACGACTAGGGACTTGAGCAGCGAAAATGCCTATGGACATGAGGATGCAGCCAATCAATTCACGCAGACTCAATACTTCGCCTAGCAGTAAAAAGGCAGCTAGTGCACTGAATATCATTTCAAAACTACATAAGAGAGAGGCCTCAGTCGGCGGGACTTTCTTTTGTGCCAAGACTTGCAGTGTAAATCCGGCACCGCTGGAGAGGATACCGCAATACAGGACCGGAATGGCCGAGGCGACGATAATGGCCCAGCTCAGGGGTTCACCGGTAATGCCCATGGCAATGAAATTCAAGGCACCGCAGATCAAAAATTGTCCAATCGATAAGGATATGCCCGAGAAATACGGAGCAAACCGGCCTATGAGCAAAATGTGAATGGACCAAAAGATCGCACCGATCAGTTCCAATATGTCACCGAAGTTGATAGGCTGGCCGTCGCTATGGAATGCAAATAAATAAAGTCCCACAATAGCGATGAAACAACCGGCAATGTGGGATAATCGTAAGGGATTCCGTAGAAATAGTCCTAAAAATGGAACGATGACGATATATAGGGCTGTAATGAAGCCAGCTTTACTGGCAGTCGTATAGATCATGCCGATCTGCTGGAAAGCGGCGCCTGTGAATAACACGCTGCCTAATATGATACAGGCAATCGGTAAGGTGATATGCGGCAGTTTGTCGTAAACACGAGAACGGCTGCCTCGGCTCAGCCAGATGGCAATAGGGGCGATGACGATAGCGCCGAGCCAGAACCGCAGGCCGTTGAAGGCAAAAGGCCCCATCGTATCAGTGCTGATCCGCTGAGCGACGAAGGCACAGCCCCAGCAAAGAGCTGCTGTTAGCAGCATGAGTCTGTATTTCATAGTATAGATGACCTCAAATCAAAAAAATTAGTATTTCATAATGTTTTGGAAGACTACAGGTTCCTTCGTATAGTTAGCATATGCATGAGGTACGTTGGAATGGAAATTGATTTTTGCCGGTGCTGTGAGGATGAATTGCTGGTTTCCTACAGTAAGGGTCAGCGAACCTTCTGTTACTACGACGTATTCTTCTACTGATTTACGATGCGGATCGGAGCGATGAACCGCACCGGCTTGAAGAATGATGTAGAAATATTCAAAACCGCTGACAGGATTAAAGGGAAACAAATTGTATAAAATCATTTTATCATCTTCGTCATAGACCGGCTTTAAGTCCTGAAGGATGTTAACGGCAGTGTATTGTTGTACCGGTTCATTGAATAAGGTAGATAAGGAAATTTGTAAGCCCTTAGCTATTTTCCATAGAACAGAAATCGTCGGGTTCGATGCGCCCCGTTCGATTTGGCCGAGCATGGCCTTGCTGACGCCAGTAGCATCTGATACGTTCTCTAAGGTCAAATTGCGTTCAAAACGAATCCGTTTTAACATTTTGCCAATGTCTTTTACCGGATCGTGCACAGATATATCTTGAGTCATAGTTGCTCCTCTTTATAGTATATAAATGATTAAGAAAGGCTAGTGAATCCAATGTACACTAAAAAAGTACCTCCGTCAAGGTACAGTCTGCGTATGAAACAGGAAAAATGTAAAAAAAATATAAATCAAGATTAAAAATGAAAAATAATCATAAATAGTATTAATATTAAGAATATAAAGCGAATAATTTAGCGGGAAATGGTTTTAAAAAAAGAATCTTAAACATTTAATTCTTTTATTCTATACCAGGGAGAAAGAATAACATTTACTATAAATGGGAATAGAAAACACATATTTTCAAATCGATGCAAATGTGGTATATTGTAATTGTAATTAATGCACACTCTCTAAAAGGAGCTTGCGAGAGTGGCACGGACTATTTTATTGATATGAGTGATTATTTTTATTAAGGTGGGTGTTTTGTATGGATTGGGATAGTAAAATTGCTTCGAATGTAAAACAAATCAAACCGTCGGGTATTCGTAAATTCTTTGATATTGCAGCGCAGGTCAAAGGCGTGTTGTCCTTGAGTATCGGGGAACCGGATTTTGCAGCACCGGACAAAGTTTTGGATGCCATGAAGAAGAGTCTCGACGATAAAGAAACAAGCTATACGGCTAACTCCGGTATGCTTGAATTGCGCGAAGAAATTGCTAAATACTTTAAAAAACATTATAAAGTAGATTATGATCCCAACGATGAAATCCTCGTAACAGTCGGCGTATCTGAAGGCTTAGCGATGTCCTTGCTGGCATTGACTGAACCGGGTGATGAAGTCGTCATTCCGGATCCGGCGTATGTTGCCTATCCGGCAGCTGTTGAATTAGCGGGCGGCAAGGCTGTTCCTATTCCAACGTATCCGAAAGATGATTTCAAAGTTACAGTAGAAGCACTGGAAAAAGTTGTTACACCGAAGACGAAAGCGCTGGTACTGGGATATCCGAATAACCCGACAGGCACGATGATGACAGCTGAAGAATTGATGCCTATCGCTAAATTTGTCAAAGAACATGATCTTATCGTACTGACTGATGAAATTTATTGCGAATTAGTTTACAATGGCGTTAAATTCACATCGTTTGCAGCATTGCCTGATATGCGTGAACGGACTATCGTATTCAATGGTTTCTCCAAAGCTTGGGCTATGACGGGCATGCGTCTTGGCTATATTTGCGCACCGCGTGAAGCCTTGGCTCCGATTCTGAAACTTCATCAATACGCAATCATGTGTGCTAATACACAGGCTCAGTTCGGTGGCATTACAGCTCTTAAAGACTGCGATGCTGAAGTCGAATCCATGCGCCAGGAATATGACCGCCGCCGCAAAGTCATCTATAAAGGTCTCTGCGACATGGGGCTCCCTGTATTTGAACCGCGTGGCGCCTTCTATATTTTCCCGGATATTCGTTGCACTGGTCTTACTTCTGCAGAATTCTGCGAAAAACTTGTTCAAGAAGAAAAAGTTGCCGTCGTACCAGGCACTGCTTTTGGCGACAGCGGCGAAGGCTTCGTTCGTATTTCTTATGCAGCCAGCATGGAAACGATCCAGGAAGCTATCAAACGGATGTCGAAATTCGTTGATAAATATCGTAAATAACACAGCTAACACATACCTCTACCCTTCATAAATAACACGAAGAACCCTTGCAGCGCTGCTACGTTGCAAGGGTTCTTTGTGCATTACAGGTCGTTTTAGTCTGTAATCTTGTCAGCACCGAATTGATTGGCTCCGGCAGGGCCTTTTTTGTAACATAAATAAATCAGCAGGAAAATGTACAGAACAGGGACGGTCAGGCAGAAAAAATTGATCCATATGAAATATCCCCGCCTGCCCAGGTCGTGCCAGCGACGGATATTGATGGACAGGAACAGCCACACCGTAGGTATGACGAGTACAATAGCCAAAGATAAATAATTGAAACTATTGGGCGAGTTCGGTTCGGCAATTCCGCCTAAATAGAATAGCCAAGCAATAAATACACAATAAATGATAGCCAGGACATTGTATTCGATGTAAGCTTTTCGATTCAATCTGCCGTGGAACGTGAAATATTTTTCCTTCCATTTGCTCATGGAACCAACATTTTCATTTTCCGATCCTGTCCGTTTGACAGTGCTCTCATTGTGCGATTCTTGTGAATCTGTCTGTCCGTTCATTTTTTTTCGTTTGTTTTTTCTTGACATCATACCAGCTCCTTATGGCTATTAGTATACGGAAAATTATGAAAGATGGCAATAGACAGGACGGTAAATTTCCATTGCCTACAGTCTCCTTATTGTGGTAAACTATAGTGTAAAACTATAAATCAATTATATGGTACTATACTATACGCAATAAACGGAGAGAATATACAATGGATGCACTTGGAAATCGGTTCTATTTTATACAAACCTATGGATGCCAAATGAACGAGAGCGATAGCGAACGGTATGCCGGACAGTTGGAAGAATTGGGATATCATATGACGGACGATAAGGATATTGCCGATGTAATCTTGCTTAATACATGCTGTGTCCGTGAGACGGCTGAAGGGAAGACTCTCGGCAAGATTGGCGAACTGAAGCATTTGAAGGCACATAACCCGGAGCTGATCATTGCTGTTACAGGCTGTATGGCACAAGAATGGCAGGATAAATTGTTCGACAGAGCGCCGCATATTGATCTGGTCATTGGTACGCACAATATCCATCGCTTAGTCGAGCTTATTAAAGAACGGCAGCGTCATTCAGATCATTATATGGCGGCTGATATGACCTTGCCAGCTTTTCATGAGTTGCCGGCTAAACGGTTCCAAAAATTCTTTGCCTGGGTCCCTATTATGAACGGATGTAATAAATTTTGTACATATTGTATCGTGCCTTACGTGCGGGGCCGTGAAGTGAGCCGTCCTATTGCAGATATTGTCAATGAGATCAAAGGTATTGCGGCTGAAGGATACAAGGAGATCACGCTGCTGGGGCAAAATGTCAATTCGTACGGCCTCGACTTGAAGAACGGCACTGATTTCTCTACGTTGTTGCATGCTGTAGACGACATAGAGGGTATTGAACGGGTACGGTATATGACCAGTCATCCAAAGGATATGAACGTTGCCGTTATCGATGCCATTGCAGATTGTCATCATGTAGTCAACCATATGCATCTGCCGATCCAAAGCGGGTCTGATGAGTTGCTGCGGAAAATGAACCGTGGTTATACGGTAGAACACTATATGGAACTCGTTGCGTATGCCAGAAAGCGGATTCCTGATTTGGTGCTGACGACGGATATGATCGTTGGATTTCCTGGTGAAACAGAAGAAATGTTCCAGGATACACTGGAGCTGTTGAAACGGGTCCAATATGATATGGCCTATACTTTCATTTATTCACCCCGTACGGGAACGCCGGCAGCGACGATGCCAGACCAGATCCCGCAGGACGAAAAGAGCCATCGCTTGCAGCGGCTCATGGAGGTACAGAATGTCTATAGTTTAGCCAAGAATCAGGCTATGGAAAACCATACGTATGATGTCATTGTTGAAGGGCCGACGAAAAACAATAAAGATCATTGGTTCGGCAGGACGACAGGAAATAAAATGATTATATGGGAAAATGATGGTACCGTGCAGATCGGTGACACCGTTCCCGTTGTAATGGATAAAGGACAGACGTGGGTGCTGAAAGGGCATTTAGTCCACTAAGGAGGTATATATTGGTCGATACAGTCAAGCAGACTCCCATGATGCGGCAGTATTTGGAAGTCAAAGAGAAATGTCCTGATAAAATACTGTTTTTCCGGCTAGGCGATTTTTATGAAATGTTTTTTGACGATGCGCTGACAGCATCGCGGGAACTGGATTTGACGTTGACTGGCCGGGCTGGTGGCAATAAAGAAAAAGTTCCTATGTGCGGCGTACCTTTTCACTCTGCTGATACCTATATTGAACGACTGGTTCAAAAAGGCTTTAAAGTAGCCATTTGCGAACAAATGGAAGATCCCAAGCTGGCAAAAGGCTTGGTGAAACGAAAAATCATCAAGGTCATTACGCCTGGGACAATTACGCTAGAACATGCTGTAGCCTCGAAAAAGAACAACTATATTGGTTGTCTGACTGAAAGCAGTGATCTAATCTCTATTGCACTGATGGATGTGACGACAGGAGAATGCTTATGGTCTGTATGTGCTGCGTCTGCAATGGAAGACAGTCTGTTTGACATCTTGTCAGTATATCAGCCTAGTGAACTTATTTATGCCAATATGGGCAAAACGATGGAGTCCGTGCTGGCGTACTTGCACAGTCACATGTCGCAATGCACGATCACTCCATTTGAAATGAAAGAGGAAGAAGATTACAGCGAAAAGGCGGCTGGATATTTCCCGGAAAAGGATTTTGCTGCAGCCGGGACAGCAGGGACTTGCATCGGCATACTGTTGACGTATGTAGCCGATGTGATGCAGTCTCATATAAGCCATATAAATTCGTTGCAGCGTATCGATAATGACCGCAGTCTCATTATCGATGCGGCTAGTTTGCAGCATTTGGAAGTGACGCAGAATGTCCGTGACGGTGGCCGCAAAGGAACACTGCTGGATATCCTCGATAAGACCAATACGGCCATGGGCGGCAGGCTATTGCGTAAATGGCTGGAAGCGCCGCTGCTCCGCATTCCCGATATCATCCTGCGGCAGGATGCTGTACAGGATATATTGGATCATGAAATCTTGCGGCAGGATCTGGCCGATGCATTGGATCGGATCTACGATTTTGAACGGATTTTGACACGTATTGAAACAGGGACTGTGAGCCCTAAAGATTTAGTGGCCCTGCGGGAATCGTTGCGTGTTATTCCGCAACTCAAGCATATTTTATCCCAGACGTCGGCAGAACTGCTGCAACGTCTTTATACACGGCTCCAAACGCATGATGAAGTCTATGACATGTTATGCCGGGCAATTAAAGAGGAGCCGGGAGTCGTCATCCGCAATGGCGGTGTCATTCGCGACGGATTTTCAAAGGAACTCGATGATATCCGGGCTATTGCGGTCAACAGCCATGCCTATTTGCAGGAAATGGAAGAAAAGGAAAAAGAAAAGACCGGCATTAAGATGAAGATCGGGTATACAAAAGTATTTGGTTACTATTTTGAGATTTCCCATTCGAATACGAAACCAGTTCCAGATTATTACGTTCGTAAACAGACCCTGGTCAATGCCGAACGATACATTACGCCGGAGTTAAAGGAATTTGAAGTGAACGTATTGACCTCACAGGAACGAGTCCTGGCGTTGGAGTATGAACTCTTTGGCAAGATTCGTCAGTATATCCAAGGCTATATTCCGGCTATGCAGGAAACAGCTCGTGCTGTAGCCCGTATCGACTGCTTGTACAGTCTGGCTTGTGCTGCTCACGACAATCATTATGTGCGGCCTGACTTGAATCGGGAGAATGCGATTACCATTAAAGACGGCCGTCATCCCATTATCGAAAAGTATTTGAAAGACGAGCTGTTTGTGCCTAATGATACGACACTGAACCATACAGATCATGAAGTGCTGGTCATTACGGGACCTAATATGGCGGGCAAGTCGACGTATATGCGGCAAGTCGCTGTGCTGGTCCTGATGACGCAGGCAGGTTCCTTTATCCCGGCACGGTCTGCATCTATTTGTCCTGTTGACCGGATCTTCACGCGGATCGGTGCCAGCGATGATATACTGACCGGCCAGAGCACGTTCATGGTAGAAATGAAGGAAGTTTCCTATATTTTGAAACATGCTACGGCACGGAGCCTCCTCGTTCTGGATGAAATCGGCCGCGGTACCAGTACCTTCGACGGCATGTCCATTGCCAGGGCGGTCATCGAATACTGCCTTGGCCATATTCATGCGCTGACCTTATTTGCTACGCACTACCATGAACTGATTGCTATGGCAGCAGATTCGGATAAGATCAAGAATTACACCGTTGCCGTGAAGGAACGGGGGAAAAGCATTAAATTTTTACGCCGCATTGTTCCCGGCGGTGCTGATAAGAGTTATGGCCTTCATGTGGCCCGTCTGGCTGGTCTTCCTGAAAGTGTCTTGAAGCGGGCAGACGTTATCCTGGCTGAGTTAGAGTCACAGGGAACGCCTGTTGTAACAGCGCCTGATGCCGTATCAAAAGGAGACGTCCCAAGTTCGGATAGTTTATTTACCAGTCCTGTCGTGGACACATTGTTGTCTGTCGATGTGACGAGTATGACACCGATTGAGGCTATTTCCTTTTTGTATCGCTTGCAGAAAGAAGCAAAGGAAGGGAGCGGGATGTCATGAGTTCGATCATTAATATATTGGATGAACGGACACGCAATAAAATCGCTGCCGGTGAAGTAGTAGAACGGCCGGCGTCTTGTGTCAAAGAATTAGTGGAAAATGCGATCGATGCCAGTGCGACGGCTATTGAAGTCGAAATTGCAGATGGTGGCCAGACGTATATGCGGGTCACCGATAATGGTTGCGGTATGAATGCCGAAGATGCCCATAAATGCATTATCCGGCATGCTACCAGCAAAATTTCGTCAGTAGAAGATATTTTTGCTATTAGTTCACTCGGATTCCGTGGTGAAGCTGTTCCCAGTATTGCTGCCGTATCTCATATGCAGATCACGACGCGGCAGAGCGAGGATGATTTTGCAACGCATATCATCTTAGATGGCGGCACCATTATAAGCGAAGACCAGGCTGGTGCACCAGCAGGGACGACGATGGAAGTCAGTGATTTGTTTTATAATACACCGGCTCGCCGGAAATTCCTCAAGAGTGAACGGACAGAAAGCTCTAAGATCAGTGAAATGATCACCAAATTGGCACTGGCTCATCCGGCTATTGAATTTACGTTTACTAATAACGGTCGTACGACCCTTCATACGGGAGGAACAGGAGACCTGAAAGATACGATTGCGAATATTTATGGGGCGCATATTGCCAAAGAAATTTTTCCTGTTTCGTATGATGCTGACGGCATTACTGTTGAAGGGTATGTAGGAAAACCTTCTGTGTTGAAGAGTTCCCGGGCCTGGCAGACCTGTATTGTTAATTTCCGCATGGTCCATAATCCGGTCATGTTCAAAGCTGTTGAAAACGCATATCATGCGATGCTGCCTAAATCGGGCTATCCATTTGCTATGATTCATCTCCATGTGGATCCGGCCTCTATTGATGTGAATGTCCATCCGGCCAAGACGGAAATCAAATTTGCCGATGAACAGGCTGTATACCGTGCGATTTACCATAGTATCGTTACAGCATTGGTAGATCAGGAAAAGCCGGAACAAATTGCGACGAATGTAGAGCTGCAGCCGGCACAAGTCCATAAGATCGAACGACAGGAACAGCAACTGGAATTGCAGAGCCCGGTCCGGCCGCAGCCAGCAGAAGAGACACACTTTGATTTTTCAGAAGGTCCGGACAAAGAGACGCGGCAGCCTGAACGGGGGGCGTTCAAGCCGGCTGTGCCGCATGATACGGCATCGGCTATTAATGAATCGCCTCATCCGACTTATTCACCAGTGCAGATGGAACACTTCCATAACGCATTAGAGCAGCCGTCGCCATCCCGGCAGGCAGAGGCGCCTGCCGTTCCGCAGGAAACCATTACGTTTGAAGGGGACGATGATGTATTTATTCCTCTCGGTGAAGTAGCGGACTGCTTCATCATTGCCAAGAAAGGGCAGGATCTGTATATTGTAGACCAACATGCGGCGCATGAACGGATCCGGTATGATCGTTTTTGCAAACGAGTCGAGGCCATGCCAAGTCAGCAGCTATTGACGGCAGAATTTGTCGAAATGGATGAACAGGATATGACGCTCTTATTAGAGCAAAAAGCTGTTTTTGACGATTTGGGATATGCCTATTCTGAAGCGGGCCCGAAGACGTTGCGCGTTGAAGAAGTACCAGCAGATCTGCAGACTGGGGATATTGCTGATTCGCTTCGTGATATTTGCCAGGCTATGCATGAACAGGACCATGTCGATAAAGCGACGTTGCGTCACCGGTCGTTAGCGTATTTGTCGTGTCACGGTGCCGTCAAAGCCGGTGATACCCTTAATATACGTCAGATGAAGCAACTTTTGGAAGAGCTGTTCCATACAGAAAAGCCCTTTGTATGCCCTCATGGCAGGCCGATCATTGTGCGGTTCACACCTGATGAATTGGCTAAACTGTTCAAACGGACATGAGCCGGAATACGATATATGTCGTGCCTTCGCTGAAAGCTAAAGCGGCGTTGTTGGCTGAAGCGACGGCGTGGAGCCAAGCTATGGGTTTCATTCCAGTTGCACGGAGAGGACGCACGACAGAACAGATCCGTGCCGATTACGGTGATGATTTTCTTATTTATACATCACGAGGACCGCAAATCGTCCGCCGCGAAGGTACTTATTTTTTTAGCTTGAATATGGCGGAGTTACGGATTCAGCATATCCGTCATGGTGTAACGGATCATTTTATAGAAGCGCTGGGCGCCTCTGGAGCAGTACGTTTGCTGGATTGCACCTGCGGGTTTGGTGCTGATGCCATTGTGGCATCGTTTGCGTTACCGCAGGGCTCGACAGTCCAGGCGATGGAAATAGCACCGCTTATGGCAGCCGTTACTTCCTGGGGGTTCAGCCATTTTGTCCATGATCATCAGGATGTGACAGCGGCGTTGCGGCGCATTTCCTTGCGTTGCAGTGATTATCGTTCGTATTTGCAGGATGCAAACAGCAGCGCCTATGATATCCTCTACTTTGATCCTATGTTTACACGGCCAGTGGAAACAAGCTGTCAGTTCCAGCCTGTACGGGAGCTCTTGGATCATGGTCATTTGACAGCGAAGAATATCGAAGCGGCGAGGGCTAAAGCGAGAAAACGGGTGGTCATTAAAGGCCGTGATTTCAGGGAGCTTGTCAAAGCTTTTCCAGAAACCCGATTATATGGCGGCAAATACAGCCGTATTGGCTATGCTGTATTGGAGTGTGATACATAGAATGGAACCTTTGATTGCCATTGTCGGACCGACGGCAGTCGGTAAGACCGATTTGAGTTTTGCCATAGCCGATGCCTTTGGGAGTGACATCATTTCCGGGGATGCGTATCAGATCTATCGGCATATGGATATTGGTACAGCTAAACCGTCTGTGCATGAATTGGCACAGTACCGGCATTATCTTATAGATGTGGCCAACCCGGGAGATCCCTGGTCGGCAGCGATGTTTTGTCAGCACGCAGCAGCAGTGATTCAGACGATTACAGCGGCTGGCAGGATGCCGCTTCTCGTTGGCGGCACCGGCCTGTATATACAGGCCTTGTTAGAAGGCTATGATTTCAGCGGATCTCCTATGGGTGAAAATGAAAAGGAACAAGCTTGCCGCCGTATTGCGCGTTCTACAGAAGAAGAACTACAGACGTATATCCGCAGCCATACCGATTGGGAGCCGGCAGACTGGCATGAGCTGTTTGCCAATTCGCACCGGTTGAATCGTCTTATTGCAGCTATTGAGGCAGGCGACGGGGCGGCCTTCGTTCGTTCTGGCAAATCAGGCAGCCTGGTTTATCATGCCTATGTCATTGGACTGTCACTGCCACGGCCAGTTTTGTATGAACGCATTGAAAAACGCATAGATGCCATGATAGCTGCCGGATGGATAGAAGAAGTGCAGCGGATCTTGGCCGAAGGGGCGCCGCCGGACTGCCAGGCCATGAAAGCCATTGGCTATGAAGAATTGGCAGCGTATATACAGGGAACGATGACCTTGGCCGATGCTGTTGAACGGATCAAGATCCGTACGCGTCGTTTTGCCAAACGGCAGCTGACCTGGTTTAAGCGGATGCCGTATGTTCATTGGTATGAAAAAGAGACCTATGCTGATGAAAAAGAATTAGCAGCGGCAGTCATTGCCGATGTGCAGGAGTATATGGCTCGTGTTTGAAGATTAACATAATGGGCCTGCTATATTTTTATGATGAAAGGATCTGGAAATTTGGCTATTGATTTAGAAACCATGCGGAAAGAAGCCTTGGATGCTTGCCGCAATCAGTTTGAACGCATTGATACGATTTGTCTCCATAATATGGAAAAAGTACTGAAAGCCTATAAGGACGCACAAATTTCATCGTACCAGTTTGCTGGTACGTCCGGATATGGCTATAGTGATATGGGCCGGGAAAAACTCGATGAAGTCTTTGCTGCCGTATTCAAAGCTGAAAAGGCGTTAGTACGGCCTCATTTCGTCTCTGGCACGCATGCGCTGGCAACTGTGCTCTGTGCTCTGCTCCAGCAGGGCGACAGGATGATGTCCCTCGTCGGGGCACCGTACGATACGATGCAGAGTGTCATTGGCTATACCCATGATACGCCCCATTCTTTGAAATCAAAGGGTGTTTTATATGATGAAGTACCCTTAAAAAATAACACCTATGATGTAGAGGGTATTGCTGCAGCCGTTGCTGAAAAACAGCCGAAACTCGTTCTGATCCAGCGTTCCCGCGGGTACAGTACCCGGTCGTCTCTTAAAATCTCCGATATTCGTACGATCATTGCTGCAGTCAAACAGGCTAGTCCGGAAACGATTTGTTTTGTAGATAATTGTTATGGTGAGTTCGCTGCTGAAGAAGAACCGATCGAAGCAGGGGCAGATATCATTGCCGGTTCGCTTATTAAAAACCCGGGCGGCGGCATTGCACCGACGGGCGGGTATATTGCCGGCAAGGCAGCCCTTGTTGATGCCGCGGCTGACTATTTGACAGCACCGGGACTGGGAAATGAATTAGGGTCCTATGCAGCGGGGTATCGTCTGTTTTTCCAGGGCTTTTTCATGGCACCGCATGTGACGGCACAGGCTATTAAGGGAGCTGTCTTTGCTGCGGCTGTTTTCTCCAACATGGGATTTACGGTATCACCGTTGCCAGATGAACCGCGCTATGATCTGATCCAGACCATCTATTTGGAAAATGAAAAAAACATGTGTCTCTTTTGTCAGGGAATCCAGTCTTTCTCACCTGTCGATGCACATGTAACGCCTATTCCGGATGCTATGCCGGGCTATGCCGACAAGATCATTATGGCTGCCGGAGATTTCGTTCAAGGGTCGTCTATTGAATTGTCTGCTGACGGGCCGATTCGTGAACCGTACATGATCTATCTGCAAGGCGGCATCGTATTTGAACATAATGTATTGGCAGTGCTCAGTGCTGCCAACTATATTGCTGATCATCAGCAGGGAGAACGCCATGATTAAAGAAGTCCTCATTGTTGAAGGGCGCTCTGATGTAGCTCGTATCCGAGCCAGCCATATTGATGTCGATATGATTACGACAGATGGGTTCAATTTACGGCCGGCTACACTAGAACAGATTCGTTGTGCCTATGAAAAGAGGGGCATTATTATTTTGACAGATCCTGATGGAGCAGGTGAACGAATCCGCACGTATTTGTCAGAACGATTTCCCAAGGCAAAACATGCCTTTATTCCCCGCAAAGATGCCATAGCTAATAATGATCTGGGTGTGGAACAAGCGTCTGCTGAAGCCATCCGGGCAGCCTTGTCTAAAACGCGGTGCGCTGTTTATGAACCGCAGGAAACATTTACCATGCAGGATATGCTGGCAGCCAGATTGAACGGTGCTGCTGATGCAGCTGATCGTCGGGCTGCAGCCGGTGCTGTGCTGGGTATTGGCTATGGGAATGCTAAACAGTTTCTAAAACGGCTCAATCATTATGGTGTGACCCGCCAGGAATGGGAACGGGCGATTGCTGAACTAGATGAGGTGAATGATAGTGAAAGAAGTTGATTTATCCAATGCAGAAGTAGTCCATTATATCGTCAAGCGGTTTGGATTACGCATGAATAAAAAGTTAGGCCAAAATTTTCTCATACGACGCGATGTAGTCGATGATATTGCCGATGCCGCTGATTTGACAGAAGGTAAACCAGTGCTGGAAATCGGGCCAGGTATCGGTACACTGACGCAGGCCCTGGCAGAAACAGGGGCCGCTGTTACGGCTGTCGAATTGGATGATAAATTATTGCCTGTCTTAGATAAAACATTAGAGCATTATGATAATGTCCGTGTTATTCATGGCGATATCATGCGTATTGACATTGAAGAAACGATGCATCATCAGCCGTTTACGGTTTGTGCTAATCTGCCTTACTATATTACGACACCGATCATCATGAAATTGTTAGAACAGCGATTGCCTATTGAAAAGATCGTCGTCATGGTACAGAAAGAAGTGGCGGAACGGATGGTATCTGGCCCGGGGAGTAAGATCTATGGCGCGTTATCCGTATCGGTGCAGTATTATACGGAGCCTCATATGCTTTTTGAAATATCTCCCAAGGCGTTCATGCCGGCGCCAGAAGTCACATCGGCTGTCGTAGCCATGGATGTGCGCAAACAGCCGCCGGTTCAGGTCTTGGAAGAAAAACGCTTTTTCCAGGTCGTCAAAGCAGCTTTTGGACAACGTCGCAAGACCTTTGCAAACACGCTGAAATCGGCAGGCCTGACTAAAGAACAAGTATCTCATATACTCGAGGTTGCTGCTATAGATGGCAAGCGCCGCGGTGAAACGTTCTCGCTTGACGAATTTGCCAGGGTGGCAGATGCGTGGACGAATATCGTAAAGCTGTAACCCGTTGTATATACTGACGCAGACATAAAAAAATCCCCTGCATTCCGATTGCGGATGCAGGGGATCTTTTGTAGTCAGTCGACTACTTCAGCTTCCTTATAGGGGGTGAATGTGAATTGATGGCCATCATAATCGATGGAGACCGTATCACCTTCACGGATGTTGCCGGCAATGATGTCGCGGCTCAAGGCTGTTTCGACTGTATGAGTAATGAGACGGCGCAGCGGACGGGCACCGAATTGCGGGTCAAAGCCTTGATCGGCCAGGGCTTGCAAAGCAGCGTCTGTGCATTCCAAATGAATCTTGACTTGCCGTTCCAGACGGTTGTTGAGACGGGTCAGGAGAATAGAAGCAATGTTCTTTACTTGTTCCTTCTGAAGGGCCTTAAATACGACGATATCGTCGACACGGTTCAGGAATTCCGGACGGAAGTATTGTTTCAACAGTTCGCGGACTTTCTTGTTGGCTTCTTCAAAGTTTTGGGCTTCTAAGATTTCGTGGGAGCCTAAGTTACTGGTCATGATGATGATAGTGTTCTTGAAGTTGACTACACGGCCTTTGCCGTCAGTGAGTCTGCCGTCATCAAGGATTTGCAGCAACACGTTGAAAATATCGGGGTGGGCTTTTTCGATTTCATCGAGGAGAATGACGCTGTATGGATGGCGCCGTACGGCTTCTGTAAGCTGACCACCTTCGTCATAGCCGACATATCCCGGAGGCGCCCCAATGAGACGGGATACAGTATGCTTTTCCATATATTCGCTCATATCGATACGGATGATATTGCGTTCGTCATCAAAGAGGGCTTCAGCCAATGTTTTGGCAAGTTCTGTTTTGCCGACGCCAGTCGGTCCCAGGAAGATGAAGGAACCAATCGGGCGGTTCGGGTCTTTAATACCAGCGCGGGCACGGATGATAGCATCGCTTACGACACGGACTGCTTCGTCCTGGCCGACGACACGTTCATGGAGCGTATCATCGAGATGGAGCAGCTTTTCGCGTTCGCCAGTCATCATCTTCGTGACCGGAATGCCGGTCCAGCGACTGACGACCTGGGCAATGTCTTCTTCGCCTACTTCTTCTTTTAAGAGCTGTGAATCTTTGTGTTCGGCAATGAAGCTTTCCTGGTCGGCCATTTGTTTCTGTAATTCTGGTAACTTACCATATTTCAGTTCGGAGGCCTTTGTCAGATCATAGTCCCGTTCGGCTCGTTCCATTTCACTTTTGACAGTATCCATTTCTTTCTTTATGGCTTGTGTCCGCAGGATCATGTTCTTTTCTTTATCCCATTGGTCTTTGAGGACTGTTTCTTTTTCTTTTAATTCATTTTTTTGTTCAGTAATCTTAGCGAGCCGTTCTTTTGAAGCGTCATCTGTTTCTTTGTTTAATGATTGTTCTTCGATTTCCAGTTGCATGATTTTATGACGGATTTCATCGATAGGCTGAGGCATGGATTCGATTTCTGTACGCAATTTGGCAGCAGCTTCATCGACCAGGTCGATAGCTTTATCCGGCAAGAACCGGTCGGAAATGTAACGGTCCGACAATACGGCTGCAGCGACCAGCGCTTTATCACGAATGCGGACACCATGATGGACTTCATAACGTTCTTTTAAGCCACGAAGGATGGTGATCGTATCTTCTACAGAAGGCTGGTTGACCATGACCGGTTGAAAACGGCGTTCCAAAGCGGCATCTTTTTCAATATATTTCTGATATTCGTTTAACGTCGTAGCACCGATACAGCGCAGTTCGCCACGTGCCAGCATTGGTTTTAAGATGTTACCGGCATCCATGGAACCTTCTGATGCGCCAGCACCGACGACGGTATGGATTTCATCGATGAATAAAAGAATCTGACCGTCCGATTTAGCGATTTCGTTTAATACGGATTTAAGTCGTTCTTCAAATTCACCGCGATATTTTGCCCCGGCAATCAGGGAACCCATGTCGAGGGAATACAGGGTTTTGTTTTTCAAAGATTCCGGTACGTCACCACTGACGATACGACGGGCCAGCCCTTCGACGATAGCGGTCTTGCCGACACCAGGTTCACCGATGAGGACCGGATTGTTTTTCGTACGGCGAGACAGGATTTCAATGGTACGACGGATTTCGTCATCACGGCCGATGACTGGATCGAGCTTGCCCTGACGGGCAGCAACGGTCAGGTCGCGACCATACTTTTCCAAGGCTTTGTAGTTTCCTTCAGGGTTATCGCTGTTGACGCTGCCTTTGCGGTTGGTCTTGATAGTAGACATGATTTTGTCTTTTGTAAGGCCGAATTCACGGCATAAGTCAGCTACATTACTATCACTTTCTTCAACGATACCGAGGAGCAAGTGTTCTGTGCTGATGTAATCATCATGCATAGCATCGGCAATATTCTGTGCTTTGCCGATGATACGGACCATTTCCGTAGCCATTGTGAGCTGGCTTTGGCCTTGAACGGAAGGAATCTTTTTCAGTAATTGTTCCAGCCGGGCTTGCAGCATGGGCAAATCGGTATGGCATTCTGTGAAGATGGTAGAGAGCAAGCCTTCTGGTTCTTTTACCAACCCCATGAGTAAATGGACAGAGGTGATTTCTTGATTGTAGTGCAGTGCAGCGATTTGCTGGGCTGATTGAAATGCATCAATGACCTTTTGTGTGTATTTTTCGTTTCCCATAATAAAACCTCCTTGCATTATAGGTATTCATTTCTATATGGATCAGGAGCTGTTGTCTAAGCTCAATTATCATTATACAGGTAAAAGTCAAAAAGTCAATAGAACAAAAGAGAAAATAAAAAAATAACAGCCAGACCGAGAAAATCGGTCGTGCTGTTATAGAAGGCCGGCATTGCAGGCTATAAAATATTAAGTAAGAACGTGACTGTAAATCCGTTAATAACGTCTACGATGAGGGCGCCTACGAGTGGAATGACGAAGAAGGCTGTCGGAGCCGGACCAAATCGTTCAGCCATAGCGGTCATATTGGCAATCGCGTTAGGCGTGGCACCAAGACCAAATCCACAAGTACCAGCGCTCATGACGGCAGCTTCATAATCGCGGCCCATGACACGGAAGGTCACGAAATACGCGAAGATAGCAATGAAGATGACTTGTGCGGCTAACATGACGACAAGCGGTACAGCCAGGTCGACGAGCTGCCAAAGCTTCAGACTCATAAGGGCACAGCTCAGAAAAATATTCAGGCTAATAGTTCCTAAGGCTTCTGATTCATGCTGATAGACTTGGAAAGCATGGGTGAAGTCGGCAATATTGCGGATGGCCGCAGCGACGAACATGGCACCGATGTAACCAGGGAGGATAAGGCCGATACTATTGAAAAAAGCACTTACTAAGGTGCCCAGCCCCATGGCCAGGAAAATATGGGCCAACGCGTTCATGAATCGCTGGTTATTGATCGTTTGGCCGTGTTCCATTTCCATTTTGATCAATTCTTGGGCTTTTTCCTTATTGGAAGCGGCTTCAGATAATTTTTCGTGTTCAGGAATCAAGGCTGCCGGATCCAAACGTTCTGTTAGGGCAGCACTATGGAGGTCGTATTTCCGCACGAGCATTTGACCGATCGGACCGCCGATGAGGGAACCGGCTACGAGCCCGAAAGTAGCAGCTGCGAAGGCGATGGTCGTGCCGCTGCTCAGACCTAAACTTTCTAATACAGGACCGAAGGAACCTGCTGTACCGTGGCCACCGACCATAGGTACTGAGCCCGTCGCCAGTCCCATAAGGTCATTGAGGCCAAAAAACTTGGCCAGACTGATACCGATGGCGTCTTGAAATAAAATAAGGATCGTAACCAGGATGGCCATGCGGGCGACGAGGATACCGCCGCGTTTGATGAGGCTCAGGCTGGCTGTGTAGCCGACACTGGTAAAGAATATCATCATACAGATGTTCTGCATGATCGTGTCCTGCTCATATTTCCAAAGGCCCTGCGTATACAGGACACAGTTTACGATAGCGAACAATATTCCTCCAATTACTGGTGCTGGAATACAGTATTTTCGCAGGCAGCTGATTTTCAACCGCAAGCCAACGCCGATATAATATACGATAACAGCGGCGGCCAGGGTCTGATAAATATTTAGGTTTATGGCCATGTAACACTCTCCCTTTACAATTTTGCTTGAACTATGACCTTTTAAAGTATTAAAGATGTAATATATCATAGCAAACTTTTACAGGATTTACAAGATTTACAATCAACTTATAGTTACATTATATATTTCTATAGTTACTAGGTGACAATTTTAAAATATGTATCATATATGTGAGAATGACTTTATATGACGATTGGCGATTGATAGTAATCTTGTTGTCCTAAACGGGAAGAGGGAGCGTACCGGCATAGATATTGCAAATCCGTAGCGGCCAGGTCATACGACAGCATGTTTTTAGCTCTTTCAGGCAAGGTCTGCAGCGATGGCCGGATTTTCGTTATGACAGGGAGACGCTTTTTGGCTGATTTGATAATGGCGGCACCGTGCTGGTTCAAGGCTAGTATACGTGCATAGGCGGGCCCCGTTGCGTAGGCAGCATCCATATCAGTCTGCCGTACTGACAAAGCGGTATAGGCGCCCATGCGGCACAGGCGACGGTAGGAATACCGCCGTGTCTTTATGGCTTTTAGTGCTTCCGGCCAAGAAGGAGCTTGCCGTAATATGCGGTACCAGCGGTTTTCCAGACCTTCAGCGAAGGCGGCATAGCTTTGCAGGTCTTGTAGTGCAGCCCGGCGATTAGCGTAGAGGATGAAGTCGCCGTAACGGTTATAATCGGTATAGATACCCTTGGTCAGTATTTGTTCCCAGTCACGGGCAACCGTTGCAGGCAGGACCTGGCTGAAGGAGGTAAGCGGTGTCCCTGCGACAATGGCTTGGCGGATAGCAGAGGCACTGGCGACGGCAGTTGTTATGGTAGTATCATTATGCGTATCGTGACGGGGAATGGGAAGAAACGTCATGGAGGATCCAGCCTGTTCTATGGCTTTGACATATTCCATAGCCAATAAAGCGTTCGGTGTCGTGAGAAGCTGTGCCAGTGGTGCCGGGACAGAATGACACAAGGCCTCTGTTAGATGCTGCCCGCTGGTTTTGCCGTTGTGCTGATGATATGGCTGTGAAATGGATGACGCAAGGCGGGCTAAGGTATGGAATTCTTCGGCGGATCCTTTCTCGACGCCGCAGGACAGGTGAGTACAGCCTAAGTTGGAGGCTAACCGGACTGCACCGGCGGCGAATTGTTCGGCGCTGGATATGGCGTAGAGCAAGGGCAGTTCGATGACGCAGTCAGCACCGTTCTGTATGGCCCAGGCAGCACGGGTCCACTTATCGACGATGGCCGGTTCGCCACGTTGGACAAAAGCACCGCTCATGATGATGACGATTGCTGTATCGGGTCCCAGCTGGTGCCGTACTTGTTGCAACATATAGCGATGTCCGTTGTGGAATGGATTGTATTCAGCAGTTATGGCAACGATATTCATACGGATCCTTTCTTGGGTTTTCATAGTAGATATAGTATATAGTATTACTATATAATATAATCAAAAAAATGTGAATATAGAATAGCAGAAATTGTCACGGGAGTACTGTATTTTCTCTTTTTATCAAAAGGGTAATATGGTATAATAACAATAGTCTGTAGAAAGCATGATAGGTGATCGTATGAAGCGAATGAAAGTATTAGCAGTAGCTGCGTTTACGGCAGCATCAATGTTGTTATCCGGTTGTGGCAGTAATCCCACGATGATGGAAGAATACAGTTTCGGTTATGTGCAGTTGAAAGCTGGTAATTCGGAAGTCTATATGATGAGTCCCTTTGATTTGGGGCATATGAATCGCCAAAACGGTGAGGGTATGATGTATGCCAACAATGATAAGCATTTATATGTCATTGCTGTGCCGGAGCCGGCTAGTGAAGGAACGCCGCAACAAAAGGCGGAAAAAGCGATTGAAATGCTGAAACAGACCTCGGACGTTTCGAATCTGCAAACGAAGGTGACCAGCACGACAGTTAGCGGCAGGGAAGCGGTGGAAGTCGATAGTACGTATGATGAACCGCTCAACGGGCAACGATCCAATTTAACTGTACGAGGTCTCTTCTTTGAAGATAACGGCCAGGTATGGTATGTCATGTATATGTACCGCAGCAGCGATGCGATGGGCAAAGATGTGACAGACCACGTATTTGGTCAACTCAAATAATTTCAGATAATGAAAGAAGGTAAATTGCATGATCATATTGGTAGTAAACTGCGGCAGCTCGTCTTTGAAGTACCAATTAATCAACATGGACAATGAAGAAGTTATGGCAAAAGGGTTAGTAGAAAAAATCGGTTTGGCCGATTCTCAGCTGACTCACAAATGGAGTGGCCAAAAAAAGGTAATCCAGCAGGCTATTCCTGATCATCATGTCGCTGTTAAGCTCGTTTTGGATATCCTGACGGATCCTCAGTGTGGTGTCATTAAATCAATGGATGCGATTGATGCTGTAGGACATCGTGTTGTCCATGGCGGCGAAGCATTCTCTAAATCGACACTTATTACGGATGAAGTCATGCAGGCATTGGAAAAATGTTCCGCCTATGCACCACTTCATAATCCGCCTAATATCGTTGGCATCAATGCTTGCAAGGCTATTATGCCTAACGTTCCTCAGGTCGCTGTTTTTGATACGGCATTCCATCAGACTATGCCGGCTAAGGCCTTCATGTATGGCCTGCCATATGAATTGTATCAAAAAGACGGTATTCGCCGCTATGGTTTCCACGGTACGAGCCATCGCTATGTAGCTGGTGAAGTGGCAAAAGTCATGGGCGTGCCTGTTGAAAAACTGCGTATCATCAATTGCCATCTCGGCAACGGTTCTTCTCTCTGCGCTATTAAATATGGCAAGAGCGTAGATACGACCATGGGCTTTACACCGCTGGCAGGGGTACTGATGGGTACGCGCTGCGGTGATATTGACCCGGCTATCGTAACCACTATCATGGAAAAACGGCATTTATCTACAAAAGATATGGATAAACTGGTCAATAAAGAATCCGGCGTTCTTGGTATTTCCGGCGTTTCCAGTGACTTCCGTGATCTTGGCGATGCGGCTGCTAAAGGAAATAAACGGGCTCAGCTGGCATTGGATATGTTCCATTACCAGGTTCGTAAAGAAATCGGTGCCTTCGCAGCGGCTATGGGTGGCGTTGACGTCATTACCTTTACGGCCGGCGTTGGCGAAAATGGTATCGAAGATCGTGCTGCTATTTGCCAGGGCTTGGAATTCCTCGGTGCTAAATTAGATCCTGAAAGAAATAATGTCCGTGGCAAAGATGCTCTCATCAGCACCGATGATTCTACCGTCAAGATTTATGTCATTCCGACGAACGAAGAAATCATGATTGCCCGCGACACGAAGGACATCGTTTCCAAATAAGCAAGCTTTTAGGAGTGAGAATGGTGAAATTATTATATTGGGATATTGATGGTACGCTGTTGAATACAGGCAGGGCCGGTTTATATGCCATTGAAGAAGTGTTCCACTCCATGCAGGGAGACAACGTTGCCGTACCTCGCATTGCAGCCGGAGGCCGGACTGATAATTATATTTGTCAGCAGCTTTTGTTGAAAGCGACGGGAATCATGCCGACAGATGAAGAAGTCACCCGGTTTTGCCGCGGCTATGAGAAAAATCTCCTTAAATGGCTTACCCTTAAAAAAGAAGAAGGCGCTGTTTTTCCACCAGTAAAACAGATTCTGCCTTTCTTTGCTGAACAGAAGGGATTCCGGCAGCTCCTCCTGACAGGGAACAGTGTGTACGGTGCAAAAGCGAAACTCGATTTCTTCCACTTATCTCAATATTTTGATTTTGATCATTCCGGGTTTGCATGCAATTATTATTATCGTAATGATTTAGCACGCCATGCCTATGATATAGCTCATGAGACTTGGGGCAGTACCATTGATGACATATATGTCATCGGTGACACGCCGTATGATATCGAATGTGGTAAAGTCATTGGCGCCAAGACGATTTCTGTGGCAACAGGGCATTATAGTTATGATGACCTGACCCGGTGCCAGCCTTGGAAACAGTTGCGTGAGTTGCCAGCTCCGCAGGAATTGTTGGAACTGCTGGTGTGATCATGAGGATGAACAAAAAAAGAAGCCCTTAAGGGCTTCTTTTTTTATGGGTTCAATTTCCATGTGTTCTCTAAGACACGGAAGTTAAGATCATTCCATTTTTTCTGGATATCGGAAATAATAAGACGAGCCGTATACATGTCATGATTTTGCTTGTCATAGGCTTGTTCTGTCTGGGCAATACGAGTTTCCTGTATATGAACTTGCTCCGATAAGGAAGAAATTTGGTATTGAAGAGCCAGGATCCAAAGAAATTGTGCAACGACGACTATGATCAATATAAAAAGTACGGGGCTGCGTTTTCTTTCTGCCTTCAACCAAATCAAGAGAGGTGAAATCAGTTGTTCTTTCCAACGCAAGGCAGCACTACCCTTTCTCATCGATACGGTCTTACAGGTTGGAAATAACGCGGGCTTTGTTGCGAACGAAGTCCAACCATAACTGAGCAGCATGGGACAGGTAATGACCGCGTTTCCAAATGACATACAGGACATGCATGATTTCCGGTTCTACAAGAGGCCGGACGACGACAGATTCAGAAACCCGTGGCGAATTTTCTTTGTTTGGGCACAAGCGGCTTGGTAACAGGGCGACACCTAAATTGGCAACGACGGTCTGTACCATGAGATCACGCTGACTTGTTTCAAAGACAATCTTCGGCTGGAAGCCGATTTTCTTGCAATCTTGAATGATTTCGTCATGGAGATTGAAATCATCACGATAGAGGACAAGAGATTCATTAGCTAATTTTTTCAAGGGTATTGTCTTTTCTTTGCTCAAGATATTATCGCGGTGGATGATGACATTCATCGGATCTTGTGTCAGGAAGAAAGATTCAAAATCTTTTTCTTTTGGCTGTGTGCAGACAATGCCTAAATCGATAAGGCCTTCTTGGACACTGATTTCGACTTTTTTGGAGCCATGTTCATAAAGATCCAGCTCAATTTGCGGGTATTCCTGCTTAAAGGCACCCAAGAGGCTGGCGAAAACCGGCGCGCCTGTAATGGGGGGCAGGCCAATGAGAACGGTACCTTGTTCCAATTTGAACTCATTCTCGAAGTCTGTCTTCAAATGTTCAAACATAAAGACGACTCGTTTGGCATGAGAGAGGAATATTGTACCTGCATCGGTGAGCTCTACAGCTTTGGCATTACGCATAAAAAGTACGACTCCCAATTCTTCTTCCAGCGCTTTGATGGTTCTGCTGATTGCCGATTGGGAAATGTGAAGAGTCCGCGCAGCCTTGCTAAATGACTTCTTATCGGCTACTTCTACAAAATATTTCAGATGATGAAAATCCATGACGACACCTCCTATATAATAGCACCTAATGGGTATATGTTTACAAAATGGCACAAACCAATGTTTAAAATGATATCACATCCCTATTGAATTTAAAGCGTCTAAGGCATATAATTACATTGTAAGCAAAAGTTACAAAGTCGTTCGGATGTGATGGTCAGAAAATGAAAAAAGGAGTGTTTATTTTGCAAATCAGTAATACTACTATTATAGTATTACAAATTTGGAATAATAGCAATACCTTTTTTGAATGTTCCTGAACCTTCCTGTTTTAGATTCGTAATTTTTCACGAAATGGGACGTGTATGCATTAAGAGAAAGGGCAGCCTATAATTTGAGATGGGTTGTTTTTTCTGCATGGGTGTATATGAGAAACAGGGAATGCTTTTTAACTTTAGTCTATTAATACAGAAATTATCTGTATTAAAGGTCAATATTTTCAAAGGAGCGTGTTTAATCTATGAGCAAATTTAAAACCATGGATGGCAACGAAGCTGCTGGCTGGGTATCCTATGCATTTACTGAAGTTGCCGCAATTTATCCGATTACGCCGTCTTCCCCAATGGCAGAACATGTCGACGAATGGGCTGCCGCAGGCATGAAAAACCTCTATGGCAGTACTGTCAAAGTCGTTGAAATGCAGTCCGAAGCTGGCGCAGCTGGTGCATTCCACGGTTCGTTACAAGCTGGTGCTATGACAACAACGTACACAGCTTCTCAGGGCTTCCTGTTGATGATCCCTAACATGTATAAAGTTGCCGGCGAACTCCTTCCGGGCGTTATTCATGTAGCTGCTCGTGCTTTAACTAACCATGCACTGAACATTTTCGGCGATCATCAGGACGTTATGTCTGCTCGTGCTACAGGCTGCTGTCTTTTAGCTGAATCCAACGTTCAGGAAGTAATGGATATTGCTGGCGTTGCTCACTTGGCTGCAATCAAAGGTTCTTTGCCGTTCATTAACTTCTTCGATGGCTTCCGTACGTCCCACGAAATCCAAAAAGTTGAAGTTATGGACTTCGACAACTTCCGCAAATTGATCGACTGGGATGCTGTCAATGCATTCCGTAAACGTGCCCTCAATCCGGATAACCCGCAGATCCGCGGTACTGCCGAAAACCCGGACGTTTACTTCCAGCACACAGAAGCTGCTAACAAATACTACGAAGCTATGCCTGATATCGTAGCTGATTACATGGACAAAATTTCTGAAATCACGGGCCGTACGTACAAACCTTTCAACTATTATGGTGCTCCTGATGCAGAATATGTTATTATCTCCATGGGCTCTTTGTCTGACGTAGCTAAACAGGCTGTTAAATTCTTGACCAGCCAGGGTGAAAAAGTTGGTTTGATCAACGTTCATCTCTATCGTCCGTTCTCCAACAAATATCTCAAAGCTGTTCTTCCTAAGACAGTTAAGAAGATTGCTGTTCTTGATCGTACAAAAGAACCGGGCTCCCTTGGCGAACCGCTTTATCTTGATATTTCTGCATTCACGAAAGAAGAAGGCCTTAATATCGATGTTATCGGCGGCCGTACTGGCATGGGCTCCAAAGACGTTCTTCCGGAAGATATCCTTTCCGTATTTACAGAACTCAAAAAAGAACATCCTCTCAATGGCTTCACATTGGCTATTACCGATGATATTACCAACTTGTCTCTGCCGCGCGCACCGAAAATGCCGCTTGATACAACTGGTCTTACATCCTGCAAATTCTGGGGCTTCGGTTCTGATGGTACTGTTGGCGCTAACAAATCCGCTATCAAAATCATCGGTGACCATACCGATATGTATGCACAAGCATACTTCGCTTATGACTCCAAGAAATCTGGCGGCGTAACCATTTCCCATTTACGTTTTGGTACACAGCCGATTGATATGCCGTACCTCATTGACGAAGCAAACTACATCGCTTGTCATCGTCAGTCCTATGTAAAACGTTTCGACTTGCTCCGCGGTATTAAAGATGGCGGTACATTCATGTTGAACTGCACATGGACCGATGAAGAATTAAATACAGAATTACCGGCTCGTATCAAACGTGCTATTGCTAAACATCATGTTAAATTCTACACTTTGAACGGTGATGCTATTGGTCAGAAACTCGGCCTCGGCACTCGTATCAACATGGTTATGCAGTCTGCGTTCTTCGCACTTGCTAAGATCATTCCTGTAGAAGATGCTGTTAAGTACTTGAAAGATTCTATCATCAAGAACTACGGCAAGAAAGGCCAGAAAGTCATCGACATGAACAATGGCGCTGTTGACGCTGGCATTCACGAATTCCATGAAGTCAGCTATCCGGCTTCTTGGGCTGATGCAGTTGATGAAGTCGTTGCAGGCCGTCCGGCTCCGAAATACTTCACCGATGTTGCAAAACCGATGTTGGAACAGGTTGGCGATGACCTTCCGGTATCCGCATTTGTTGGCCGCGAAGATGGCACTATGCCTTCTGGCACAGCTAAATTTGAAAAAGCAGGCCCGGCTCTTCATGTTCCGGCTTGGGATGCTGAAAAATGTATCGGTTGTATGCAGTGTTCCTTCGTTTGCCCGCACGCTGCTATCCGTCCGGTATTGACAACTAAAGAAGAAACTGCAGCTGCTCCGGCAGGCTACAAGATCGCTCCTAAAGCTAAATCCGGCAAAGAATTCGACGTTGCTATCATCGTCGACCAGCTCGACTGCCTCGAATGCGGTAGCTGCGTAAACTGCTGCCCGGTTCAGGCTTTGGCTATGGTTCCGAACACAGACGAAGAACGTGCTAAGATGGACTTCTGGTACTATGGTACTGAAAAAGTCGCTCCGAAAGCTAACCCGCAGAAGAAGACGACTGTCATCGGTTCTCAGTTCGAAACTCCGCTCCTCGAATTCTCCGGCGCATGCGCAGGCTGCGGCGAAACACCGTATGTCAAATTGGCTACACAGTTGTTCGGCGATCGCATGATGATTGCTAATGCTACTGGCTGTTCCTCCATTTGGGGCGCATCTGCACCTGTTTCTCCGTACACCAAGAACGCAGCTGGTCATGGTCCTTCTTGGGCTAACAGCTTGTTCGAAGATGCTGCTGAATTTGGTCTCGGCATGTTCATGGGCGTTGACAAAGTACGTAAAGACATGGCTGCACGTGTTGACGAAGCAAAAGCTGTTGCATCTCCTGAACTCCAGGCAGCACTCAGCGATTGGGTTGCTAACATGTATGATGGCGAAGGCTCTCGTGAACGGGCTGACAAATTGACAGCTGCTCTTGAAAAAGAAGCTGCTGGCAAACCAGTTCTTGAAGACTTCCTCGATAAGAAACAATTCTTTGTTAAACGTTCTCAGTGGATCATCGGTGGTGACGGCTGGTCTTATGATATCGGTTACGGCGGTGTTGACCACGTTCTCGCTCAGGACCAGGATGTCAATATCCTCGTTGTAGATACTGAAGTATACTCCAATACAGGCGGTCAGTCCTCTAAAGCTACTCCGTCCGCTGCTATTGCACAGTTCGCTGCTGCAGGCAAACGTACGAAGAAGAAAGATCTTGGCATGATGGCTATCTCCTATGGCTATGTATATGTAGCTCAGGTTGCTATGGGCGCTGATAAGAACCAGCTCCTCAAAGCTCTCTCTGAAGCTGAAGGTTATCATGGTCCGTCCTTGGTTATCTGCTATGCACCTTGCATCAACCACGGTATCCGTAAAGGTATGGGCAAGAGCCAGATGGAAGAAAAACTCGCTGTTGAATGCGGTTATTGGGATCTGTATCGTTACAATCCTGAACTCAAAGCAGCTGGTAAGAATCCGTTCAGCCTTGACTCTAAAGAACCGGATTACGGCAAATTCCAGGAATTCTTACAGGGCGAAGTTCGTTATGCTTCCCTTAAGAAAGGCTTCCCGGAAGATGCAGACGCACTCTATGCTAAGACAGAATCTGATGCTAAGACTCGTCGCGAATCCTATGTACGTTTCCAGAAAGGCTTTGAAGACTAATTCGTTAGTTGCATAATTAAGCGTATCTGAATATAAAACTACTGCATCGTATGATGCAGTAGTTTTTTTTAGCTATTTCGAAAAATTCCTTTATTTTGAGAATAGAACGTGGTAGAATAAGAGTTGATAATTGATAGTGATTATTCGTGAGAATGTGGCGTGATTTTATGGAAAAACGTTGGCGCCTTATACCATCCCAAGAGGGATGTATAAAGGATCTGATAAAACAATTACATATATCGTCTGTGCTGGCGCAGGTATTAGTCAATAGAGGCATTACAGAGCCAGATGAAGCGAAACTCTTTCTCGATGACAGCTGCAGCCAAGGCTATGATCCTTTTATGATGAAAGGCATGGACAAGGCTGTAGAACGCATACAACAGGCCATAAAAAAACAAGAACGCATTGTCATTTATGGTGATTATGACGTCGATGGTATTACTTCGACATCCTTGGTTTGCAGTGTGTTGCATGATTTAGATGCATCAGCAGGGTTTTACATACCAGAGCGGCAAAGTGAAGGGTACGGACTGAACAGAGAAGCTTTACAGCAGTTGCAGGATGAGCATACAGATGTTGTCATTACCGTTGATTGCGGCATATCATCGTATGATTTGGTTAGTGATTTCCAAGGAGCAATGGATATCATCATTACAGATCATCATGAAGTTCCTTCACAAATACCAGCTTGTTGTGCAGTCTTAGATCCTAAACAGAAGGGATGTACCTATCCATATAAGAATTTGGCTGGTGTTGGCGTAGCGTATAAACTTTGTCAGGCCTTGTGGCAGACCTTGCGTCAGGAAACAATGCCAGGATATACAGAGCTTGCTGCGCTTGGGACGATTGCTGATTTAGTACCACTGACAGATGAAAATCGCATTATCGTTCAAGCTGGGTTGCGGTGCATGAAAAAAGGTCATCACGTAGGGGTGCAGGCTTTATTAGAGGCCTCTTCGTTAGCTGGAGAAACGATCAGTGCCGGACGGATTGCTTTTACGGCAGCACCGCGGCTCAATGCAGCCGGCCGGATCAGTCATGCCGCTAAGGGTGTACAATTGTTGCTGGAACAGGATATAGCGAAGGCACGCGTACTGGCTGCTGAATTGAGTGAACTTAATGCACAGCGCCAGGAAATCGAACATACCATTGCCGAACAGGCTGTAACACAAATAGAACAGCAAGGCCGAAGTCAGGACAGTGTCCTCGTGGCATTCGGACAGGACTGGCATGCTGGTGTCATCGGTATTGCCGCGTCACGTCTCGTAGAAACGTATTATCGGCCGTCTTTGGTCATTGGCATCCATGATGGCATTGGCAAGGGGTCGTGTCGCAGTATTGCTGGTTTCAATATGTATGAAGCCTTGCAATCAGCCGATGATCTGCTGATCCAATATGGCGGTCATCCGATGGCTGCAGGATTTTCTATTGAACCAGCGCATATTGAAGCTTTTCGGCAGCGCCTGCAGGCTTATGCAGCGGCGCACATGACAGCTGAGGACTATATCCCGTTAGTTCCTATTGATATGCAGGTAGAGCCCAGGGATATTTCGTTGGAGCTGATTACTGAACTTGCGAAATTAGAACCATATGGTATGGGAAACAGCCGTCCTGTTTTTACAGTCAGTCATGCTGTCATTGAGGAAATTCGGCCTATTGGTAAAGAGAAACAGCATTTACGTTTAGTTGTAACGACAACAGACAATACGCGTCTCCAAGGTGTTGGCTGGTCTATGGCGGATCGTTGTGATGAATTGATCGAAGGCGATACCGTTGATATAGCCTTCCAATTGGAACGTAATGATTTTAATGGCATTTCATCACCCCAGCTTATTATCCAGGATATCCACAGTCCGCAGCTGCCTATTGTGTTGAGCAGAGAGATGATGATACATGTATATATGACGATGAAGAAATTTATTTCTCATGGGGAAATGGCACTATGGCAGGTGCGCAAACACATCGCTGCTACGGAAGGCGACCGTTGTGAAATCCATACTATGTATGCAGCTATACAGGTCCTGAAGGAAATCGGCGTCATTGCCGTTTGCCAAAGTGCGGCAGGACCGGCCTATTATTTCCCGCATATATCGGGAAAAATGAACCTGGATACGTCTCCGACGTATAACCGCTACCGTAAGTCCTGAGGGGGAATTAATATGGAATTTAAAGACAAAAATCAAGAGTTCCAGCAACTATTGGATACCATACATAGTTATCAGCCAGATGCCTCTTGTGATGATGTGAAAAAAGCATATCATTTGGCTGACGAAGCACATAAAGAACAGCATCGTGTCAGCGGCGAGCCCTATATCCTTCATCCGCTGGCTGTAGCACAGATCTTGGCAGAAATGAAAATAGATACGACGACGATTACGGCATCTATTTTGCATGATGTCGTCGAAGACACGGAGTATTCGCTGGAGGACATCAAAAAATTATTTGGCAAGGAAGTCGCGTTCCTCGTCGATGGTGTCACTAAATTGAGCCGTCTTGATTATCGTACAAAAGAAGACCAGCAGCTGAACAGTATGCGGAAAATGTTCCTGGCTATGGCCAAAGATGTCCGCGTCGTGGTCATCAAACTGGCAGACAGACTGCACAATATGAGAACCTTGCGGTATATGCGCAGCGATAAACAGAAGCGCATCGCCCAGGAAACATTGGAAATATTTGCGCCGCTGGCACACCGCCTGGGTATTTTTAATATCAAGTGGGAGTTAGAGGATCTGTCTTTTCGTTATTTGGAACCGGACAAGTATTATGACTTAGTCGACCAAATGAAGCAAAAACGGCATGTGCGCGAAGAAATCGTCAATGAAGCCATTGAAATTTTACGGAAGTCCCTGACAGAATCGCATATTAAATTTGAAATCAACGGCAGACCTAAACATTTCTATAGCATTTATAAAAAAATGAAAAAGGATAACCGCGATCTGAGTCAGGTATATGACTTGTATGCCATTCGTATTATCGTTGATACGGTCAAAGATTGTTATGGCGTACTGGGTATTGTCCACAGTTTATGGAAGCCGTTGCCGTATCGTTTCAAAGATTATATCGCTATGCCGAAGCCTAATAATTATCAATCTCTGCATACCACCGTCATTGGTACGAGAGGGCAGCCTGTCGAAATCCAGATCCGGACCTGGGAAATGCACCGTGTCGCAGAATACGGTGTTGCAGCGCATTGGCGGTATAAAGAAGGACATGCCAATGCCGGCAAAAATGAATTTGATGAAAAAATGGGCTGGCTCCGTAATCTGTTGGAATGGCAGGATACGAGTAATCCTAAGGAATTCGTGAATGCGTTGAAATTAGATGCTTTTTCTGATGAAGTATTTGTTTTTACGCCGCGCGGAGATGTCATTGATTTGCCGCAAGGGGCTATTCCTATCGATTTTGCGTATCGTATCCATACGGATGTAGGGCACCGGTGTGTCGGAGCCAAAGTAAACGGAAAAATCGTGCCGCTTGACTATGCATTGAAGAACGGTGATATCGTCGAAGTAATTACCTCGAAGGTCGGTAAGCCCAGTCTGGACTGGCTGAAAATAGTAGGCAGTTCCGAAAGTCGTTCTAAAATCCGCAGTTGGTTTAAAAAAGAAAACAGAGAAGATAATATCCTAAAGGGCATGGAAGCATTAGAACGAGAATGCAAACGGCTGGGGCATGACTGGAAAGAGCTCAATAAGGCAGGCCGGCTGGCTAAAGTAGCGAAACAGATGAATGCTGGTTCTGAAGAAGATCTGGCGGCAGCTGTAGGGTATGGCGGGTTTGCTGTCAATACTGTTCTGATCAAACTCATGGAACTCCATAAAAAGGATATACAGAAGCAAGAAGAAAAGAATAATCTGGCTGCTGTAGAAAAGTTGAAACCCAAACGGCCTGTTCCTAAAAATGGCACGGGAATCTTGGTCAAGGGAGAACCGGGCTTGTTAGTTCGTTTGGCCAAATGTTGCAGTCCCGTACCAGGTGATCCTATTATCGGCTTCATTACTCGCGGCCGTGGTGTGTCTGTTCATCGTGCTGATTGTCCTAATATCAGCAATAGTCAGAATGATGTAGACCGGCTCATCGATGTTGAATGGGATTATGGCGGCAAGGAAAGCTTTGAAGTCAATATGGAAATCGTAGCCTATGACCGCACGGGTATTATGGCAGAAATCATGGCCTCGTTGGCAGAAATGAAAATAGATATTCTCAGTATGAATGCCAAAGTCAGTGATACGAAGACCGTTACGATCCATATGGGTGTTAGTATCAAAGATTTAGCTCAATTTGAATTTGTGGCTACGAAAATCCGTCGTTTGAAAGACGTGTATACTGTAGCCCGTTATACAGGAGGACAGCAATGAGAGCGGTAGTTCAGCGCACTGCCTATTCGACCGTTTCTTCCGAAGGCGTTGAAACGGGAAAAGCAGGACAAGGATTGACGGTCCTGCTAGGTGTAGCACCAGATGATGCCGAAGGCGATGTAACATACATGGCTGATAAATGTGTGAATTTACGTATTTTTGAAGATGAGCAAGGCAAATTGAACCGGTCCCTCCTTGATATAGGCGGGGATATGCTGGTTGTTTCCCAATTCACCTTGTATGGTGATGCCCGACGCGGCCGGCGGCCCAGCTTCACTGGCGCTGCGCCACCAGAATTGGCAGAGAAACTGTACGGAGAATTTGTTGCAGCTGTACAAGAAAAAGGCATTACCGTAGGAACCGGAAAATTCCGTACTCATATGGTAGTGACATTGGCTAACGACGGACCGGTAACGATTCTCTTAGACAGCAGAAAAACATTTTAGGAGGGTATCCCTATGAGTATGAAGTATTTAACTATGGCATTAGGACCTATTTCAACAAATTGCTATATCGTTTATGATGCGGAGAGCCTTGATGCAATGGTCATTGATCCGGCGTGGGACTTTAAACGGATCGAAGCGGCACTGACAGAACATCAATTAAAGCTGCGCCTTATTTATTTGACGCATGGACATGCTGATCATATCGGGGCCTTGCAGGAACTGCGCAATTATTATGACATACCGGTGTATATTGGTGCCGGCGATGTCGATTTGATTTCTAATTCCAAGAATAATTTGTCCCTGTTTATGGGGAAAAATATTGAATGCACGTCACCGGATCATATCGTTCACGAAGGGGATGATATCAAGCTGGGGAGTCTGACCTTTACAGTATTAGAAACACCGGGACATACACCGGGTGGTACCAGCCTGTATGGGCAAGGCGTCGTTTTCTCCGGTGATACGTTATTCCGGTATTCTGTCGGCCGTACTGACTTGTATGGCGGTTCGACGCAGCAACTGGTAGATAGTATTAATCAAAAATTAATGAAACTGCCTGATGATACAATCGTCCTTACAGGGCATGGCCCGGCTACGCGTATTGGAGATGAACGGAATACGAATCCCTATCTGGATGGAGGTTGGTAACCATGTCCGTCTATAAAGAATCCCAGTTTTGGCTGCGCATCGTTGTGGCAGTCTTTGCTGCTGGTCTCTTTCTGTCGGTTCATGCTGTGTACTGGCCTGTTATTATTTCGTTGATTTTGACGTTCATCCTTATTCCTGTACGGGATGGCGCCATGAAATTATTCACCAGGCTGACGCATCGTCACTTGCCGGTGGATATAGCTATTTTGATTTCGTTCGTTGTTTTCGTCATTGTCATGGGCGGATTGACGAATGTTATCTTAAAGCCTCTCGTCGTACAGGTGAATTTATTGGCAGCGAATTTTAATAACCTTGTTGACCAGACAGCATCCATTGCTGTTCAATTGGAAAATGAGCAGACGCAATTCTATATTCCCGATCAGGTCAAGAGCGTCATCAACGATACATTCACAAAAATTGGCAACTATGGTGTAGACGGCATATCGAATCTTGTTAAATCTGTTTTTGCTATTGCCGGAACCGTAGTCGAGTTTTTTGTCGTACCTATTATTACGTTTTATTTTATGAAGGACGGGAAAAAAATGGTACAGTCCTTCGTCAGCATCTATCCTGGTGTCTATCAAATCCAGCTGACAGGACTGTTCCGTGAAATCCAGGAAGTCCTGAGCCGCTATATTCGGGGACAGCTCCTGATGAGTTGCATCATTGCGACATTGACCTTTTTCGGCATGTGGGCTCTTGGCGTCCCGTATCCCATGGTTATCGGTCTTCTGGCAGCCATTACGGAATGGATACCGATCGTTGGGCCAATCGTTGGAGCCGTACCGGCCATTTTGCTCGGTGCGACTGTAGATCTGGCGTTGGCTGTGAAAGTGCTGATTTTCTATATTGTCATTCAGCAGGTCGACAGTCATCTCATTATGCCTCAGGTCATGGGAGCTATTATTAGTCTCCATCCAGTCGTCATCGTCCTAGCTCTCTTAGTGAGCGGAACGCTTTTCGGCATTGCCGGCATGATTCTGACCGTACCGGCTACGGCAGTATTACAAATCCTGTGCAAGCATTTATGGTTCTATAATTCGTATAAAGAAAAGGCGTTGAATACAAATGGAAACAACTACAACTGATCCTAGCGTAAGAGAAACCAATAGAGAAGAAGTTATGAATCTCATGATGAAACGTATGAAAGATAAGATCAAAGATAAGAAATATAAGATGACCTCGCAGCGGCAAGTTATTTTGCGGGCGTTTGTCGATAGCAATATCCGTCACATGAGTGCTGAAGAAGTATTTGAACGAGTTAAAAAAGTAGCTCCTGATATTGGTCTGGCTACGGTATATCGTACACTCGATTTGTTCACGACCATGGATCTGTTAAAAAAACTGGACTTTGATGATGGTTGCAGCCGTTATGAATTGAACGATCATGAAGATGAAGGCCATTTCCATCATCATCTTATTTGCCTGGGCTGTGGGAAAGTATGGGAATGCAAAGACGATTTATTGGAAACACTGGAATCGATCTTGCAGAAGCGCCTTCATTTTGAAACGGTGGACCACCAGCTAAAAGTCTATGGATACTGTGAAGAATGCCAGAAAAAACGGGCTGCTGAAGCAGCTGCTGAAAAGGCTCGGCATGAAAACGAAGAGTAGACAAGATTTTGCTTATACCTATAGCGGTCCAGCGGCGTACCATTCCTGGGTAGGGCAGATCATGGCAACGCTGGGATATACTGGCGGACATGAAGATCGCCAGGTCGGCGCTGTTGTCCGTATGGCTATGAGGGAAGGGCATCTGTCGATTTCCTGTGATTTTGAACAGTGGCATTCTGAAGCGACGCTTTTGCGGGCTGATGCAGTGCGCAATGATGTCAAGGACTGCCTTATTCATTGGCATAGCAGAGCGTATGGGGTGCCACTCAGCCAATGGGGCACCCTTATCGGTGTCAGACCGACAAAACTGGTGCACCATCTGTTTGATCAAGGTATGGATAGTGCCGGAGCGGCAGCGTACTTGTGCCGTATGTACCAGGTGCAGGCGGAAACGGCAGAGCGACTCGTTCACATGGCAGAAATACAGCGACCGTATGTGCGGCCTCATGCCCATACGGTCGCATTGTATATTGGCATACCGTTTTGTCCCAGCCACTGTTTGTACTGTTCTTTTCCGTCTCGTCTCGTTGGTGTGGAGACTGGGGAGAACCTGCATCGGTTTGCTGAAGCACTGGTGACCGATATAGGTAATATCCACGAGTTATGTCGTCAGTACGGGCTTACAGTGAGTACTATATATGTCGGCGGAGGTACGCCGACGTGTTTGCCTACAGATGTGCTGGAACGTATCCTCAAGGCGATACAGGTGTTTCTGCCAGCGACAGAGTACACCGTCGAGGCCGGCCGTCCGGATACGGTGACGCCGGCCATACTGCAGCTGTTGCGTCAGTATGGTGTAGACCGTATCAGCGTTAATCCGCAGACGATGCAGCAACGCATCCTCAATGCCCTGGGCCGGCGGCATCGGGTTGATGATATTTACCGGATGTACAATCAGACAAAACAAATCGGTTTTCCCGTTGTCAACATGGATTTTATTGCCGGTCTTCCTGGTCAAACCATAGAAGATATGCAGGAAAATATGAAAATAGTTTGCCAACTGGCCCCGGAAAATGTTACAATTCATACGTTAGCATTAAAAAAAGGGGCTCCTTTATTTCATCATCCGTTGCGGCGCGAAATTCCGTCGGAACAGGTGACGGCGCAGATGCTCCATGTATGCCGTCACGTTTTGGTGAAGCAGGGGTATATCCCGTATTATTTGTACCGGCAGAAATACATGGCGGCTACCTTTGCTAATGTAGGGTACGCGTTGCCAGGTACGCTTGGTGTATATAATATTGAAATGATGGAAGAGAGACAAACCGTATTGGCTGCCGGTCCCGGCGGTGCTACGAAGTTCCTCTTGCCTGACCATCACAGCCTGAGCAAGCTCTATATGCCCAAAGAAATAGATAGATACGTACAGGCGCTGCCTCAAAATATGGCGCGGCGTCACCATTTGTGCGCTAACATATATGGAGGAGAGGATTTGGAATGGCAATAACGGCACCGAGAGGTACACAAGATTTTTTGCCGGAACAAACGGCAGAATGGCAGATGTTAGAAGCAAAGATCCGTCATATCTGTTCATTGTATGGTTTTGGCGAAATTCGTACCCCTATGTTTGAAAGCACGGAATTATTTTTACGGGGCATCGGTGAAACGACCGATGTCGTTACTAAAGAAATGTATACGTTTAATGACCGTGGCGGCCGCAGCATGACGTTGCGTCCGGAAAATACGGCTTCTGTCGTGCGGGCTTTTTTGGAACATAAATTGTATGGTGAACAAAAAGTCCATAAATTCTATTATATGGGGCCCATGTTCCGTCATGACAGACCGCAGGCCGGTCGGTACCGTCAGTTCAACCAATTCGGTATTGAAGAAATAGGCTCTAAGGATCCTGCCGTTGATGCTGAAATCATTGCAATGGCATTTCAGCTCTTTCACGAACTGGGCTTGAACGACTTAGTGCTCCATATCAATTCTGTAGGCTGTCCGAAATGTCGTCCTGTATATCGGCAGAAGCTGCTTGATTTTTTTGCTGATAAAAAGGACCAGCTCTGTGAAGACTGCCAGACCCGTTTGGAAAAGAACCCGTTGCGTGTATTAGACTGCAAAGAAGACGGCGAAAAAATGATGGCTCTAGGCGTTCCGCAGATTACGGACAATCTTTGTGATGATTGTAAGGAACACTTTGCCAAAGTGCAAGAATACTTGACTAAAGTCGGTATTTCCTATGAATTGGATCCGCGTCTTGTACGGGGACTTGATTATTATACGAATACGGCCTTTGAAATCATGTATGCTCCTTTAGGTGCACAGAGCACCGTTTGTGGTGGTGGCCGTTACGACGGTCTCATTGAAGAAGTAGGTGGCCCGTCTACACCGGGAATGGGCTTTGCCATCGGCATGGAACGACTTTTGCTGACCTTGAAGGAACAGCAGCTCCTGCCGCCGCCGCCAAAGAATCAGCCGTTGTTCATCGTCGCTCTTGGCGATGCGGCGAAAATGAAAGCCTTTGAACTGCAGCAACAGCTTCGTGCTCATGATGTGTATGCCGAAATCGACCTCATGGGTCGCAGCATGAAAGGCCAAATGAAGTCAGCTAATAAGCTTGAAGCTGATTATACCGTCATCATTGGCGATGATGAATTGGCCAAGGGCCAGGTCCAAGTACGTAATATGGCCACTAAAGAACAAGTCAGCGTTCCCCTTGATGGGATTGTTGCATATATGGAAACAAAGAAGAAGGGATGATTTACTTATGGATACAATGGAAGGGTTACACCGCTCGCAGTACTGCGCTGAAGTCGCTGAAGCGGAAACTGGCAAAGAAGTCGTTTTATGCGGCTGGGTCGAACGACGTCGTGACCATGGTGGATTGATTTTCATTGATCTCCGTGACCGCACCGGTATCGTACAGGTTGTTGCATCACCGGATTATGAACAAGAAGCTTTTACGAAAGCAGAACAGGTCCGCACAGAATACGTGCTGGCTATACGGGGCGTTGTCCGTCTTCGTGATAAAGATACGATCAATCCGAAGATGAAGACCGGTACGATCGAAATCCGTTGCGAAGAAATGCGTATTCTCAACTCGTCCAAGACGCCGCCGTTCTACATTGAAGATAATGTAGATGTCGATGAAAAAATTCGTCTTAAATACCGCTACCTCGATCTGCGCCGGCCGGAAATGCAGAATAACCTCATTATGCGCCATAAAGTAAAACATGCCATGCGTACATTCCTCAACGAACACGGGTTCATTGATATTGAAACGCCGGAATTGTGCAAGAGCACGCCTGAAGGCGCTCGTGACTATCTCGTACCGAGTCGTGTCAACGATGGTAAATTTTATGCACTTCCCCAATCACCGCAGTTGTTTAAACAGCTTCTCATGATATCCGGTATGGACCGGTATTATCAGATCGCCCGCTGCTTCCGTGATGAAGACTTGCGTGCAGACCGTCAGCCTGAATTCACACAGCTGGATATGGAAATGTCCTTTATGAACCAAGACGATATCTTGGAACTGACAGAACAGATGGTACGGTATATTTTCAAGGATACCCTGGGCCATGACGTGGTCTTGCCGATTCATCGGATGACTTGGGACTATGCAATGGAAAACTATGGTTCTGATAAACCGGATCTCCGTTTTGATATGAAATTCACCGATATTACGGATCTCGTCCGTAATACGCAGTTCAAGGTATTCAAGAACGTTATCGATAACGGCGGCCAGGTGAAAGCTATCAATGTTAAGGGCTATGCCGGCATTCCCCGTCGTGAATTAGATGGCCTCGTTGAATACGTATCCCATTATGGTGCTAAAGGTCTGGCATGGATTTGCTTCATGGAAGACGGCACGCTCAAATCGCAGGTCAAGAAATTCCTTGGTGAAGATACGCTGGCAGCGATTGGACAGAAATGTGCCAGCGAAAAAGGCGATTTAGTGCTCATGATTGCTGATAAGCCTGCTGTTGTTGCGGCTTCGCTTGGTGAACTTCGTAAAGAAATGGCTCGTCGGACGAACCTGATCAATGAAGATGAATTTGCGTTTACGTGGGTCGTTGATTTCCCCATGTTCGAATATAGTGAAGAAGAAAAACGTTTCGTTGCTATGCATCATCCGTTCACAGCACCTCGTGACGAAGATCTCGATAAGTTGGAAACCGATCCGGCACATGTCTATGCCAAGGCCTATGACTTGGTCCTTAATGGTGTTGAATTAGGCGGCGGCTCCTTGCGTATTTATCAGCCAGATATTCAACAGCGCGTTTTCAAAGCTATCGGGCTGACACCGGAAGAAGCAAATCAGAAATTCGGCTTCCTGCTCCGTGCCTTTGAATATGGTGCACCGCCCCATGGCGGCCTGGCATTTGGTTTGGATCGTATGATTATGCTGATGTTGAAGCGTAAATCTATTCGTGATGTCATCGCTTTCCCGAAGACACAGAATGCGATCGATCCAATGAGTGAAGCACCGTCTCCGGTTACGAAGAAGCAGCTCCACGAATTGCACATCCAGGTTGAAGAAAACCTCGTGTCGAAATAAAGTGCGACCAGAAGAAAAGGTATCGGACATTGGTTCCGGTACCTTTTTGTTTTCATAAAAGGAGAACACCATGACCATACACTACATTCTTGCAAATCCATCGGGGAATACGACGGCCTTTGTTTTTGATGCAGTAGCACCGCTGGATCGCAGTGCGATTGCGGCTCGTTTGTTACAACAGACAGGAGCTGAACAAGTAGGATATTTGAAGCTATGTCCCGGCAAGCCGATAGAGGTCGCCATGATGGGCGGCGAATTTTGCGGCAATGCATCCCGCTCTGCTGCAGCCTATGCTCTTATGCAGGACGGTGCCAGCGAAGGAGAGTATCACATTTCTTGTTCTGGCTGTGATACCCTGTTGCCGGCACACGCGCAAAAACGCGCTGATGGCGGGTATGACGCGTTTATCGAAATGCCGAGGCCTACGGCTATTGATGCTGTCATCGTCGACGCAGGAGGACAGCCAGCCCGGTTTTACCGGGTGACACTGCCTGGCATCGTTCATTTTATTCATTTCGTAGATACAATCAGTGCCGTTCGCAAGGACGTTTTTTGGCAGGCTGTTTATGACTATGCTAAAGACGAATCATACGAAGCCTTTGGGTTAGTGCTTTTTGATCCGAAGCACTTGGCAATGCTTCCGGCTGTTTACGTTACGGCAACGGATACGCTTTACTGGGAACAGAGCTGTGGATCTGGCTCAGCTGCTGTAGCGGCAGTACTAGGCATTTTAGGTAAACGTAATGTATCGTGTACTGTTTCGCAGCCAGGTGGTACCATTACGATTGCAGCAACATATGCAGACTCGACAGTGCAATCCATCTGTATTGGCGGTCCCGTATCTTTTAATGAAAAGGCAGCAATAGACCTGTAAGGGCAGCGGTGCTATGTAAACATAGCATACTAAAAGAAGATGGGACCGCTTATATAGCAGGTGTGGTATACTATATAAGAAATGAAGGAGGGAATCTTGTGAAATTAACGGCTCGATTAGGTGCTGCGGCAGCCCTTGTGCCAGGCAGTACATCTATAGCAGATATTGGGACGGATCATGGGTATATTCCAGTCTATTTATGCAGTGAAGGTATATGTTCTCATGCTATTGCTGCAGATATCGTGCCAGGACCGTTGCAGGCAGCAATCTGCCATGTTCGCGATGCTGGTCTTGCACAGCGTATCGATTGCCGCCTTGGCGACGGACTTACGTGCGTAGCACCGCATGAAGTGGATGGTGCCGTCTTTTGTGGCATGGGCGGGTCCCTTATGATCAAGATATTACAAGCTTCACCAGCAGTATGGGTATCGCTGCATTTTCTGGTATTGCAGCCACAAAGCGATTCAGGGGCATTACGGCGCTTCCTTTATGAGTCAGCTTGGCATATTGATGAAGAAACACTGCTTACCGAAGACGGACGCCTGTATGAAATACTGCGTGCTGTGCCAGGTAAAAGGCAGCTCTTGCCAGATTGGCTGTATGAACTGGGACCGGTCAACTGGCAGCGCCGTGATTCCCTGTTGCAGCGCCGCATTGATTTGTTGATTGGCCAAAAAAAACATATTGTCCAAGGTATGGCTAAGAGCCGTACAGATACGTCGCAGGCTATACATATATTGGAAAAAGAAATTAGCAGATTGGAGGATATATTATGTCAGTTACAGTTGGAGAAATCGTAACGATACTAAAAGATATAGCACCGTTACAACTGAAAGAATCATGGGATAATCCAGGACTTCTTGTAGGAAATCCTGATGAACCGGTCACGAAGATCATGGTAACATTGGATGTGATGATGGATAGTGTCGACTATGCCGTTGCCCATGGCGTTGACCTTATCGTAAGTCATCATCCGGTTATTTTCAACGGGCTGAAATCCATTCGTACCGATACATATGATGGGGCAATGTTCCAGAAGTTGCTGAGCCATCATATTGCTGTATTCAGTGCCCATACGAATTTGGATAGTGCCAATGGCGGGGTCAATGATGTGCTGGCACACCAGCTGGGGTTGACGGAGCTATCAGGGCTGGTGCCTGTAGAAGCCTATCCGTCCTATGCTATGGGCCGTGTTGGCTCATGGCCAGTACCAGAACGAGCTGGTCAAGTGCTGCAGAAGATCAAAGAATTGCTCCATGTGCCGGTGCTGCCGTATGCCGGTGATCTCGATACGATGGTTACGAAGGTTGCTGTGCTGGGGGGAGCTGGCGCGTCTTTTATGGATATAGTCAAAGCTTCAGGAGCACAGCTCTATGTAACAGGCGATGTCAAATACCATGATGCACAGCAGGCCGTGAAATTGGGACTGGTCGTTGCCGACGGCGGTCATTTTGGGACAGAAATCCCTGTCGTTGCGGATCTGCAGGCTCGTCTTTCTCATACGAGCGAAGCAAAAGGCTGGGATATTCCCGTTATTACGGATCCTACTAGTCGGAATATGTTGGATTATTTCATAAATGAACCAGAAAGGGAGCAAAAATGATGAAAAAAGAAGAACATGTACAACGGTTGTTAGCGGATCCAGTATACGCTATCATGGGCAACGAAGAATTGTGCTTAGGACGCAAAAATATCGATGTTGCAAAAGGCTTGATCGATGCTGGCGTAAAAATCATCCAATATCGGGAAAAACACAAGACATGGCGCGAAAAGTATACAGAAGCTTCAGCAATCGCGGCGCTGTGCCATGAAAAAAATGTGACTTTTATTATGAATGATTCGACTGATTTAGCGGTTGCCTGTGGTGCTGACGGTATTCATGTCGGTCAGGATGACGCACCGGCCCAGGTCGTACGCCGCTTAGCTGGTCCTGATGTATTCATTGGCGTATCAGTCAATACTATCGAAGAAATGAAGCAAGCTGTTCGTGATGGTGCTGACTATGTCGGTTTGGGACCGATGTTCCCGACACAGTCGAAAAAAGATGCTGATGAAGTTGTTACGCCTCAAGTCGTGGATTTTGCCTTACATCAGTATACCTTGCCTGTCGTTACCATTGGCGGTATCAGTGCGTCGAATATTCGTGGCCTTTACGATCAGGGCTTCCGTTCTTTTGCTATGATCAGTGCTATCGTATCACAGCAGGATATGACTGAAGCAGTAGCATCTTTGCGGGCTCTCTTAAGATAAATAGCAGTATCCCCTCTGAAAAAATAAAAGTTGCTAAATAAATACGAATATGGTATACTTTTTCGCAAGGGCCAAAACCGGCTCTTACACAGGGTATTATTCGTATATTTTATTAGGAGGGGATTCTTCATGTCTAAGGGACAGAATTCCAGCAATGTAGACCACAAGGCACAAGAACTGATTCGGGCCAGCCGCAATCAGGGCAAGGGCCGGCAATTCCTGGTATGGTTTGCAGCGCTTATCTTGGGCGGCATCTTAGGATGGCTCGGCATTGAACCGCTCAATGAATTGTTTAATTTCATTGCCACTGTTTTTACACGGCTGTTCCAATTCATCGCTGTACCGACGATTGCCTTGGCGGTTATTACGACGCTGTCAGCGCTCGGTGCGAAGAAAGAAACAAAACGTATTTTTGCGCACGCCGTGACGTATACGTTGCTGACGACTATTTCTGCAGCAGCGATCGGACTTATCCTTTATTTATGGATCGCGCCGGGCAACCTGCCGGCTGATGTCATCGGTGCTGGCGCTGGCAATGTACCGCAGAAATTAGGGAACTTATCGTATTATGATCATTTCCTGTCAGTTATTCCCAATAATATACTGAAACCGTTCCTCGATGGCAATGTGTTGTCAGTGATGCTCATCGCTGCTTCTGTAGGCTTAGCATTGGCTTTTATGCCTAAATCAGAAAATCGGGATGTCCTATTGAAAGGGCTCTATGGATTACAGGAATTGTTGTTTACTCTTATCCGGGCGTTACTGTGGATATTGCCTGTAGGGATCCTGGCTTTTGCCGGACAGTTATCTGCACAAATCGAAGCTGGCGTCATCGTCGGTGCGCTTGGCAAGTATACACTGGTCGTCTTAGGGGGCAACTGCATTCAGTTCTTCATCGTCTTGCCACTGTTCATGCTGGCTCGCGGGCTGAATCCGTTGTATGTTTTTCGTAAAATGGCACCGGCTATAGCAGTAGCACTTTTTACTAAAAGCTCTGCTGGTACCTTGCCAGTTACGCTGGCATCGGCCGAAGAAAATCTGAAAGTCAATCCGGCCGTATCTCGTTTTGTCCTGCCTATCTGCACGACCATCAATATGAACGGCTGTGCTGCATTTATCTTAGTGACCTCCCTTTTTGTCATGCAGAATGCTGGCATGGACTTATCGATGGGGACCATGATCGCGTGGCTGTTCATCGCTGTTTTGGCAGCTGTCGGCAACGCAGGCGTTCCGATGGGCTGCTATTTCCTGACGCTGTCACTGATGTCGTCTATTGGGGCACCTATTGGGCTTATGGGAATAATTTTGCCGATATATACCATTATCGATATGATTGAAACGGCTGAAAATGTTTGGTCTGATTCGGCTGTGTGTGCCATGACGGACCATGATTTAAAAGGTACCTTGCCTGATGAAAAAGGGAGTACCGATGTAACAACAGCATAATTATTGATACGACGGGACTATTGCATGAAATCTTCTTATTTTATGTGGTAGTCCTTTTGTGTACCCTTTTTTACGATATAGTTTCTATAAGGCATTTTCACAGCCCGTATGGTACGGATATACTTGCTTTTTTAACAATCTCCTTGCAAAAAGTCAAAAAGACTAATATAATAAAGATAAAACTAAAGTCAAAAGGTGTATTTTTGACCTTGTTTATACGATACAGGTACGTGTAAGCATAGACGCTGCCTTTGGCAGCAGGTGATATCATGAGTGTATTAGCCGATAAAATCGAACAATTCATATTACATAAGTTATTAGAAGAAGAGGAAGAAAACATCATTTTGCGGCGTAATGAACTTGCCGATGAATTAGACTGCGCGCCAAGTCAAATCAGTTATGTGTTGAGTACGCGGTTCTCTAATGATAAAGGATACCTCGTCGAATCGCGGCGTGGTTCAGGCGGATTTGTTCGCATCATAAGACTGACACCGAAAAAACAGGACCGCACACCGGTCTTGTTGCAGGAACGGCTGCCGGCAGTCAGCATTACGATGGAGGACTTAGACGGATTACTGTACCGTCTTATTAAGAACCACAGACTTACGAACAATGAAGCTATTTTGATGCATTATACATTCGATGCATTGTATAAAGAAGTAGATTCTGAAGCGAAGCGCTTAGCTGTTATCAGTCGCATTTTGAAGCATCTCAATCTGCGTGGCTAGGCACAAGGAGAGTGATGACCATGTTGTGTGATATTTGTAAGAAGCGGGAAGCCGTCGTTCACATTACACAAATTAAAGACGGGCGGCGCACAGAGATCCATCTTTGTGCTGCTTGTGCCAGAAAACAAAATCAGATTTCCGGCTATGATGATTTCAACATCGTAGATAATGATTTCTTCCGTAAGATGGCTTATCCTGATTTTCAGGGCCAGTCTGAAGAAGAACCACGTTGCAATAGTTGTGGCATGACGTATAGTGAATTCAACAGGACAGGAAAATTCGGTTGTCCTGATTGCTATGAAGCGTTTAAGGAAGAAATAACACCGCTCATGCGGCGTATTCATGGCCATAGCAAGCATGCAGGGAAGGTGCCTAACCGGGGCAGTGGTGTTTTCCGTACAGTGACGCAAATTAAGCGGCTGCGGCAACATTTACAGAAACTTGTCCGGGAAGAGCAGTATGAAGAAGCGGCGAAAGTCCGCGATGAAATACGGGCCCTGCAGGCGACGATGCCGTCAGCTGAAAAGGGGGAATAGTCATGGTGGATACGCTATTGACAACGCCACTGAGCCCTTGGCAGGATGGGTCTGGCAACATGGCAGATATCGTGCTTGACAGCCGTGTCCGGTTAGTACGGAATTTGAAGCAATATGTGTTTCCTTGCAAAGCTTCTGCAGCAGAGCTGGCAGCTGTTGCTGCAGAGGGTAAGAAGATGACAGGACAGCTCAACGCAATAGGGAAGGGCGTCTATGAATATACCGATTTGATGGAGCTTACGCCATTACAACGGGAATTGCTGGTTGTGAAACATTTTTCTTCGGCTGCCCATATCAGGGAACCGGCCAACAGAGGAATCTTGCTTCGAAATGACGGAGCTGTATCGGTTATGGTCAATGAAGATGATCATTTCTGTATTCAAACGGCTGCTGCCGGCCTGGATCTGCAGAAGGTGTGGCAGGAAGCGGCCCAGGTGGATGATACCATGGAAAGTCATTTAAATTTTGCTTTCCGTGATGATTTTGGCTATCTGACAGCCAGTCCGTCAATGACCGGCACCGGTTTGATCACCGGTGTTACGCTCCATTTGCCGGCATTGGTTTTGATGAAACGATTGAACCGTATTGTACAGGGAATCACGAAGTTTGGGTTTACTATTTGCGGGATGTATGGTGAACGGAACGAATGCATTGGCAATGTATTCCAAGTTACCAACCAAATCACATTAGGCGTATCAGAAGTCGATGTGTTAGACCAATTGGAAAAAATCGTTACGCAGATCGTTACAGAAGAACGGAATTGCCGCAGTGCGCTCCTGACGCATAGCCGGGATTCATTTACCGATAAATTTCTTCGTTCGTACGGCATTTTAGCGAATGCCTGGCTCATGGAGGAACGGGAAGCGATTTCGCTGTTGAGCGATTTGCGCATGGCAGCAGATATGAATATCGCACATGTACGGCCGTTGGCGTACGAAGCCTTGATGACGGCATCAGAAGCAGCCTTTCTCCAGGCGCGGGCCGGCAGGGAACTGAGTGACGACGAACGGCAGCATCAGCGGGCGCAGGTCTTGCAGGAAGTCCTTGCAGCATATGCGCGCTGATAGTACCATTTCGACAAGGAAGTGATAGAATGTTTAACCGATTTACAAACGATGCTAAAAGCGTATTCCGGTATGCGCAGAAGGCAGCTCAACAGTTCCGTCATGATTATGTAGGCACGGAACATGTCTTACTGGCTCTCGTTTTAAATACAAATGGCATAGCCGGCATGGTATTAGTCCAATTCGGCCTGACCAAGGAAAATATTACCAGGGCTATTGAAAATGCCGTTGGGCTGGGAGAACGGGACAGTAAGCGTCTCCGCCTTACACCACGGACGAAACGGGTGCTGGAATTGGCTGCGGCAGAGGCCAGTACTCGCGGGCAGAATTACATTGGCACAGAACATATATTGGCAGGGATCCTCCAAGAAGGAACGGGGATGGCCATTCAAATCTTGCAGAGCATGGATATTGATCCGGTCACAGTTGCACAGAAACTGGCAGAAGTCATGAATGATCCTGAAGTGGATGACAGCGATGAAGCCGTGCCTTCCGATACGATTGATCTGTCTGCATTTGGTCGCAATATCAACGATATGGCTAAACAAGGGAACATCGATCCGGTTATTGGCAGAGATAGAGAAATCAGCCGGGTCATCCAAATTCTCAGTCGTCGTACGAAAAACAATCCTGTACTGATCGGTGCACCTGGCGTTGGGAAAACAGCGATTGCTGAAGGACTGGCCCAACGCATCGTCGAAGGGAATGTGCCAGAATCTCTTCGGAATAAGCGGATTTTTTCTCTTGATATGGCAAGCCTCGTCGCCGGTACTAAGTATCGCGGTGAATTTGAAGAACGGATCAAGAAAGTCATTGATGCTGTCGAAAAAGATGATACAGTAATCCTGTTCATTGATGAGCTGCATCAGCTCATTGGTGCCGGTGCTGTAGAAGGTTCCATGGATGCTGCTAATATCCTGAAACCGGCACTGGCTCGCGGTGAATTGCAATGTATCGGAGCGACGACACTGGATGAATACAAAAAGTATATAGAAAAAGACACGGCACTGGCACGACGTTTCCAACCTGTCCATGTCGGGGAACCGACGGAAAAAGATGCCGTTGCTATTCTGTTTGGCTTGCGTGACCGCTACGAGGCTTTTCACAAAGCCCGTATTACAGACGACGCTATTTTAGCAGCAGTGAAATTGTCGACGCGATATATTGCTGACCGCTGTTTGCCTGATAAGGCCATTGACGTCATGGATGAAGCAGCTGCCAAGGTGCGGATGGCTGTTACGTCGCCGTCCCAGGGCATTAAGGATAAAGAACAGGCCTTAGCTGATGTGAAAAAAGAAAAAGAAGCGGCGTTAGCCAGCGAGGAATTTGAAAAATGTGCTTCTCTTCGTGATGCTGGTAAACGATTGTCTGATGAAATAGAATCGTTGCAAAAACAGCAGAAACAAAATAATGATGAAAAACTGGTAGTAACAGCAGCAGATATTGCCGATGTCGTTTCTATGTGGACGGGCATACCGGTCCAACAATTAACGGAAACAGAATCGCAACGGCTGCTCCATCTGGAGGATGAACTGCATCGTCGTGTCATCAGCCAGGATGATGCTGTTACTGCAGTGGCCAAGGCCGTTCGCCGCGCCCGGGCAGGATTAAAAGATGTGAACCGGCCCATTGGGTCGTTCCTGTTTTTAGGGCCCAGTGGTGTTGGCAAAACAGAGCTGGCACGTACCTTAGCACGGCAGCTCTTTGGCAGCCAGAATAATATGATACGCATAGATATGAGTGAATTCATGGAAAAATACAGTGTTTCCCGCCTCGTTGGGGCGCCTCCTGGCTATGTGGGGTATGAAGAAGGCGGTGAATTGACCGATGCTGTACGGGAAAAGCCATACAGCGTCATCCTCTTTGATGAAGTAGAAAAAGCCAGCAGTGACTTCTTCAATTTACTTTTGCAGGTCCTTGATGAAGGCCGGCTGACCGATTCTAAAGGCAGGACTGTCGATTTCCGTAACACCGTTATTATCATGACGAGCAATCTGGGGGCCTCGCATTTAAAACCATCAGCACCAGTTATGGGATTTTCGGCAGGTGATCCTGCAAAAGCGGATCAGATGGCTGTCTTTACTGAAGCCAAGAAAGAGATCCTGGCTGATGTACGGCGCTTTTTCCGGCCGGAATTCCTGAATCGTATTGATGAAATCATTGTTTTTAAACCGCTTGAACAAGCGGATCTGCGTCACATTGTATCCATCATGCTGGACGAATTGAATGGGCGTCTCGGTGAAAAGGGGATACATATGGATTGGACGACAGAAGCGGATGATATTTTAGTAAAAGAAGGAACTGATTTTGCCTATGGCGCCCGTCCTCTTAAACGGGCCATACAGAAACTGGTCGAAGATCCTATTTCAGAAATGCTTTTAGGAGGTCGTCTGACCAAAGGCAAGACCGTTCATGTCCGAAGCGCTGATCATAAAGAACTCGTGTTTACGACAGAATAGGAGAGGAAATGGCAAAATCGAAAATACGCTATGTATGCTCTAACTGTGGCAGCATATCTAGTCGTTGGTTAGGGCGATGTCCTCAATGTGGTGAGTGGAATACGATGATAGAAGAGCAGCAGCCTGCCCAAGTACCGCCGGCTGCTGCCCATAGGCAACGCAGCGGTGACGGCTGCAAAGCAGCGTCCTTGCAGGATATTGCTATGGAAAAAATGACCCGTATTGCAACTGGTATTGGTGAGCTGGACCGGGTCCTTGGCGGCGGTATCGTACCAGGTGCGTTGATTTTGCTGAGCGGTGATCCTGGTATCGGTAAATCGACCTTGGTTTTGCAGATTGCCGCCGCTGTTTGCGACCAGTCTGGTATAGTGCTATATGGATCAGGCGAAGAATCAGCTGGACAGATCAAGCTGAGAGCACAGCGGTTGGGCATTGAATCAGCCAGCCTCATCATTCAGGCAGATACGTCTCTCGATGCTGTCCTCGATGAAGCACAGCGTCGTAGACCGGCACTTGTTGTGGTCGATTCGATCCAAACCATGTTTTGTAATGATATTGATGGGACACCAGGCAGTCTGGCTCAAATACGGGAGAGCACGAGCCGGTTGATGACTTTTGCCAAAACAATGGATATCCCCGTTATCGTCATTGGTCATGTGACCAAAGAAGGGACTATTGCAGGCCCTCGTATGATGGAACACATGGTAGATGTCGTATTATATTTTGAAGGGGAACGGAATTACCAGTTTCGTGTTTTACGCAGTATCAAAAACCGATTCGGATCGACGAATGAGTCCGGTCTGTTTACGATGGAGACGACGGGCTTGTCTGAATTGGCTAACCCGTCTAAACTTCTATTGGCTGAACGATCAGCCAATACGTCAGGTTCCGCTATTGCGGCGGTTATGGATGGCATGCGCCCGTTGTTAGGGGAAATACAGGCTCTGACGACGCGGTCCGTCTTTGCCGTGCCACGCCGTACTGCGTCTGGCATGGATTATAACCGGCTCATCATCTTGCTGGCAGTATTAGAAAAACGCATCGGCATGAATCTTGGCACACAGGATGTTTATATCAACGTAGTAGGCGGACTGCGCATTACAGAAACGGCAGCGGATCTGCCGATTGCCTTGGCAGTATATTCCAGCTTTCGCGATATGTCCATGAATAGCCATATGGTAGTCATGGGTGAAGTGGGACTTACTGGCGATATCCGTCGTGTGCCACAGGCCCTGCGGCGAGTGAAGGAAGCGGCACAAATGGGATTTGACCAATTTATTATTCCCAAAGGGAATCTGGAAGATCTTGACAGGACGGCCTTTCCTGATTGCCAGATCATGGCAGTAGCGACACTGCGTGAAGCCATAGAAAGAGCATTTAAATAGCAATAGTGGGGGGAACCCCCTGATGTGGCACTTGTTTCATAACAGGTTTGTGATTTTTCCGGGGGATTTCCCACTTTTTATGGTACTATATCTTAAAATATGGTATAGTTATATAGTTATCATAGTCTAAATAGGCAAAGGAGGTGCATAGGTTATGAGTGATGAACATGAAAACAGTACGAAGAATATGGACAGAGATACGAAGCAGAAAAAATTTAATGGCAGCAAAATAGCTGATAATATCATGAAGGGCGTTATTATGTTGATCATGGCAGTTGTTTTTGTCATGTTGGCAGATCAGATTATTACGACACCGTTCATGAATGCGGAGATCGAAGGGGAAATTTTTCACGGCAATATTTTTGGAACGACCTTGATTACTGTCGTTACCTATCTGGTTGGAATCGTTTTAGGGACTCTTGTAGGATATGTCTTATCGCCGTTTATTTTACGGTTGATTTGGAAAGCTATTCATCGTATTGAATATGGTTTAAGCGATTTTGAAAGTCAGGATTTGATTGTCGGCACGCTGGGTTTGCTTTTTGGACTTATCATTGCTAATTTAATAGGACTAGCGTTTGCACGACTGCCCATCATTGGCGCATACGGACCTATCGTGTTCAGTATTGTCTTCGGCTATGCCGGCATGAGTATTGCTATTCGCAAGAAAAGTGAGATTTTGTCTCTTGCTGGGAACATACGCTGGAGCAAACAGAATAAAGAACATAATCCCAGACATAAAATCGATGGTTTTTCTGGCAAGCTCCTTGATACGAGTTCTATTATTGATGGACGTATTGCCGAAATATGCAGTACCGGGTTCTTAGAAGGCCCGTTGTTGGTGCCAGTCTTTGTCTTGGAAGAATTGCAGCTCATTGCTGATTCTTCTGATGTGCTCAAACGCAATAAAGGACGACGCGGCCTGGACATACTGAAACAAATGCAAGAAGACAATTATGTAGAAGTAAAGATTATTAACGATGATTTTGATGATATCCAAGGCGTTGATCCGAAATTGGTCCGCCTGGGCCGGAAAATCAATGCGAAAGTTGTTACTAATGACTACAACCTCAATAAGGTAGCAGCGCTCCAAGGTGTTGTTGTCCTTAATATCAACGATTTGGCTAATGCCTTGAAACCAGCCTGTATTCCAGGAGAACAGATGAAGGTCCTCATTGTAAAAGCAGGTAAAGAAGAAAACCAGGGTGTAGCATATTTGGATGACGGTACGATGATCGTTGTCGAAAATGGTCATAAATATATTGGCTCGACGATGGATGTTATTGTTACATCTGTTTTGCAGACATCAGCGGGTCGCATGATTTTTGTGAAAATTGCAGATGAGTAGGTGAATTTGTTGAAAGTATCTGTTATCGTTGTAGCTGCCGGCTCCGGCCGTCGGTTTGGTTACGAGCGCAACAAGCTCTTCTATCCTTTATGTGGCAAACCAGTCCTGGCACATACGTTGGAGCGGGTTTTTGCAGCGTCTCAAGTAAGTGAAGTCGTCATTGTTATTTCTGAGCAGGACCATGACGATATTGCTGACATCGTCGAAGGGCTGCATCCGGCCATGCCTGTGCGGTACGCCTTAGGTGGTGCAGAGCGGGAAGATTCTGTGTATAATGGCCTCATGGCGACGAGTCCTGATATGGATGTAGTAATGGTCCATGATGGAGCCCGGCCGCTGGCTGGTCCGGAATGGTACGACAATGCCGTCCCCGTCATGGAGCGAGCAACAGCGGCTATTTATGCAATCCCTTTGAAGGATACCGTAAAGCTTCGTGAATCTGTCGATGCTATGGGGCCGCAGACCGTACGGACCCTTGATCGGAGCCGCCTCGTTGCGGCACAGACACCGCAGATATTTCACCGTGATGTCCTCATCAAAGCTCATCGATATGCTAAAGACCATAACCTGACAGGAACGGATGATGCGTCTCTTGTCGAGGCTATTGGCGAAAAAATAGTCATTCTCCGCGGTGATGAACGGAATCATAAAGTTACGACGATGGATGATGTACCTGTACTGGAGTTCTATATGAACGGTCCTACGGAACATCGTGTAGGCAGCGGTTACGATGTCCATCCATTGGCAAATGGGCGCAAGCTTATTTTAGGCGGTGTAGAGATCCCTTTTGAAAAAGGCTTAGATGGTCATTCTGATGCCGATGTCTTGGTCCATGCTATTATGGACTCCTTGTTAGGCGCAGCAGGGCTTAAAGATATTGGAACCTATTTTCCAGATACGGATAAGGCGTTCAAAAATATTTCCAGCTTGGTTCTATTAGAGAAAGTGCGCCAAATTCTAGTGGAAAACAGTTGCCGTATCATTAATGTCGATGCGACCCTTATGGCACAGCGCCCGAAAATCAAACCTTATGTAGCTAAGATGGTGGCTAATATTGCCAAGGCATTGCAGATTGATAAATTATCTGTGTCCGTCAAAGCCACAACGACAGAACATTTGGGGTTCGTTGGTCAGGAAGAAGGCATGGCAGCTCAAGCAGCTGCTATGGTACTTAAATATAGAAATAGATAGATTTTAGGAGGAATTTTTCATGTCACAGGAAGTTCGTGTTCGTTTTGCTCCCAGCCCGACAGGGCCGTTTCATATCGGCGGAGCCCGGTCCGCTCTTTTTAACTATCTCGTTGCCAAACACACTGGCGGCACTTTTGTCGTTCGTGTTGAAGATACAGACCAGAAACGGTCTACTCGTGAATCTGAAGAGAATATCAAAAATGCGTTGAAATGGCTGGGAATTAACTGGGATGAAGGCATTGACGTCGGCGGACCGAATGGTCCGTATCGTCAAATGGAACGTCTTGACTTGTATAAAAAATATACAGAACAATTGCTTGCTGAAGGTAAAGCGTATTATTGTTTTTGTACGACAGAAGAACTGGAAGCAGAAAAACAAGAACAGCTGGCTAAGGGGGAAACGCCTGTATATAGCGGCAAGTGCCGGGATCTTCCTAAAGAAACAGTACAGCAATATTTAAAAGAAGGCCGTCCTTACGTCATCCGTGTGGCGACGCCAAAGGACCAGACGATTGCCATTGATGATCTCGTTCGCGGACATGTGGAGTTTGATTCTAATAAAGTTGGCGATTTCGTCATTGTTAAATCAGATGGCATTCCTGTATATAATTACTGCGTTGTCATGGATGATGCTCTCATGCACATTACTCACGTCATTCGTGCAGAAGAACATCTGTCCAATACACCGCGGCAGGTGGTGCTGTATCATGCGTTAGGATTCCCTGTACCGCAGTTTGCCCATGTCTCCCTCATTCTTGGCAAAGACAAGAAAAAAATGAGTAAGCGTCATGGTGCCACCTCTGTGCAGCAATATAAAGATATGGGCTACTTACCAGATGCCATCGTTAATTTCTTGGCCCTTCTTGGCTGGACACCGGACAGTGATCAGGAAATATTCAGCCGTGAAGAATTGATTCAACAATTTACGTTGGATCGCGTTGCCAAAAATCCGGCTGTTTTTGATATCGAAAAATTGAACTGGATCAATTTCCATTATATGAAACAACTCGATGCGGACCAGCTCTATGCTGTCTGCTTGCCGCACCTTCAAAAAGCAGGCTATGCCAGCGAAACTCCTGCTGAAACAGAAATGCAGTGGCTCAAGGACATGTGCTGGGCTATGCGTGAACATGTTCAATATGGTGCTCAGATCGTCGATGCAGCAAAGATTTTCTTTGCCGATGATTTTAAACCGGAAAATGAAGAAACAGCGGCAGTTCTTAAGGAAGAAACAGCACCAGCTGTATTGAAGATGTTTTCTGAAGAATTGGCTGCCCTCGATGCTGTGACAGCAGATACGGTACAGCCCTTGTTTAAAAAGATCCAAAAGGGACTAAAAGTAAAAGGCAAGTTCGTTTATATGCCTATTCGTGTCGCCGTTACCGGCGTCATGCACGGCCCGGACCTGAATGTCATCGTTGCCCTCATGGGTCGTCATAAAGTTCAAGAACGGTTACAGCAGAGTGGGTTGATTTAGTCTGTTTTTCCTTGACAAAGGAGCAATAATTAGCTACTATATATGTACATATTAATTGATAATATGTATCCATACATAACTGCGATGATCAAAATGATCTGCATGGAGAGCTCCACAGAGAGGACGGGATATAGCTGAGAACCTGTCCGGATGTCGAACTTGCAGAGTTGCCTTTGTGAGCAGACCAGGTGAAATTAAGTATCCTTGTCCGGTTGCGCCCGTTATGCGTCTTGAGTGCACAGTAGTAGCTGTGCAAACAGAGTGGAACCACGGGCCACCGTCTCTGTAAAGGGATGGTGGCTTTTTTTAGGTATAAATTCAAGGAGGTCTATGATGAGAGAATTAAAAGTGTATAATACACTGACTCGTAAAAAAGAAGTGTTTAAGCCTTTAGTGCCAGGGCAGGTAAAGATGTATGTCTGCGGTATTACTCCATATAATCATTCCCATATGGGCAATGCACGGCCTTTTGTAACGTGGGATGTCATTAAACGGTATTTGGAACATTTAGGCTATGAAGTGACTCACATTCAGAACTTCACTGATGTAGATGATAAAATCATCAATGCAGCTAATGGTGAAGGTGTAACGTGGGATACGATTGCCAACCGCTATATTGCATCGTATTTTGATGTAATGGATAAATTGCATATCCGCCGTGCTGATAAATATCCTCGTGTATCAGAACATATGCCGGAAATCATCCGCATGGTAGAAGTCCTTATTGAAAAGGGCTATGCCTATGTGTTGGATCATGATGTGTATTATAGTGTCGAAAAATTTGAAGATTACGGTGAATTGAGTGGCCGCAGCTTAGATGACATGATGGCTGGTGCCCGTGTCGAAGTCGATGACCGCAAACATAATCCTATGGATTTTGCCCTTTGGAAGGGTGCTAAACCAGGCGAACCTTCTTGGGATAGTCCTTGGGGCCCAGGCCGTCCTGGCTGGCATATTGAATGCTCTGCTATGAGCAACAAATATCTCGGTGATACCTTTGATTTCCATGGTGGTGGCAGCGATCTTATTTTCCCTCACCATGAAAACGAAATTGCTCAATCCGAAGCTTTTACAGGCAAAAAACCGATGGTTCGGTATTGGCTCCATAATGGATTCATTACGATTAATTCGGAAAAGATGAGTAAATCTCTGAATAATTTCTTCTTAGTTAAGGATGTCTTAGAACATTACAGTCCTGATGCACTGCGTTATTTCCTTATTTCTAATCATTATCGCAGTCCCTTGGATTTCAGTGATGAACGGCTTGAAGAAATGACGCGTAGTTTGGAACGTCTTGGTACGGCTATTGATAATGTCCTTGAATTGCTGACCCTGCCGGCTGGCGCTAAGTCACCGCAAGCAGAACAATTGCTGGCATCAGCAAAGAAGGATGAAGAAGATTTTGAAGAAGCCATGTGCGACGATTTCAATACAGCTCTTGCTAGTGCAGCTATGTTTGATCTGGCTAAACAGGTCAATATATTCAAAGATGCCGTCGTCAATGCGAACGTGCCCGTCGACTCGTCCGTCCTTTCGGAAGTGAAACGTATTTTCAAGACCATGACCGATATTTTAGGTATCTTGGAAGATCGCTGGAGCGGTCAGCAGGCTGAAGCTTCTGATAAAGATTATAGCGACCTTATGGATGTCGTTTTAGAAATCCGTCAGGAATGCCGTGCACAGAAGCAGTATGCGTTAGCAGATGCTATCCGCGATAAATTGTCAGCCCTTGGTATTACGATCGAAGATTCACCGCAGGGAGCGCGTTGGAAAAAGTGAAATTCAAACAAATACAAGCAGTGAAAGCTCGGGCATATGAGGCGTTTGCCCAAGGCAAACGCCTTGATGTGCCGGAACAGGAAGCGGCCAGATTAGATCCGATCACACTGGCTTTTGTCGGAGATGCCCAATATGCGTTGTATCTTCGGCGCCGCCTCGTCGATACGGGGATACCTAATGTCCAAATCCTGCATCTGCTGGCAGCAGAATTCGTATCGGCTAAAGCGCAGGCCTATGTGTACCGTCATCTGAAGACGGACTTGAACGATGAAGAAAAAGCAGTGTGTCAACGAGCTCGCAATGCGTACTCCCAGGCACCCAAGAGTGCATCTGTAGGCGAATACCACGATAGTACAGCGTTAGAGGCGTTAGTAGGTTATTTGGTCATGTCGGAACAAACAGCACGCTTGGAGCATATCCTCGGGCTGGTATATACCCTGACAAAAGAATATTGTGCCTTACGGCATGGAGAAAAGGTGTAACTATGAGTACGGAACGTATCATCATGGGGCGTAACAGTGTTACCGAAGCATTGCGAGCCCATCGTGCCATCATTAAAATATACGTTGCAGAAGGAAATGTGACCCCGCCGGTACAGCGTATCCGTGATTTGGCAGCTGCTGATGACATTCTGGTAGAAAATGTGTCCATGAAGGTCTTGAACCAAATGGCACCAGGAAACCGTCATCAAGGGGTCATTGCGTTGGCACCGCCAGTAGCTTATGCAGACTTGGCACAGGTGTTGGATGAAGCAACTCAACAGGGACGAGTCCCCTTTTTGGTTTTGCCGGACGGTATTGAAGATGTGCATAATTTAGGTGCCATTATCCGTACAGCAGAGTGTGCAGGCGTCGATGCAGTGCTGTTGCCGAAGCGGCGCAGCGCACCGATTAATGAAACAGTTAGTAAAACCTCAGCAGGTGCTGTAGAATATATGCCTTTGGTCCAGATCGGCAACATTGCTCAAACCTTGAAGCAATTAAAAAAGCGAGGATTCTGGGTTATCGGGGCGGACATGGATGGCACGACAGCATATTTCCACAGCTCCTTAACGGATCCGATCGTACTGGTCATTGGCAGTGAAGGAAAGGGGATTTCCCGCCTCGTTAAGGAAGCGTGTGATGTCATTGTCCGCATCCCTATGGCAGGACACGTTAATTCCCTCAATGCATCTGTGGCGGCAGCACTTCTTATGTATGAAGTGGTTCGTCAGAGACAGGGGGAATAATCATGAAAGATTTGCTCATTGTCGATGGCTATAACATTATCCATGCATGGAAGCCATTGAAAAAATTAGCGGCAGCATCGTTGGAACATGCGCGGGACAAGCTCGTAGATATGCTGGCTGGTTATGGCAAATCCAAAGGTTTTTTATTGCTTATCGTCTTTGATGCAATGTATACAGAAGAAGCAGAAAAATCCACAAAAATCGGCAACGATTGCAAAGTGTTGTTTACGGACAAAGAAGAAACTGCAGACAGTTGCATCGAACGGATCGTGTATGACCATCGCAATGATAAGCGCAATATCTATGTAGCAACATCAGACGGACCGGAACAAAATCAGATCCTGGGTGCCGGGGCGTACCGTATTCCCGCACGGGAATTGGCAGAGGACGTAGAACGGGTCCGTAAAGAAACGGCTCGTTATGAACATGACAATGTCCTTGAACACAGCCATGGCCGTAATGAAGTCGTTTACCGTGTCCGCAATGAAGATGTGCTGGCTAAACTTGAGAAAATCCGCAGATCAAAATAACAAGGTGAGAGGTAAATCTATTATGTTGGCAGAGGCAGGACCTATGACTGGATATCCTATGAATGACAGATTCGAGGGTCTGAGCGATGAAGAAATCGTAGGCTTGGCCCAAAAGGAAAACGATGGCGAAGCGACAGAATATATCGTGAATAAGTATCGCAATTTCGTAAAATCGAAAGCCCGCTCGTATTTCCTCGTCGGTGCAGACCGGGATGATATCATACAAGAAGGCATGATTGGCTTATATAAAGCGACACGGGACTTCCGTGGTGACAAGCTGGCTTCTTTCCGTGCATTTGCCGAATTGTGTATTACCAGGCAGATCATTACGGCTATTAAAACTGCAACACGGCAGAAGCATATTCCCCTGAATTCGTATATTTCCCTGAACAAACCTATTTATGAAGATGAATCGGAACGGACGCTGCAGGATATTTTGTCAGGGATACACGTAACAGATCCGGAAGAACTGGTCATTAGCAGGGAAGAATTCAATGATATAGAGCTGAAGATGAATGAAATCCTTAGCGATTTAGAATGGCAGGTCCTTACGGCTTACTTAGACGGGAAGTCGTATAATGAAATGTCCAAGGAACTGCACCGTCACGTGAAATCCATTGATAATGCGCTGCAGCGCGTGAAACGTAAGCTGGAACGATACTTGGAAACGCGCAATGATGAAAATAATGGGAAGCAGCCTATTGATAGAAAACATAAATAAGTGTACAATAGTATCGTTAAGTGTGTTTTGTGAGGAGGATTAACGTGATTACAGCATTAGAAATCGTGGTCACTTTGCTGGCCCTTGTATTGATCGGCGTCGTCGTAGCCCAAAAAAGTAAAACTCAGGGCATGGGCGCTGGGTTTGGCGGCGGTGCAGAAGATTTATTTGGCAGCCGTGCCCGTGGCATGGACGCATTCTTGTCTAAAGTGACAATTATTGTTACAATCGTATTTGCAATTTTAACATTGCTTTTAGGAAGATTGATGCATACTTTCTAAAATGAAAGACGGCCTGCGGCAACGCAGGCTTTTTTTCTTCTATGGATAAAGGAGTCAAGCTGATGAATTCACGCCTGTATCATGATATAATAAAAGTATGTAATGAAATGGCCCCTGCCGGGGCAACTGTCGAAGATTGCGCAGAACAGGTTCAAGTAAAAGGCCAGGATTTGGCGGATTTATTTGAAACGTTCGATGCCATGATAAGGAGTGGAATACTCATGAGAATTGCAGGAGAACGATATTTAGCCACTAAGGCGCCTACAGAAATTACGGGCATATATAAAGGATATACAGCAACATTTGGATTTGTCCTCAGTGAAGATCTACAAGAAGACGTATACATTGCTGAACAAAATCGCCATACGGCTATGAACAATGACAAGGTCGTAGTTCGTATTATTCAAAGCAGTAATGGCAGCCGCCATAAACAAGAAGGGGAAATAACACGGATCATCGAACGGGCCAATAAGAATATTGTCGGTACATTCGATCGTCAGGCTCATTGTGGTTTCGTTACTCCAGACGATGAACGAATCCGGGAAGATGTGTACATTCCCTTGGATAAGACGGCTGATGCTCGCAGTAGTGCCCGCGTTCTCGTGAAAATCACCCGCTGGCCCGAAGAAGGTATGAAAGCAGAAGGGGAGATTACCGAAGTATTAGGCTATGATGGTGATAAAGATTTGGATATTAAAGTTATCATGGCTCGCCATGGCCTGCCGTTTGATTTTCCGGCGGATGTGAAAAAAGAAGCCGATGCGATTGATATGAAGGTATCCCTGCAGGAAGGTCGTCATGACTATCGTGACCGCTCGCTCATTACGATTGACAGTGAAGATGCGAAAGACTTGGACGATGCCATCGATGTCGTTCGCCTGCCTAATGGCAACTTCCGTCTGGGTGTATATATTGCTGATGTGAGTTATTACGTTCGGCCAGGCTCGCCTATCGACAATGAAGCATATGAACGGGGGACTAGTGTATATCTTGTGGACCGGGTCATCCCCATGCTGCCTGTAGCGTTGTCTAATGGCATTTGCAGTCTCAATGCCGGTGAAGATCGCTATTCTATGACCTGTGTCATGGAAATCGACCGTAATGGTACGGTCGTACATGCCGATATTGGCCCGGCAATCATTCGTGTAGCCCGGCGCTGTAATTATAAAGAAATAAAGAAAGCACTTTGTGATCATATTATCCCTGATGATTTGCAGCCGTTAATGCCAATGCTCAAGGATTTACAGGAATTGTCTCAAATCCTTAAAGACATGCGTCTGCGTCGTGGAGCTATTGATTTTGATTTCCCGGAATATAAAGTAATCTTAGATGAAAATGGGGTCCCGCTCCGTTTGGAAAAACGGGAACGGACGATGTCCGAACAAATCGTAGAAGAAAGCATGCTCATTGCCAACGAAACCGTCGCTTCGTACTTGCGTGATAGCGGCAATCCTTCTGTATATCGTATCCATGAATTACCGGAACCGGAACGGATTGAAATGATGCGTACCGTTTTGTCGAGCTTTAATTTGCCTATGCCTGATGAGGAAAATGTAAAACCAGCACAATTCCAAAAGCTGTTGGTTATGTCTAAAGGAACAGAAGCAGAAAACGTAGTGCAGACGATTGCGTTGCGGTCTATGCAGCAAGCCCGCTATTCGACGGTCAATGCCGGCCATTTTGGATTGGCATCGGAATGTTATACGCATTTCACATCGCCGATTCGCCGCTACCCTGATTTGATGGTGCATCGCCTGATCCGTCAGTATCAGCGAGATGGCAAGTTGAAAGAAAAAGAATCACAAGAATCGTTATCCTATCATACGATTGCAGCTGATCAAGCCAGCTTGCGGGAACGAGTTGCTGTCGAAGCGGAACGTGAAACAGATGATTTGAAGAAAGCACAGTATATGGTGCCATTTATTGGACAGCCCTATGATGCCCGTATTACAGGAATCACGGCGTTTGGTCTTTTTGTCGGTCTTGAAAATGGCATTGAAGGGTTGATACATGTTTCCCTTTTGACCGATGATGAATATGAATTTGACGATAAGACCTATACCATGCGAGGCCAGCACGGCGGGAAAATATACCGTCTTGGTGATGCGCTGCGTGTAACGTTAGCTAAAGTCAATGTAGAAAAATGTGAAATCGATTTTGCCCCTGGCGAATATAATTCACTCGAAGATTTACAGAATGTCATGACGGCTAGTGCTGAAAAACGGCATAAAGGACGGAAAGACAGCAGTACAGACACGACTAAACGGAACTGGTTTGCCGGAGCTGGAAAATCTGGTAAAGCGAAGAAAAAGGATAAGAAGAATAAGAAAAATCGCCGCAATGATAAAAAGAAAAACAGTAAGAAGAAAGGCGGCAAAGGAAAGAAATCAAGAAGAAAGTAGATGATACATAGTGGCACAAGCACCGACCAAGGGCGTTAAATATATAACAGATAACCGAAAAGCCCGGCATGATTATTTTATTCATGAAACAGTGGAAGCAGGTATTGCTCTTACGGGAACAGAAGTAAAATCCCTGCGTCAGGGCCATGTAAATCTAAAAGACAGTTTCTGCCGTATTGATAACGGGGAGGTCTTTCTCGTAGGAATGCATATCAGCCCGTATGATCAGGGGAATCGTTTCAATCATGACCCGCTGCGTACGCGTAAGCTCCTTCTCCATAAATACGAAATCCTCAAACTATTGGGACGTATCAAGGAAAAGGGATATACCCTCATTCCATTGAATCTTTATTTTAAGAAGGGACGAGTAAAAGTCACAGTAGCATTAGCGACAGGGAAGAAGCTCTACGACAAACGGCAGTCTCTGGCTGAAAAAGAAGCAAAACGTGACATGGAACGGAATATGAAAGAACGGTATTAAAGCAGTTGCGCAACATGTTTTTATGCGGACTGCAAAAACGGACATTCGTTGTGATCTAATAACGACGAATGTCCGTTTTTTAGGGAGAAATCAATATAGAGTCATATGCTTAGCGGCATAGTCTTTGAAAACGGTGATTGCTTCTTCCCGGTTTATTTGTGTCAATGTTAACGTATCCGCATCTTGACGGCCGTTTTCAATATAGTTATATATGAAATCGTCACGGAACCCAATGGCTGCGGCATCTTGGGCACTGTTTCCGTAATATACGGTCTTGATATTGGCCCAAATGATGGCACTGAGACACATGGGACACGGTTCGGCTGATGTGTACAATTCACAGCCTGTCAGGTCATGGGTCCCTAAATTCTGGCAGGCATTGCGAATAGCCTGCATTTCACCATGACAGGTAGGGTCGTGATTGACTAATACTTCATTATGCCCCCTGCCGACGATGACACCGTCTTTGACAATGACAGCGCCAAAAGGGCCGCCATCACCAGTTGCTAAATTTTTCTTTGATTCTTGGATTGCTTCTTTCATAAAATCCATTGGTACACCTTCTCTCTGGAAATATATGATACCATACTATGTTGTATTATACCATGATTTCATGTTGGTCAAGAAGGGGGTTGCGTGAAACTGGAAATCGACGTCTGTACTGGCTACGATACCATCCCTATGCTATAATGATAGAGATACGTAATATATAACCACTGAAACATTAACAGGAGGATACTATGAAATGTCGTAATTGTGATAGAGAAGCCGTTTATGATGATGGTTTATGTGAAGCTTGTCACCAGCAGGCGCAGCAGGAAGCACAGGTCATGTCGGATCATGAACGAGATAATTTCAACGGTAAAACCATTGAAGAAGACGGGACTGTCCGGGAAGAACGAAATATGTACCAGCAGCAAGATGAACAGGAACAGCCAACGGGATTCCAGGTGTATACGTCTAATATATCGTGGCGTGTAAAATTAGCACTGGGCTTCATTATTTTTTGTGTGATCGCCGTCATCATCGGTGTGCTTGGCTTTATTGTCGTAGCCATGCCCTATCTTATCGGTGCATTTCTGATTTATTTTGTCTATAATATCGTAAAAGCCATATTAAAGCGCTGAGGTGTCCCTGTGAAGGAGAATACTATAGTATGAAAGAAAAATTAGTGATTATTGATGGCAATAGTCTGCTTTATCGTGCTTTTTATGCCATACCTATGCTGACAGACAGCCAGGGCCATCCAACGAATGCCGTATATGGATTCCTGAACATGCTGCTGAAGCTGTATGAACAGTTGGACCCACAATATGTTGCCGTTGCTTTCGATAAAGGGAAACATACCTTTCGCAATGATATGTTTGATGGCTATAAGGCAACGCGCAAACCTGCTCCTGACGAATTACAGCCGCAGTTTGCCTTAATACGGGAAGTGCTGGCATGTTTAGGCATCCATATTTTAGAATTAGCAGGATATGAAGGCGATGATATTATTGGTACCATTGCCAAAGGGATGGAACAGCAGCAGCTGGATATTGCTGTGGTTACAGGTGATCGCGATGCCTTGCAACTTGTAGATGATGATATTACGGTCTATTTAACGAAAAAAGGAATCACGACCATGCTTGCCGTAACACCAGCCGTTATGGATGAAGAATATGGATATACGCCAGCTCAGGTTATCGATATGAAAGCGCTTATGGGAGATACGTCTGATAATATTCCTGGTGTTCCCGGTGTGGGAGAAAAAACAGCACTCAAATTGATCAGTCAATTTCAAACGGTAGAAGGTGTGTATGATCACATCGATGAAGTAAAAGGGAAGAAACTAAAAGAAAAGCTTGCTGATAATAAAGCTAAAGCCATGCTGTCTAAGGAGCTGGCAACTATTTGCTGTGCTGTTCCTATCGAATATACGCTGAGTATGTTTACGCCGGCACCTCGTGAAGAAGAGGTAGCTGATCTGTTTCGCAGCTTAGGATTCAAGAACCTGTTGGAACGGTTTGCCGCTTTCGACCGTTTTTCGTCGATTGCAGCAGCGGAACCAGTACGACAAGTACCGGTGCTGACAGCAGCGCAAGTGCAGCCAGAGAGCCTGAGCGGCAAAGTCATTGCCGTTGAGGGCATATACACAGAAGGCGTCCCGGCGCCGCAGCTTGACGCCTTAGCTATTGCAACGGATCAGGGTGTTCTTTCTGTAGATGCCAGCCAATTTGCTGCATATGTACCGGCATTAGCCAACGCAGCTACCGTTATTACGACAGAAGGGAAACGCCTTGCCAAGGCGGTATCTTTGTATACATCTGCAAGGCTGCCAGTGGCGGACATTGTCTTGGCGGCATATTTACTGGATCCGACACGGACGTCGTATGGTCTGTCGTATTTGTCAGAAAAATTTGCTATCCCATTAGGCGAGGCTGACACTGATGATAAAATCCGCCTGGCTAGTGATGCGGCATTTGCCTATGCGGTATGGCCTAAAGTAAAGGATGAGCTGGAGCAGGATGGATTGACTGCGTTATATCATACGATGGAAATACCGCTGATCCATACACTGGCAGTCATGGAAATGAATGGATTTACAGTAGATACACAGCGGCTCATGGATATGGATCGTGATTTGTCACAGCAGGCAGATGTACTGGAAGAAGAAATCTATGACGATGCAGGCGAACAATTCAACATCAATTCTACGAAACAATTAGGTGTTATTTTGTTTGAGAAACTGCAACTTCCTGTCATCAAAAAGACCAAGACCGGCTATTCGACAGATTCGGCTGTTTTAGAAGCCCTTAGTGATAAGCATCCGATGATCCCTAAGATTTTGCAATTCCGGGCGCTGAAAAAATTGATATCTACCTATCTCGATGGCTTAGAACCCCTTATTTCTCAGGAAACGGGCCGCATTTATACTCATTTCAACCAAATGGTAACGGCTACAGGCCGTCTTAGCAGTTCAGATCCGAATTTGCAGAATATCCCGATTCGGACAGAACAGGGGAAAAAAATTCGCTCTCTTTTCGTGCCAGGAAAGGGCTATGACTATATCCTGTCAGGCGATTATTCGCAAATAGAATTGCGATTGCTGGCGCATCTGTCTCAAGATCCAACGATGATCGATGGTTTCCTTCACGGCCAGGATATTCATCGTCGTACGGCATCAGAAGTATTCGATATTCCTTTTGATGAAGTGACACCAGAACAGCGTGCTCATGCCAAAGCCGTTAATTTTGGCATCATTTATGGTATCAGTGATTTTGGACTGGCTCGCAATATAGCTATATCACGCAAGCAGGCTAAGGAATATATCGAATCATATTTTGCTCGGTACAATACGATCCGCAGCTACATGGACGGCCTTGTTGCACAGGCACACGAAACGGGCATGGCGAAAACCATGTTTGGCCGTTTGCGCAAATTACCGGATATTAATAATAAAAATTTCACACGCCGTTCTTTTGCTGAACGGACTGCCATGAATACGCCGATTCAAGGCAGCGCCGCTGATATTATAAAACTGGCGATGAATGCAGTACAAGATGAATTGGAAAAACGGGGCTTACAGAGCCATTTGCTGGTACAGGTACATGATGAATTGGTACTGGAAGTGCCACAGAAAGAAAAAGATGAAGTAGCAGCCTTGCTCAAAGACACGATGGAACATGTGGTGAATCTCTCTGTGCCTCTTACGGTCGACATCCATTACGGTAAGAACTGGGAAGAAGCAAAGTAATACAGCAAGTACAAGAAAGCAAGGGGATAAGCCATGCCGGAACTTCCGGAAGTAGAAACAATCCGTACGTACATTGATGAAAAGGCTGCTGGTCGTCGTATAGAAAATATGATCATATATCTGCCGCGCCTGATCAAGAACCGTTCAGGCGATGAGCTGAAGCAGGCTCTTACAGGGAGACGGATCACCGGCTGCAGCCGCAAGGGGAAATATTTATTCCTCCATACAGATGGTGCTATGTCACTGCTTATTCATTTACGCATGACTGGCAGTCTTATTTATGAAACTGGCAAAGGCGAAGAAATCCGTGCGCAACGCATTATTTTTATGCTGGATACAGGCCGCCTTATTTATCGGGATATTCGTACACTTGGATGTCTGTGGCTGGTGCCGTCTGTCGGGCTGACCGGCATTCAAGGCTATGATACGCTAGGTCCTGACGGCAACAGTCCTGATTTTACAGCAGCGTATTTATACTCGAAATTGAAAACGACACATCGTAAAATCAAGCCATTTTTGCTGGATCAGACGCAGGTTGCTGGTCTGGGCAATATTTATGTCGATGAAGCCTTGTTTTTGGCAGGCCTTCGGCCGTCACGGCGGTGTGATGCCATTAGCAAAGCGGCAGTACAGCGCCTTTGTGAAGCTATCCATACGGTCCTGGCTGAGGGCTTGGCTAATGGCGGCACGACTGTACGGAATTTTATTGGCGGCAGTGGTAAAGAAGGGCAGAATCAGAGTCATCTTCGTGTTTACGGACGTGAAGGGAAGCCTTGTCTGGCATGCGGGACGACGATTCGCTATGTCAAACTGGCAGGCCGGGGCACTCACTATTGTCCTCATTGCCAACGCTAACTGGGATGGAATTGATTTCAGTTCGTATGATGAAAGGAGAAAAATCATGATATATACGATTGGTCTTACTGGCGGGATTGCTTCTGGTAAAAGTACAGTTGTCCAAATGCTTCGGTCATATGGGGCGGCTATTGTCGATTGTGATGTCCTGGCACGGCAAGTCGTGGCGCCAGGCTCTCCAGGGTTGCAAGCCGTTGCGGCGGCTTTTGGTCCTAAAACGGTTCAAGCGGATGGTTCTATGGATCGAATGTATATAGGGGCTGTCATTTTTCAGCAGCCAGCACGTAAAAAGCAATTGGAAAATATTTTATTTCCACTCATACGGAAGGGAATTAATGACCAAATCGCAACGTATGGCAGTCAAAAAAAATATCCCGTCATTTTTCTTGACATGCCCCTGCTTTTTGAGGTAAAATACGACTCGTACGTCAACGAAGCCTGGCTTGTGTATGTCGATCCGGCAACGCAGCTGCAACGGCTTATCAGCCGGAATCATTTTACAGAAAGCGAAGCGATGGCACGTATTCAGGCGCAGTTTCCTATTGATGATAAGCGGGCGTTGGCGCAGGTGATTATCGACAATACCGGTTCAGTGGAAGAAACAAAGGAACAGGTCCGTGTCCAATGGGGCAACCTATTGTCTCGTATACGGCAGCTGTAAGGTGAAGGCATTGAGACGAAGTACTGGCAAAAAAGGAAAAATTATTATAGCATTGCTGATTGTCTGCTTGTGCGGGGCATATTTCTATTCATGGAAAGACGATGTCATGCGCAAATTCGTCTATCCCTTACAATATGATTATATGGTCAGGCAGTATTCGTATGATGATCACGTTGATCCGGCATTAGTAGCAGCAGTCATTTTGGTGGAAAGTAAATTCAATCAGACTGCTGCGTCGCATCGTGGTGCCCATGGCTTGATGCAGATTATGCCTGAAACAGGTGAATGGATTGCCGGCAAAATGGGGATCAACGATTATACGCCGGAAAAGCTGAATGATGTACGTATGAATATCAAAATGGGTACGTGGTATTTAGCATATTTATTAAAAGAGTATGATGGTAATAAAGTATTGGCGCTGGCAGCGTATAATGCAGGCCGGGGCCATGTCGATACATGGGTATCTGAATATGGCTGGAAAAAAGATTTTTCAAAAATTGAAGAAATACCCTTTTCAGAAACGCGAGAATATGTTAGAATAGTCTTGTTGAACGAAAAGCAGTACAAACAATTGTATGATTTTTGATTGTTTATGCGGTTGTGGCGGAATGGCAGACGCGCTGTCTTCAGGTGGCAGTGATCATCGATCGTGTGGGTTCAACTCCCACCAACCGCACCATTAATTGCCTATGGATGATACATTGATTGAAACACTCAAACAATGGAATATCGCTTCTGTTCTCCCACTTCATGTGGGAGATTTTAAGTTACGGACAGAGTTTCGTATGATACAGAAAAATGGTGAAGATGTAGAATACCGTTTGTTTATCTATGAGAACTGTACAAAAGGATGGTCTGTCCGGGCTGTGCTGAATCCCGTATCGAAAGAATATTCTGTTCGTACGGATATTGGTATGTTAGAATTCGCTTTGATTGAATTCATTACAGATGACTTCTCTGTGTTTCGACACATGGTCGAAGAACGGCTGGGCCGTATTATTAATGAATATTATGTCAATGAAGAACACCAATTCAGCATCATATTGAAGGACAAGGGCATTCCGGATGTACACTGGAATGAGTTCCTGCCTCAGGAGTACAAGGGATTACATCGCCTTATTACACCGAATGAGGCCGTGCGCATCATTAATGGTTCGTATATGATCCTATCCTATTATGATGCAGCCAGCCAAAGCGGGTTGTCACTGATGTACAATATCTTGCGAGATGATTTCTTTGCAGAACGGCGCATCCACAACTTCCCGAATTTGGTCCATGATTTTGACGGCCGGGATCTTAAAAAATTGGAGAAAGCCCTGCGAAACAGGTTGCTCCCTGTTTTAGATGCAGTTGTGAGTGATGCGGCATCAGCTCCTTAACGTAAGTGTGTCGTACGGTTCAACAGAAGTGCCTGCCGTTGTCAGACGGGGATGTAAGTGGTATACTAAACGTAATTTGGTTTTTATTTTTAAGAGTGGGCGTGAGCTCACTCTTAACTTTTACCTACACTATTTTGGAGATAGCTGGTGAATACTATGAAACATGAACATATTGAAAAATTGATAGCTACGGAAGTTGAAAAAATCATCGCCGGAACAGAACTCGAACTGGTTGATGTAGAATACATCCGCGAAAAGAACTGGTACCTGCGAGTGTACATCGACAAAAAAGGCGGTATTGGTTTGGAAGACTGCCAAGGTGTAAGCGAAAAACTCAGCAAGTACTTAGATGAAGCGGATCCCATTCAGGATAACTATTTGCTGGAAGTTTCGTCACCAGGACTGGATCGCATTTTGAAGAAAGACAAGGACTTCGTCCGTTATGCTGGAAGGGACGTTGACATTCATTTCTTCAAGCCCCGTGACGGCGTCAAAGATGTCGTTGCTACGCTGTCCGGTAAAGATGGAAATCAACTGATGGTTTCTATTGATGGCCAATCGGAAGCCATCGAAATGAAAGATATAGCTCAAGTACGGTTGCATATTGATTTTTAGTGGAGGATATTAATGTGAATAAAGAATTACTCAACGCAATTGCCTATTTATCCAAAGAAAAGGGCGTTTCCAGTGATGTTATTTGCGATTCTTTGGAAGCGGTCCTTATTACAGCGTATAAGAAAGAACCGGATGCCAATCCGACAGCCGAAGTGGAATTGAATCGCACTAGTGGTGATTATAAATTCATAGCAGGCAAGACCGTCGTGGAAACTGTAGAAAACCCCCATACAGAAATCTCTCTCAGCGAAGCGAAGGCTATCAATGAGGACTATGAACCGGGCGATATGATTCAAGTCAATGTTACACCTAAAAACTTTGGCCGTATTGCTGCACAGGCAGCAAAACAAGTCATGATCCAGCGTCTTCGTGAAGCAGAACGGAGCATTGTATACGATGAATTTTCAAATCGGACCGATGATATCATTACCGGATTGATCCAGCGGGTTGAAAATAAAAATGTGTACGTTGATCTGGGCAAAGCCGAAGCGGTATTGCCAGCGTCAGAACAGATTCCGACGGAAACCTATACAGTAGGCCAGCGCATTAAATGCTATGTCGTCGAAGTTCGCAAAACGACAAAGGGTGCACAAATTCTCGTATCTCGTACACATCCGGGCCTGCTCAAACGACTTTTTGAGTTAGAAGTACCGGAAATTTATGAAGGAGTAGTGGAACTCAAATCCGTTGCTCGTGAACCGGGCCGTCGTTCTAAAATTGCTGTCTACTCTCGCGATGAAAATGTTGATTCTGTTGGCGCCTGCGTAGGGCCTAAAGGAAGCCGTGTACAGAATATCGTTACAGAATTGCAGAATGAAAAGATCGATATCGTTAAATGGGATGAAGATCCGGCTGTATATATTGCCAATGCACTTAGTCCGGCTCAAGTCATTTCAGTTACTGTCGATGAAGAAGAAAAGTCATCCAGTGTCGTCGTTCCAGACTATCAGTTGTCTTTGGCTATTGGCAAAGCAGGGCAGAATGCCCGTTTGGCAGCTAAATTGACAAACTGGAAAATTGATATTAAGAGCGAATCCCAAGTCGTTGAAGGAAAGACGGAAGACAGAAGCAATGAGGCTGCTGTCGACGATGATAGCGATATCCTTTCGGATTTGTCCATGCCGGCAGATGCAGCGAACGATGATGATGCTGCAACTGATCCGCAAGAATAGGAGAGGCTATGAAACAGAAAAAAGTACCACTCCGCGTTTGTGTGGGCTGTCAGCAGCAAAAAAGTAAAAAAGAAATGATCCGGATCGTTCGTACGCCAGAAGGAAACGTTGAAATCGACAAGATTGGCAAAAAACCAGGCCGTGGCGTGTATATCTGTCAAAATGCGGACTGTTTGGAAAAGGCCTATAAAGAACACCGGTTGGAACGCTCTCTTAAGTGTAAGGTATCCAATGAAATCTACGAAGGTTTGCGTAAGGAATTGTCATGATACAGCATGATAAAATCTTAAATCTGCTCGGCTTAGCTTGCCGGGCAGGTAAAACCATTAGCGGAGACTATGCAGTAACGAATTATTTAAAGAAAAAAACAGTGCCAATGCTTTTTATTGCTACAGACGGCGGGACCGATACAACGGAGAAATTTCGCCGGCTGGCAGTAAAAAAAGGCATGCGCATCGTGAATCTATATACAAAGGAAGAGCTGGGGAATGCTGTTGGCAAGGGACAGAACGTAGTCGTACTGCTTGCTGATGGCGGATTTGCCCGGGCTATCGATAACGTGATGAGTACCATGTAATACTGAAGGGGGTAACTAGATGACGAAACGAGTATACGAAATAGCAAAAGATTACGGCGTATCAGCCAAGACAGTCATCAAAACACTAGGAGATCATGCCATTAAGGCCGGGAACTTTACCGGAGTTGATGATAAAATGAAATCCATACTAGATAAATCCTTTACAACTAACACGAAAAAGGCGGTAGGTCGTAATATGCCAAAACAGGGAACTGTCCAGAATCAAGGAAGCAATCATTCAAATAATACATCTGAATCAAATCAGGCCGGTATGCAGAAACAAAATGCCAATCGTAATGGGAATCAACCCAAAGCGGGTCAGAGTGGAACGCCGAAGAGCAGCGGTCATACGGCTAATCAAGGCAGACCTAATCAAAACGGCAGTCAGAAACAAGGCGGCAATCGTGATAAAAGTCAATACCATGATAGACGGCAGCAAAATAGCAACAATAGACATGGCCAAACTAATCAAAGCAATCAAAGTGGTCAAAATAAATCGAGAAACAGCCAAAAGCCGGGAACGGCTTCTGCTGCTAACCCCAACCGCAGCCAGCAGACGAACCGTAATGCTGCAGGCAGCACGGGCAGTGGTCAGCAGAATCACAGCAGCGATTCTAAACGGACTAAATACTTTGGTCGTCCTCAAGCTGGCAGCGATACACATGGTGGCAAGAAAAAGCATAGCCAAAACAGTCATGATAATCGCAACAACCCAAATGCTAAAAACAGACCGCATACACTTTTATCTAATGTATTAAATAAAGGGAAAAATAAGAATAACCGTCATAATCAGCGGAATCAGCATGCCAATCCCAATGGGAATGGCAGTGAAGTCGTGAAGAAAAAACACTATCCGACAGAAATTGAATTGCCGGAAACTATTGTAGTCAAGGATTTTGCTGATCGTTTAGGCCGTGAAGTAGGCGAAGTTATCAAAAAGTTGCTCATGGGCGGCATCATGGTCACGATCAACCAGGAAATCGATTATGAAACGGCGTCCCTCATTGCCGATGAATTTGGTGCGACTGTTACGAAAGAAGCACCGCCAGAAGATCCGACAGAAATCGAAGAAATCATCGATCCGCCAGAATCCCTGAAGACCCGTCCCCCTGTCGTTACGATTATGGGCCATGTTGACCATGGTAAAACCAGTCTTCTCGATGCCATCAGACAGACCAATGTAACGAGCCATGAAGCCGGCGGTATTACACAGCATATCGGTGCTTACCAGGTTCGCTATAATGGCAAGAAAATTGTATTTATGGATACACCGGGCCATGAAGCGTTTACAGCTATGCGTGCCCGCGGTGCGCAAGTTACGGATATTGCCGTCCTCGTCGTCGCTGCTGATGATGGTGTCATGCCACAGACTATCGAATCTATTAACCATGCGAAATCTGCAGGCGTTCCGGTTATTGTAGCTATCAATAAAATTGATAAAGAAAGTGCTAATCCGGAACATGTTATGCAGCAATTGACAGAATATGGATTGATCGGTGAAGATTGGGGCGGCGATACGATTATGGTTCCCGTTTCAGCGCACAAGAAAATCGGATTGGATGATTTATTGGAAAACATTCTCGTCCTGGCCGAAGTTCTTGATTTGAAAGCAAACCCGAACCGTCCTGCTGAAGGTGTTGTCATCGAAGCTAAGCTGGATAAGGGCCGCGGCCCTGTAGCCTCCGTCCTTATCCAAAAAGGGACACTCCGTGTCGGTGATACCATTATCGTTGGTTCTTCGTACGGCAAAGTACGAGCAATGAACAGTGAACGCGGCGAACGGGTGAAGAAGGCAGAACCGTCTATCCCTGTTGAAATCCTCGGCCTCAACGACGTACCGGAAGCTGGCGATATCCTTGACGTGACTGATGAAAAGACGGCCCGTTCTGTTGCTGAAAAGAGAATGGAAAAGAAACGTTCTTCTGAACTGCATGTCAATGCCAAAGTTACATTGGATGATCTGTTCAAACAGATTCAGGAAGGCGAATTGAAGGAACTGCCACTTATTGTCAAAGGGGATGTTCAAGGTTCTGTTGAAGCCTTGAGCCAGTCGCTCCTTGCTATTAAGAGTGATGAAGTCCGTATTTCCATTGTTCATGCTGGTGTCGGGGCTATTACGGAATCCGATATTATGCTGGCTTCAGCATCCAATGCGCTTATTATTGGCTTTAATGTCCGTCCTGATGCATCGGCCCGCAAAGCGGCAGAACATGAAAATGTCGATATGCGTATGTATCGTGTTATTTACGATGCTATCAACGATGTCGAAGCGGCTATTAAAGGTATGCTGGAAAAGAAATTTGAAGAACATATTTTAGGTCGTGCTGAGATCCGCAAGATCATTACGACACCAAAAGTCATTGTTGGCGGGACCTATGTTAAAGAAGGCAAAATCACAAGTGCGTCTAAAGTGCGCCTCATCCGCAATGGTATCGTCGTTCACGAAGGTGAAATCGATGGCTTGCGCCGTTTCAAAGATGACGTGAAGGAAGTAGCCGCTGGATTTGAATGTGGTATTACTCTTGAAAACTATCGAGATATTAAAGAAGGCGACGAAATCGAAGCCTATGAAATGGTAGAAGTAGCACCGAAATAAAGCGAGGAATCACTATGGGAGAAATGCGAGTAAGAAAAATACAAGAATTTATTAAGCAGGAAGTATCTAATATCCTGCTCCGTGAATTGAAAGACCCGCGTCTTGGCTTCGTCACTGTGACCGATGCGCGTATTACAGGGGATCTTCGTGAGGCTACTGTTTACGTCAGTTTCTTTGGTAATGACGAGCAAAAAAAAGATACCCTGCGAGCATTACAACACGCAACAGGATATATCCGTACAGAAGTAGGGAAACGGCTGGGTATCCGGTATTCACCGACGATTACTTTTGAAGAAGACACATCCCTTGAGTATGGCATGAAGATAGATAAGCTTCTCCATGATATAGAAAAGAAGGATTGATGCGCATGAATTGTACATCTCAGGACTTGCAGCATGTATGGAATCAGTATGGTTCCATCATGCTGACGGCCCATGTCAGTCCCGATGGAGATGCTATCGGCAGTTTGCTGACGCTGTATCATTGGCTGAAAACACAAGGAAAACACGTCGTCATCGTCATCGATGATGACATTGATGATAAGTTCAATTTCCTGGAGGATGTCAATGCCATTCAAAAGCCGGCAGCAGTGCAGACCGATGATACGTGGCTGTCTGTCGTTCTCGATGCGACCTCCTCTGACCGGTGCGGCAAGGTTGCAGCACTTATGAAGGGAAAGGTTGTCAATATCGATCACCATATATCCAATGAGCATTTTGCTGATTGGGAATTGGTGCGGCCTGATATGGCGGCGACAGGAGAAATATTGACAGAATTATTCCAGCAATGGGGGGCAGTAATGACAGCGCCTATGGCTGATGCACTTTATATGGCCATTGCGACGGACTGCGGCTTTTTTAAATTCAGCAATACGACAGGCCATACATTGCGCATGGCTGCCAGCCTTGTTGATAATGGGGCCAGACCTAATATCATTTCTGAGCATTTAGAGGCCCAGTCACTGATTAAGTTGCGAGCCTTATCGGAAGTGTTGAAACATATTGAACTTTTTGCCGGGAATACAGTTGCCGGCATTAGTTTTACACCAGACGTATTGAAGCATACAGGAGAACATACAGGCGGATACATCGACTATGCTCGTAATGTCAAAGGCGTCGATGTTGCTTTTACAGTGAAATATATCAGTGATACGGAGACTCGTGTCAGTCTTCGATCTAAAAGCATTGATGTCAATGCCATTGCAGCGACGTTCGGCGGCGGCGGACACGTACGGGCAGCTGGTTGTACAATTGCGGCTCCCTTGGCCAAAGCTAAAAAAATGTTAGTGAAGGAAATTATACGAGACAAATGATAAATGGAATCGTCAATGTATTAAAACCGACAGGTATGTCCAGTCATGATGTCATAAGCCAACTGCGGCGTATGTACAATATGAAGAAAATTGGTCATGCCGGAACGCTGGATCCCTTAGCGGCCGGTGTGCTGCCCATCTATTTGGGACAGGCGACACGACTTATTGAATATGGGGACAGCGGTATCAAAGAATATCGTGCCGAATTTGCCTTGGGACTGGCTACGGATACTGAAGATCTAACAGGAAATGTCGTAGCTGCAGCTGCTGTACCGGAGCTGACGATGGCACAGATCGAGCAGGTCTTGGCGTCGTTTCGCGGTGATATTGAACAAAGGCCGTCACAGTATTCGGCTATTAACGTAAATGGTGTCAAAGCCTATAAACTTGCCAGGCAGCATGCAGAATTCACACTGCCAGGCCGGCCGGTCACGATTTACGAGTTGCAGCTGCTAAGGTATGCACAGGGACGGGGCATCCTTCATGTCACGTGTTCTAAAGGGACCTATATCCGTTCACTTATCCGTGATTTAGGCGAAGCCTTGGGAACACATGCCTGTATGACGTATTTAGTGCGCACGCGGGCTGGCTTGTTTGGAATCGATGAAGCGGTGACACTGGAAGACCTTGAAAAGGAACCGTTGGCATATGTTTTGCCAGCTGATATGGCGATTCAGGGATTACGGAAAGTTACATTGTCTCCTGAGAAATGTGCCTTCCTTTTGCAGGGACGGCCTGTGCCTTTTAGCGGCAAAAATTTGACTCATGAAGAAATACTACGGATCTATAATACAGAAGATAACTTGACGGGTATTGCCCGTTTCGATAAAGAACATCATGTCATTCGTCCGCATAAGATGTTTGCAGATGTGCTGTGAGGTAATTACATGCAAGTTTTTCATTCATTTCAGGAAATACAAGGCTGTCGTGGCGCTGTCGTTGCGTTAGGTACATTTGACGGCGTTCATTTAGGACATCAAAAGGTCATGCGGACAGCTATGGAAAAAGCTGCTGCCCATCAGGTCAAGTCTATTGTCATTACCTTTGCGTCGCACCCTTTATCTGTGCTCTGTCCGGAGAAAGAACCGCCCAGATTAGCTACAGTGGCACAAAAAGAACGCTATATTGCAGACGTAGGGATCGATGCGTTAGTACTTTTGCCAATGACGCGGCATCTTCTTGATGAAACACCGGATGAATTTTGTCAGCAAATCGTTGATTTCATTCATCCTTCGTGTGTTGTCATTGGATCAAACTTTACGTATGGTAAAATGGCGGCAGGCAATACGGTATCTCTGACAGCCTTTATGGGTGCCTATGATATACCGGTGCTGACCTTGCATTTGTTGGAACGACCGGGACGAGCCGTTCCTATTAGCAGTACCGTCATTCGTCGTCTCGTTCAGATGGGCCATATGGAAACGACGGAAACACTGCTGGGCCGGCCTTTTGAAATCGAAGGCACAGTGGTAACCGGTGATAAGCGAGGACGCCGTATAGGATTTCCTACGGCCAATATGCTCATACCGGAAGATATGGCGCTGCCGCCAGATGGTGTTTATATTACAGAAATCTGCTGGGATGGCCAAACACATCAGGCCATGACGAATATCGGCTCAAATCCGACCTTTAGTAATCAATATCGCCGCATTGAAACCTATATATTGTCTTTTCAAGGAGATATATATGGCAAAGAGGTGACGGTACGGTTTTTGAAACGGCTGCGGCCGGAATTACAATTCCACAGTGCAGAAGAACTGATGAAAAAGATGGAAGAAGATAAAGGTAAAACGATTAATTATTTCCAGTCGCAGGGATTGAAATAAACTCATACCAATGATATAATGTTGTTATAGGGAAAGTAACGGGGTAACAATATTATATGTATTTGTTAAGGAGTGATTGGTAATGAAGTATTCTGACCTTGCTATGGGGCTTAAAGCCTCGGAAATCCGTGAATTGCTGAAATTGACAACCATGCCGGAAGTTATTTCCTTTGCTGGCGGCTTGCCGGCACCGGAATTATTCCCCTTGGAAGAAATGAAACAAGTTGATGTAGCGATTTTGGACAAAGAAGGGCAGCAGGCTGTTCAGTATGGCACGACAGATGGCTATATTCCTCTCCGTGAAAAAATCGCGGCCCGTATGAAACAAGCGTTTCAAGTTGATTGTAAACCAGAAGAAATCGTCATCACCTCTGGTTCGCAGCAGGGCTTGTCCTTATTGGCACAGATTTTCCTCAACAAGGATGATATCATTCTCGTCGAAAGTCCGACTTACTTGGGTGCTTTGAATGCATTTAAGCTTTGTGATCCTCGTTTTGTAGATGTACCGACAGATGAACAAGGTATCATTCCTGAAGAATTAGAAAAGATATTGGAAGAACACGGTGATCATGTCCGCCTCATGTATGTCATTCCGGAATTCCAGAATCCAACGGGTATTACATGGCCGTTAGAACGGCGTAAAGCGTTTATGGATATCGTCAATAAATATGATTTCCCAATTATTGAAGATGATCCGTACGGTGAACTCCGTTATGATGGCGATATCGTTCCATCATTGAAATCTATGGATACAAAAGGCAACATTATCTTCTTGGGATCCTTCTCAAAGATCCTTATGCCGGGCTTACGCGTAGCTTGGATGGTTGCAGATCCGGAAGTTATCGACAAGATCGTTAAATTGAAACAGGCTGTCGATCTTCAATCTTCATCATTTGCACAGCGCCAATGCTCATATTTTATTGACATGTTTGATTTGGATGCGCATGTAGCAAAGATCAAAGCATTATATGGCAAACGCCGTACGCTCATGTATGAATCGATGCAGAAATATTTCCCTGAAGGTGTTACGTTCACCTATCCTGAAGGCGGTTTGTTTACATGGGTAACATTGCCGGAATATATGGATGCAAAGGCTATTATGCCAAAAGTTTTAGCGAAAAATGTAGCTTATGTTCCTGGCGAACCGTTCTATGCGAATGGCGGCCATGCTAACCATTTCCGTTTGAACTATTCCAATATGCCAGAAGAACGTATCGTTGAAGGCATTAAACGATTAGGTGATGTATTAAAGGAAGAAATAGCGAAGTAAGCGTTACACAAGCCGTATCAAAAGAGTTATGACGTCAGCCATAGCTCTTTTTTTCGGCGTTCTAGTATAACGTTATACTAGATATTGACAAAGATATATATAAATGGTATATTTTAATGACAAATTATAATTATGCGTATCATTATTGATGTTAACCACTATGTATTGAGTAGAAAGGAAGCGATTTTTTTGAATCCCATCGTAGTATATTCTTCCCCAACCGGTCTTACGCAACAAATTGCCGAAACCGTTGTCAAAGCTTTGCCAGATCAGACGTTATGTTTGTCTGTGGAACAGGTGCCACAGAATATTGGCGAATATGATTGTGTGTTTTTAGGTTTTTGTATGAGTCATGGTGTTGCTGATGATGCTTCGCAGCAAGTTTTTAAGAAACTTCGTCCAGGACAGCATGTTGGTGTTTTTATTACGGTAAAAGAAGATTTGTATTCTGATGACGCTTCCAAAGGTCTCCATGATGTTATTGAACTATTGCCGCCAGGCCTCCATGTAGATGGAACGTATATTACGTCTATTGAAAAATACATGGTCATGACAGCAGAAGAACATCAAGAACATATGCGGTTCGTATCTGATTTTGCTACGAATACATATAAACGAATGCAGGCTTAGCAGGTGATTACCCTGTAAAAATATAGTATAATAGGATTAAGGATTTTCACGTCTTGATGGTTTAGATAATGTTCTGACATACAGGCAGAAAGAAGGTATCATCATGAAAGATGAAAAGCAAATGAAATTATGGGAACAATTGCTGTGTAATAATACGGATTTGCGGAAACAACTTTTGGAAGAATTAGAAAAAGATGATGCGACAGAAATTAATTTCCATGGTAAGTTTTTTTTGAATCTGGCGTTGTTATCCTATGCGTACTATAAAAATCGCGACCATTCGCTGCCTATTTCTGATGAAGATGCAGACAGTATCAATGCCCTGAATCTTTGGGAAGACGAAGAAATCGAGCCTAACCATCCTATGATCGAGCTGTTTCAACGCTATTGGCAGGCTCATGAAGTTACAGAATCACCGCACGATGGCTATGAACATGCTGTGATGACAGGCGATACGGATGAATTCAGTCATCTCATATTTCCTCATCCATTGGATTTCTATTATGATGATGAGAGTATGATGCCTGAAGATTTAATCGTTCAGCTCTTATTCAACGCGCAGCTTTATACCGACGAGTATGATGACGACGATGCCTGCGATACGGATGATTATGATGATGAAACAAGGGATGATGGACCATCTTGCTTGTATGAAGAGAAAGATATTCATGTAGATGTCGATACGCCACAACGTATTCGTGCGAAATGGCAAGCTGTTTCGTTGTTCCATGAACGCCTTCACGAAGATAAGCGGTTAGATCATGATGTTGTTGAAAGTCTCGTAGGTCTTCTTGTCCTTCAATATGAGGATCCTGAAATCCAGGATCTCTTGGATGACTTTGTTGATGCTGAAGAGAAAAATGAGCCCTGTGAAGAAGTGAATCAAACAATTTATCAGCTTATTGATGCACTGACAGCAGACTATGAAGAAGACGACGAAGAAGACGACGATAATCTATAGGTACTACACGGCAGGAAAAGATAGTATAGTACACACATATGATAGAATAAATAAAAATATTGGATGTAAAGATAGAATAATCCTCCGGAAATGCAGGCTGGGACTGCGTGTTTTCGGGGGATTATTTTAATAAGTCCTACGGTATAGCAGGATGTTAGTGCTGTGATGGTACTATGCTTTCATCCATGGAGAGTTTCTGTTCTCGGGCTTCTAATTTGTCTATATTGCGGGCAAAGATACCAGCTAAGATGGAACCGGTAATCTGATGGATGGCGGCGCCGACGGCTGCAGGAATAGCTACAGCTGGCGTAAAGAATACGGAAACGAGGGAGATAGCCAGGGCATCATTCTGCATACCAACTTCTAAGGTGACGGAATGCTGCTGCCGTTTCCCCAATCCCAATTTTCCTGTGAGAAAGTAACCGATGGCGAAACCCAAAAGATTATGCATCAGAACCATAAGGATCATGAAAAATCCCAATTCGATAATCTTTTCACCATTAATGGCAATAACGCCGCCGACAATCGTCAATACAGCAAACGCAGAGATGAGGACAAGGACTTTTGATAATTGAGTCAAATAAACTTCACCGATTATACGATGAACTATAAGCCCTAAAATCAACGGCAGAAGAATTACTTTAATTACGGTCATAGCCATAGCGATAAATGATACTTGAACCCATTGTCCGGCTAAAGCCCATACCAGGAAAGGCATCATGATCGGTGCTAATAATGTCGATACGGTCGTAATTGATACGGCTAATGGTACATCACCCTTGGCGAGGAAGCTCATGACATTCGAGGCTGTACCGCTGGGGCAGGAACCGAGAAGGACCATGCCGACAGCAAGTTCTGGTGGCAGCTGAAAGATTTTTACTAAGGCATAGGCGATAATAGGCATGATCGTATAGTGACATGTCGTACCGATAAGGACTTCCCGAGGACGCTGGAAAATCAATTTAAAATCTGTAGCATGCAATGTCATGCCCATACCGAACATGACGACGCCTAACAATAGTACTGTGTTAGGGACTGCCCATAAAAATGCACCAGGCATGAAGTATGCCCAAACAACGACGGCAAGGACGATATACGTTAAATAGGTACCAACAAAACTACTTAATTTTCCAATTGCATTCATCATATATAAGACCCCTCTCAATAAGTAAATCATAAAAGCAAATACGGAAACGGTTTTGATTGGACCTAAAAGAAATAAAAAAATACTTTGCCTCTATTGAAGAGACAAAGTATTATATACTCTGCGGTACCACTCTTATTGTCATAACTGACCACTTTGCAGGCATCTCGGGATTGACCTTGTAATGCTTGGCGAGATAACGGTTGCCTGCCGGCTGCGTCTACTTGCCGAAGCGTTCGGGCAGCTGCTCCTGGGCGACTTCATGCTGTGCGGCCATCTTGCTTTTCACCAACGGGCAAGTCTCTGTTATGGTGCACCGGCATTACTATTCCCAATCAACACTGTTTGTATTTGTTGAAGACTACTATACGCACATCTTGCCCTTATGTCAATAAAATAATCCTAAATTTTATACTTTTGTTATATAAAGAACAAATCTGATCTAGGCACTATTTGTGATTTATGGTATCTGTAATCTATGATAATGTGGTAAAGAAGTTAATGGAACGTATACATTTGTATTCGAATATGGCGCATGGAAGATGGATTCTATGGCAGCACAAAAAGTATCGGAACGTTATGAGCAGGAATGATGAAAAAGAATGTTGTTTCCATAGAGGGCCCAGGGGCTGTGATTCCCTGGCGGCATTTTCAATTGCATTCGAGGAATAGACGTGCTATAATATTTTCACTGGGGAAATTTTAATCCATTGAAGGATATATGAAGGGGTGTTACTATGACGAAATTTTCAAGTTTTGCTCAGACATTACAATCGTCTGATATTGCAGATTTATTGGCGTTAACAGAAAAGCCAGAAGTCATTTCTTTTGCAGGCGGTCTTCCGGCTCCGGAATTGTTTCCTATTGAAGAAATGAAAAAAGTAGACCAAGCTATTTATGAAAAAGAAGGACGCAAAGCAGTACAGTATGGCACAACAGAAGGGTATGTTCCTTTGCGCGAAGAAATTTGCAAACGTATGAAAAATAAATTCTTCGTTGATTGTGAACCGAAAGATGTTGTCGTCACTACCGGTTCTCAGCAGGCATTGTTTATTTTGTCCCAAATCCTCGTCGATATGGATCAGACCGTTTGTATGGAAAGTCCGTCTTACATGGGCGCTATTATGGCATTTGATCCGGTTCGCCCTAAATACATTGAAGTACCGACAGATGATAAGGGGATCGTTCCTGAAGAATTAGATAAGATTTTAGCTGCTGATGATTCTATCCGCATGATTTACGTCATTCCGGAATTCCAGAATCCAACAGGCATTACGTGGCCTATAGAACGGCGTAAACAATTCATGGAAGTCATCAATAAATATGATGTTACCGTTTTGGAAGATGATCCATACGGCGAAATCCGTTATGATATTGAAAAGCTGCCATCGTTAAAATCCATGGATACGCAGGGAAAAGTCGTATTTTTAGGTTCTTTCTCCAAAATTTTCATGCCAGGCCTTCGCCTTGGCTGGATCGTAGCTAATCCGCAGATCATAGATAAATTTGTAAAATATAAACAGGCTGTTGACCTTGGTACATCTACATTTGGACAGCGCCAGGCTGCATATTTCTGCCAAATGTTTGATATGGAAAAACATATCAAAGAAATTTGTGCATTATATGCTAAACGTCGTACCTTGATGTATGATTCTATGAAGAAGTATTTCCCTGAAGGTGTAACCTTTACGTATCCGCAGGGTGGCTTGTTCACGTGGGTCACTATGCCGGAAAAACTTGATGCTAAAGAAATGATGCCAAAATGTCTTGCTAAAAATGTGGCCTATGTACCTGGCGGCATTTTCTATCCGAACGGCGGCAATGGCAATCACTTCCGCCTGAATTACTCCAATATGCCGGAAGATCGCATCGTAGAAGGCATTAAGCGGTTAGGCGATGTATTGAAAGAAGAATTGTCGAAGTAATTTTCTGTACATATGTGCCGGGAATTGTCAATCTTTTTAAGTCAGCGTATTCTGCAGCCAGTAGCTAAACTTCATAGCTACTGGCTTTTATTTGCACCTAAGCAGATTGATCAGAGTGTGTATTATCATAAGGAGGACCTATGGAGCCCATTGATGTGTTGAAACAATATTTTGGATATACGTCGTTCCGGCCGGGGCAGGATGAAGTCATTACGACACTGCTGTCAGGACGGGATTGTCTGGCTATTATGCCGACTGGTGCAGGAAAATCGATTTGTTTCCAAATACCAGCACTGCTTATGCCTGGCGTGACACTTATTATTTCACCTCTGATTTCTCTTATGAAGGATCAAGTTGATGCTTTAGTGAACCAACATATTCCGGCAACATATATTAACAGCCAATGTACATTTGAAGAGTCCAAGCAGCGCTATGCAGCCATTCGTGCCGGTCGTGTACGTATCGTGTACGTATCGCCGGAACGATTGCAAAATGCATTCTTTTCCGGCGTCATGAAATCCCTGCGCTTATCCATGGTCGTCGTTGATGAAGCGCACTGTGTTTCCCAATGGGGTCATGATTTCCGTCCAAGCTATTGTGCCATTAAGGACTGGGTAGCGACGTTGCCGCAACGTCCGGTCATGGGAGCGTTTACAGCAACAGCGACAGAAAAAGTAAAAAAAGATATGATGGATTTATTAGGCTTGCAGCGGGAACGTATTTTTATCGGTGGATTTGACCGTCCCAATCTATATTTTCGCATCGTCCGTCATGGCGACAAGATGAATTTTATCTTATCGTATTTGCATGAGCATAAAGACGACAGCGGCATTATTTATGGGGCTACACGTAAAGAAGTGGATAAGGTGTATATGGAACTGAAGCGGCGTGGCATTCGTGCAGGCCGATACCATGCCGGACTGAGTGATGAGACACGCCGTCAGGCGCAAGAAGACTTCACCTATGATAAGCTGGATATTATTGTGGCGACCAATGCATTTGGCATGGGTATTGATAAGAGCAACGTCCGTTTTATTATTCATGTTCAAATGCCAAAAAATATTGAAAGCTATTATCAGGAAGCTGGAAGAGCCGGTCGTGATGGCGCTCCTGGAGAGTGTATCCTTTTATATAGCCGGCAGGATATTATGATACAACGTTTCCTCATTGAAAACTCAGTTCATGACCCGGAACAGCAGGCTATTGAAATGCGTATGCTCAATCGTATGGTAGAGTATTGTGAAGGCACTCATTGTTTACGTCACTATATTCTGACTTATTTTGGAGAGCATCCGCAATGGCAGCGATGTGAAAATTGTGGTAATTGTGATCAAGAAGTCGTACAAGAAGACCGCACGAAAGAGGCTCGCTTGATTTGTCTTTGTGTCGACGAATTAAAAGGCCGGTTCGGTATGACTATGGTCTGTGATATCCTCAAGGGCAGTAACAATGCAAAAATAAGGAAATATAATTTCCAGCATCAATCGGCTTTTGGTATGCTCGGCGATTTCTCAACAGGAGAAATTCGTGATATGGTAAGGGCCTGTGTCGATGATGGATATTTGCAGCAAAGTGAAGGCCAGTACCCTGTTGTAGCCCTTACGGCAGCCGGGCGGGATATGATGGCAGGTCAGGGGCGAGTCGTGCAGAAACGGCTCGTTGAAGAAGAACAGGATGTACAGACGAAAAAGCGTAAGAATCATAGTACCGTCGCAGCAGACGATGCATTGCGCCCCTTGTTTGACGCGTTGCGTGCAGTGCGGTATGATATGGCTAAAGAAGAACATATTCCGCCATTTGTTATTTTTTCTGATGCAACCTTATGGGAAATGGCGGCTCAAAAGCCCGCCACGTTAGATGATATGGCCAATATCAAAGGCGTTGGGAATTTTAAATTAAATAAGTATGGCAAACAGTTTGTACAGGCTATCTGTTCATTCGAGCAGTAAGGACAGTTTGTCTTGGAACCTTTCGCAGCAGGACAAAAAAATCGACAGAGGTGACTATTTTGAGTAAAGCAGATACACAGTATTTGGATATTATCGCACATATTTTAGATCATGGGTTTTATGCCAATAATCGTACCGGTATTCCTACGTATAAGCTGCCACATCAGATCATGCAGTTTGATTTGGAAGAGGAATTTCCTATCTTGACGACGAAATTCGTAGCGTTTAAGACGGCAGTAAAGGAAATATTATGGATTTGGCAGTTGCAGAGCAATGATGTACGAGAACTGCAAAAGATGAATTGTCATGTTTGGGATGAATGGATGCGTCCTGACGGGACCATTGGCAAAGCGTACGGGTATCAAATACGTAAGTTCAAACAAGTTGATAAGCTGCTTGATCAATTGATAAATGACCCGCAGAATCGTCGGATGATCGTATCCTTGTGGAACATAGAAGATTTGCCCGATATGGCGTTGCAGCCGTGTGCGTTCCAGACGTTGTGGGATGTGACTGACGGCAGGCTCAATTGTATGCTCATTCAGCGCAGCGGCGATATGGGTCTCGGTGTGCCGTTCAATATGACGCAGTATGCTGTGCTGATCCATTTGATTGCCCAAACCGTAGGATTAAGACCGGGATTGTTTACTCATGTCATCAATAATGCCCATATTTATGAAAATCATATTCCGGCGATGAAGACCCAGCTGGCACGGCGCAGCCAGGCATTAGCAGCACCGAAGCTGCTCATTAATCCGGCTGTGCATGACTTTTATCAGTTCAAACCGGAGGATATTCAACTTGATGAATATAAGCATTTAGGTAAATTATCCATGGAGGTGGCTGTCTGATGATTCACATTATTGCTGCTGTCGATGCTGCTGGCGGTATTGGTAAAGATAATGACTTATTGTGCCACTTGCCGGCCGATCTAAAGCGATTTAAATCTCTTACGATGGGACATCCTATCGTTATGGGACGCAAAACGTTTGAAAGCCTTCCGGGGATATTGCCAGGGCGTCAGCACGTTGTGCTGACACGACAACGGTCTTATGAACATGGAAAAGACGTTGTCATTTGTCATGATATAGACGAGGTCATACAGAAAATGAAGGGCTATAGCGATTATTTTGTTATTGGTGGCGCCTCTTTGTATGAATTATTTTTGCCTAAAGCCGATATGCTTCATCTGACAGAAATAAAAGCGACCTTTCCAGCGGATACATTTTTTCCGAAATTAGAGCCAGGTCAGTGGAAAGAAATGAAACGGGAACATCATCTTCGTGATGAAAAAAATAAGATTTCATTTGATTTTGTTACGTATATACAGTCAAAATCAGCAGATAGAGGACAATTGTGAGCTGGTTTTTCGAATTTTAGAAAAATGCTGACAAAGTCGTCATATTTGACGTTGACATTGTGAACTGATTATGGTAATATCATACAAGAGCTACAAGTTAGCTGGATTTGTTTTTTTTTAGGAGGATTTGTCATGCACGGTAAAGTAAAATGGTTTAGCGCAGAAAAAGGTTATGGCTTCATTGAAAGAGAAGATGGCGGCGATGTATTCGTACATTTTTCCGCAGTACAAGAAGATGGTTTTAAATCCCTGACTGAAGGCCAGGAAGTTGAATTTGAAATCGTTGATGGCGCTCGTGGACCGCAGGCAGCTAACGTAGTTAAGTGCTAATTGCAATTCATAATCGACCTTTTGACCGGTGACCTTTTGGTTGCCGGTTTTTTTATAGGGCAGTACCGCACAAATTGTGCAGAACGGAGATGAAACAATGCGTGTATATGTAAATGGAGAAGAACGACATCTTCATGTATATGATCGGGCTTCAGGCTGCGATTATGCCAAGAATGTACTCTGTTCTCAAGAACGCTTGGATACAGATGAATACGGAGCATTTACATTAACAGAAGAAGATTATAAAAAATGGCAGGGCTTATTGGCAGTGCAACAGGAATCAGAAGATATTCTCTTTGCTTTAAAAGATTGTGTCGATGCGGAAGAAATGAAAAATTATTTGTACGAAGAAACGATGTATCTTGTTCATATCCAGGAAACAACGGATATGGAAAATCTCTGTCTTAAGGAGTTACGGCAGGCATTGGCAGAACGGGATATGAAATGGCTTACAGATAATGGCTTTGTAAAAACGGCAGAAAAACTTAGTTGACCTTGAAAGTCCCCTATAAATATGATATCCTAATAACAAATTGTTTATTTGAGCATACTTAAGGGAGTCTTATGGTGAAGAAAATACTATTATGGATCGTTGGGGTTGCTTTTTCCATAGCCGTCCTTCTGTGCGGCATTTTTTCCTATTGGTATTTTGGTGCGACGAATTATGTCCTGACAGGTGTTCCTGTATTGAATTATCATCAGGTCAATAATAAATTCAGTACGTGTCTTACAATGAAGCCTGAAAATTTTGCTGAGCAGATGAAGTATTTGCACGACAATGACTATCATGCCATTACGCAGGCGCAATTCGATGCCTATATGCGTAATGAAGGTGATTTGCCAGACCGGCCAGTTTTCATTACGTTTGATGATGGGTATGTTGATAATTATGAGCAAGCCTATCCAATTATGAAAAAATATGGCATGAAAGGTACTATTTTCCTGGTCATCAATTTAATGAACACACCGGGATATTTGACTTGGGACCAAGTCACTGAAATGAGTCAAAATGGGATGGAATTTGGTTCCCATACGATTAGTCACAAACCACTGACCAGCTTTGATCAAGCAGGCGTACATCGCGAATTGACGGAATCTAAAGCTGTTATTGAAGGGTATTTGGGAAAACCTTGTACGTATATTGCCTTCCCAGAAGGTAAATTCAATGATATGGTACTGGCCGAAACAAAGGCGGCAGGGTATGAATACGGATTTACAGTAGAAACAGGACGGGATTTTCCCTGGGATGATCATTATGATCTTGATCGCGTACCGATGTTTGAGGGACCGGTCAGTTTCAAACATTTCCAATTCCGCCTGACCTTTAGTGCATTCAGTGCTATCTTGTGGAAGACACATAAATATTTTGAACATATGGAACTTACCAATACGTTGGCAGCGCATATACCGCAGCCATAATAAAAATAGCGTTTGCAGAGATTGTTATATCTGCAAACGCTATTTTTTGTTAGTTGTGATTAGAAGAATCGTCCGAAGAAAGGAATCTTGCCAGCATCTTCTCTGGTTACACCGCCGTTGGCGATCATAAGGCCGATATAAATAGCTGAACCCATGATACAGGTAATGAAGAGACTGAGGAAGAGTCCCATATGAAGCTTGAGGAAGTCGTAAGCGAAATACATGGCTATACCCATGAGAACTGCAGAAATGACGTTTTTGAGTACCGTTTTGATATCAATGACATAGCCTGTATTGCGGTAGATGAAGAAGAGATTCAGGGCTGCTGCAACGCCGATATCGGCAACTGTTGCATAGGAAGCACCGGTGATACCAAAAGCTGGTATAGCAACTAAGAACCAGTTGCAGGCCACTTTGAAAACACAGGCAATGCCCATGTTGATGACAGGAATCTTAGGTTTCTTTAATCCCTGGAGAATGGCTGTCGTAATCTGATGGAGACCGAGGAAACAAATAGCGATGGATACGGCTCGGGTAGCATCTGTTGCAGCCGGCGCATTGTAAATCAGGGTCACTACCGGTTCAGCCATGACATACAGCATGACACTGAACGGGATAGTCACTAGCAAGGCGATGCGCATGGCCCCGGCCGTACGGTTGTGGATTTCGTCATTTTCATGGAGCGTAAAGCTATGGCTGATGGCAGGGACAAGGCTCATAGCCATGGCTGCCGTCAAAATAGTAGCTAAATTGATCAAGGGCACAGACATGCCTGTCAGATAGCCAAAGAGTTCTGTTGCCTGGGCTGTAGAATAGCCGGCTACTTCCAGCCGTCGCGGAACGATGAGCAAATCCAGGTTAGATACGACAGGGAGCATGATACTAGCTAACGAAATAGGGATAGCTAAGATGACGAGACGTTTGAGTATATGCCCGATGCCTTCTTTGGGGAAGACCGGCCCGTCAACAGGGAGGGAACACTTTAATTTATGATAGTAATATAATAGTACTAATAATGCGGCGGCACCACCAGCACCGGCACCGAGGCTGGCACCGCCAGCAGCATAATCGAGGCCGTACGGGAGCAGGAGTGCTGCAAAACCAAGCATGACGAAGACGCGGACCAGCTGTTCTACAATCTGTGATAAGGCTGTCGGCGTCATTTGCTGCCATCCTTGCAGGTAGCCGCGATATCCGGCAATGATTGTCGTGAAGAAAATGGCTGGTGCCAGGGCAATCAGAGAATAATAGGCGCGGCTTTCACGGATAATACCATAGTCGATGAGCCAGCGGGAACCAAAAAACACGACGATACTTAGAAACAGTGCCGTCGAACATAGCATGGTCAGTGATACATGGAAAATACGCTGAGCGCCGCCATAATCTTTTTTTGCGGCTTTTTCAGCAGTAATGATGGAAATAGCAATAGGAATACCAGCACTGGAAATTTCCAAGGCCAGTAAATAAATAGGGAAGGCCATCTGATAGATGCCGATGCCTTCGCCACCGAGAATACGGGATAAAATAATCCAGTTGATACTGCCAATAGCCTTGACGACGAACCCGGATAAGGTCAGTATCAAGGTGCCGGACACGAATTTATTAGCCATAAGTACCCCTTACATATAATAGTATAATATTAGTAAACAATTTATTTTAGCACATTTGTCATTTCTATACTAGAGGGAATACGCGCGGACTAGTCCATCCTCTAGCCACTGTCACGCAGATGTGGTATAGTACATATGGATATTCACATCTGAAAATCTTTCCTTAAGGGAGGTAATATACGTGCGTATTGTAGTAGTAGGCGCGGGAAAATTGGGTTATAGTATTGCCGAATTATTATCGAATGAACAATTTGATGTGGTCGTTGTTGACCATGATGAAGAACGGCTGGAAGCTGTTAAAAATACACTTGATGTGTTAACGGTACTGGCAAATGGTGCCAGCCCTATTACGATGAATGACCCTGACATTCACGGCGCTGATATCCTTGTCGCTGTTACAGCCATTGATGAAGTCAATATGGTCGCTTGTATTTTAGCTAAAAAACACGGCATTAAATATACAGCTGCCCGGATTCGTGATATGCAGTTTATATCAGAAGCTCGTGATTATCTTAAACAGAATTTCGACATAGATCTCATGTTGAATCCGGAACTCATTACAGCTCGTGAAATCAATCGGATTCTCATGACTCCGGCAGCGCTTAATGTAGAAGATTTTGCTAATGGCAAGGTGCGTCTTTTTGAAACAAAAGTACGCCGTCATTCACCGTTGGTCAATATTCCTTTTAAAGATCTTAATATTCCGCCGTCTATTTTGGCGGGAATGATATTCCGGGATCACCGCATGATTATTCCTCACGGTGATGATAAATTGTTACCTCATGATAATGCGTATTTTATTGGAGATCCAGATGCAATAGAGAAATTCAGTAAAAATTTCGTTCAAAGCGATACTAAAAAAGTGGAACGAGCGATCATTATCGGTGCCGGCAGAACAGGTCGTTTCTTGGCACCGATGCTCGATACGCAAGGCGTTAAAGTGAAGATTTTTGATAAAGACAAAGAACGCTGCCGGCTAGTGTCAGAAAAGCTGAACAGCGGTATTGCTATTTGTGGTGACGGGACGGATATTGACCTTATTGAACAGGAAGGAATTGCCGATGCCGATGTCGTCATTTGCCTGACTGATGATGACAGACTGAATCTCATGCTGGCACTCATTGCCAAGCATTTAGGTGCGAAGAAGACGATTGTCCGTGTATCTCGTATCGAATATGTAGATCTCATGGAAAAAGTCGGTGTCGATATTGTCTTGTCTACGCGTCTGTTGTCAGCCAGTGAAGTGCTGGCATTTGCTCGTCGTGGTGGCGTAGTATCCGTATCATTGCTGGAAGGGGCCAAAGCGGAAGCGGTAGAAGTTATTGTGCAGCAAGGCGCTCCTGTGGCTGGTAAACGACTTATGGATGTAGATCTGCCCCGGGAATGTTTGGTTTGTGCCTATGTCCGCAATGGAGAGGCGACGATTCCGAACGGCAGTTCAGTACTGCTGGCAGGAGACCGGATCATCTTGTTCATTCAAACCGTTTTTTCTAAAAAAGTGATGAAATACTTCAAAGGCAGGGAATCAGATGAATAGGAAACTTTTCTTATTTCTCCTGGGTCGTATTGCTATTATCAATGGAGCTGTGTTGATCGTGCCATTGGTGTTTTCTCTTTATTGGGGCGAGCCGGGGCTGGTTTGGTTTGTCCCATCCATCGTTGTGACACTCGGTCTGGGCGCGGTGTTCTTGAAGCTGGGGCAGGAACACCGCCGGCAGCTTACGGTCAGCCAAGGGGCTTGGTATATGGTGTCGGTGTGGCTGTTGCTCGGTTGTGTCGGAATGATACCGTATGTCTTGTCAGGTATTTTTACGCCTGTGGATGCTTTTTTCCAAAGTGTGTCTGCCTATACGACAGCAGGAGTGACTTGTGTGCCCTTGGGAACAGGGCCGCTGCCCCGTTCGTTGCTGCTTTGGAATTCAGTGATGGAATGGATGGGCGGCTTGAACTTCATTATCATGCTGGTAACTGTATTGCCGCAAGTGAGCGGTTGTTTTGGCATTACGTTATCAGCCCATCAGAGCATCAATTTCAGCCCTATGGTAGGGCGGATGAGAGAAGCAGCTCGTCAGACTGCACGTATTTATGCAGTAATCACGATGATTTCCCTGGGCTTATACTGGCTTGCTGGTTTAGACGTCGTGGATGCGTTCATGGCCTCTCTTATGACTGTGTCTACCAGTGGCAGTAATTCTGGATTTGATTTTATCCGTTTCAATAATCCCTGGCTGGAATTAGCCGGTATAGCGTCTATGTTGATGGCCAGTGGCAATTTCCTGTTGTATTGGAAAGGCCTTGAACGACGTAATATGAGAGGTATTTTCCGTGATACAGAAATACAAACTTTTTTAGGCCTTGTCATCGTTGCCGGTACCTTTGTGTCTATGAATTTATGGTACAGCGGCGTGTATACAGGATTCGAAAGTGTACGATACGGATTCTTTCAGGTCGTATCCTTTATCAGTACGAGCGGTTTTTCGTCTGCTCCCTTTATGGATTGGCCGGAATTTGACCGTTTTGCCTTGTTTACGCTAGTATTTGCAGGCGGCTGTATTGGTTCGGCGACAGGGGGCATGCGGGTCATGCGCTTTATTGTGTTGTTTAAAATGGCAGCGCAGGAAATGCGCCGTACACTCCATCCGCATATGGTCATTTGCGTGAAAATCAATACGATACCTGTGGATATGAAAATTGTCAGTCGTGTATTGAGTTATTTTTTCTTGTTTATGGCTGCTTTTTTTATTTCTATGCTCATTATTTCGCTCAGTGGCGTTACGACGCTGCAGGCTATGGGAATTGCTGCCGGTTGCTTGTCTAGTGTTGGATCGACTATCGAGTTGTTCGGTATTGCAGATTTTTCTGTTTTGCCGGCATGGACGAAGCTGTATTGTGGCTTTTTAATGATTTTAGGGCGTGTAGAAATTTTCTCCTTCCTTATTGTTATACAGACCATAGGGCAGTATATGCGTCGTAAATGGTAGGAGGCGGTATACGTGGATCTTAAAATCATTATTTTTATCCTCGGCAAGTTGTCATTAGCGTGCGCCATGGCCCTTGTAGTGCCTCTTGGTATAGCACTTATAGGCAGTGAAGCAAGCTTAGTTTCCTTTGTTACGGCTATTATCGTCTGTGTTGGCGTTGGAGCGGGGTTCATCCGATATGGACATAGTCCGAAAGATGTCTTGACGGATAGAGAAGGTATTGCTATTACGGCACTGACCTGGATTATGATCACTTTTTTGGGTATGATTCCATATGCTGCTGGCGGGTATTTATCTGTCCTGGACAGTGTGCTGGAATGTATTTCCGGCTTGTCCGGTACAGGAGCTACGGTCATCAATGATATAGAGGTGCTGCCGCAAAGTATTTTATTGTGGCGTTCTATGACCCATTGGTTCGGCGGATTAGGTATTATTGTCATTTTTATTGCGTTATTCCCACAAATCGGCCGCGGGTCCGTGCACATGTTTAATGCTGAAAGTACAGGTCCGACAGATGACCGGACACTGCCACGGGTAAAGGAAATGGCGAAGGCCTTGTTTACGGTGTATGTCACATTTACGACAGTTGCTGCCGTTGTTTACATGCTTTGCGGCATGACGCCGATTATTGCAGTGGATCATGCTATGTCTACGATTGCGACAGGCGGATTCTCACCGTATAACGATAGTGTCGCCCATTTTGACAGTCCGGTCATTGAAGGCTGGATCATCTTCTTTATGGTTATTTCCAGTGCCAACTTTGGTATGTATGTAGCGGCATGGCGTAAAGGCTGGAAAATCATTTTTCGTGATATGGAATTTCGTACGTATATCGGAATCGTTGTTGTGGCGACCATGGCCATGGCCCTTAATCTTATATGCCAACAGGGATGGAATGGTACGGAAGCGTTGCGTCAGGCCTTGTTCCAAGCGGTATCGTTATCGTCATCGACAGGCTTTGTATCCAGTGATTTTGATCAGTGGCCGGCGTTTTCCAAATCCATTATACTCATGCTCATGTTTATTGGCGGTTGTGCTGGCTCGACGGCAGGCGGTTTTAAAGTAACGCGTATTATATTGATCGTAAAGACGATTAAGGCTATCATTTATGCCAAACTTCATCCGCGCATGGTATTGCATGTGCACAGCAATGGTGATGAATTTTCCGAAGATGTTTTGTA
>JAKVKI010000004.1 GCA_022486585.1 Megasphaera sp.
TACCGAACGAAGGAGCATATCCTGCCATCGGAGTGGCAAGACGTTGCGCCATTTAGTCCTAGGTGCTGTATTAGCAGGGGCCGTACTCGTACCTGTATTTGGAGTGCCGCAACCCGTCATGGCAGCTCAACCTACTGCTGCGGCTACAGTAGAGGAACAATATGTAGCCTTTGCGGCGACTAATGATCAGATAAGGGAGGCTAAGAATAATTCGTCTACAGACCCATACATACAGCTTCCTGTAAACGAAAAAACATATACGTATAAACTAATAGAATTGAATGGCACGAAGTATTTTGTTCGTGATGGCTATACGATCACAGTAGATCCAACGGGGGGGAAATATACCGATCTATCAACGAATGCAATTAGGGTTGATATTAGCTATACTGGCACTGCTACTGATAAAGCTGCGAAGACTAAAGGTATTTTAGAAGTAGTGAAGTCTACGAGTGGTACGACCGGCGTAAGCACTAATTTGGGGGAATCGTTGCAAAAGATTGAAGCCGGGTCCTATGCCGGAGTAAGTAATTCAGGCGGAACAGTAGTTCCTTCTAGTTATGATTACATTATACAGGATTCCAGTTGGAAAGACTTGGTTGATAAGAAGAATAACGATAATGGGGGGTATGCAAATGGGTATGCTGATTTACGAAAAGTGACTCAAAAAGGAGATACATATATATAGCACACAAGGTTTTACTACGGAGACGAAAGCGTCTAACAGTGGAAAAAAATTAGAGTGGAACGAAACATTGCAGTCGTATACGTATAACGGCAAAGCTGTAGATTACAGCAATCTCTATGTCATTGATAGCCAATTGGGTGTTTTCACGAATGCCAGTGGTTCTGCAGTCTACACGGGGACTGTCTACGGTAAGAATAATGAAGTGCTTACGACGGTCAAGAAAGATGGTAAGTATTACAGCTACTGGGCGGCCAAGGTAACGAATCCAGATGCGACGATGGATACCTATCGTGTTGCGGATTATCAGAAAGACTTAAACGAATTGTCGGACAATGATTTAAAACTCCAACGTAATGATATTAAAGAAGTACAAATGAATAAAAACACTGATGGTTCGGCGACTATTCAGTTGATGCGTAATGGTGCCGATGATAAGGGTGTTGCTGTAGATGGAGCCATTACAGTAAGTGCCGGTGGTGGTAAGAATAATAAGGACACGTACATAACACTTTCAAATGGCACTAATGAAGTGACATTACTGACTGGTACAAAAGTAGTAGCCAATAATACAAAAACCACCAATCCGACAAGCCTGACAGGTCTTACTATTAATGGGACAGATTACAAGCTTGATACTGGGGCAACCTATACGGCAGGGACAAATATCAAAATTAACAATAATGAAATTTCGGCTACAGATACGACCTATACTGCCGGTGATGGTATCACCATTACTTCCGATGACTCACATAAAATATCTGTCGATCCAAGCAAGGTTAACCTTTCTTATAAAGCGAATGATGGTACCGCTAAGACCGTATCCTTAAAAGATGGGTTAAACTTTAAAAATGGTACTAACACGACAGCTGACATTGGTGCTGATGGCATTGTTACGTTTAATTTGAATAGTGCTTTAACAGGGATGACGAGTATTACCATGGATACAGGTACCGGTGGTACATCTCAAGTTCAATTGACTAAAAATGGTTTGAGCAATGGTGGTTATAAAATCACAAACGTAAAAGCAGGGGAAGCTGGTACGGATGCCGTCAATGTGAGCCAGTTGACCCAAGCTAAAGATGAGGTAACAGCCAGTGATCAGCATGTCAAAAAAGGCCGCTATGCTGTGACTAGTAACAGCGTGACCATTCCGATTGTCAAAGGTACTAATGATACGGCTACGAATGACAATGTTGTCCTTACAGGAATTGCCAGTACAGGCGATATTACGACTATCAATAACACAATTGATAAAGGCCTGAACTTTGCAGCCAACAGCGGTACTACAGTGAACAACAAACTGGGCAGTACCGTAAAGGTCCAGGGGACTGGTACGAAAGATGACGACAAGTATTCTGGAAATAACATCAAGACCAAAGTATCGCAGACTAACGGTCAAACGACCATCGATATTATGTTGGATAAAGATCTGACCGGATTGAATAGTGTCACGACGAATAAGGTGACTCTGAATGACCAGAGCAACTCTACCTCCATTACGTATAATAGTAACGATAACTCGATTCGCTATGGTAGTAGTACTAGTTATAAGACCATAGCGACGACAGATCAGTTGTGGAATCTTCAGGTCGCTGGTACAGATGTAACACCTGCGAATAATAAAATCAATTTAAAGGCAGGAGATAACGTCACTATTGCAAACGATGGTAATGCAATTACCATTGGAGCTATCTCGAATGGCGATGCAGGCGCCGTCCATTATGCCAAGAAGAACGACAACACGACGGACTATACCAAGGTCATTATGGGAGACAGCCATACGACGTATGCCAATAAGTTAGGCGGCACGAAGGTCACTAACGTTGCCTATGCTGGTGGCACTGATGGCAGTGAAGCCGTCAATGTAGACTATCTAAAAGACAGTGAAACTAAACTGAAAGACAGTGAACAGCATATCAAAGCAACCACATATGCACCGGATAAAAATGGTAATGTTACGATGACCTATGTTGATGGCAATGGAAATGCTGTTACTGGTGAAACGGCGGTCATTAAGGATGTGGCCAAAGCTAGTGATCTTGCCAAAGGCCTGAACTTTGCAGCCAACAGCGGTAAAGCGTATACGGCACAGATGGGAAATACCGTTACCGTTAAAGGTGGCGGCACAAAGCTTGACGACAGTTATTCGGATGCTAACATCAAGACTGTTATCAATGACAGCGGTGTCATTGATATCATGCTGGATAAAGATCTGACCGGATTGAATAGTGCTACGATGAACCAACTTATTTTGCATAATATCAATGGTTCTACAACAGTGACCTATAATGGCACGGACAGAATTCAGTACACCAGTGGAGGGCAGACAAAGACACTGGCTACGCTTGATGATGGCATGAAGTACATGGGCGACAGCGGCACACTGGCTAAGACAAAACTGAACCAGACTGTGAATGTTGTCGGCGGAGTCACAGACAGCACAAAACTGACCAATGGCAACATCGGGACGGTATCGTCACAGACAACAGAAGGCGATACCACTGTTACAGTGAAACTGAACAAAGACCTGACGAACCTGAACAGCATTACCATGGGAGCAGCAGCCGGCGATACGACAGTCAGCCTGGGAACAGACGGATTGCACAATGGCGGCAACAAGATTACTAATGTAGGTGCTGGATTAATTAGTTCCACTAGTACAGACGCTGTTAATGGGAGTCAGCTTGCAGCAGTACAGAAAGAGGCAGCAGCGCATAGCACCGTATCGGCAGGCAATGGCAACATTGTGGTAAAACCGAATACAGATACGAAAACTGGGATAACGAATTATGCGGTTTCCTTGAATAAAGATATTACCTTAGGTGATGATACGAAGGGGGATGCCACCGTTACCATTAAAGGGTCCGATGGCACGATTACGGCAGGAAACGGCGATAATAAAGTTGTAGCAGACGGAAAAAATGGCACTCTCGACGTAGGCAAGCAGATTTCCATGGATGGCAAGACCGGTAGTGGATCGTTTGGCAATGTAAAAATTGATGGTAAAACGGGGCAGATTACAGGTCTTACAAATACGACACTGGATGTCGAAGGCTTTGCTACATCAGAACGGGCAGCTACAGAAGAACAATTGCAGGCGGCGATGGATAAGTCTAAAAAAGAAGCGAAAGACAGTGATATCCATGTTGCTGCCAAATCCTATGAGACCACTGAACAGGGGACGGTTACCATGGATCTAGTAGATGGTACCGGTGCCGTTGTAAAGGATAATGCTGGTAATCCACAACAAGTTACGATTACTAATGTAGCCAGCAAAACTCAGCAGGAGGCTAATACGGAGGCAATCGAGAGTGGTCTGAATTTTGCTGGGGACACAGGCAATGCGTTTAAGAGTAGCCTGGGGGATACTGTAAACATCAAGGGCGACAAGAATATTACGACAGTAGCAAGTACTGGTGAGATTCAAGTGACCTTGAACCAAGATCTTAGCGGTCTCCGTAGTGTTCAATCTGAAACCTTTACATCTGGCAATACGACGATGACGACGGATGGGCTGACTATTACGAACGGGCCTAGCGTGACGACGAGCGGCATTGATGCAGGCGGCAAGAAGATTACAAATGTTGCAAACGGTGACATCACTCCAACATCTACAGATGCTGTCAATGGCAGTCAGCTTTATGAAACGAACCAGCTCATCAATCAATCGACACAGAATTATAATTCTCTCCAAGGTTCGATCAACAAGTTAGGAAACCGCATGAATCGGATCGGTGCCGGTGCAGCTGCTTTGGCAGCTCTCCATCCGCTTGATTTTGATCCAGATGCGAAGTGGGACTTTGCTGCCGGCTATGGTAATTATCGCAATGCCAATGCTGTAGCAGTCGGCGCGTACTATCGGCCGAATGAAGACCTCTTAGTGGGTATCGGCGGCTCTATGGGCGGCGGTGAAAACATGGTCAATGCCGGTGTTTCTATTAAGCTCGGCAGTGGCAGCAGTCATGTTACGACATCCCGTGTCGCTATGGCCAAGGAAATCGTGGGCTTGAAGGAAAACGTAGCGCAGCTGACAGCTTTAGTCAATCAGCTCGTAGGCTCGCAGAATCGTGTCCAGAGCGAATTGAGCAAAGAATTCCCGGATGTACCGGCAAACCATTGGGCGTATGAAGCAGTCAATACAATGGCTTCTCAGGGCATTATTGAAGGCTACCCGGACGGGACATTTGGCGGCGACCGCAGCATGACCAGATACGAATTTGCAACTCTCGTATACCGGGCGCTGCAGAAAGGCGTGACCATGAACGCTGATATCAGTCGTTTGGTCAGTGAATTCAAACCGGAATTAGATCTTATTCGTATCGATACGATTGCTAAGGATAAAGCAGGCAATCCGACGATTGAACGGGTACGGGTCAACAAAACTAAATAAATTGTCATAAAAGACGAGCATCCAGACATCACGAGGTGGTGTTTGGATGCTTGTTTTTTTTAGGGCAGTTCATCCATGTCCGACGATAATGGACAATAGAACACTACATATGCATATTGGTAATGTATTACATTCGTTAACATAATAACTAATTTTAAGATAAATGAAAAATAAATAAAAAAGTTTAAGAAATTAAACGATTTAGTATTTACAAATATTAAAAGCAATGTTATAATACCTAATATATTAAGCATACAAAAATATATCTGTTTACGAGCATTAAGAATTTATCAATATATCTTGCAGATATGAGGTTGAGGGAACCTGGCGTATGCTAAAAGGGGGAAGTTATAATGGATTTTGCAGCATTACTAAAAACAGTGAATGACTTTGTGTGGGGTCCTGTTATGCTGGCGTTCTTGGTCGGTACAGGGATCTTCCTGACAGTTCGGTTGAAATTCCTGCCATGGAGAAATCTTCGCTATGCTATTGAAATGATTTTCCGCAAGGGAAAACATCAAGGTGACATTTCACCGTTCCAGTCGCTTATGACGGCGTTATCGGCTACTGTCGGTACTGGTAATATCGTCGGTGTTGCTACAGCTATCGTCTTAGGCGGCCCAGGTGCTTTAGTGTGGATGTTCATCAGTGCCTGCTTCGGCTTGTCTACGAAGTACGGCGAATCTGTGCTGGCTGTCAAATATCGTGAAGTCAACAGCGTTGGCGAAATGGCCGGCGGTCCGATGTACGCCATGAAGAACGGTATTAAGAATAAAGTGGCTGGTCATGGCCTGGCGTTCTTATTTGCCCTGTTTGCTGTATGTGCGTCCTTCGGTATTGGCAACATGACACAGGCCAATTCCATTGCTGCAGCGTTGTTTACCAGTTATGCGATTCCTACGGAAATCGTCGGTGGCCTCATCGTCATTGCTTCTTTGATCATTTTCTTACGGGGCATTAAGGGCATCGGTAAAGTTTCTAGCATTATCGTTCCGTTTATGGCAGGTTTTTATTTCCTGGCAGCAATTATCGTCATTATTGTTAACATCAGTGCCGTTCCGGCAGGTGTAGCTGAAATGTTCCGCATGGCTTTTTCCTTTGATTCTGTAGCTGGCGGCATCGGTGGTTCTATTGTGGCTTCGGCACTGACGGCTATGCGCTGGGGCGTTGCCCGCGGCGTCTTCTCCAATGAAGCCGGCCTCGGTTCTGCTCCAATCGCAGCAGCTGCTGCACAGACGGACCATCCGTCCCGTCAGGGGTATGTGAATATGACCGGAACCTTCTTCGATACGATGATCATTTGCATGCTCACAGGGTTGGTCATTTGTTCTTCCGGTGTCCTCGGCACAATCGATCCGGCTACGGCTAAACCTGTTACAGGGGCACAGCTTACGATCCTGGCATTTAGCAGTGTTTTTGGTGAATATGGCAAACTTATCGTATGTATTGCCTTATCCTTGTTTGCTTTTTCTACGATCCTCGGCTGGGAATATTATGGCGAAAAAGCGTTGGAATATTTGGTCAGCAATCGTAAGGTCATTATGGGCTACCGTATCGTGTTCAGTCTGATCACCTATATTGGGGCTACACAGACGCTGGATATGGTGTGGAATTTCTCCGATACGATGAATGGTCTCATGATCATTCCTAACTTGATTTGTCTCCTGTGGCTCAATAAAGATATTGCCAAGGAATGCTTTGAATATCAGACGGCTGTCGTCATTCCGGAAAAACATGGTGAAAAAGTTGATTACGAAGCGGTCAACGCCGGACATTAACCGTATATTCTACTACAAAAGGCACGTGCTGTGGCACGTGCCTTTTGTGTACGATAACATTGATGGTCCCAGTAGTCGGCCAACTCCCTTGGAGCTGTCATTTCCCGCGTTTAGGGATGATCAGATTCAGGGAAATGGCGATAATAGAGGCTACGACGACTGGGGCTTTACCAAAAATAGTCGTGACCCAGTCCGGGAAGAGATACAGTGTCTGCGGTGCTGCGGACAGGCCCATTCCCATGGCGACGGCCAGGCCGATAATCGCTGTATCACGGGCTGATGCACCGTCAGACAGGGCCAGTTTGATACCGGTCATAGCAATGGAGGCGAAGACCGATACCGTGGCGCCGCCTAATACGGCATAGGGAATCGTCGTCAGCAAGGCCGAGAATTTCGGCATCAAGCCGGCAAAAAGAATGAGTATTCCTGCCAGGGCTAACGTAGCTTTATTGATGACTTTCGTCGTCGTAACAATGCCTACATTCTGGCTGAAGGACGCTGTCGGTAAGAACCCGAAGAAGGCGCCTAATATATTAGTAGCTCCCAAGCCGACGATGGCACCGTGCAGTTCATCTGCTGTAGGCTGCCGTCCCATAGCACCGGAGGTGGTAGCCGAGAAGTCGCCAATGGCTTGGACGGAATTGATGACGAAGAGGAGTGCCAGGGCAATGCAGGCTGGCGGATCGAATTCCATGCCAAAATGCAATACTCCTGGCAGCTGGAAATAACCGGCACCGGCGACATTGGAAAAATCGACCATGCCCAGTACCAGCGACAGGGCGTAGCCGGCAACGATACCCATGAGAATCGAAGCCAGGCGCAAGATGCCTTTACTAAAGTGATTGAAGAAAATGACGACGCCTAAGGTGAACAAGGCGACGACCCAGTTCTGCCATTGGCCGTAAGTAGGCTGTCCCATGCCGCCGGCCATGTAATTGATGGCAATAGGATACAGGGACAAGCCGATCGTGAATACGACGGTACCGGCTACGAGAGGCGGAAAGAAGCGGCGGATTTTCCGAATGAATAAGCCGAAAATAACGGCGCAGATGCCGCCGATGACCTGGGCTCCTAAGATAGCAGCAAGGCCGTACTGTCCGGCCAAAATCTGCATAGTCGGCACATAGGCAAAGCTGACGCCCATAATGACGGGCAGGCCGGCACCGAGGTGGAAGCCTGTTTTTTTACCGATAGGATAGAGTTGCAGGAAGGTTCCGAAGGCAGCGGCAAGAAGTGAGGCCTGGATAAGGATGATTCGGTCGGGCTGAGCTATATTTGCGGCACCGGCAACGATGATGGCTGGCGTAACGCAGCCGACGATCATGGCGACTACATGTTGCAGGGCCAGCGGTAACGCTGCCAAAAAGTGGGGGCGGCCGTCTAACTGAAATAAGGCGGCTGTTCGTGCATCGGTCATCGATGTTTTTCCCATGACAGCAGGCCTCCTTTACGGTAGATGAATGCGCGTGCCCGTCTGTCCGAGTATACCGGCCCGTGCTTTGGAGAGTAAGGTAATGAGGGCTGTCCGGCCCGGCTTGGATTCAGCGAATTTCACGGCAGCCTGTACCTTTGGCAACATGGAACCAGCGGCAAATTCACCGTCTGCCATGTATTTTTTTGCAGTGTCTGTCGTCATATCTTCGAGCCAGGTTTCTGTTGGCTGGCCAAAATGGATGGCGACTTTTTCTACGGCAGTCAATATGATGAGATAATCAGCATGCAGGTCTTCAGCCAGGCGTTCGCTGACAAAATCCTTGTCGATGACGGCGCTGGCGCCCTTGAGGTGGTTGCCGTGACGCATGACAGGAATACCGCCGCCGCCACAAGCAATGACTAGCTGGCCGGAGTTGACGAGAGTCTCGATGGCACCAATCTCAATGATCTCCTGTGGCAGTGGCGAGGCGACGACACGGCGATAGCCGCGGCCGGCATCTTCTTTGACGACATAGCCGTATTTACGAGCAGCGTATGCGGCCTGGTCTTTGGTCATGAAGTGACCGATCGGTTTTGTCGGTTCGTCAAAGGCCGGGTCTTCCGGATCGACGCGGACCTGTGTGACCATAGTCGCAACAGGTATATCGAAGATATCGCGGTTATACATTTCTTCCCGCAGGGCATTTTGTAAGTCATAGCCAATATAGGCCTGGCTCATGGCGACACAGACGGAAAGCGGTGTATTCGGCTGTGTCTGGTCTTCACGGCTCAAGGCAGCCATGGCGTGATTGATCATGCCTACTTGGGGGCCATTGCCGTGTGTGACGATGACTTCGCAGCCTTCTTGGAGCAAATCGATAATAGCTTTGGCAGTTTTTTTAGCGGCAGTCATTTGTTCTGTCAGGGTCGACCCCAGGGCATTACCGCCTAAAGCGATGACGATGCGTTTTTTCTTCTTGGCATTCATAATTTCACTCCTTTTTCTCACTGTGCATCGTAGTGTTCATAAAACGCATACAATAGAAATGGAACAGGTGCCGGCCCGGAGGACCGGCACCTGTTGAGGCTCTTGGGGGGATTATTTTATTTTGCGCGGTACAGCCTGTTCTTCCAGGGCTTTTAACGTATCCTGCGGATGCTGGCATTTGGCAAGCATGATCATAGCTGCGATGACATAAGGTTTGTAGCTCGCTTCTTTATAGAGGGAGTCACGATGATTGTCGAAGACAGCAGCTTCGACTTCGCCGTCTTTGCAGCTGACGTCATTAATATCAGCAGGCAGGCAGTGCAGGTACATGGCCTTGCCGTCTTTAGTCGTTTTCATGAGCTTTTCTGTACAGCACCAGTCTTTATGCTGGGCATTCTGTGCCAGCAGTTCTTGTTCCAAGGCATCGATACCGGCCTGGTCGCCATCGCCGTAGAGTTTCGTCCGTTTTTCCATGGCTGCAAAGGGCGCCCAGCTCTTGGGATATACGACGTCAGCATCTTTGAAGGCGTCAGCCATATCGTGGGTCACACGGAAGGAACCACCGGAAGCAGCGGCATTCTTCTTGGCAACGGCTTCGACGTCAGGCATGATTTCATAGCCTTCCGGATGGGCCAGGACGACATCCATGCCCAGGCGGGTCATGAGGCCGACGACGCCCTGCGGGACGGATAATGGTTTGCCATATGAGGGAGAGTAAGCCCAGGTCATAGCGACTTTCTTGCCCTTGAGGTTGTCAATGCCGCCAAGGCTGTTGATGATGTGCGCTGTATCGGCCATGCACTGTGTCGGATGGTCGATGTCACATTGCAGGTTCACTAAGGTCGGCTTCTGTTCCAAGATGCCATCGTCGTGTCCTTGAGAAACGGCGTCGACGACGTCGTGCATATAGGTATTGCCTTTGCCGATATACATATCATCGCGGATGCCGATGACATCAGCCATGAAGGAAATCATGTTGGCTGTTTCACGGACGGTTTCACCATGGGCGATTTGACTCTTCTTTTCGTCCAGGTCCTGTACTTCCAGGCCTAAGAGGTTGCATGCCGAAGCGAAGGAAAACCGCGTACGGGTAGAGTTGTCGCGGAACAGGGAGATGCCCAGACCGCTTTCAAAGATTTTTGTAGAAATATTGTGTTCCCGTAAATACCGCAAGGCGTCGGCGAGGATCCAGACGGCTTTCAATTCGTCGTCGGTTTTTTCCCAGGTCAGGAAGAAATCACCTTCGTACATTTTTTTGAAATCAAGGGCATTTAAGGCATCTATGTAATCTTGTAATGTTTTCATTTGCAAATCTCCTTTAATGAGGGGCGTTTTTCGGGATGCCCGCAAAAGACAGGGCTGTAAGCGTTATTATTTGATATATGCAGACGGCAAGGCGGCGTAGACAGCGGCACAGGTGACTAAGTCTTGTTTCCAGGTCTTTTCGTTCGGTGCATGGGCTTGTGCTTCTGCGCCAGGGCCAAAGCCGATGACGGGAATGCCGTTGCGGCCCATGATGGATACGCCGTTTGTCGAGAAGGTCCATTTATCTGTCAGCGGACGGGCTTTGCGCAGGCCTTCTGTTTCAGCAGCGCCGATGCGTTCAGTGCCAAAGAGGTTCGTATACGCTTCTTCCAGTGCTTTCGTGACGTCATGATCTTTGGGGAGGACCCAGGTCGGGAAGTAGCATTCGATGGGGTACGTCAGACCGGTATAGCTCGGGCGGGCATATTCGTACATGCTGACAGTGACGGCGTCGCCGTATTTTTGGACAGCCGGCAGGGCACGGATCTCATCGAGGCAGCTTTCCCAGGTTTCACCGGCAGTCATGCGGCGGTCCAGGGAGATAGCACAGGAATCAGCGACGGCACAGCGGCTTGGTGAGGTATAGAAAATCTGGGAGGTCGTGACCGTACCGCGGCCGAGAAAATTAGCTTCTTCCCATTCGGGATTATATTTCGGGCTGAGCATTTTCACGAGGCCTTTGATCTGGGTACTGTCTGTATCGCCATTGTTGTTGAGTGCACGGATATCCTGAAGGATGTCGGCCATCTTATAGATGGCGTTGTCGCCGCGTTCTGGTGCAGACCCATGGCAGCTGACGCCTTGGACGTCGACGCGGATTTCCATACGGCCCCGCTGGCCGCGGTAGATGCCGCCGTCTGTCGGTTCTGTCGAAACGACGAATTCCGGGCGTACGTTGTCTTCATTAATGATGTACTGCCAGCACAGGCCGTCGCAGTCTTCTTCTTGGACGGTGCCAGTGACGAGGACCGTGTATTTGTCGGATAAGAGGCCTAAGTCCTTCATGATGCGGGCGCCATAGACGGAGGAGACGATACCGCCGAGCTGGTCTGAAGTGCCGCGACCGCCGATTTCCGTATCTGTTTCGTAGCCGTCATAGGGATCGAATTTCCAGTTGTCTTTGTTGCCGATACCGACGGTATCGATGTGGGCGTCAAAGCCGATGAGGGTCTTACCGGTGCCCATGTAGCCCAGTACGTTGCCCATCGGATCGATATCTACTCTATTGAAGCCAACTTTTCTCATTTCTTCAGCGATGCGGTCGATGTGTTCTTTTTCGCCGCAGCTTTCGCCGGGGAATTTTACGATATCCCGTAAGAATCTCGTCATATCTTGTTCATATGATTGTGCAGCTTTTTTGATTGCTTTGTAGTCTGTTGCCATGGTATAATCGCTCCTTTTATCGTTTGTTGAAGTATAGTTTGAGGCCGAATCTGTCGTTTCATTTTTCAGACGAGGCGGCAGAATCCGATTGATTTGATATTATTTATCTTTGCCGTACCAGACGATGTTTTTATAGCGGTCAGGATCTGTGTCGCCTTCTGTAGAGAAGACCAGTACGTTAGAATCGGCATTGAGGCCGAGCTGGTCCCGTAATTCCTGGCAGGCATCGGATTTCATGATGGTTGCCAAGGTGCCGAAGGGAACGGCTCCGGATTCACCGGAAATGACTTGGGGATCGCCTTTGAGGGGCGCGCCGAGCATACGCATGCCTTTGGCTGTAATGCAGTCTTCGGCGGCAACGAAGGCTGTGACATGGTTCTTGAGGATGTCCCAGGAGATCGTGTTTGGTTCGCCGCAGGCCAGACCGGCCATGATCGTATCGAGGTCACCACCGACGATGCGGGGGTTGCCGTCACCGGCAGCAGCGCCTTTGTACAGACAGGCCGCCGCAGCAGCTTCGACGACGATGAATTTAGGCGGAGCGTTTTTATAGAGATTGGAGAAGTATCCGACAACAGCGCCGGCAAGGGAACCGACACCAGCTTGGACGAAGATGTGCGTCGGCCGCGTGATACCGTGGGCAGCCAGCTGTTCGCCTGCTTCCATGGCCATCGTGCCGTAGCCTTCCATGATCCAGGCCGGTATTTCTTCGTAACCATCCCAAGCCGTGTCCTGAACCATGACGCCGTGTGGCGTGGCGTCGGCTTCTTTAGCTGCCTGGCGAACGCAGTCATCATAGTTGAGGTCGAGGATGTCAACGTCGGCGCCGAGGTCTTGAATATGTTTTAAGCGGGTCTGGGTGGAGCCCTTCGGCATGTGGACCACAGCCTTTTGGCCTAATTTCTGTGCTGCCCAGGCGACGCCGCGGCCATGATTGCCGTCTGTAGCCGTAAAGAAGGTAGCCTGGCCGAATTCGTCGCGCAACGCCTGAGAGGTCAGGGCTTCATAGTGGAGTGCCGATACGTCTTTGCCTGTTTCTTTGGCAATGTAACGGGCGATAGAATAGGAACCGCCTAATACTTTAAATGCGTTGAGGCCGAAGCGGTATGATTCGTCTTTGATGAATACTGATTTTACGCCGAGGTAATCGGCCATGCCAGTGAGTTGCGCCAGCGGTGTTTCCGTATATTGGGGAAAACTCTGATGGAAGGCGCGGGCTTTTTGGACTTCAGAGATGGACATGATAGGAAGATTTGCATCTTCTGTTTTTGGCAGGGTATTAACTGCCCATTTGATTTCTTGTGACATGGAAGGATTCCTCCTCGTTGATTTAAAAAAATATGAAAAAAATATTTTAGCTTTGCTAAAAGTTTTTGTATACTTAGAGTATATCAGGTATTCTAAAAAATTCAAGACATAAACTAAAAAATAATTAGGCTATCTTACATATTTTTTGCATGGCTCAGACGGACCGTCCCTGATCAGGCATAGGTATAAAAAAAGACTGTACGATTGTACAGTCTGGGTGACGGACAGGTCAGTCTTCGTTGCTGCTGTCTATATAACTATATAAGGTGTATTTGGAAATGCCAAAATGTTTGGAAATTTTATCGCCGGCTTTGGTAATGAGCAAAGCGCCGCGGTCATTCAGAAATTTGATAGCTTTGATTTTGTCTTCCCGGGTCATGAGGGCAACGGGCTTGCCAATGAGGGCTGTCGATTCGTCGATGAGCTCGGTCAAGAGGTCGGCTACGTTTTTGGGAATGCGGCTGGTCTCTCCTTTTGGCGAGGTAATGGAGATGAGGGGATTCAAGGCGTTTTGTACCATCATGAGTTCCGTAATATCGAAATTGATGGCAAAGATGCCGATAATGTTGTCGTCGTCATTACGGATGTAGATCGTAGTTGATTTGAGGATGCGGCCATCTTTGGTCTTCGTCAGATAGCTGACATGGTCTTTTAACTGGGACTGGTCGCCGTGCAGGGCGTCTAAAACAGCCATGGACGGGCCGTCGCCTACTTGGCGTGACGTAATATGGCCATTTTCGATGGCGACGATTGTATGGTCTTTATAATTATCACTGAGGTCGTGGATGACGACTTCACAGTTTGGCCCGAATTGCAAGGCGATTCCCTTGGCCATTTGTTTTAAAAAAGTCAGGAGTGTTTTTTCTAACATAATACGGTGCACCTCTTTCGATACTGGAACGGTCATGCTAAATTTTTTTTAGGTATAATTTACTATATCATATTTTTTTGAGAAATCAATGGTTTTTCCGCTTTTTCAGACCGATAGCATATACCTAAATGGTATCATATAGGCCTTGGTCATAGTAAAAACAAATAAAAGTTTTTTAGCCTAAAAAAAGTTTGACAGAAAATAAATAACACGGTACTATTAAGATAGATTTACGTATGGCAAAAGCAGGATTAACAAAACGCATAAAAGAATATATATAGTAGATAATCATCTGTAGTAGAAGAACAGGAAGGTGGAGCATATGTTGATTATTGGAAACGGCCGTGTTGTAACCAGAGATAGCGAGCTTCCTTATATTTCCGATGGGGCAGTCGCAGTGGAAGGGACAAGCATTGTTCGTGTAGGTCAGACCGGGGCTGTCCGTGCTGCGTATCCGGAGGCGGAATTCCTCGATGCTGCCGGCGGGGTCATCATGCCGGGTCTCATCAACGTTCATGAACATATTTACAGTGCGTTGGCTCGAGGTTTGTCCATCAATGGATATGCCCCCAAGGGGTTCCTCGATATTCTCGATGGGCTGTGGTGGAACATCGATCGTCATTTGGATAATGAACTGACTTATTTGAGTGCCTTAGAAACGTATATGGAATGTATCAAAAATGGAGTAACGACGATTTTTGACCATCATGCCAGCTTTGGTGAAATCAAAAACAGTTTGTTCGCGATTGGCCAGGCTGCGACAGAAATGGGAATCCGTTCCTGCTTGTGCTATGAAATATCGGACCGTGATGGCAAAGAGAAGGCGACCGCTTCTGTGCTGGAAAATGAATCCTGGATCCACCACGCGCAAGAGGATACGACGAATATGCTTGCCGGTATGATGGGCATGCATGCCCAATTCACTATCAGTGATGCGACGATGGCCTTGGCAGCGGCTCATAAGCCTGCCGGAGCAGGCTATCATATCCATGTGGCCGAAGGTATCGAAGATTTGCAGGATTGCCTGAAAAAACATAGCAAGCGTATTGTAGACCGGCTCTATGACTGGGATATTTTAGGACCGCAGACATTGCTGGCACACTGTATCTACGTCAATCCTCATGAAATGGAGCTCATTAAGGAAACCGATACGATGGTCGTCCACAACCCGGAATCAAACATGGGGAATGCCTGCGGTTGTCCGCCGACGATGGAAATGGTCCATCGGGGCATCCTTACGGGCTTAGGTACAGACGGCTATACACATGATATGCTTGAATCGTACAAAGTAGCCAATATTTTACACAAACATCATTTGTGTGATGCTAACGCCGCGTGGACGGAAGTACCGCATATGTTGTTTGATAATAATGCCAAAATCGCTCAGCAGTATTTCAAAGGAACGCTGGGCGTCCTCCAAGAAGGGGCAGCAGCAGATATTATTGTGACGGATTATATCCCGCCGACATCGATGAACAGTGAAAACATTAACGGACATATCCTCTTTGGTATGACTGGTCGCAGCGTGACGACGACTATTGCCAACGGCAAGGTCCTCATGAGAGACCGGCAGCTGATGGGGATAGACGAAGAAGCGATGCTGTCGAAGATTCGTGCAGGAGCCAGGAAACTGGCCATGAAAATCAATGGCTAAAGGATACAGGGACGCTATCAGGCGGCCCAAGACACAGTGAGGAGCGATAGCTATGAGTGACCGTATGACTTCCATCCCGTTTGGGAAATTAATGGATTGGATTTTAGAAGAACATAAGAAAGGCACTATATTTGGCGTGCGTCGTCTGTTTACAGCGGATCCGTCCCGGACGTATGAATTATTTGGTCGCAAACTGGAAACACCGTTTGGTCCGGCCGCAGGCCCGCACACACAGCTGGCGCAGAATATCGTTGCTGCCTATGCTGCTGGTGCCCGGTTCTTCGAGTTGAAGACAGTACAAAAAATCGACGGTGCCGATCTGGCCGTCGCAAAACCGTGCATTGAAGCGGCTGATGAAGGCTATAATGTGGAATGGTCCACGGAACTGACAGTTCCTCAGGCACAGGAAGAATATATCAAGGCCTGGTTCCTGCTCCATATTGTCGCTGTGGAATATGGCCTGGGCAAGCCGGACGGGTTCCAGTTCAACATGTCTGTCGGCTATGACCTTGAAGGAATCAAGACAAAAAAAATAGACGATTTCATCGAAACCATGAAAGATGCCTCTCATGATAACGTCTTCCGGGGCTGTATCGCCTGGCTGAAGAATCATATGGATTGTTTCAGTCATGTGACGGAAGCGGATATCGATGCGATACCGTCGAATATTTGCAACTCTGTTACGGTATCGACGATGCACGGCTGTCCGCCTGATGAAATCGAACGGATTGCCTTGTATCTTATGAATGAAAAGGGACTTCATACGTTCGTCAAATGTAATCCGACATTGTTAGGCTATACGTTTGCCCGCAAGACGATGGATGAACTGGGCTATAAAAAAATGGCCTTTACAGATGGCCATTTCAAGGACGATCTGCAGTATAGCGATGCCGTTCCTATGCTGCAACGGCTCCAGCAGGCTGGTGCTGCTAAAGGTCTGCTCTTTGGTGTCAAGCTGACGAATACGTTCCCTGTCGACATTAAAGCAGAAGAATTACCGGGAGAAGAAATGTATATGTCCGGCAAGCCGTTGTTCTTCTTGTCTATGAATGTGGCTAAGAAATTAGCTGATGATTTTCATGGGAAATTGCGTATCTCCTATAGTGGCGGCGCAGATGCCCATAATATGAAAGCAATCGTCGATGCCGGGATCTGGCCGGTCACCGTAGCGACGACCTTGCTCAAGCCAGGCGGATATGAACGGTTTCGGCAGTTAGGGCAGGTCTTTGCAGCAGAAAAAGCGGCGGCGTTTACGACTGTCAGCAGTGAGGGTATTGCTTCTTTGCTGGCAAAATCGCAGCAGGACAAGCATTATCGTAAACTTCCCAAGGCTTGTCAGGACCGTAAAGGGACGGAAACTATGCCCCTCATTAACTGCTTCATGGCACCGTGCCATGAAGGCTGTCCTATCCATCAGGATATTACGACCTATATGCAGCTCGTCGAAGACGGTGATTATACAGCAGCGTTGCAGGTCATTATGCTCCGTAATCCGCTGCCGTTCATTACCGGGACGATTTGCTATCACAAGTGCATGAATAGGTGTACGCGGAATTTCTATGACGAATCAGTCGATATTCGCCATAATAAATTGATTGCCGCTGAAAAGGGATATACCGATATCCTGAACCAGCCGCCTCACAAAATGGCGCCTAAAGGCAGAGCTGCAGCGGTCATCGGTGGCGGCCCGGCAGGTCTGGCAGCTGCATATTTCCTGGCCCGCGGCGGTATCGATACGACTGTTTTTGAAAAAGAAGCCCATATGGGCGGCGTTGTGCGTTCTTATTTATGCGAAGAACGTCATGCTATCAGCGCCGAAGCGATCGAAAAGGATGTAGCCCTCATTCAAGCGATGGGCGTCCGCATGGTCACGAATTGGACCATGGCTGACTGGGAAACGTTGCAGCAGCAGTATCAGTACATCATCATCGCTATTGGTGCAGCCGATGCCGGCTTGGCCAAACGATTGGGTGTCCACGGTGGCGAGGCGGTCCCTGAAGCGGGAGCCTTCTATCGCGATAAGGGCCTTATGGTCAATGAAAATGGCCGTGTCGTCGTGACCCAGGATGGGTTCCGGTCTTCTAAACCGTCGGTCTATATTATTGGTGATGGTGTGCATGGCGTCTCGTCTGTCGTCGATTGTATCAATGATGCACAGAAAGCAACGAATACGATCTTACAGATGGAAGCGATGCCTAAAATCATCATTCCGGCTGACGAAGGAAATATCTTTGATCAGCGCGGTGTCCTGGCAGCGAAACCAGCAGAAGGCTGCGATGGCCGCTGTCTCCACTGCGATAGTTATTGCGGCATCTGTACGGAGGTCTGTCCCAACAGAGCTAACATTGCCATTAAAGTACCATATTTGGAACAGGCACAGATCCTCCATGTAGACTACATGTGTAATGAATGCGGTAATTGCCGTACCTTCTGTCCTTGGAAGGGGGCGCCGTATCAGGAAAAATGGACGCTCTTTGCTAATGAACGGGATATGGCCCTGAGCCACAATCCGGGCATGACCTTTACGGATAAACGGACGGGACAGTGCAAAATACGCTTAGACGGCAGGACGCTTTACTATACGGCTGGCCGGGTTAATCCGGCAGTACCGGAAGGGTTGCAGCGTCTCATTGCTGAAGTCTTCGATCACTATAAATATTTACTATTGTAATATAGTTGCCAGTAAAGAAGGATGGATAATGGATTATGTCATTCAGCAGGGTACCCTTTGTTTGGAAGGGGAACATTTTCAAGCAGATCTGACTATTCGCAACGGTATGATATGGGCTATTGGTCAGACCGTCCATACCGGTTCAGAGCAGGTCATTGACGGTCGGGGGAAATATGTCTGCCCTGGCGGCATCGATGCCCATACGCATATGGATCTGCAACAGTCGCCGCAGTACCGGGCTTGCGATACGTTCTATACGGGTGGTATCGCCGCCGCCTGTGGCGGTACGACGACGATTCTGGATCATATGGCCTTTGGCCCGAAGGGCTGCAGTCTGCGAGCACCTTTTGAAACGTATAAGAAATTAGCGGCAGACTGTCCGGTAGATTATAGTTTTCATGGGGTCCTGCAGCAGGTCGATGAGGCAGTCTTGCAGGAACTGGGACGGCTTATTGATGAAGGATTTCCCAGCTTTAAGGCCTATACGACATATGGCTATCCTATGACAGAGCCGCAGCTCATGGCAGTGTTTCCCGTCATCAAAGCCCATCAAGGCCTGCTGACGGTCCATGCTGAAAATGATGGCATGACCAATTATCTTCGTGACCATTTGCCGGCAGACGCTGTCGTGCCTGCCGGACAGGCTGTGACGCGCCCCAATATGGCTGAAGCCTCCAGTGTCAGTATGGTCCTGGCGACGGCCCGCATCTGCGGCGATGCGCCAGTATATATCGTCCATGTATCGGCCCATGAAAGCTTGGAACAAGTGCGACTGGCCCGGCGGCTGGGGCAAGAGAATATTTTCATAGAAACTTGTCCGCACTACTTGTTGCTGACAGAGGAAAAATTCCGCAGCGGCGGCCCGCTGGAAGGCATTAAGTATATGATGGCGCCGCCGTTACGGCAAGCTGTTGATAATGAGGCGTTGTGGCAAGGTCTGCGCGACGGTTCGATTCAGGTCGTGGCGACGGATCACTGTCCTTTTACGATTGCAGAAAAGCAGGAACATGTTGCTGATTTCCGTACCTGTCCCGGCGGTGTGTCTGGCGTAGAAGAACGGATGCCCTTGCTGTTCAGTGAAGGTGTATTGAACGGTCGTATTTCCTTAGAACGGTTCGTTCAGGTCACTAGCGCCAATGCGGCCAAGGTCTTTGGCATCTATCCGCACAAGGGAACGCTGCAACCGGGCAGTGATGCCGATATCGTCCTCATTGACCCGCAGCGGCAACGGACTTTTGCCGCTGAAAATCTGCACACGGCATGCGGTTATTCGCCGTATGAAGGGATGACAACAGACTGTGTCATCGATACGGTATGGCTGCGGGGCCAGATCATCGCCAGGAACAATGAATTCACAGGCGAACGCGGCTACGGGCGATTATTACACCGCTATGGCCGGGCGCCATATGAAGAAATCGTGAACGCCTAGGTCCCCCTGTATAGTTGGAGGTTATTATGGAAAATACATGTACATTATGGATTAACGGCCAGGAAATTCAGGCTGATGGCAATCGCCGTCTCATGGATGTACTGCGAAATGATTTGCGTCTTAAATCGGTAAAAGATGGCTGCAGTGAAGGGGCGTGTGGTACTTGTACCGTCGTCATCGATGGCAAAGCAACGAAGACCTGCGTCCAAAAAGTAAGCCGTATGGCCGGTAAACATATCCTGACAGTAGAAGGGTTGCCGCAACGGGAAAAAGATGTCTTTGTCTATGCGTTTGGTGAGGCTGGCGCTGTGCAGTGCGGCTTCTGTATTCCCGGCATGGTCATGTGCGGCAAAGCGCTCATTGATCAGAACCCGGATCCGTCCCGGCTGGAGATTGCAGCAGCGATCCGCAATAATATTTGCCGTTGTACGGGATATAAAAAGATTATTGATGCGATCGCTATGGCGGCGCAGATGCTTCGCCAAGAGGTACCTATCCCGCCGGAAGAAACCTATCAAAAGGTCGGTTCGCGGTATCACCGCATCGATGTTGAAGGAAAAGTGCTGGGTACGGGCCAGTATTGTGATGATTTGGATGATGTCGACATTCCCGGCCTGTGTTATGGCAGTGCTGTGCGCAGCCAATATCCCCGTGCTGTCGTCAAGGCTATCCATACGGATAAGGCCAAAGCACTGCCTGGTGTCGTCTGTGTACTGACGGCAGCAGACATTCCCGGATCTGTCAAAGTAGGCCATTTGAAGACGGATTGGGATACGATGATCCCTGTCGGTACGACGACGCATTTCCTCGGTGATGCAATCGCCCTGGTAGCGGCTGAATCACCGGAAATATTGGCTGAAGCGAAAAAACTCGTCGAAGTGGAATATGAAGAACTGCCTCCGGTTACCTGTACAGCTGATGCAGTGGCAGAAGGGGCACCGCTGGTGCATGCATCGGGAAAAAGCAATATCCTGATTCATGAACATTTAGTCCGTGGTGACGCCGATGCTGTCATTGCAGCATCGAAATACAAGGTGACCAATCATTTTGAAACGCCTTGGACGGAGCATGCCTTCTTAGAACCGGAATGTGCCATAGCCCTGCCGTTTGATGAAGGAGTATTCATTCATTCTACGGACCAGGGAACCTATGATACACGGCGTGAAACAGCGCTCATGCTGGGCCTGCCTCAGGAAAAAGTCATCGTTGAGAATAAATATGTCGGCGGCGGCTTCGGCGGCCGGGAAGATGTGACAGTACAGCACTTGGCGGCGCTTGTGGCCTATGTGGCGCAGCGGCCTTGCAAGGTGAAGCTGACACGGCCTGAAAGTATCCTCATCCATCCCAAACGTCATCAATTCAGCATGGATTTGACGACGGCCTGTGATGAACAAGGGCATTTGACGGCGATGAAGCTCGTTGCTGTTACTGATAACGGAGCCTATGCCTCCCTGGGCGGACCGGTGTTGCAGCGGGCTTGTACACATGCTGCCGGGCCGTATAATTATCAGACTATCGATATAGATGGCACTGCCGTTTATACTAATAATCCGCCAGCTGGCGCGTTCCGCGGGTTTGGCGTGACGCAGACAATCTTTGCGACAGAATTGAATCTCAATAAATTAGCGGAATTGGCCGGTATCGATCCGTGGGAGATCCGCTATCGCAATGCCATCAGGCCGGGACAGACTCTGCCTAACGGGCAGATCGCCGATCCGTCGACTGGTCTGGCAGAAACACTGGAGGCAGTAAAAGAGGCGTATTATCATAATGGACCGTATGTAGGAATCGCCTGTGCACTCAAGAATTCCGGCGTCGGCGTCGGATTGCCGGACTACGGACGCTGCCGTCTTGTTATCAAGGACGGAGCTATCCATATTTATGCCGGTGCGTCCTGTATCGGCCAGGGTATCGGTACGGTCTTGACCCAAATGGTAGCTGAGGCAGCAGGTGTACCAATCCATGCTGTGATTTGGCATCATCCCAATACGGCAACAGCACCGGATTCGGGGACTACATCAGGTTCGCGGCAGACGACACTTACTGGCGAAGCGGGCCGGCGGGCAGCAAAACAACTGCGCCGGGCGCTGTTTGCGGCCAAGGGACTGACCTATACCTGTGATAGTCACGCGAGCACGTATTTGGCAGGTGTCACGGTAGAACAGGAAAACCCTGCTACGGCGGCTGTGCTGTTCACGGCAGCTGATATTAGTCTGCTTGAAGGGACAGAATATATCGGGGAATACCTGGGCAAGACCGATGCTATGGGGACGCCGGTACCGCATCCTGTTTCCCACGTTGCCTATGGCTATGCTACTGACGTTTGTGTACTCAATGAAGACGGCACGATCAAGAAGATGGTAGCGGCCCATGATGTGGGCAAGATCGTCAATCCGAAGAGCCTGGAGGGGCAGATCGAAGGCGGCGTCGTCATGGGATGCGGGTATGCTCTGACAGAGCAATATCCGCTGGAGCATTGCCGGCCAACGGCAAAATTCGGAACGCTGGGATTGTTCCGTGCAGATAAGGCGCCGCACGTAGAAGCCATTGCTGTAGAGAAAAAGGGTGTTGATGTCGCGTTTGGAGCAATCGGCGTAGGTGAAATCACTTCGATCCCGCCAGCTCCGGCTGTAGCTGGCGCCTATTATGCCTGGAATGGGCAGTTTCAAACGGAAATCCCGTTGAAAGGGACGCCGTACAGCCGTAAGACACCGGTTCGTAAACCGTAAGACTATGTATTGACAAGGAGTTGCACCATGCTGGATAAACTGATTATCGTTCGCGGCGGCGGCGACTTGGCGACAGGCGTCGTCCAAGCCCTTTGGCGGGCAGGATTTCCCGTCCTTATTCTGGAAGCAGGCGCGCCATCGGCAATCCGCCGTCAAGTCGCTCTCTGCGAAGCTGTATACGATGGTACGGCTGTTGTCGAAGATATTCACTGCCGTCGTTGTCAAAGTCAGCAGGATCTGGAGCAGACCTGGCAGAACGGCGAAGTACCGCTGCTCGTGGATCCGGCTGGTGAAGCTATTGCAGGATTGCATCCCTGGGCCGTCGTCGATGCTATTATTGCCAAGAAGAACCTGGGTACGACACGGTCTATGGCACCGAAGACCATTGCTTTGGGACCGGGCTTTACAGCCGGTGTCGATGTCGATGTCGTCGTTGAGACCATGCGCGGCCATAATTTAGGCTGTCTTATCCGTCAAGGCCAGGCCAGACCCAATACAGGTGTGCCTGGTGTCATTGGCGGCGCAAGCAAGGAACGGGTCATCCACAGTCCGGCTGGCGGCTGGTTCTATAATTTGGTCCACATTGGCGATGTCGTACAAAAAGGAGAAGCCATTGCTGTGATTACGCCAGAAGCGCTGGCAGACGAAGTTGATCCGGCAGCGGCACAGGGTGTGTTGGTGCCAGCCTCGCTGACCGGTATCATCCGTGGCCTCATACGCAATGGGTATGTCGTGACGACGGGTTTCAAGGTGGCAGATATTGACCCGCGCAGAGAAGAAATTAAAAATTGTTTCACTATTTCTGATAAAGCCAGGAATCTGGGTGGTGCCGTATTAACGGCGCTGCTCATGCTTGCCCGGGAACAGACATAGGAATATCTATAAAAACAGCCATAGTATGCAGGAATCTTGCATACTATGGCTGTTTTTTAGTAGTCTTGAAGTTAGACGAGTATCCGTTCACCATGGGTAAAGATGCGAAAACGATCCGTTCGCAGTCCGCAAAGGAGGGTCATGCCGTATTGGTCAGCCAGGCGGATCCCCAGGGTTGACGGCATGGCTCGTGAAGCCAGGATAGAAAGGCCCATGGCGTGTGCTTTGACAATGACGGATTGAGGTACGCGGCCGCTGAAGATGAGCAGGGCCTGTGATACATCGATATGGTGCAGGGCGGCTGTACCGCGCAAGCGGTCTAATACATTGTGCCGGCCTATATCTTCGGCATAGGCCAGCAGTGTGGTGCCCTGGACAAGGGCACCTTCATGGATGCCATGCGAGCGATGGTGTGCAGCTGATAACGAATCCAGTATATTCCCATAACGGTATACATCAGCAGCCCGTATGGTGAAGTCCTGCGACTGGTGCCATGGTGTGGCAGCGGCCGGTCCTGTCACTACCTGGGCAGTACCGTTTTGGACGATGACATCCCGGATCTCCTGGCCGGCAGGGAGTCTGTTTTCAGCCAGACAATAGCCGGCGGCGAGAGAACACAAATCATGAGGCGACGATACGAGGGTCGTCGTAAAGATGCCGTTCAGAAATACCTCTGTACTGACTTCGTCGGCAACCGGTACGATACCTTTTTGGATAGTACCTGCACTTGTGACGTCTGTATACGGCAAGGCTGTGCAGGAGGAAAAAAAGGTTTTTGTTGGTTTCATCGTTCGGTTTCCTTGGCGGCTTTTGCAGCTTTTGCTTTTGCCAGTGCTTTGGCCCGGGCTTCGACAGGATCGAAGAGGCTCAGCGCTTCTGTAGGACAGGCAGGGATACAGGCTGGTTCGCCTGTTTCGGTATGGGCACAGAGGTCGCATTTATATGCTACCATGCGGAACGGCTGACCATGGGTATCACCGTGATAGGTCATGGTCATATTGATGGCGTCAAACGGGCAGGCCCGCGCACATTTGCCACAGCCCCGGCATTTTGTTTCATCCAGGAGGACGGCATCATTGCCGAGCGTAATGACCCCGAAGGGGCAGGCTTCCAGGCACTTCGGCTTGGGGCACTGGTGGCAGTGGATGGGTTTTGTCGTCTCCTTTGTCTTGACGACGTGGATCCGTGGTGTGAAATCATAGCTGTCCGGATTCAGCGCAAAAATGCGTTTTCCTGTATGATTGACGACGCAGGCTGCCATGCAGGTCTGACAACCGATGCACAAGGTTTGGTCTACGTTGACGAATTTATGCATTATTTCGGATTACCTCCCGGAGTGATGCCCATGTTGGTACGGATGCGGGCATACTGGTCTTGAATGTATTGTTCGGCTTTGCGCTGGTTATCGATCTTTTCGACGCGACAGGCGCAGTATTTGAATTCTGGTGTGTTACTTTTAGGATCCAGTGCGGAACTGGTCAATTCGTTGCAGGCGCCGATCCACCATTGGTAGGTCATATACGTCGAGCCGATAGAGACTCGTTCTGTTGGCAGGCAGCGGGTCATGGTTTGGCCTCGAGGTGAAATGACTCGGACCAGTTCGTCCTGGCGGATGCCTAAATCAGCGCAGTCTGCCGGGTTCATGGCAATATAACCCGGCTCTTCTGCTAAGGAATGCAACAGGCGGCAGTTACCGGTCATGGTACGGACTGAATAATGGCCTACTTCGCGAACAGTTGCCAAAGACAGGGGAAATTCATGATTTTCCCGTTCCTGTACAGGTGTATACGGATAGAAGTAGAAATGACCTTTGCCATCAGCTGTAGAGAAATGGGCGTTTTTATGCAGATACGTTGTTCCTGTATCCGATATGTCTGGTGAATAGCAAGGCCACTGAATGCCATGGTCCATTTCCAGCTTTTCATAAGTGGCACCGGCGAATTTAGGAGACAGCGAACGCATTTCATTCCAGATCTGCTGGGTGTTATCGTAGTGCATGGCATAGCCCATGGCCGTAGCGAGACGGCAGAGGATATCCCAGTCTGTTTTCAGATCTGGTGATGGTTTGACCAGACGATGGATCCGCTGGAACCGACGGTCGCAGGAGGTGTAGACACCTTCGTGTTCGCCCCAGGCCGTAGCCGGGAAGATGACGTCAGCGTATTCACAAGTCTTGTTGCGGAAAATATCCTGGACGATGACAAAATCGATATTCGATAAGGTCTCGCGAATCTCCGGCAGATTCGGGTCTGACTGAGCCGGGTCTTCACCGATGATGTAATACGCATGGATCTGTTTCTGCGGGTCCTTTTCCTGGAGCACCTTTTGAGGTACCTGCGTCAGGCGCAATCCTGGCCGGGCTGACAGCTGTACGCCCCAGGCACTGCTGAATTTTTCTCTGGCGGCATAGTCTGATACGGATTGATAGCCTGGCAGCATATCCGGCAGGAGTCCCATATCACAGGTCCCTTGGACGTTGTTCTGTCCCCGTACAGGACCGACGCCGGTGGCATAGTGGCCGTAGTTTCCTGTGAGAAGACACAGGTTGGAGCAGGCAATGACACATTCTACGCCTTGAGAGAATTGGGTAATGCCCATGCCCCATAAGGTCATGGTGTGCTTTGAGGATGCGAATAAATGGGCTGCTTTGCGAATGTCCTGTGGATCCAGACGGGTCCGTTCGGCTACGGTTTCCGGCGCATACAGGGCACTGGAAATAGCTTTAGCATAAGAGGAGAACCCTGATGTATGGGTCTTGATGAAATCATGGTCGATCAGGCCCTCTGTAACGATGACATGGGCCATGGCATTGAGGAACAGCATATTAGTGCCGCCTTTAATAGGTAAATACAGGTCAGCAATACGGGCTGTTTCTGTGCGCCGCGGATCGACACAGATGATTTTGCAGCCTTTCTTTTTGGCCCGGACGATGCGACGGGCGACTAAGGGATGAGAGACAGGACCGTTATAGCCCATGTTGAAAATAACTTCTGCATCCTCTATTTCAGGGATGCTGAAGGACATAGCGCCTTCACCTACGGACTCACCGAGTCCGGCAACGGAGGGGGCGTGTCAAACACGGGCACAGTGGTCGACATTATTGGTGCCGATGACTGCGCGGGCAAATTTTTGCGTAATATAGGCTGCTTCATTTCCCGGGCCCCGGGCAGAACCGGCGACCATGATCGTATCGGGGCCATAGAGCTTGATCATGGAGTTGAGCCGGTCGGCAGTGAAGCGGAGTGCTTCGTCCCAGGATACTTCTTCTAAGGGAGAGGACTTGCCGTGTTTGCGAATGAGCGGGCGGCGGAGCCGTTTGGTCAGGATCTGCGGATCGTTCAGATAATCCCATCCGTAGAGACCTTTGAGGCACAAACGGCCGTCGTTATTGACACCATCAGGAGAGCCTTGGGCTTCAATGATGCGGTTGTTTGTCGTATCGACAGTAAAATCAATGACGCAGCCTGTACCACAGTAGGGACAGACTGTATCTATATGTTTATACGTATCCATGAAAAAATCATCCTTTCTGTCATACTACAAGGTACTGGCGGCTATAGCCTGCGCAGTAGTAAGACTGGAACGGCCTGCCCTTTATGGTGCGGCGGCGTTCCTTTTTTTATCAGGGCCAGCCCGTTTGTATAGGCCAGGCCTAATAAGGCGCTCGAAGTTAGAATTTGGTTCGGTGTAAAGACAGGTTCGCCGTTGTCGAAGGTGACATGGCCCTGGATGTAGCGGTCTACAGGATTTTCTTTGTACAGGTCCTGGGACAAGCGACAGGTTATCTTGGGGAAATCCATATTTTTTTCACCGCGAAGCCTGCGTAAGACCGGGACGGCTAGCAAATGATAGGCATTGAACGCGGCAGAGGGATTACCAGATAGACCTAAGACCGGTATAGGTTGTCCGTTGCTGCTAGGGATCACGGCACCGTAAGAAGCGGAACCGGGGCGCATAGTAACGCGCTTGTAAAGCCGCCGGGCGCCTAATGCTTCATAGAGTTGCGGCATCGTGTCGTACAGACCGACAGATACGCCGCCGGTACTGAGAATGATATGGGCTTTTTTAGCAAGCGTACGGACGATTTCTATTTCATCGGCCAAGTGCGACGGGTCGTCTGTAACATGATGAAAGGAAAGATGCTGCAGACCTTCTTCTTGCAGGAGTCCTTTTAAGAGAAAGGCATTAGAATTAAACAACTGCCCTTCACTGCGGTGCTGTCCCGGCAGGACCAGTTCCCGGCCGGAGGTCAGGAGCAGTACATGTATGTCTTCGTAGACAGGAAGCCGTTCATTCCCCAGTCCGACAGCAGCTGAAATGGCGCCACTCGTAAGCGTCGTTCCCTGGGGAATCAGGCGGGCACCAGCGGGACATTCTTCACCAACAGGGATGATATTGCTGCCCCGTTGGAACGGTGCTGTTATATGGAGGGAATTGCCAGTAACGATGGCCTGTTCCTGCATGATGACTGTATCGCAGGCATCAGGAACGGCGCAGCCTGTCATGAGACGGATCGCTTCTTGCGGACCTACGGGACCCGTATAGAGTTGGCCGGCACCGATTGTTGCAATGATCGTAAAATCCCGGCAAGCGCCGCAACTATGTACGGCGTAGCCATCGAAGGGGGATTTGCGATACGGCGGATAGGGGTGAACAGAGCGGATATCTGCAGCAGCGACGCGGTGAAGTGCCTGGTCGGGAGAAATATATTCTATAAGATGGTGCGAGGCTGCCAAGGCTTGACGCCAACGGTGTTGCGCCTCGGCAACAGTGATGATTTCCATGCGTTAGATCCCCATAATAGTAAGAATATACGGAATGAGCCTGTCTGTATGGGACAGGGAAAAGTGATGGCATACGTCGTCGTCAGAGCAGTCGTAGTCATGCAGGGTGGCGATGACGTCGTCAGTCGTGTTTAGAGCAATCTTGGCAGTCAGGTTTGTCTCCATACGAGGAAACGGACCATGACAGCGACTTTCGATGATGACCAGGTCAGCCGGATGCTGCTGGGATAAGGCCAGGAGAACGGCTTCTTTGTCTTTGTGGGCCGGCACATCGGCTGGTGTGCAGGTCAAGGCAAAGGCAGCACCGCTTTGCAAGGCTCGGTCTGTATCGGAACCTTTTTTTTCTGCCCTAACTGGATGATGGGTGCTTTTGATATAGCCGATACAGTATCCCCGGTCATGCAGGGCTCGGATAATAGCCGTAGCAGCCGTTGTTTTTCCGACGCCGGAATGGTCACCTGTTATGGATATGACCGGGACTGTACGGTGACGGCTCACCTCGCAGGCTCGGGCGTCCTTATAGGCTGAAGGTGTATTTGTATTAGTATATAAGAAGGCGTGTTTCGTTTCGTTTATCCGGCAGACAGGAAGCGTGTCGTACAGGGAACGGACACGATAGTCGTGGCGTCGTAATGCTGCAATGACAGCAGGATAGATATTGGCCGGGTACAGGGCAGCTAAGGGCTGGTCACGGCCTTTGACGACGGGCAGGAGAATCGGGATAAGGCCTGTCGTGTCCGGTGTCAGCCACTGCGGATGAGCCAGCCAGTCTTGCAATGGTGAAAAATCATAGAACGGAAGATCTGCAGACAGGACGGCATAGTAGTCACAGGTGCCCGTGCGCAGCGCTGCCTCCAAGCCGCCTAAGGGGCCGCAGTCTTTATAGGTGTCAGCCACGATCTGGAGCGGACAGGCTGCTGACGGCAGGCTTTGGTCAGGAAGGGGGGCATTGATAGAAATAATGATTTCCCGAAAAGGGAGGCACAGGCTGCGTCGCAGTAATTCAGACAACAGCGTGCCGTTGTGCCAGGGAAGGCTGGCTTTGTCGCAGCCCATGCGAGAACTGCGGCCACCGGCAAGAATGATCAAGCCAATGTGTGCATATATGGGATTTGTCATAGAATACCTCTATCGTATTTACTATCAACATCGTACCACAAGTAATGGCGACACGAAAGAGGGGCAGGGAGGTTCGTTGAAAAAAAGCGCCCTCGCAGGGTGAAGCAAGGAGAGAATATATTTTTTTGTCGGCCTTGGGAGGGTGATATTGCAAATATTGCAAATACTAAAAAAAATTGTGGAAACCTAATAAATTTTCATGTATAATAAAGACAAATAAAACAGGGCGTGTCTCGGCAGGCCCTGTTAGTATGACGACCGTTATATATGTGTGTGAATAACGGTCAGGAAGGAGTCGGGATGGCTGAACAAGGACTTCATTGCAAGGTGACAGTTCGTATTATGACTGATAAGAAGGCCTTTGGGCCTGGTGTAGCAGCTGTGCTGGCCGGCGTGCGTGACTATGGTTCCTTGCAAGGAGCAGCCCGAACGATGGGAATGTCCTATACGAAGGCCTGGACGATCGTACGGGAGGCAGAAAAGATATGGGGATTTCCGCTGATGCAACGTCATGCAGGTGGCAAAGAAGGCGGGAGTTCTGTCTTGACGGACCAGGCTGGTATCGTGTTGGAACGGTACGAGGCAATGACCCGACAGTTGCATGCGTTAGCAGAGCAGGAGTTCCAGCGATACTTTAATGATGAGGAACTAGAGAAATTACGAAAATCCCCTGGCAGTTCCAGATGAGGTGAAGAGACGATGAAATTAATGAAGACAGAAGACGCAGCGGGTCAAGTCCTGTGCCATGATATTACACAGATCATCCGCGGCGTCTCTAAAGGACCGGTATTTCGCAAAGGTCATGTGATACAGGAGGAGGATATTCCTGTATTGCTGTCTGTTGGCAAAGAGAGTATATATATTTGGGAAAACGATGCGACACGGTTGCATGAGAATGAGGCTGCAGTTATTTTGCGCGATATTTGTATGGGCAGTCATATGCATGGCAGTGAAGCTAAGGAAGGGAAAATCGAGGTGATCGCAGATTGCGATGGGTTGCTCACTGTTGATACAGCGCATGTAAAGGCCGTCAATTCGTTAGGGGAAATGATGATCGCTACACGACATGGCGGATTTGCTGTCAAAAAAGGAGATGTCTTGGCAGGGACGCGTATTATCCCGCTGGTCATTGAAAAAGAAAAGATGGCTCAGGCCCGGGCTGCTGCCGGGACAGTGCCGTTATTGCAGATCAGGCCCTTTAAAGCGAAACGGGCTGGTGTTGTAACGACGGGTAATGAAGTCTTTCGGGGCCGCATCGCCGATACGTTTACGCCGGTCATTGAAGATAAACTGCGGCCTTTCGGTATTTCTATGGAACGGCATGTTACGCTGGCCGATGATCCGGCAGCGATTACAGCGGCTATTCAGGATATGCTGGAACAGGGCATGGATATGGTCCTGTGCAGCGGCGGTATGAGCGTCGATCCGGACGATCAGACGCCGCTGGCTATTAAAAACACGGGAGCTGCTGTAGTGACTTACGGCGCACCCGTATTGCCAGGCGCCATGTTCCTGCTGGCGTACGCGGCAGATGGCAGGCCTGTTGTCGGACTGCCAGGCTGTGTCATGTATGCCAAACGGACGATTTTTGATCTCGTACTGCCAGCACTGGCTGCGGGAGTTGCCGTTACGGCTGACCAATTATCATCGTTAGGTGAAGGCGGTTTGTGCCTGAACTGCAAGGTCTGTACGTTCCCTAACTGTGGTTTTGGAAAGTAGGGTATGTAGATGAGTGGGAAGAAAGGGAAGTTGCATGAACGAATTTACGCATATAGATGATAAAGGCAACGCTGTCATGGTCGATGTGGGCGGCAAAGCCGTGACGCATCGTGTCGCTGTCGCTACTGGACGTATTACGATGAGCCGTACCTGTTATGATGCCGTGAAAGCGGGGGCGATGAAGAAAGGCGATGTCTTAGGCGTAGCTCGCATTGGCGGTATCATGGGGGCGAAACAGACGAGCAGCCTCATACCGTTATGCCATATCCTGAATCTGACGAAATGCGGTGTCGAGTTTATTTTCCATGATGAAGACTGTGCTCTTGAGGGTATCTGTACGGTTCAATGCGAGGGCCGGACCGGTGTGGAAATGGAGGCGCTTACAGGCGTATCTCTTGCACTTCTTACGGTATATGACATGTGTAAAGCTGTAGATAAGGCGATGGTCATTTCGGCGGTTCATTTAGTAGAAAAAATCGGCGGCAAAAGCGGTCATTTTATGTTCCCTAAGGATGGTGACGGCATATGAAAGATGCTTTTGGCAGGACAATCGATTATTTGCGTGTGTCTATTACGGATCGCTGTAATTATCGTTGTGGCTATTGTATGCCCAAAGACGTGCCTGACGTAGGGCATGCTGCAGTGCTGCGGTATGAGGAATTGCTGGAAATATGCCGGTCTGCTGTAACCTGTGGCATTGTAAAATTTAAAGTGACTGGCGGTGAACCTTTTGTCCGCAAGGGGGCTGCTGCTTTTATAGCGGCCTTGAAAGGGCTGACTGGTGTCCAGTCGGTCACGGTGACGACGAACGGCTATTTTTTGGAGGATAACCTGCCAGCGTTGACAGAGGCCGGTGTTCAGGGCATTAATATCAGTTTAGATACGATGGAACGGGACGCGTATCAGCATATTACTGGCGTCGATGGCCTGCATCGCGTCATGCAGGGCGTAGCAGCTGCTGTTGACAGCGGCATCCCTGTAAAGCTAAACGTCGTCTTGTTGAACCAGCCGATAGAACAGCTTGCGGCGATTGCCTTATTGGCACAAAAGGCGCCTGTGGATGTACGTTTTATCGAGGTCATGCCTATTGGATATGGTAAAGGACAGGCAGGGCCATCACAGGAAGCGGTGCTGACACAACTGCAGTCGTATCTTCCGGACTTGCAGCTTGTACAGGAACAACGGGGCAATGGTCCGGCCGTATATTATAAGAGCGGCAGCCTGGAGGGCCGTATCGGGTTCATTGCAGCGAATACGCACCCGTTCTGTAAGACCTGCAACCGTATGCGACTGACTAGTACAGGGCTGTTGAAGCCTTGTCTGTGTTATGAAGACGGCATTGATTTGAAGCGGAGTCTGCGCAGTGGTGTTGCAGAGACGGAGCTGCAGCAGGAAATTGCCAAGGCCATTGCCATGAAACCCAAAGGCCATTGTTTTTCTGAACCGGCTAATATAACGGAACATAAAGGAATGAATCAAATCGGAGGTTGATATGGGGAAAATAGAAGCGATTTGCAAGAGTACTGTCCGCGGTGTCCAAAAGCGACCTGTCGCAGAAGGAACCTTTGTCGTCGATTGGGGACTTGAAGGCGATGCGCATGGCGGTCATTGGCACCGCCAGGTCAGCCTGTTGTCACGGGAGCGTATCGAAGCTTTCCGGCAGAAAGGTGCTGACGTAGCGTATGGTGATTTCGGTGAAAATCTTGTCGTATCAGGCTTTGATTTTGCGACCCTGCCTGTAGGCACCTTGCTGCGCTGTGGTACAGTCGTATTGGAAATGACACAAATCGGCAAGGAATGTCATAGTCATTGTGCTATTTATCAGGCTGTAGGCGATTGCATCATGCCGCGGGAAGGTGTTTTTGCCCGAGTCCTCCAGGGCGGAGTCATTCATCCCGGTGATGAGATGGAACGAGTCGAGCGGCAGGGCAAACGGCCCTATCAGGCAGCGGTCATTACCCTGTCCGATAAAGGCAGCCAGGGACTGCGCTGTGATGAGAGCGGGCCTGTCATTACACGACGCCTTGAGGAACAGGGATATGAAGTAGTGGAAGCGCTGTTATTACCTGATGGGGAACAGCCGCTCTGCAAAGAATTGTGCCGTTTGGCAGATCAGCGGCAAGTGGATTTGATCCTTACGACGGGCGGTACGGGCTTCGGGCCGCGGGATGTGACGCCGGAAGCGACACTGGCAGTAGCCACGAGGCAGATGCCGGGCATAGGCGAAGCTATCCGGGCCGCTTCTATGGCTATTACTGAACGGGCTATGTTATCCCGGGCTGCGAGTGTCATTAGAGGGAAAACACTTATTATCAATCTTCCAGGAAGCCCTAAAGCTTGCAGTGAATGTATGGACGTATTCATGCATACGATCCCGCACGGTCTGGATTTATTGCGAGGCCAGGCAGGGGAGTGTGCTCGTACGTAGAGCAATAGAAAAAATAATGGAGTATATGTGACAACGAAAGGAAATGATGACAATGAAATGGAAAAAATGGCTTAGTTTAGCAATCGTATCTGTCTTTGCACTCGGGCTGATGGGCTGTGGCAGTGAAAAGCAAGAGTCGAAACCAGCGGCAGGCGGTGACAAGGTGCACTTGACGGTATTTGCAGCAGCCAGTATGACGGAAACGATGAATCAAATTGCCGAACAGTATCAAAAAGATCATCCCAATGTGGAAATTACGTACAATTTTGATTCGTCAGGGACCTTGAAAAAACAGATCCAAAACGGTGCTGAATGTGATATTTTCATTTCAGCAGCGCAGAAACAGATGAATCAGCTTGATGGTGCTAAGGATGAAAAGGCCAATCCGGATAAGCTCGATTTTGTACAGCCAGGGACACGGCACAATCTTTTAGAAAATAAAGTGGTGCTGGTTACGCCAGAAGGCAACGGAAAAAACATTCAGGATTTCAAGGATATGGCCGCTAAATTAGGAGCTGGATCTATTCGGTTAGTCATGGGGAACAGCGATGTTCCCGTAGGGCAGTATACGGAAAAAATCTTGAAGTTCTTTAACCTTGATGAAAAAGCTATTGCCGACAGCGGTAATATCACGTATGGATCTAATGTAAAAGAAGTGACGACGCAGGTCCTCGAAGGCAGTGCTGATTGTGGTATCGTTTATGCGACAGATGCGTACAGTGCTAAACTGAAACCAGTGGATCAGGCGACGAAAGACATGTGTGGCCAGGTCATTTACCCGGCAGCAGTTATGAAGTCCAGCAAAAACCAGGAAGCAGCAAAGGATTTCTTACAGTACTTACAAGGCGACGCAGCGATGAAAATCTTTGAAAGCGTCGGCTTTAGTCCGGCTAACTAGCGTTCATGGATTGGTATCCTCTTTGGAACAGCCTGCGCATTGCAGCTATTTCCTGTGTCATCGTATTTTTTAGCGGTATTTGCATGGCCTATTACGTAGCTAAGATGCCCCGCTTGGCTAAGGGCGTCTTAGACGTCGTATTGACTTTGCCCCTGGTATTGCCGCCAACTGTATGCGGCTGGCTCTTGCTCCTTGTTTTCGGTTTGAAGCATCCTGTAGGCATGTTCCTTCATGATGCAGGTATCCAGTTTGTCATGACCTGGTATGGCGGCGTCCTCGCGTCAGCAGTCGTGGCCTTCCCGTTGATGTACCGCACGGCTCGCGGCGCTTTTGAAAGCTTCGATGAGACCTTAGCCTGGAGCGGCAAGACCTTAGGACTATCGGATACGTATATTTTTTGGCGTATCCGCATGCCCTATTGCAAGCAGGGAATTATTGCCGGTACTGTACTGGCTTTTGCCAGAGCACTTGGCGAATATGGTGCGACGTCTATGCTTATTGGCTACATCCCCAAGAATACGGCAACGATTTCTACGACGGTATACCAGCTGTGGCGGACGAATGACGAATACAGTGCATTCATTTGGGTGCTTGTGAATATTGTTATCAGTGCTGTCGTCCTCTTGACCGTGAATATGCTGGAAAAGAAGAGCCGTGCAAGGAGGGCCTGGTCATGAGTCTTTACGTAGATGTGCAGAAACGGCTCGGCGAATTTCACTTGCAGGTCATGTTTGAAAACCACGGTGGTATACTGGGGCTTTTAGGAGCGTCCGGTTGTGGCAAGAGTAAGACCTTGCAGTGTATTACTGGTATTGAAAAACCGGATCAGGGCCGTGTCATCGTCGATGGGCGCACCTTTTTCGATAGCGAGAAACAGATCAACATTCCTGTACAGCAGCGGCGGGTGGGCTATTTGTTCCAGAACTATGCTTTGTTTCCTAACATGACAGTTGCTGAAAATATTGCCTGCGGTGTCCGCAACGGTCCTGACCGAAGGGAGCGGCAGCAATGTGTGTCTGCCATGATCGAACGGATGCGCCTTACAGGACTGGAAGGCCAGAAGCCGTCGCAACTTTCCGGCGGCCAGCAGCAGCGTGTTGCTTTAGGACGCATCCTTGTCAATGAGCCTGATATTCTTTTGCTGGATGAACCGTTCAGTGCGTTGGACAGTTACATAAAGGAACAAGTGATGACGGAACTCAGTGAGATATTGGCTGCCTTCGGCAAAGATGTCATTATTGTTACGCACAGTCGTGATGAAGCCTATCAGCTCTGTCAGACGATTGCCATCCTTGATAAAGGCGAACTGGATGCCATAGGACCGACGCGGGAGATGTTTGCTGATCCCGGTACTCGTGCTGCAGCCATCCTGACGGGTTGCAAGAATGTTGTAGCCGCCTATAAGGCCGGCCCCGGTCAAGTTTACATTCCTGACTGGGGCGTTACCTTGCATACGGGCTGTGAGGTCAGGGACGATCTGACGGCTATAGGTATCCGTGGCCATGATTTTCATGGGCACGGGACAGATAATGTCCATGCCATTACGATCGTAGAAGAAATAGAACAACCTTTTGAATGGATCATCAAATTTCGCTATACGACACAGGCGCCGGATACCATGCCGATTTGGTGGCGATTCGCCAAACCGGACCGGCCGTTGACTTTGCCGGATAAACTGGGTGTGGCGCCTCGTGATATTTTGCTCTTATATCGGTGATAGTATGGATACTGATTTTGTGTATATGAGAAGGAAGAACTACAATGGATGAAGTGTTTACACGATTACAACAGGAAATAGAACAGCATCGGTCAGCTGTCTTGCTGAGCATTATTTCCAGTAAAGGCTCTGCACCGCGGCATGAAGGGACACATCAGCTGATTTTGTCCGATGGTCATACTGTCGGTACCATTGGCGGTGGCTTCCAGGAATTTAAAGCTTGTGAACAAGGCCGGCGCTGCCTGGCTGGCAGAAATTCGTCCGTAGTGAAGCTGAAGCTCCATGCTGATACTGATGGAGATATAGGAGCTGTCTGCGGTGGTGAACTGACGGTGCTTTGTCAATATATACCGGCAGGGATGCCTTACGCGGCTGCGTGTCTGGAACGAATCAAGGAAGCGGCGCAAACGCATAGCCGCTGCTGGCTGGTTTTAGCTATGCCTGCCAGTGGCGTGTGGTCCATGGCTGTCGTGAGCCATGATATCGTGACGTGTGGCGCTCCTTCAGCAGTATTGCAGCATATGACAGGGCAGGAAGAGTGGCTTGGCAGATCCTGTAAAATGCTGGAAATGGCCGGAAGTACCGTGTATTGTGAGCCTTTATCTTCGCCAGGCCGCGTGTTTGTCTTTGGCGGCGGTCATGTGGCACATGCGCTTGTGCCGGTTTTGCTGAATCTGGCTTTTTCCTGTGTCGTCATCGATGACCGGGCTGAGTTCGCCAACGCAGCTCGATTTCCCGGTGCAGAGACGATCATTGCTGAGTATACGGCTTTGCCGGATACGGTGCACATCACGTCAGATGACTATGTTTGCATCATGACCCGGGGGCACGGGGCTGACTATGAAGTACAGCGGCAGGTTATGCCATATCATCCGGCGTATGTCGGCGTTATTGGAAGTAAAGGGAAACTGGCTTTTGTCAAGGAAAAATTGCTGGCAGCAGGGATAACTCCTGCAGAAATAGATCGTTGTTATGCGCCGATCGGCCTGCCTATTTCAGCGGCGACGCCTGAGGAAATCGCTGTCAGTATTGCAGCTGAACTCATTGCTGTACGGGCTCGCCGGGAAGGGCGGGAAAAGGCGAATACAGCACAATGGCTGAAACGATGAGGACGGTCGTATATCGTCCTGGCAGGTGTCAGACGGCGGAATCGATAGGGCAAGCGGTGATGACGCAGATGGCGGCACTGGGCATACAGGCAGCGCCACTGGTCCTTACGTTCGTCGGTGCCGGCGGTAAGACGACGCTGCTCTATGCCTTGGCACAGGAACTGGCTGGACAGGGGAAGACGGTCCTCGTTGTAACGACGACGCACCTGTATGAGCCGGCGCACTACGGTGTGTTTTGTGCTGATGCGGACATACTTGCAGCAGCCCTGCAGAAAAACAAGCTGGTCATAGCCGGGTGTCGCAATGGGAAAGGGAAGATAACCTTTATTGGCCAAGAGGTATATCGCCGTATATGTCCGTATGCTGATGTCGTCCTCGTAGAAGGGGATGGCGCTAAACGGCATCCCTTCAAGATTTGTAATGCAACAGAACCAGTCATACCGGATAATACGAATTTGGTGTTTGCAGTAGCAGGACTGACAGCGCTAGGCCGGCCGGTCGGAGAGGTTTGTTTTCGATATGAATTAGCAGGCATGGCAGCGCAGACGATCCTGACGGCAGAACGGGCGGCTGGGTTATGGGCGCAGTATTATTTGCAGCCCTTATGCCAGCAGGGATATGCGGTGCTGCCTGTTTTACATCAGGCCGATACAGACGCACGCCGACAGGAGGGAATCCGTCTATTTGCTAGTCTGGGTATATCGTACGGGCTGGTGACGACAAGGCTGGAATCGTAACTGATGAGGAAGGGGGCGAGGCGTATGGATATAGGGCTTGTTTACATGGCGTCGGGACAATCCAGGCGTTTTGGCAGCAATAAGCTGCTGGCGTCTTTAGGGGACCGGCCGCTGTATCAATATGGATTCAACGCATTGCAACAGGCAGCGCAGCTAGTCCTTCCGCAGGGAATCCGGTGCACCCTTGTCGTCGTCAGTCCGTATCCGGTCATTCGCAACTGGTGCAGTAATGCCGGTGCTGTCGTATATGATAATCCGCAAGCAGCCGAAGGTATGGCCGCATCTATTCGGAAGGGGACAGCACAGTGTATGGGCATGCAGGCCCTGGCCTTTTTTACAGCGGATCAGCCTTTGCTGCAGGGCGAAACGATCGCCGCATTTCTCAAGGGCTTTGTTGCCAGTGAAAAACAGATAGGAGCTATGACCCGGGCAGGACGCTTAGGAAATCCGGCTGTTTTTACAATACGCTATGCGGAAGAATTGCAGGCCCTGCAGGGGGATCGAGGCGGCCGGTCCTTGTTGCAGGCACATGCACAGGACGTATGGTGTTTTGCCGTTGCGGCAGAACAGCTGCTCGATGTGGATACAGCTGCCGATCTAGCCAGTATAGAACAGGTCATTTCTCAGGGACAGCATACGAAATAGAACCAAATTTTAAATATAGTGAACGATTTTCATGATTTATTTAATATAATGATATATTAAAATATAAAATTTAAATAAATACGGCGAAAACTATTTACAACATTAAAATCAGAAAGTATAATAAGTATCAAGTTAAACAACGTGTTTAACTTACTGCATCGAAAAAGGAATGCAGTGTTATACATCTCACTTGCTTTCCAACCAATTACTCATATACAGTAAAAGCCCTGCTGCTTCCCCGCGGCAGGGCTTTTGCTGTATATGATAGGGTATTACTTGGAAATTGTTTCATGGTTGAGAAATTTAAAGGGCGATTTTTGTAAAACAATGAGAAGGATACCTGCCAAAATGAGTACCATTCCTAAGGCTGTGTTCCAATGCATGTCTTCGCCGAGAAAAAGGATACCGCTCAAAACACCGACGACAGGAACGCCGAGGACGGCAATAGACGCTTTACCGGCTTCCATGCGGGTCAAAATGAAATTCCATAAGAAGAAGGCCAGTGCTGATGCCAGTATACCGTTATAGGCCAGGCAGATAATGGAGGTCGTATTCCAGGTGACAGGACCCTGATCGATACACGCGGTGAAGGCGAACAGGAATAAAGCGCCTATGACCATTTGCCATGTCGTATACTGGAGCATTGTGCAGTCCTTTTCTTTCATAGTCATATCCTGATACTTGATGATGACACCGGCGACGGCCCAGGCAATAGAAGCGCTAATACATAATAGAATGCCATACAGACTGCCTGTGGTATCTATATTCATGAGGACACACAGACCGGTCATTGCAATGAGGATACCGCAGATCTTTCGCTTTGTCAGGCGTTCGTGAAGGAAAAAATGGGCGAGTATAGCGACCCACATCGGCATGCTGTAATTCAGTACAGCGACCAGACCGGCACTGAGTGTATCCATGCTCATTTGCAGAATCGTATTGTTTAAAGAGATTTGCAGGATCCCTGTAATAACGATCCATTTCCAGTACCGTCGCGGCGGCAGAGGCAGGCGCAGCCAAAGATTGAATAATAGCAATACGACGGCTCCTGATAAAAAACGGTAGCATGAAAATGTGACCGGTGGAAAATAGAAACTGGCTATTTTCATGACGACCCAGTTGAAGCCCCACGTGGCATATAATAGCAAGAGTGCTTTGATCATAACAGATATCCCCCTTCTCCTTGCAAGCAAGTGGACTCGCAGGGACAGACAATCACAGGATTGTTCGTAACGTAACCTATATTATATAGGATGACAGGCTATGTTTCCAGTAGTCGCACCGGAAAAACAGGGCGTTTTTTTGACTTTTTAAAGGAAAAGAAAGTCCATGGATGTGGTATAATAAGGCATATCGTTTATTTTATGTGCTATAAAGGAGAATGTTATGAAATGCGTTGTCTTGCTTAGTGGCGGCGTCGATTCTACGACGTGTCTGGCCATAGCAGTGGAAAAATACAGCTGTCATGACGTATTGGCCCTAACGGCTTATTACGGGCAAAAACATGCGAAGGAATTGGAAGCGGCCAGAAAGGTGGCGGCGTATTATGGCGTGAGTCACAGGGAAGCGAACCTGTCCCAGGCATTTTCTCTCAGCGATTGTCCCCTGCTGCAAGGGAGCAGCCGCCATATCCAGCATGAATCCTATGCCAGCCAGCTAGAGGAATTGGGTGGAGAAGGAACGCTGGATACTTACGTGCCTTTCCGCAACGGACTTTTTTTATCGTATGCTGCTGCCGTAGCGATCAGTGTGGGCGCCCAAGTCATTTACTATGGTGCACATGCTGATGATGCGGCAGGCCGGGCCTATCCGGATTGTACGCCTGAATTTGAAACAGCAATGAATACAGCTATTTATGAAGGCTCAGGTCATACGTGCCGATTAGAAGCTCCGCTGTTACGCTGGAATAAAGCCGGTGTCGTCAAAGAAGGACTGCGTCTCCATGCGCCGTATGAACTTACATGGAGCTGTTATGAAGGGGGAGATACGCCGTGTGGTACTTGCGGGACGTGTATCGACAGGGCCAAAGCGTTTGCCGCTAACGGCGTCAAAGACCCAGCATTGAAAGGGGACGCTTAGGATGAAACATACGATTACCAGCGGCATTGCCGCGATTGCAGCGGCAACTTTGCTGCTCATTGGCTCGGTCCAAGCCAGTGCCCCTGTTTCAGAAAAAGATGATTTCTATCAGGCCGTCAATGCCAAGACGTTAGCAACAAAGCAAATCGAACCGACGGAACCGACATGGTCCTGGTTTTCTGAACAAACGCAGACGAATAAAAAAATTTTAAAACACGAACTGCAGCGTATTGAAGCAAAGCAGGGAACCTATGCTAAAGGGACGCCGGAACAAAAAATTGCCGATTTATATCAATGTGCCATGGATACGACGAAGCGAAATGCCGACAGTCCCAGCCAGCTCCAGGCGATGCTGGCACCGATTCGGGCAGCGCGAACGACAGCGGAACTGACCCAGGCTTTATGCGATATGCATAAGCAGTATGGCACGGCAGGACTTGTCGATTATACAGTTGACCGGATACCTGACGGGCTTCGGTATATGCCTCGTATCGTAACGACAGGGACCATTTTAGGAAAATATGAACTGGAAAAGGAATCCCGACCGAATGAATGGCAGACCTATACGGCATATATTGCCAATATCCTGCAGGAAAGCGGCTACAGCCAGGCTGATGCGACGGCACAGGCACAACAAATCCTGGCGATGGAACAGCGCTGGGCGCCGGCGATGCTCAGCAGTGAAGACCAGAATGATGTTACAGTCATCAATACGCTGATGAGTCGTAAAGCTATAGAAAAATTGATGCCTAACATGGACGGGAAAAAACTGATCCAGTCCTGGGACCTGCAAAAAGAAAATCAGTTTTTCCTGGCAGATGCAGCCTATTTGAAAAAAATCGATGCTGAATACACGCAGGCCAATCTGCCGCTGCTCAAGAGCTACATCATTTTCCGTGAGATAGATGGTCTGGCGCCATATGCAGATATCCCTTTGCGGGATACGCAGCGGGCATACGTGATGCAGCGCTATGGTATCAAGCAGAGCCGCAGTGACGAAGAAACGGCCAGTCGTCTGGTACAGGCGTTGCTGCCCTATGATTTTGGACAATTATATATGAAAGAAAATTGTGATCCTGAAACGGTACGCCAGGTCAAGGCTATGATCGATCAGATCCGGGTGGTATATACTAAACGGTTGCAGAGCAATGACTGGCTCAGTCCTCAAACACGGGCGCAGGCCATTGAGAAGGTAAAGACGCTGCGAGCATTTGTCGGTGGCCCGGCTGTTGATGATAAGCCTTTGCTGGAAAATATGCCTGATGTGATTGCCAAAGCCGATGGGGGAAGCCTGCTGGGCAATATGATCCATAATGCAGTTTTGATGAAGGAACAAGAACATGGCCTGATAGGAACGAATTTTGATCCTAATAAATGGTATGCGTTCCAGCCTCAGGATGTCAATGCGGCTTATATTATGGAAAACAACAGCATTACGATTCCGGCAGGTATTTTGAAACCGCCATTTTATGATCCTAAGGGATCATATGGAACGAATCTTGGCGGCATTGGTGTGATTATTGGGCATGAAATTTCACATGCCTTTGACCCGAATGGCAGCCGCTACGATAAGAATGGGAATATGAAAAACTGGTGGACCAAGCAGGATTATGCAGCTTTCCAAAAAAAAGCAGCTGCTTTTGCTCCGTATTATGACGCGTATACTGTTGGCAAAGGAATCCATGAGAAAGGCAGTCTTGTTGCCAATGAAGCGATTGCTGATTGCGGTGGCTTGTCCGTTGTAACGGAAATTGCCGGCAATAATGCGGATACGCTTCGTGATTTGTATAAAAATTTTGCCTATAGCTTTGCTTCTAAAATGACAGAGCAGATCCTGCAGCAACTCGTTCAGTATGATCCTCATCCGATTGGCTCGGCCCGTGTCAATGGAGCCTTGTCAGCTACAAATGGCTTCTATCGTGCCTATGACATCAAAGACGGCGACGGCATGTATGTCCAGCCGGATCAGCGAGTGACGTTATGGTAAGATGTATGAAATTTTGTTAAAATAGAATGATATTTTGTGCCCATGATGCGTTTTCCGTTTGCACAACCCCTTGCATTATTCAAGAGGATACGGTACAATCACAGATGAGCAGTGTGGCTTCGCTTTTTTTGCTCTTTTCGATAAAGAGCCACATTGCCATGCTGGGACAAAAAACGTACCAGCAGGTACAGTGTTGTTACTTTTAGGTTAAAATAAGACTCTGAAACCAACAAAGGAGACTTCGTAATGTTAAAAAAGACCAAAATCGTTTGTACTTTAGGCCCTAGTTCTAATACGCAGGAAATTATTGAAAAGCTGATCAAAGCAGGTATGAATGTAGCCCGCTTCAATTTCTCTCATGGTTCTCATGAAGAACATAAAGCACGTATGGACATGGTCCGTGCCGCATCTAAGAAAACGGGTATTCCCGTGGCCCTCATGCTCGACACGAAAGGCCCGGAAATCCGCCTCGGCCTGTTCAAAAAGGGCTCTATCCAGATGGAAGCCGGCAATGAATTCACGCTGACGTCCCGCGATGTTGAAGGCGATGAAACGATTGCTTCTGTTTCTTATAAAGAATTGCCGCAAGATGTCAAAGCCGGCGATCATATTCTTTTGTCAGATGGCTTGGTCAACTTGGAAGTTACGAGCGTCAAAGGCGAAGATATTCACACTAAGATTCTCAATAGCGGTAAAATGAGCGACCGGAAACGTGTTGCTGTACCGGGTATTGCTATTAATTTACCGGCTGTTTCCGAACAGGATACAGCAGATATCGAATTTGGTATCCGTATGAATATGGACTGGATCGCAGCATCCTTCATCCAGCGCGGTAAAGATGTTATTACTATCCGTAAAATCCTTGAAAAACATGACAGCCATATGCGCATCATTTCTAAGATCGAATGCCAGGCTGCTATTAACAATATTGACGACATCATCAAGATGAGCGATGGCATCATGGTAGCTCGTGGTGACCTTGGCGTCGAAGTACCGGCAGAAGAAGTACCGACACTCCAGAAGATACTCATCCAGAAGTGTCAGGCTGCGGGCAAACCGGTTATTACAGCGACACAGATGCTGGAATCCATGTGCAACAATCCTCGTCCGACTCGTGCTGAAACCAGTGACGTTGCTAACGCTATCCTCGATGGCACAGATGCAGTCATGCTGAGTGGTGAAACAGCTGGCGGCGCTTATCCGTTGGAAGCAGTAGAAACAATGGCCCGTGTTTGCACCTTTACAGAAAGCAAATTCACGCCGAAATCCCATCAGGATGAAAACGCTGAATCGGCTACGACGACGGAATCTATCGGTAAAGCTGTCGTTCGTATTGCGAAAGATTTGCATGCTGCAGCCATCATCGCTTCGACAGAACGCGGCGGCACAGCACAGATGATTTCCAAATATCGTCCGGACTGCACTATTGTTGCCGTATCTCCGCACGAACAGATCATCCATCGCCTGCAGATGAACTGGGGCGTTCAGGCTATTCTTGGCAAAGAAGCAACTGATACTGATTCGGTTGTCGACAATGCTATTTTTGCTGCTATCGATAATGATCTCATTAAAGCCGGCGACCTCGTCGTTCTGACAGCAGGTGTGCCAGTGGCTAAAGCTGGTTCTACGAATATGATCCGCGTTCAGGTCGTAGGTGATATCCTTCTCCGGGGCACGGGCATTGGCCGTAATTCCGCTATCGGTCCTGTTTGCGTCGCAACGGATACAGCATCCTTGGAAAAGAATTTCAAAGATGGCTGTGTACTCGTCGTCGAATCGTCTAAGAGTGAATGGGTCGATTATATGAAACGTGCTGGTGCACTCGTATCTGAAGAAACAGGTCTTTCCAGTGATTCTGCTATTGCGGCTATCAATCTTGGCCTGCCGACGATCATCGGTGCTAAGAATGCCGTTGCTTCGCTGGAAAACGGTGAAGTCGTGACCGTAGATTCCAGTCGCGGCACTATTTTCAGAGGCATCGCTAACGCCCGCTAAGATCAGTGGGGTGAGCTTGCAGGTCCAATGAAAACAGCTATACAACTCCTCCATACAACGGTGTGGGGGAGTTTTTTTGACGAGAATCTGAGGGGGAATACGATTGGAAGTCAGTCTATTATTGTTACAGGAGATCGTCAAGTTATTTCTTATCATGTGTATGGGCTTTGCCCTCATTAAGTCGGGGAAACTGCGCTCGTCTGATGGCCGGGCCTTATCGGTTTTATTGGTGTATCTTATTATACCGTGTGTCATCATCCATTCCTTCCAGATCGATGCTGCTGAGGAGGTAAAACAGGGCTTGTTCTTTGCGTTTGGTGCCGCAGTTTTCGTTCATATCCTGTTTATTGCGTTGACGTCCCTGTTCAGGCATGTATTTCGGTTAGAAATGGTGGAACAGATTTCCATTATATATACTAATGCCGGTATTTTAGTCATTCCTCTGGTCAATGCCATTCTGGGGCCTGAATATGTCATCTATTCATGTGCGTTTATGGTAGTCCAGCTCGTTTTCTTATGGACTCATGGTGTTCATGCTATGTGCCCTGGCGAAACGATACAGTTCAGTAATATTTTCCGTAACATCAATGTCATGGCCATTGCTGCAGGGGCACTATTGTTCTTGTTCCATCTGCATCTGCCGGTCTTGATCGATCAAACCATGGCCCTGACCGGGTCCATGATCGGGCCAGTAGGCATGCTTATTACAGGGATGGCCATAGCAGATAGTTCGCTGAAAGAAATGTTCATGAAGTGGCGGAGTTATATTCCGATTACGTTACGTTTGATCGTATATCCTGTTATTTTAACGGCTATTTTTGCTATTTCAGGTATGACGAACTGGGTAACGGATGGTAAAAATGTACTCATGACTGTTTACATTGCTTCTATTACGCCGACAGCGGCTGTTGTTACTTCTATGGCACAGCTTTATGGGCAGGAACCGGTGTATGCTGCCGATCTTTGTGTCGTATCGACCTTATTATCTATCATTACGATGCCGCTGTTGTTGTATGTGTTTATAACTGTATTATAAGGAGCAATAATGATCCATTGGAAACGTAATGTTTTTTTACTGGCTGTCGGCATTGGCGGTACGTCTGCCAGTTATACGATGCTAGTACCGTTTTTACCATTATACTTGCTGGATCTGGGAACGCCGAACGAGTTAGTGGCGGTATATTCCGGGGCGGTTTTTTCAGTGACCTTTTTAGTAGCAGCGATTATGTCACCTATATGGGGGAAGATGGCGGATACAAAGGGCAAGAAAGTCATGGCTGTCCGGGCTTGTGTGGCCTTGACGGTAACCTATTTTATCGGTGGTCTGGTCACGTCACCGCAGCAGCTCTTTGGTATGCGTGTGCTTCAGGGATTTGCCAATGGGTTCCTGCCCATGGTATTAGCTATGGCCTCGGCTAGCGCGCCACGGCAGCAGCTGGGGTATGCCTTAGGCATCGTGCAGACCGGGCAGATCATCGGTTCTGTGCTGGGGCCGCTTTTGGGCGGGTCTATTGCTGAATTAGTCGGTATGCGCGCCTCTTTTTTCGTGGCCAGTGGTTTTCTATTGTTAGTAACACTGATGGTCGTATTTTTCGTTAAAGAACCGGTGGCAGAACAGGCCGTGACGTCAGCACCGCAGGATAAGACGACCTTATGGGAAGATTTTTGTTATGCTTTTCATAATCGGTCGGTGCTGGCGATGCTCATACTAGCCTTTATCATATGCATGGCCAATATGATTTTACAACCTGTCATTAGTTTGTATGTGGCACAGTTACAGCATTCTATGGAAAATGTTGCTTTTACATCGGGCTTTATCTTCAGTCTCGGCGGTATTGCCGGCATCTTGTCGACGACGACCTGGGGGCGATTAGGGCAGCATCGCAGCTATTATTTTGTTTTGGCGTTGTCGTTTTGTGGTGCCGGCCTGTTCAATTTCTTGCAATATTTCCCTGCGTCTATTATCCTCTTTGCAGTATTGCAGTTTTTCTTTGGACTATTTTTTATGGGAGCCAATCCGGCAGTCAATGCCATCTTAGTGACGGCGACGCCGGCGGATTTTCGTGGCCGCGTGTTTGGATTGTCTACGATGGCGAACCAGATGGGGTTCATGGCCGGGCCGTTGGCAGGTAGTGCCATTTCGATGGCGTGGGGCATACAGTCTGTCTTTTTGATAACAGGTCCGGTATTATTTGCTATAGGCGCCTTCCTTTGGCTGCTGCGGAGACATACGGCGTAGCAGGAAGTAGCGCTGTTACTTTTTTTGTCGGAATGATGTTTGGTATATACAGTATAGGAAGAGTTGCGTTTTCAATCATGAAAAGGCAGCTCTATTTTTATATAAACGCAGAAATAAAAGTCAAAAAGGAATATTCTATAAACGCATAGAACATATTCTAACTAGACAATATGAGAATAGGATGAACGTTTTACTTGCAAACCCCTTGATTAAAAAATGGATTCAATGTACAATAAAGATAACAAATGAGCATTACATCAATGCTTAATACACATATAGAATAACATTTTTAATTAAAAGCATACACAACTTCAATTATAACTTATTCATAATATATAAACTTTAAAAATATAATATTTATAAATACGTTATAAAGAAAGGCGAGTTATATCATGGAAAAATGGATTGATGCTGCCAGACTTACTGCATTTGTAGGTCATGCCGGCAGCGGTAAAACGGAAATTGCTATCAATACGGCATTGGCCCTGGCTGAGCTGGGTCATCCGTTTGCCCTGGCTGACTTGGATATTGTAGACCCATATTTTCGTTGCCGCCGTTGTAAAGAACTTATTGAAAAGAAGGGCGGCCGCCTCATAGCAAGTTCCCAAGAGGCAATGGATGCTGATTTGCCATCGATGCCGCCAGAAGTATTTGCTTTGTTTGATAATCCCGGCCTTTATGGTGTAATGGATATTGGCGGAGACCCATCCGGAGCCAGAGTATTGGCCCGGTATCGCCGCCAGTTGCAAGAATGTGGTGCCCGTATGCTGTGTGTCGTCAATGGCAATCGTCCATTATCGGATACAGCAGAAAAGGCTGCAGAATATGTACGACGTATTGAAGAGACAGCCGGCATGAAAATCGATGGTCTCATTAACAATACGCATTGTTGTCACCTGACCTCTGTCGATGATATTCGTCAGGGTGCAGCCTTGACACACGAAGTATCGGTAGTAACCGGAATCCCTGTGGTTTGCCACGCTGTCCCACAGAACTTGGCAGCACAGGCTTCGGATTTTGTATATCCTATATTTCCCATGAAACTGTATATGAGAAAACCATGGGAGCAAGCACCCGCAGAAGAAAGGAGTATTTGACGTATGGCAATGCATTTGACTTTTAGAAAAGAGCGCTGCAAAGGTTGCGGTCTCTGCATATCTGTTTGTCCCAAACAGATTTTGGCCTTAGAAGAAGGCACAAACATCAAAGGCTATCGTCCGGCTCACTGCACTGATGAATCACAATGTATCGGCTGTGCAAGCTGTGCCAGAATTTGTCCGGATTCGATTATTACCATTGAAAAAGACGACTGAGAAAAGGAGTGAAATAGATCCATGAAAAGAGAAATTTGGAAAGGTAGTGAAGCAATCGCTGAAGCAGCTATTCGTGCAGGCTGTCGCGGTTTCTTCGGATATCCTATAACCCCTCAAAATGAAGTCCCTGAATATATGTCCCATGAAATGGCGAAACATGGTGGTGTTTTTGTACAGGCCGAATCGGAATTAGCAGCGATTAACATGGTATATGGTGCTGCTGCATCAGGTATTCGTGCTATGACTTCGTCCTCTTCGCCAGGTATCAGCTTGAAACAGGAAGGCATCAGCTATATGGCCGGTGCTATGCTGCCAGCTGTTATTGTCAACACGATGCGTGGTGGCCCGGGCCTCGGCTCGATCCAACCATCTCAGGCAGATTATTATCAGGCTACACGTGGCGGCGGCAACGGCGATTATCGTACGCCTGTCTTAGCTCCGGGCAATTTGCAGGAAGCTGTTGATTTAGTACAAGAAGCGTTTGATATTGCTGATCAGTACCGTACACCGGTCATGGTTCTTGCAGATGGGCTTATTGCGCAGATGATGGAACCAATCGAATGGCATGATTATAAGAAACGGGATTTACCGCCGAAGACATGGGCTTCTAATGGCCGTGGCGACCGGGATCATAACAATTTCGTCAACTCGTTGTATATCGATGCACCATCCTGCGAAAAACATAACCAGGATCTCCTCGATACATATAAAGAAATCGAAAAGAATGAAACCCGTTGGGAAGAACTGATGGTCGATGATGCAGAACTTCTTATTACGGCATATGGTACACCTGCTCGTATTGCTATTACAGCAGCGGAAAACCTGCGCGCTAAAGGTATTAAAGCCGGCGTGTTCCGTCCGATCACCTTATGGCCTTTCCCGTACAAACGGCTTCGTGAAATTGTCGATCAGACATCAGTCAAAGTTGTTTTAGACGTAGAAATGAGCGGCGGTCAAATGTTGGATGATGTCAATCTGGCAGTTATCGAACATAAACCTGTCAAATTCTATGGCCGTCTCGGTGGTGTCATCCCGACGGTATCGGAAATCGAAAGCGCAGCAGAAAAAGCAATAGGGGAGGTAAAATAGCATGAAAACGATCTATGCGAAGTCAAAAGGACTGCAGGATACGGAATTGCATTATTGCCCCGGCTGCGGTCATGGTATTGTACATAAATTGATAGCAGAAACATTAGAAGAAATGGGTGCTGTCGGCACAGCTATCGGTGTCTGCCCTGTAGGCTGTTCTGTATTTGCCGGCAATTATTTTGCCTGTGATATGATTGAAGCTTCTCATGGCCGTGCACCTGCTGTTGCTACAGCAGTTAAACGGACGCATCCGACGGTTCCTGTATTTACGTACCAAGGCGATGGCGACTTGGCTTCTATTGGTGCGGCCGAAATCGTCCATGCTGCCATGCGTGGTGAAAAATTCACGACGATTTTCATTAACAATGCGATTTATGGCATGACTGGCGGCCAGATGGCTCCGACGACGTTGATCGGCCAAAAGGCTACGACCTGTCAAAGCGGCCGTACAGTAGAACAGGCTGGCAAACCGATGCGTGTAGCTGAAATGCTGTCAACGCTGGATGGCTTAGTCTATGCAGAACGAGTCTGTGTTGTTGATATTCCTCATCTCATGAAAGCTAAAAAAGCCATTAAAAAAGCATTCCAACGTCAGATGAATGGTGACGGCTTCACCTTTGTTGAAGTCCTCAGCGCATGCCCGACGAACTGGGGAATGGATATTCACCAGGCTAATACGTGGCTCATGGATAATATGGCAACGTATTATCCTCTCGGCGTAGTGAAAGATACGGAGGTGAAATAATATGAAACACGAAGTCATCCTCTCCGGTTTTGGCGGCCAAGGTGTCATGTCTATTGGTAAGAACCTTGTTGAAGCAGGTGTAGCAGAAGATCTGCACGCTTCGTGGGTACCGTCTTACGGTCCGGAAATGCGTGGCGGTACAGCTAACTGTACGGTTATTCTTAGTGATGAACGTATTGGGTCTCCTATTGTTGAAAAACCATCGGAAATCATCGTCATGAACCGTGCTGCTTTGGCTAAATTCGGCTCTCATGTTCAACCAGGTGGTACGATTTTCATTAACAGCAGCATTGTTCCGGATAAAGTAGAACGGACAGATGTCAACGTATACTATGTGCCGTGTGATGATATTGCCCGTGAATTGGGCAATACAAAAGTCAGCAATATGGTTATGCTTGGCGCCTATGTTGCAGCAACAAAGATTTTGAAGATAGAAACGATTGAAAACATGATCCATGAAATGTTCAGCGGTAAAAAAGCAAAATTGATACCGATGAATATGGAAGCCTTAAAACGCGGGATTGCTTGCGCAGAAGGCTAAGTATAGGCATACCTCATTTGGAATCCTTTGCGGGTTTCTCTGCTATATGAAAACGTCAGAAGCATGCGTGCTTCTGACGTTTTCTTTTACGTTATACGTTTTATGCGATTAGCGCATCTGTGTAATTGAGAAATACTACTTACAGGTTTAACGTAAAACTTATCCATTTCATTTATAAGCGACACTTACGGAAAAACGTAAAGAACAATATGATCATACTTGTTATACCTTAAGCAATCGGGCCGTTGTGTCCTGCTGAAGTACAAACAGGAATGGATGAATGAAAAGTATAACGTAAATGAGAAAAAGTATTTACCATAACAATGTTTTGTGATATACTTTTAGTACAACGTAAAAGTAAAAATAATACTTAAATGTTTTAATGAACACATTTAAATCTACTGCTAAAATACATTTAATTTTAGGTGATGAATTTGAACCAATCAAGCACTTTGGATTTTAGCATATATACGATGACTTGTGACATCCTGTTGTAGGGGACGAGGGTGTTATCAATATAAGTTGACGGGGGGCGGCTACGGTCGTTGATTTGCCTCGTCTTTTTTTATTATCATCTCGAAATATGACTATGATGTATTGGGAGGTTTTATCGTATGAATTCAACAGCAGCGCTGGCTCGTCAAGCCGGCATGACGAATGCAGAATGGACTGCCGCCGTCAAATTCGACAGCACCGACTGGGGCTGGATCATCATGAGTATTGGCATGGCAATTGGTGCCGGCATCGTCTTTTTACCTGTTCAGGTTGGTCTCGTTGGCATTTGGGTCTATTTGTTTTCTGCTATTATTGCCTATCCGGCTATTTACTTATTACAGCGATTATTCATCAATACGTTGGTAGATTCGCCACGATGTGAAGATTATCCTAGTGTTATAACAGGGTATCTTGGTAAAAACTGGGGATTCTTATTAGGTATTTTATATTTCCTCAGTATCCTCATATGCGTCTTCATGTATTCGACAGCATTGACGAATGACAGCGCATCGTTCTTATATTCCTTCGGTGTGACAGATACGTTATTGTCAGACAGTCCCTTTTATGGCTTAGCCATTATTTGCTTCATGGTCCTTGTCGCCTCGCGTGGTGAAAAAGTCCTTTTCAAAATTTCGACATTAATGGTTTTGACAAAATTGCTCGTTGTTATCTGTCTCGGTGGTATTATGGTCCAGCACTGGAATTTAGCTAATATTGGGACTTTTCCGGATCTGGGATTTCTCGTGAAGAATACCATTGCCATGCTGCCAGTGACATTGACCTCGATATTGTTCATTCCTAGCATTAGTCCGATGGTCATTTCCTATCGTTCCTATAATAAGTCTATCCACGTGGCACGATATAAAGCCATGCGGGCCATGAAAATCGCATTTTGTATTTTGTTCATTACGGTGTTCTCGTATGCCATGTCTTTCAATTTGGCCATGGGTCATGACCAGGCAGTCTTGGCATATACACAGAATGTCTCGGCATTAGCTATAGTAGCCAGAGGCTTCGATGGCAGTGCAGTAAAAATATTCAGCCTTATTTTGAATATCTTCGCCGTTATGACGGCCTTCTTCAGTGTCTTCCTGGGATTCCGAGAAGCCTGTCAGGGCATTGCGATGAATATGCTGCAACGGTTCATTCCAGAAGATAAAATCAATAAGAAATCTGTACGCGCCGGTATCTTAGTCTTTGCCGTTGCTGTCGCCTGGGGCGCTATCGTTCTCAATGCTCCTGTTTTGAAATTGCTGACTCTCTTAGGACCGATTTTTGGTCTCATTGCCTGCCTGATTCCAGCCTACCTGGTGTATAAGGTTAAAGGACTTCATCAGTATAAAGGCATTTCTCTCATTTTGATCGTTATTGCCGGGGTGTTGCTTATCATTTCTCCGGTACTAGCATTCTTATGATGGTTTACCCAACCATGGTTTACATACCCTATTACTGCTCCTAGTGCAAAGGCCGTCTTCGGACGGCTTTTTGTACATATACGGGCAGCAATATATACGTTGTCTTTGTAAAATACCCTATAGTTAAACGATTGTCTTAATAAAAATGTGTTTATATGTCTTGACAACGTAGTTTTTTAGGCGTAATATACAACTCAACAAATGAACACTGTCCATTAAACCAGTGAGGCGGAAGTAAAAACGATGATGTGCATGTACAGAGAGCCGGGGGTGCTGAGATCCGGCCAAAGCAGCTCGTTAAATGGACCGCTGAGGGCGCAGCCAAAAGTGTAAACTGAGTATTCTGCGACGTGGAGGCATACGTTAGTTGCCGGGAATATGATAGTATTCCGACGAGAGTAGGGGGAGTATATCCTTCTGAAACAAGGTGGCACCGCGGAACTGTATCCGTCCTTGACAATTATTATTGTCAAGGGCGGTTTTTTTTATGGAGGAAATGATGGAAATGATGTCGCTGGAAGACGTAAAAGCGTATGAAAAAAAATATAAAATCGTGCCGATAAGCCGCAGTATATATTCTGATGTGTGCACACCTGTTGAAGTCTTACGCATCCTTAAACATGTCAGTCCCCGGTGTTATTTGCTGGAAAGCATGGAAGATGCCAAACGGTGGGGTCGATATACATTTTTAGGATATGATCCGCAGATGGAAATCATGTGCAAGGATGCAGTCGTTCATATCAAAGCGGGCACAGATGTAACCGTCAAAGCGGATAAGCCGCAGGACTTCATTCGTCAGATCTTGGCGGATAATACATCGCCTAAAATAGAGAATCTGCCCCCCTTCACTGGCGGGTTAGTAGGCTATTTTTCCTATGATTTCATTAAATATGCTGAACCGGCATTGAAAATCCAGGCAAAAGATGATGAACACATACCTGATTTTGACTTGTATTTGTTCGATAAAGTCATCGTTTTCGATAATTTGAAGCAACGCATCATTCTTATTGCCAATGTTCGCCTGGAGGCAGCTGAAGAAAATTATAATAAGGCTGTAATGGAATTAGATAAGATGGAAGAACTCATTTATACCGGGAAAAAGGCAGAACCGGAACCGCTTCGTTTGCAAGGACCCTTTGAACACTTGTTTAATAAAGAAGAATATTGCCAAATGGTTGAAAAGGGGAAACGGTATATTCGGGAAGGTGATATTTTCCAAGTTGTCTTATCCAATCGGTTGAAGGCCGCCGCGACAGGCAGTCTCTTCGATACATACCGGGTCTTGCGGACAGTGAATCCGTCGCCATATATGTTCTATTTTTCAGGCGAAAATATCGAAATAGCTGGTTCGTCACCAGAAACACTGACGCGGCTCCAAGACGGTACGTTATCTACCTTTCCGTTAGCTGGTTCGCGGCCCAGAGGGGCGACAGCAGAGGAAGATGAACGGCTGGAAGATGAATTGCTGCATAATCCGAAAGAACTGGCAGAACACAACATGCTCGTTGATTTGGGACGTAATGATCTGGGACGGCTCAGTAAATTCGGTTCTGTCCACGTAGAGAAGTACTTAGATGTACTGCGGTTTTCTCATATCATGCACCTTGGTTCGACCGTAAACAGTACGATTCGAGATGATAAGAGCGCTGTTGATGCAATCGGTTCGGTACTGCCGGCAGGGACACTGTCAGGAGCTCCGAAGATTCGAGCCTGCCAGATTATCGATGAGCTGGAAGGGTGCAAACGAGGGATTTATGGCGGGGCTATTGGATATATTGATTTCACCGGTAATATGGATACTTGTATCGGCATACGCCTGACCTACAAGAAGGGCAATGAAGTATACGTTCGTGCTGGTGCCGGCATCGTTGCCGACAGCGTGCCGGAAACAGAATACCAAGAATGTGTCAATAAGGCGAAAGCCGTCGTTACATCACTGGAACAGGCAAATGGGGGGATAGACAATGATGGTATTAATCGATAATTATGATAGTTTTTCATACAATCTCTATCAGCTCCTGGGGCAGTTCGACCCGGCAGTGACAGTTATCCGCAATGATGAAAAAACAGTAGATGAGATCGAAGCCATGCATCCGGACCATTTGATCATTTCACCGGGGCCGGGACGCCCTGCCGATGCGGGTATTTGTGAAGAAGCCGTTTTGCATTTTGCCGGGAAGGTCCCTATCTTAGGCGTTTGCCTGGGTCATCAGGGAATTTGTGAAGCCTTTGGCGGTCAAATCACCTATGCAACCCAGCTCATGCATGGGAAACAATCTGTTGCGACCTTACAGACGGGAAATAGGATCTTCAATGGCCTGCCCAAGGAAATCGACGTAGGGCGCTATCATTCGCTGGCCGTTGCGCCAGATTCGCTGCCTGATTGTTTGGAAATCCTGGCAGAAACGAAGGATCACGAAATCATGGCCGTAGGGCATAAAAAATATCCAATCTATGGATTGCAGTTCCATCCGGAGTCTATATTGACGCCGCAAGGACCTATTATTATACAAAATTTCTTAGAGATACACGCATAGAAATCTAACAGCTGTTACAGGGGTCATACTACAGCAGGTTTATAAGGGGGATATATCATGATAGAAACAGCTACAGCAAAATTAGTACAACATATAGATTTAACGATGGATGAAACGACACAGGTCATTGATGAAATCATGGATGGCAAATCGACGCCGTTGAAAACAGCAGCTTTTTTGGTGGCCTTGCAGTGTAAAGGGGCAACGGTGACGGAAATAACAGCGTGTGCTAAATCGATGCAGGCACATGCGACACCAATCCCCTCTGAAGCGGGACGGCTGGAAATCGTCGGTACAGGTGGTGATAAATCACACTCGTTCAATATGTCCACGACTTCTGGATTCGTTTGCGCAGCTGGCGGCTGTAAAGTCGCGAAGCATGGCAACCGGGCTGCGACGTCTAAGAGTGGCGCCGCGGACTGTATTGAAGCCTTGGGAGCGAATCTAAATGAAGACCCGGATAAATGTGTCGACTTGATGAATAAAACGGGCTTTTGTTTCCTCTTCGCACAGCATTATCATAAAGCGATGAAGTACGTCGGGCCAGTTCGTAAAGAACTGGATGTGCCGACGGTATTCAATCTCTTAGGACCGCTGACTAACCCGGCCCATGCTGATCATCAAGTATTAGGTGTCTACTCGGCTGATTTGGTAGAACCGATGGCACATGTGCTTCATGATATGGGGGTCGTACGGGGATTGTCCGTATTTGGTACGGATGTGATGGATGAAATCTCAGCATCGGCACCGACAAAGGTTTGTGAATTCAATGGGGATGAATTCAAGAGTTATACGATCGAACCGGAACAATTTGGCTTGCAACGTGGCAAAAAATCAGAAATCGTCGGGGGCACGCCGACGGAGAACGCGGCCATTACACGCAGTATTCTTGGGGGAGAAAAGGGAACACGTCGCAATGCTGTCGTTTTAAATGCTGGTGCGGGTCTTTATGTTACGGGAAAAGCAAGTACGCTGGAACAAGGCGTACGGCAGGCAGAACAGCTTATTGACAGTGGCAGAGCGCTGGCGGCATTGAATGCATTTGTTGAAGAAAGCAATAGATAGGTATAGAAGGAGGTCCCTATGATACTAGATGATCTTACAGCAGCGGTGGCAAAACGGCTGGTTACGGATAAACAACAGATCTCGCTGCAAGAAATGAAACAAAAGGCCTTGGCCACACCAAAAAAAATGGGATTTCCTTTTGAGGCAGCACTACGGAAACCAGGCCTGTCCTTTATTTGTGAAGTGAAGAGGGCTTCTCCGTCTAAAGGACTCATTGCACCGGACTTTCCGTATGTTGATATTGCGAAGGAATATGAACAGATAGGGGCTGCGGCAATATCCTGTCTTACAGAACGGGATTATTTTAAAGGGTGCGTCCAATATTTACAAGAAATTGCGGCAGCTGTCGCAACGCCGGTCCTTCGCAAAGATTTTATCATTGATGAATATCAGATATATGAAGCCCGGGCCATAGGAGCGTCGGCTATCTTGCTCATCTGTGCAATCCTCGATGATACACGACTGACTTCGTTCTTTCAGCTGGCACAGCGCCTGGGGTTGTCCGTCCTTGTTGAAGCCCATGATGCCGAAGAAATTCGGCGGGCCATTGCTTGCGGGGCCCGTGTCATCGGTGTGAACAATCGTAACTTGAAAGATTTTACCGTATCTCTCCAAACGAGCTGCCAGTTGCGTCCCTTAGTACCCAAAGAGATTCTCTTCGTTGCCGAAAGCGGTATAAAGACAGCGGAACATATTGATACGCTTCGCCAGCATGGTATTGATGCGGTCCTTATTGGAGAGACGCTCATGCGCAGTGCAGACAAGCAGAACATGCTCGAGAAATTGAGAGGGCAGCGGCATGGTTAAAGTGAAACTGTGTGGTCTGAAGCGGCGTTGCGATATAGCTTGGGCTAATGAAGAACGGCCTGATTTTGTTGGCTTTGTCTTTGCCGGCAAGAAACGCTATGTGTCTGATGCCCAAGCGGGGACGTTACGGTCATTACTGGCAGCGGATATCCCGGCAGTAGGCGTCTTCGTCAATGACACGATAGACCATATCGTGTCATTAGTCAGAGCCGGGACGATACAGCTGGTCCAGCTTCATGGACAGGAAGAGGAAGCCTATATCAGCACGTTGCGCAGCGTCATCGATGTGCCGCTGATCAAAGCCTTTCCTGTCGAAACAGCTGCAGATATGAAAAAAGCGCTGGTCAGCAGTGCTGATTACATTCTCGTTGATCATGGTGCCGGAGGGACCGGCCAGACCGTCGACTGGTCTCTCCTCCAGGGAATCGAGCGCCCGTGGTTTCTAGCTGGCGGCCTGACACCGGAGACTGTGGCTGAAGCAGTAAAAATGCATCCGTATGCGTTAGATGTGAGCAGCGGTATTGAAACAGACGGCGTAAAAGATAGGATTAAAATGAGACAATTTATGGCGCAAGTACGGCTTGCGCAACAGGAGGAACTATTATGAGAACAGGAAGATTCGGCCCCTTCGGTGGTCAGTATATACCGGAAACGTTGATGAACGAGATTCATCGTTTGGAAAAAGCCTATGATTTCTATAAAAACGATGCCTCATTTCAAGCAGAATTGAAGGATCTGCTTGATAATTATGCAAACCGGCCATCTCTTCTTTACTATGCAGGAAAGATGACAGAAGATTTGGGCGGCGCCAAAATTTATTTAAAACGTGAAGATTTAAATCATACAGGCGCTCATAAAATCAATAATGCGCTAGGGCAGTGCCTGCTGGCAAAGAAAATGGGCAAGACCCGTGTCATTGCTGAAACCGGTGCCGGCCAGCATGGTGTAGCGACTGCGACAGCGGCTGCTTTTATGGGACTTGAATGTGAAGTGTTCATGGGTGAAGAGGATACAAAACGGCAAGCTTTGAATGTGTACCGTATGGAACTGCTGGGAGCAAAAGTCCATGCCGTTACGACTGGCACCCGCGTCCTTAAAGATGCCGTAAACGAAGCGATGCGGGAATGGGTCGGCCGTGTAGATGATACCCATTATGTTATCGGTTCTACTATGGGACCGCATCCGTTCCCTATGATGGTCCGTGATTTTCAATCGGTCATCAGCCGTGAAGCGCGCCAGCAGATCCTTGAACGGGAAGGTAAATTACCAGCAGTGGTCATGGCCTGTGTTGGCGGTGGCAGCAATGCCATGGGGATGTTCTATAATTTCATTGATGATAAAGATGTCAAACTCATTGGTTGTGAAGCTGCCGGCATGGGTATCGATACGCCGAAACATGCGGCAACCATGGCAAAAGGGTCTGTAGGTATTTTCCATGGCATGAAATCCGTGTTCTGCCAGAATGACCAAGGCCAAATCGATGAAGTATATTCTATTTCTGCAGGTCTTGATTATCCGGGAATTGGGCCGGAACATGCATACCTTCATGATATTGGCCGGGCGCAGTATGTTCCGGTCAAAGATGACGAAGCCGTCGAAGCGTTTGAATATTTAGCCCGTACAGAAGGAATTATCTGTGCTATTGAAAGCGCTCATGCCGTCTATCAGGCGATGCAGATCGCTCCGAAGATGAGTAAAGAAGATATCATCATCGTCTGCCTGTCTGGCCGCGGTGATAAAGACGTAGCAGCTATTGCAAGATACAGAGGGAGGGATTTGCATGAGTAAGATTGGCAATGCATTTACGAACGGAAAAGCGTTCATTGGGTTCCTCACAGCAGGAGACCCATCTATAGAAAAAAGCTGTGAATTTATTCAGACCATGGAAAAAGCCGGCGCAGATTTGGTGGAAATAGGGATTCCTTTTTCTGATCCCATTGCCGAAGGCGTCGTCATTCAGGAAGCGAATATTCGGGCCTTGTCCCATAACACACGGCTGGAAGATGTATTCCGCCTTGTGGAAATGGTGCGGAAGACTTCTCAGATTCCACTGGTGTTTTTGACCTATGTCAACCCTATCTATAATTATGGGAAAGATAAATTTTTTGCTGCTTGCCAGAAAAACGGCCTTGACGGTGTCATCATTCCAGATATGCCGTATGAAGAACGGGAAGAATGTGCGGCACAGGCGAAAGCCCATGGTGTGGATATCATTACGATGATTGCGCCGACATCCCATGACCGTATCAAAGAATTAGCTAAAGTAGGAGAAGGCTTCCTATATATCGTATCGTCTCTTGGCGTTACAGGTACACGCAGCGAAATCAAGACGAATCTTAAAGAAATCGTCGATTTAGCACATACGATCACAGATGTGCCTTGTGCAGTAGGCTTTGGCATCAACACGCCGGAACAGGCTGCAACCATTGCCGGGCAGGCAGATGGTGTCATTGTAGGCAGTGCTATTGTAAAGATCATTGCTAAATATGGCAATGATGCAGGCCCTCACATTTATGATTATGTTCATGCCATGAAGGAAGCTACAGCAAAAGGAAATATATAGATCCCTCGAAACAAACACATACAGCGTCTCCTGTAGGAGGCGCTGTATGTGTTTGTATGCGCGAAAAAGGCCGGTACCCACATGACATATGTTTACCGGCCTTTCTACGTTATAGGATTCATACTCATTTCTCACTTTTTGGTTCTGGTATCTTTAACCTCACAAAAATACGTACTTGTTCGTACTAACAATCTTACTGTAACTTTCTTGAAAACTGGTTCCACATTTCGAAAAGCTCGAATAACTTAAATCTTGACAAGTTAGTTCATACTGTCTTTCGACGAACGTAATACGTGACTCCTCCTATCCGACATTATTTAGTTGTACACGACTAACGCGATGAAAACTAAGTCTGCAGTACTTTTGTTTTCTATGCTGTGACCCTTTCCGTCGGGTGTAAAAGTAACATCACCTGCTTTGACGGTTCGGACTATGCCGTTGTCGTCGTATTCTCCCTCACCTGAAAGGATATAATAAGCTTCTGCATCGCCGTGGTGAATATGGTAGCCCAGGGAACATCCCGGTTCAATCGTCATTTTAGCGAATACACGATTTTTTCCATACATTTGTTCTTCTGTAAGAAATTGGTCCCGCAGCACATGTCCTTTGCCACCGGCCATGTTCTCGATCCGCTCTGTACCCATTGGACTCACCTCTTTCTGAATGCTTTCGCATTTCTTGACTATATTATACCATGAAGGAAGACAAATGTCATGCTGTACAGACAAAATACTTATGCTTTTTTATCAACAAACTTAGGGGGTGACCGGCGATTTGCACATAGGTACGCTGGAAAAGAACAATAAAGGATATACTTGTCAATTAGATTCCCTGTGTATATAATTGAATGCATGAAGGCTGTTCCAGGGTGCGTCTGTGTATAGGGACAGATAGAATATAAGTGGAGTTGATACGACTATGAAAGATATACAAAATTTATCGGATACACGAGGCATCGATATTCAGAAAGTCGGCGTAACCGATATACATTTACCCTTTTTAATTAAAATGAAGCAGGGCGGCTTCCAGTCTGTCCTGGCAGATATACAAGTGACAGTAAGCCTGCCGAATCAATATAAAGGCACGCATATGAGCCGTTTTGTAGAGGTATTGAATGAGTGGCGGCAGAAAGCCGTATCGCTTCATGAGATCCGGCATATGTTGGAGGATATAATTCAGCGGTTGGATGCCAAAGAAGGGCATTTGCAGCTGGCATTCAAATATTTTATTGAAAAAGAAGCGCCTGTAAGCCACTTGAAGAGCGTCCTCGATTATGATGTCGTATTTTCGGGAAATTTGACGGATAATGGTGCCTTCGACCATATTATGACAGTGACAGTTCCCTTTACCTCTTTATGCCCGTGCAGTAAGGCAATCTCAGCGTATGGTGCACATAATCAGCGCAGTCTCATGAAGGCGAGCGTCCGCTTTGTACCGCATCGCTTCGTGTGGATCGAAGACCTGGTGCAAGTCATGGAAGCACAGGCCAGTTCACCTATTTATCCCTTATTAAAACGAGAAGATGAAAAATTCGTCACCGAAGCTGCGTATGACAATCCGAAATTCGTTGAAGATACGATCCGCGACCTCGTAGTGGCCTTTCGCCAGATGAATAGTATCAGCTGGTTTGACGTGGAATGTAAAAATTTCGAGTCCATTCATAATCACAATGCTTATGCCCGTCATTCTGAATACACGCAACCATCTGGGGAGAAATAAAATGAAACGAGTAGAGGCTCTTTGGCAGAATCGGATTTATCGTCATTATTATCAGATCTTGCAGGAAGATGAACAGGCGCGTGTATTTTGTTGCCACGATATGCAGCACTTCTTAGATGTGGCCCGCATAGCCTATATCCTAAGCATGGAACAACATATGGGCATTGCCAAGGAGGTCATTTATGCGGCGGCTTTGTTGCATGATCTGGGACGGGTCAAGGAATATGACAGGGGTATACCCCATGCTATGGCTGGCGTTGCGATAGCTAATGAAATATTAGCGGCCTTGCCGGAGGAGGCAGAATTTACAGAAACAGAGAAAGAAGCCATTGTGGTCGCTATTGCGACACATCAAGAAGAGACTGGCGCGAAGGAGGCATCCTTAGCGAGGGTGCTTCAAAAAGCGGATCGACTTTCGCGGCCGTGTTATCTTTGTCGTGTCAGGAGCCAGTGCAAGTGGCCAAAAGAAAAAATGAATACAACGATTGTTGAATAATGGGTACGTTGGCGGGACGGTTATGAAGAAGTCAGTATGGCCCGTTGTTGTGATTGATAGCACCATAAAAAGATCCCCTGTGGGCAAGGTAAGGAATATCTTGTCCACAGGGGATCTTGCTTTTTGGAAAATTATTTTTGTAAAATAGGCACGACTTTAGTGCAATGAGGCATGACGTTGATCGTATAGTCTGTTTTACCTTGTTCGCGCAGTTTCTGCTGGGCTAAGTCCCAGGCTTCTTGTACTGTGGCCACAGGAATCTGGGCAGTACGACGGATATCATCGAAGTTTTCCGGACGAGTGACGAGGATGACGGTGCATCGTTTAGCCAATACATATTGCTTGTAAGCAACGAAGAAGGGAATGGTGAATTTTGCGCGAAGCGCTGCTTCCATTTCTTCGGCCGTATCGTAAATGAAACTCCCCATATACGCTGGCGGTTCTTTAATATCCCGTGCTTCCATAATGGCAATGACGATACCACCATCTTTAACGGCAGCTTCAGCCGGATCATAGCATTTGCTGCCCTGATATAAGCTGACGTCATTTGGATAGCCGCCAGCACAGGCAAATACGACATCGGTTTTTTGTTTCATCGGGACCTTCTGGATATTGACGACCTGTTTTGTACCTTCGAGCCAGGCTTCATACCAGTCACCGCCGACCATACTGCAAATTTCACCTTCTGCGTTGATGACGGAGTGGACCAGGAAGCAAGGGCTGACTTTGCTGCAGGCTTCGATCATATCGTCGTTCAAGGGGTTATTGGTGATCTTTAGGGAGCGGGTCAACGGATTGACGCCACCGCCCGGAGTATCAGCCAGGGCATGGCAATGGTTGCGCTGAATCGTGTCATAACTGGAGACCCCTGGCAGGATGAGCTTGCGGCCACCACCAAAACCAGCAAATAAATGTGTCGTAATACCATCGATCAAGATGACTTTGTCGGCGTTGACGACGTGTTTATTCAGTTTAAGCGGCGTGCCGATCTTCGTAGTGCCGAAGTCGACAAGTTCGGGATCGAGGCAGTCGTGTTGGTATGTCTTGATGCGTTGCAACACTTCTTTGCCACAGACGCGTTCATCTTCTGCCGGTGTTTGGGCGCGATGCGACCCTTGCGCAAAGACAATGCACATATCTTTATCAGGTACTCCGCCGAGATTCAATTCATCGACGATGTATTTGAGAAATTGGTTTGATTTATTCCAGGTACGAGTTACATCGGCTACGACAAGGCAAACTTTATCACCCTTGCAGACTTTTTGCTGTAACGGTTCGCTGCCAATAGGATGACGCATACACTGGATCGTTGCTTCTTTGACATTTACTGTGGGGACGTTTCGTCCTTCCATGACATCAGAAATGTGTTCTTCCGGCAGGCTTACTTTTTGGAAGGTATCACCAATACCGAAGGTAAATTCTTTTAATGACATAACATATCACCGCTTTTTTAAAATTTTAATTGTGCATAAAGTATAGCACTATAAAAATATATAGCAAGATATATAATACACAATAATCGTTTAACGTAAACGATGCAAATTTGTAACATTTCTTATGTTTTTAGATATTACCTATGTAGACATAGCGTAAATATTGTTTTGCTTTGTCGGCCAAGGCATACAAGGTGTTTACCGATGTTGCCGCTGTTGTCATATGATAGCGCGGGAAATACCGTGTAATATGAAGCGGTATATCAGGGCGCAACGATGCCAGCCAGGCAGCTTCCCTGTCCATATCGTCGATGCTGTCATTTTTACCAGGCACGATAAGTGTCGTTATTTCTACATGAGAGACGGCGGCAGCCAGGCTGATCGTGCGCATGACAGGAGACAAGGAGCCGTGGCATATTGAGCGGTAATAGTCCTCTTGAAAGGATTTCAGATCGATGTTCCAGGCATCAATAAAGGGCAGCAGGCCTTGTAAGGGCTTTTCCTCGATGTACCCGTTGGTGACCATGACATTGACCAGATCGGCCTCATGGATGAGTGGAGCTGTCTGCCTGATGAATTCATACCATACGACTGGTTCGTTATACGTATACGCCAGGCCTATATTGCCATGTTCCTTTTCCTGTATGGCCAAGGCAGCGGCTTCTTGAGGCGTTATAGTATGGCAGGAACTGTGGCATTGGGAAATCTCCCAGTTTTGGCAAAACGAGCAGGCTAAATTACATCCCCATGAGCCGAGAGACAGAATCAGGCTGCCAGGGTGGAAGCGGCGCAGCGGCTTTTTTTCTATAGGATCCATGGCCGCTGATGTACATTGACCATAGTTCAGTGTTGTCAGCAGACCGTGGTCATTATAGCGGCAGCGGCATGCCCCGCTGACTCCAGGTAACAGATGACAATGATGGGGACAGAGTTGGCACATTACGGTGTCGTTATCTTGTTTTGTGTAATATAAAGCTTCCATGAAGCAGCTACCTCCCTCATCTACACGACAGGTTCTTGATCATGCTGGCAGCAGGTTATTTGTACCGGGTTACAGTGAAACGGTATAAATCCGGTCGCACTTGTGGTGGTATGCAGGCCTTTTCCTTAGCAATATCGATTTGCTGTTGTACTGTGTCTACGCCTTCCAGGTCAGGAAGGAGCAAGCCCGTCTGGGCGTGACTCATGACGATGACACCGTATTTTTTAGGATCCAGTTCCTGCGGTGATGATACAGATTCAGGTGTACCTAACACATCGACAGAGATGTCAATGCCATCTAACTCATCTAAGCTTACAGGATAGAAACGAGGGTCTTTTGTCGCAGCAGATACAGCGTTGTGGATGATTTCACTGGCAATATTCATTTGTATAGGCAGAAACGTACCGATACAGCCTCGCAAGTTGCCGGCCTTATGAAGGGATACAAAGGCGCCGGCTCGTTCTTGCAACTCGTCAGGCAAATCAGGTGGTACTGCCATGAAATGATGATGCTGGAGATAGTACGAAATACTCTGCCGGGCTAACTGGACGCGAATATCTGTGACAACGCGTTCATCCCGCGGGCGTTCACCGTCGTGCTGGTACAAGACGACACCATAACCGACACCGAAAGGGCCTTCATAGGAATACACCGGCATAGCATTCGTTCCGCCGCCGATGGCACCGAAGAGAAAATAGACAGATGGGAGCCCGCACATGCCGGCTTCGTCAATCAGTGTAGCTGTCATGGAGCGGAGAATAGACGGGTCCTGCCGTTTTAAAGCAGACATGACGGTCTTATCAAAGATTTCTCCACTTGGTGAATACCCATTAGGAGAGCCTTCCAGGAGACGGTGTGATAAATCACCGGAAGCGATGATGGCAATGCGCCGGCCTAGCTTTTCAGCGGCTTTAATGACTAATCCGCCTAAGGCTGTCATGGCGTCGTAATTATCGAAACGGGGTGCCATAAGGACGATGGAACCGCCGAAACCGGCTTGACGCAAATAATAGAGAGGCACGAACGCACCCTGATCGAGGAAGACCGTGTGGCCGTATTTTTCTCCCCAGTGGTTATCGATGCGGTGCAATGCTGTTACGCCATTTGCCTGATGAATGATTTCTTCAGCAAGGTCCATATCTGTAGCCCATTCCATGGATAGTTCGGGGTAGCCATAATCGCCTAAGTTGCCATATATACGCGGTTCGGGAAAAATAGCTGCACCGTCAGAAAAAATATAGTTATGAGGGGAAATAATGACAATCGTATCGGGATGCTGCGCTGTAATCATAGTTGAAGCATCGCTTACGGCCTGTACGGTAGCGTCCATTTTTTGTAATTCCTGACCGCCGATTTCCGGTATCATAATAGGCGGATGAGGGAATAAAGCGGCACTAGTGCAAATGCGTTCCATATAAGTACCTCCTTTTCAGGTTACTCTGTAATAGATGTGATACGTATTTTCAATACAATCGTTCAACCCCATTATACCATAAAAAAACGACCAGCTCGCATAGGGAACTGGTCGTTTTAACGGATATACTAATGAATATTAGAATTCAGGGTCCTCGGTAAGACTGGTCTTGCCGAATCGTGTGACCAGGTCTGCTTTGCCCATATGCCATTGTGGCGAAGCCAGGCTGTAAGAAGGGTCATAGTTGGGTGACTGCATATTAAGGAGGCCGCAGATGAATTCATATTCTAAATCGTTGGTGAAATAGTTATTCGTATGTTCTTTGATGGTATCGGTGATTTGTGGGTTGCGACGTTGATATTCATCAGATAAGTAACAGAACATGGGAATGCGCAGTACTTTAAAGCTGTCGCCGTCAGGAGCACGGCCAACATCAGGATCGCTGCCATGATCGGAAAAATAGACCATAGCATCGAGATTCAGGTTTTTACGAGCGTAATCATATACCTGAGATAAGAACCAGTCCGTATACAAAACGGTGTTATCAAAATCAGCTTCTTGATTTACTGTGCCGTCGTTGAATTGCTGGAATTCTACAGGATAACGGTTGCGATATTCGATGTGACTGCCCATGATATGGAGGACGACGAAATTCTTTTCATTCGGGTCGACTTGTTTTAAGAAATGGAGCAAAGCTTCATCATGCGTAGATTCCTTCAAGTCCCGGTCGACCCATTCGGATACGTCAGCCGTATTGGCGACCAGTGTAATTGGTGTGTCCGCTACGCCGACAGAGCCTTGATTACTGAACCAGTACGTCTTATAGCCGGCTTTTTTTGCCATATCGATAATAGAGATAGATTCATTGAATTGTTTGTCGTTATAGAAATTAGATTCTGTAAGCGCATGTTCCAGTACAGGCACGGTGTACCAAACACAACTGTAGACATTTGTAAACAAAGTGAAGTTGGGATTGTTTTTTTGCCCGGTCAGCCAGGGCGTATTGGGAACGTGTTCAGGGTTATATGCATTCATCAATGTCCGTGTTTCCGATTCGCCAATAACGACGATGATCGTATTTGGGTCATTAGCTGGCGTTAGCTGTACGGCTTGTAGCTTGGCGAATTTATCAGAATGATTTTCTGCATATAAGGCAGAGCGTTCCATGTAGTCATGCGTATCTAAAAAGGTACGGATAGGGAAGCATTCCGGGAATATTTCGTCGCCTAACGCTGCGGCAGACGGGAAGATGATGAGCAGTGATAAAAGGGGCAGTGCTTTACGATAGAAGGGGCTCAGAGGCAATTCTTTTTGTTTAAAATTCAGCCAATACAGACTGAAAATAGTGGCGCTAACGAATAGTGCAATAGCAGCTACTTTCAGGAGACCTAAGGAATGGAAAAATTCCAGTGTTTCTGCCGGGCCGGTCTGGCAAATGAGTAAAGCTCCTGAAGTGGTAATACTTGAGTGGTACAGACCAAAATAGACCCATTGCAAGGCAATGATAAAAAAAGAGGCAAACTGAATGATCGTCATGAGGGCAGCACCCAGCTTGTGTCTTAAAAATTGCCGGATGATCATGTTGAGACAAAAGAGAATGGAGAACAAATAAAGCCCTGTATATATATCATATATATTATTCAAGTAAATCGTATTTTTGTTGATTAAAGTGATATAACTGAGATATGGTCCGGTAATGACCCAGCCAGCAGCAATGATCGCTGGCGGCAGGACGGTTTTCCAAGTTGCGTATTTCCAATATAAGCCTAATGATATGATGATCGCAGCAATAGCAGGGATGAGACCTAATGTCATATCTTCAATGTTGTCGGGACCGAGACCGAGGGAAATGTACATTTCCCACTGGAAACACAAGGCATAGATAATAGCAAAAATGAGCAATAAATGTAAAAGCGTGCGTTTGGCTCCAGAGGGAAATAGGATTTTCCATGGGAGCTTCGGCTGATGATGACTTTTTTCTGGCATGGACATAAGAAGTAACCTTTCTGTAAATATGTTGTAAACGTTACAGTATCGTCCATATTATACAACAAAAGGAAGACCGAGAATAGATAGAAAAATAATAGTTATAAAAAAATGAAAAAAGCCCTTGCCAAAAGCATTAAATAATGGTAGAATAGTCCTTGTTCGAGGCAAGAATTGAGTAGCTGAGAACTGGAGAAACGGCCTCGTGGTGTAGCGGTTTAACATGTCGCCCTGTCACGGCGAAGATCGTCGGTTCAAATCCGATCGAGGTCGCCATTTTTTTGCTCAGGTAGCTCAGTCGGTAGAGCAGGGGACTGAAAATCCCCGTGTCGGCGGTTCAATTCCGTCCCTGAGCACCAACAATTTAATATGCGGTCGTGGCGGAATGGCAGACGCGCTACTTTGAGGGGGTAGTGAACGAAAGTTCATATGGGTTCAAGTCCCATCGACCGCACCAACCTAACAAACAAGCACTTCGTGAGGTTTTCACGAGGCGCTATTTTTTTATCTGATAACAAGTTATCTTGAACAGTTTGACAATATCAGACAACAGTTCACCTATAATCGTGTTCCTAATGGCACCAGTTGATATTGTGTAAGATTATGAGCAGCTGTCATTTTTTGTGGTACTAGTCAGGGATTACAATACGTAAGAATATGGCCCTTGCAGATCTAAGATTCTCAGCTCCTGCTGAGGGTCTTTTTTGTTGTAGAAGCGGTAGCGACAGCGGTTATGCATGAAGTGACGTTATGGATAACAATAGTTGTAATTCTAATATGATATTTTATATAGTAAAAAGGTAAAATTGCATGTATAATGAGAATAAGGACACTGTATAAATGATAAATTATACTTGCATTTTTTGGTGAGATAAGCAATTACGTTTCTGAAAATGTAATACGGGACTATAAACGTCCCGACAATATCATTTTTTGCCCACTTTCCCCTTGCGCAATTGACGGAAATATCATAAAATATTTTTATGGAAAACGTAAATCAGTAAGGGCGATTATCCGGGTGTTTTATTATCATGTCCATACCAATGGAGCAAAGGAAGGGTTCTTATGTTAGATTTTCGTATCCATACATTTTTGTGTGTCTGCCGGTATATGAATTATACAAAAGCAGCAACGGCATTGCAAATCACCCAGCCAGCCGTATCACAGCACATCCGGTATTTGGAAAAGGAATACGGTATGAAGCTGTTTGATTATACAGGCAAACGCTTAGCGCTGACAGAGGCGGGGCATATTTTATTGAATGCTGCGACAACAATTTCTCATGATGATACTATGTTGAAACAGAACCTGGTGGATTTAAAGATGAATTATAAATCCCTGCGTTTTGGTGTCACTCATACTATTGGCGAGTCTGAAATCATGGAGAAATTGGCAGGGTATCTGCGCCAACATCCGGAAATGAATCTATATATGGAAATCGGAGATGCAGCAGATCTTCTTACAGCAATTAACGAAGGTAAAATCGATTTTGCTGTTATAGAAGGATTTTTTGATCAATCAGAATATGAAACACTGCTTTTTGGAACAGAAGTGCTCACGGCGGTCTGCCATCCTGATTATGAAGCACCATCAGAAATGACAGTAGGAGAATTGCTGAATAAGCGGATTATTCTCCGCGAGCCGGGATCTGGTACGCGTACTTTAGTGGAACAGGTGTTGGCGGAGCAGGGAGTATCTGTTGCGAACTTCCAGCAACGATATGAAGTGGGCAGTCCGCAAGCTATAAAAGAATTAGCAGAAAGAGGTTGCGGTATTGGCTTCTTATTTGAACAATCTGTTTCAAAAGAAATCAGCAATGGCGTACTGCGGCGTATCCATATTCAAGGGTGCGATGGGACACACACAAGTACATTTATTTGGCGCAAGGGCAGTATGTACAGTACGATGTTTAGATATATATATGATCAACTAAAAAGTTGATATCATACTGCCATTTATATTTTTCATGCATATCTGAAAGGGTGAAGAGTATGTTATATTCAACAGAAGTTAAGAATATGTGTCCTATCAAAAAGGGTGCATATCATGGTCCGGCACCGATTCCAGAAGAAGGCGAATGGGTACAGGCTAAAGAAATTAAAGATATTAGCGGCCTGACACATGGTATTGGCTGGTGTGCTCCGCAGCAAGGGGCTTGCAAGCTGACACTTAACGTCAAAGAAGGTATCATTGAAGAAGCTCTTATTGAAACGATTGGTTGTTCCGGCATGACACATTCTGCTGCTATGGCTTCGGAAATCCTTCCGGGCAAAACACTTCTTGAAGCACTCAATACGGACCTCGTTTGCGATGCTATCAACGTTGCAATGCGTCAGCTGTTCTTGCAGATCGTTTATGGTCGTACACAGACAGCGTTCTCTGAAGGCGGATTGCCAATCGGCGCCAGCTTGGATGATCTCGGTAAAGGCCTGCGCAGCCAGACCGGCACTATGTTTGGTACAAAAGCTAAAGGCACTCGTTATTTGGAATTGACTGAAGGATATATTACCCGCATGGCTCTTGATGAAGAAAAACAAGTCATTGGCTATGAATTCATCCATCTCGGCAAAATGATGGAAGCAATTAAAAAAGGCGTAGAACCAGCAAAAGCAATGGAAGACGCTAAAGGCCATTATGGCCGCTTCGAAGAAGCTGATTCGTATATTGATCCGAGACAACAATAGGAGGGGCTACATATGGAATTGTTTGAAAGCTACGATAGAAGAATTGATAAAATCCTTGGCGTACTCAAGGAATATGGCATTACTAGTGTAGAAGAATGCCGCGATATCTGTGCTGCTGCTGGCATTGACCCGTATAAGATCGTTAAAGATGTACAGCCGATTGCTTTTGAAAATGCTGGCTGGGCATACACAGCAGGTGCTGCTATTGCCATCAAAACCAATGCTCGTACAGCTGTTGAAGCTGCAAAAGCACTTGGTATCGGTCTCCAGTCCTTCTGCATTCCTGGTTCTGTTGCTGAAGATCGTAAAGTTGGCCGTGGTCATGGTAATTTGGCAGCTATGCTGCTTCAGAACGAAACTAAATGTTTCTGTTTCCTCGCAGGCCATGAATCCTTTGCCGCTGCTGAAGGGGCTATCGGTATCGTCCGCAATGCGAATAAAGCTCGTAAAGTACCTCTGCGCGTTATCTTGAACGGTCTTGGCAAAGATGCAGCACAGATCATTTCCCGCATTAATGGGTTTACATATGTACAGACACAGTTCGACTACAAAACAAGCAAGTTGAACATCGTCCGTGAAATCCCTTATTCTAAAACGGAACGTGCTGCTGTTCGTTGCTTCGGTGCTGATGATGTCCGTGAAGGCGTAGCTATTATGCATCACGAAGGTGTTGACGTTTCCATTACAGGGAACTCGACTAACCCGACTCGTTTCCAGCATCCTGTTGCAGGTACATATAAAAAAGAATGTATCGAAATGGGCAAGAAGTACTTCTCCGTTGCTTCTGGCGGCGGCACTGGCCGTACGCTCCATCCGGATAACATGGCAGCTGGTCCTGCTTCCTACGGCATGACAGATACGATGGGCCGTATGCACTCGGATGCTCAGTTTGCTGGTTCTTCTTCTGTACCGGCTCACGTAGAAATGATGGGCTTCCTCGGCATGGGCAACAACCCTATGGTTGGTGCATCTGTAGCCGTAGCTGTAGCTGTTGAAGAAGCAGCAAAAGCTGGTAAATTCTAATATAGATATAGCATGTCAACGCAGTCTCTTAGAGGCTGCGTTTTTTATATAGGAACAATGGAAGCAGTCAGTCGCCCTGGCCAGATCGAGTGGAGGGGGACGTAAAATTGACGATTTCAGTATATAATGGTATAATATTAAAGAAATTTAATCATATAGAAATGCATTGCAGCTATCCAGGGAGAAAGGGTATTTCCTTGCCGGATAGCTTGTTTTATGTGGAAGAAAATATAGTAGCAGGTATTAAGATGAGTTGTGAAGCATAGCTTAATCTGACAACGAGGAAGGAGTATTCGATGAGAGGGTTAAAGAGAATTACAGGCATCGTATGCATGCTCATGATCACTTCTGTGTCCATTGCCGGGGCAACATTCCATCCTGGTGATAGGGGAACTCAGATTGCGACGATTCAGCAAGCGTTAGCTAATAACGGATATAGTATCACGATTGATGGGGATTATGGTGCAGGAACACAAAGTGCCATCAAGGAATTTCAAGCCAGCCATGGTTTAGAAGCAGATGGTGTGGTCGGAGCAGCGACTTATGCAGCACTTGTCGGATCGGATATGCCGGAAAATACGACGGCTCGTTTTACAGAAAAGGCAGTAGCTGGTTTTTCTGCAGCGCCGGCAATGACAGTGCCCGTTGTCACAGCAGCCAATGAAATCAGGGTGATCCAGCAGTCTTTGGCTAATCAAGGCTATAATGTCGATGTAGATGGCGTCTTTGGTGTCGGGACAGAACAAGCTATACAGCAATTCCAGGCCAGCCATGGTTTGGAAACAGACGGGGTTGTCGGACAGGCGACATTTTATGAATTGACAGGTCAGGTCCTGCCTACAGGACCGGTGCGCCGATTTGGTAATGGCGGTTACGGCGGTACTACGATTACGACCAATTCATCAGCTAGCCGGATTCTAAGTATTGCCAACCAATATGTTGGTGTTCCCTATGTTTTTGGCGGTAATACACCATCGGGATTTGATTGCTCTGGTTTTACACGGTACGTTTACTCCGAAGTGGGTATTGATTTGCCCCGTATGGCTGATGAACAATATGGTGTAGGATATGAAGTATCGATGGCCAATCTGCAGCCAGGTGACTTGGTATTCTTTACGACGTATCTCCCTGGCGTATCTCACGTAGGTATCTATATGGGTAACCATCAGTTCATTAACGCATCCAATGAAGGTGTCAGCGTAGCTGATATGGACAGCAGCTATTGGCGTTCTCGTTTTGTAGGAGCGAAGCGCGTTGTAGGATAAGTAGTGTTAAAATTATGATATATGCAGTAAAAGTCTTCCGGAATTTTTCGGGAGGCTTTTTTAGAAGGGAGTCAGCATGATGAGTAAGACCATAGATATCTTGATAAAGAATGCAACTATCATTGATCCGGTAACGAAAACGACTACAAAGGGCTCTATAGGGATCTGCAATGGGAGACTTGTAGAATATCATGCAGATGAATCATATACAATACATGATGAATTAGATGCAGAAGGGTATTATGTGAGCCCAGGGTGGATTGATTCTCACACGCATATTTTTAAAGATGGGACTGAACCGGGATTTGCGGCTGATTTGGGATTGATTCCGATGGGCGTCACGTCAGCGATTGATGGCGGTAGTGCTGGTGTGGCAACATGGCCGCTTTTTAAACGAGAAGTTGTTGATGCATGCTATTTAAATATTTTCTATTCGATCAATGTCTCACCAGCAGGTCAAATTACAGAACGATATCCAGAGAACGTAGATCCGCAGCACTATGATATTGATGCATTGAAAAATATTTTGACAACAGATTCACGTCATGCAAGAGGTCTGAAATTACGGTATGGAGCAGAAGTCGTTGAACCGTTTGGCAATAAAGTCTTAGATAAGACCATTGAGCTGGCAGGTATCTTGCGATGCCCTATTACGATACACGTCACGAATCCACCTTGTCCGATGGAAGATATTGTTTCAAAAATGAGGCCAGGCGATGTCGTTTGTCATATTTATCAGGGAAAAGGAAGTACTATCCTAGATCAACATGGTAATGTCAAAGAGACAGTGTTGCAAGCAAGAAAACGGGGTGTATATTTTGATTCAGCCGATGCGCGTATAAATCATTCGTATAAGGTCATGAAGCCGGCCATAGCGCAAGGATTTACTCCAGATATTATTTCTACGGATCTAACTAAAAATGGTATATTTACGAATATGTGCTGGGGTTTGCCGGTAGTTCTTTCGAAATGGTTGAATTTGGGATTGCCGTTAGAAGAAGTTATTGCAGATTGTACTTGTCATCCAGCCAAGATACATCATTTGCCAGATGGAATCGGTACGATTCAACCGGGTGCCGCAGCTAACCTTACGATTTTTAGCGTTGCCCATAGACCATTTCACTTGAAAAATAGAATGGGAGAAGAATTTGATGGAGAAAAAATGATACTTCCACAGGTTACGATTATCAATGGGAAAATCAGGTATAAAAATTTAGCATTTCCATTTTAAATACAATGGCAGATATATAGTTGCATACATAAAGAGCCTGCAATGGCATGAGTGGGGAATCCATGCCATTGCAGGCTTTTGAATATACAGGAAAATAAATTTATTTTTTAGTAAGCTGCATCGAGGCCGCCTTCTACTTTTTTGCTTTCTGCAGTAGTTTTGTGGTCCGGTGTAAGATGATACGGATTGGCGATGTTCTGTACGGGCTGTCGAAGTTTTGCACCGCGTTTTTCTAAAAAGGCGCGGAGAATCCAAGGTTTGTCAGAAATCATGCCGTCAACGCCCATGTCGTAAAGCATGGCCATGTCTTTTGGATCATTTACAGTCCAAGGGACTACTTTCATACCCAGTGCGTGAGCTTCATCGACTTGTTGTTTTGATAATTCCGGGTAATAAGGGGAAATAATGTCGGCACCAATAGCGTGAGCTGCTGCGACAGGATTACCTTTATAATCTTTTATATCCAAGCCGCCGAGCCATGGCGATTTTTCTTTTTCAAAGGCACGCAAGGATTCGGAGCTGCGTCCCCAAGACGGTTGTTCCTGCCATAACGCAGATAAGGAAATATTGGGATTGAGCTGTTTCATCAGACGCAGTGTGTTCCAGTCAAAGGACTGTAAGACGACGCGATTTTCCATATCGTATTTTTTGACGATGGTGTTGAAGGTTTCGACGAATTTTTTAGCATCGGCATTGTTTTTATAAGCAGCACCAGCAGCCGGATCAGGATAGGATTTTGTTTCGATGTTTAAATAGACGTCTTTATCACCGTAATCACGGATGAGTTGCATGACTTCGTCTAATGTGGGGATTTTTGCATCATGGGTCACTTGGGTCGTACCATGCAGCTTATAATATTCAGTGTCAGGATTCATGACGCCGACATCGTATTGTTTTATTTCTGGGACGGTCATGGTGCGTATATCGTGTTTGTCGGCTTGGACATATTTCCCATTTTTATCGCGCGTAATATCTGGATTCAAAATGGGATTATGACTCATGACGATTTGCCCATCTTTGGTGAGTTGCATGTCACATTCGATGGATGTAGCACCGTGTTCCATCGCATAGGCATAGGAATAGAGCGTGTTTTCCGGACGCGCATCGCGACCGCCGCGATGCGGCTCGAAATCAAACGTGTTTGAGAAATCGGCCTTGGCTTCGATAGGCTGCGGTGCGATGAGCGCTTGCGCTCCCATGCATAGTACAGCCATCACACTGGCTGCTAATACACGTTTCTTCCAAGATTTGTTTACGAACATAGATAAAACCTCCTAAGACTATATGTAATTTTATTATATGTATATTGTTATTGTAGCATGGCAAAAATCTCGGAGATAGCGGAATTAATCTGACTTTGTTGTAAGAGCAATTCCTACAGAATTGATGTAATTGTTTTTATTTTGTTTTATAGCCGTCATAATTCTTTAGTTTTGTATTGGTTTGCAGTACTTTTTTGATAGATTGGCCCTGCTGTAACTGATCTAACGCTTTTTTTGCTTTTTCGGATAAGAAGACTTTTTCTGTTTTGCCTAGAAGGAGAGTTTGATTATCAGACCACAGGGTGCCTTTGTTTTCGTTGCGTCCTTGCAGTAAGAACAATGTATTTCCAGTTCCATTGGCCTTGGCTAAATCGGTGTGATTCTGTTGCTGCCAAATGGCAATAGCGGCACACAGCGCAGCATCGTCTTTGCGTTGACGGTTCAATACGAGCACTTCTTTTGTGTTTTTGAATTCTGTACAGAAATTGAAGTCTCCTTGCGAGTCCATAGCACAGAAGGAAGGGCCGTTTCCATTGTATTGAGGAACAATGACTTTACTAATGGCTTGTGATTTGCCAGGACCTTGGGTTTGGGCGTGATAGTCATAATTGTAGGCATTGATATAAACACCGTTAGCGGTTTTATTTGTCATAGCAACGATTCCTTTAACACCAGGAACCTTAAAGTAATCAACAGCAGCACGAACGACATCGACAGGGGAGGCGGAACAGATCCAGCTGTCAATGCCATTTCGCTGAAAGGTACCATATAGTTCTCGTATTTCCGGAGTAACTGTAATACCTAATTTATAGGATACGCGTACAGTACCGGCGAGATTGTCGGCAGATGCAGGGCTCTGATAAGTTCCTTTTGACCATGTTTGGCCTTTGAACGGATCTCCATAGTAGCTGTCACAATCATACGCCAACTGATACACTTGAGCTGGCGTCATACCAGTGAACCAGTAGGTGACCCAGGGGTAGGAAACAGAGGCATCCATAGTTTCTCCGATAGCATCATAAAGCCAGCGCATTTTAGCAGTGAATTCCTTGAATTCAGCACTGTTTTTGGTATCTGCCGACAATTCGTGTCCACGGACAGAGACAAGTCCTTTTTTGCAGAGTATACCATACGCGGCAGAAGCGTCAGCAATTGCGTCAGATATTCGTACAGGACGGCCGTTCCCGTCGTCAGCGCCATACGTCATGGCAAGTTTGTCCGCAGGGATCCCCGTTTGCAAGACCGTCGTTATGTTATCTGGCGTAATAGCAAAAGCTAAATGATTGAGCTGCCAAATCATGCACTGTTCTTCTACATCCATGATAGAGGTCGTATTATCGAAGTCAAATACAGCATAGGGATGGGCGTGTGGATTATACGAAGGTGACCGATTACCGTACATATCAAGAAAATTATTGATACCGGTTTTGACTGCAGGTTCCCAATTCAGACTATGGACGTAGCGGCTGTCCATGTATTGAATTCCTATGGGCACAGTGGTGTCAGGAGCAGCAGCCTGGACAGGAGAGGCACTATATAACTGGATAACAGTTAAGACACACATACTTCCCATGGCAATAGTATGACCGTGTTTTTTGATGTTTTTTATATTCATTTGCGTAAAACTCCCTTCTAAGATCGTATCTAGTTTCCAGTGTATGGTAAAAAAGAAAGCTCTACGTCAATCTTCGGTAAAACGATGGTAATAAATTTGCCTTGCAATAGTGCTGAGGGTGGCATGATTGAGAGATAATATGCTTATTTGTCAACTTTGGTAGTTGTTATTGACATCCTTTGTGAGTAATGATATATTAAAATTAATTCAAGATATTTTATAACGTACAAAATATGTTATTACTTAAAAATAAGGAGGAATTACTATGCTTACAGCACGAATTCAACAGGCTAAGGATGAATATGTTAATAATAAACCTTCTATTTCGTATGATCGGGCACGAATTTGGACTGAATCGTATAAAAAGACAGCAGGTCAGTCGGAACCTATCCGTCGGGCACTGGCATTTAAGGATGTATGTGAACAGTTAGTAGTAACGATTTTCCCGGGTGAACTCATTGTTGGTGCTAGTGGTGAATTCCGTAAATGTGGTATTCTGACACCAGAATTTTCTTGGACTTGGGTAGATAAAGAAATGGATCATTTCTCTGACCGGGTACAGGATCCGTATGAAATGACGGATGAACAACGGGCGTATGTCCGTAAAAATATTTTCCCGTACTGGAAAGGGAAATCACTGGAAGAAGCTTATTTATCACAGATGCCGGCTGAAACGGCTAAAGTTGCTGTTGATACGGGTATCGTCGATATCGATTCGAAGTGGCGGCAATCTGTCGGTGAAATCACACCGGATTACGAAGATGGCTTGCTGAATAAGGGATTCCGTGGCATCATTGATGAATGTCAGGAAAAATTGACTCACTTAAAATTGTCTCGTCCTGGCGATTTGAAAAAAATGGATTTCTACAATTCGGTTATCTTGTGTAGTGAAGGCATGATTGCGCTGGCTCATCGTTATGCGGACAAAGCGAAGGAAATGGCTGCTGCTGAAACGGATAGTGTCCGTAAAGCAGAATTATTGCAAATTGCTGATATTTGCAGCCGCATTCCAGAATTTCCGCCGACGACGTTCCAAGAAGCATTACAGATGATTTGGTTCTATCAGCTTGGCGGCGTATTGATGGAAAACCCCTTATCCCTTAATCCGGGCCGGTTTGATCAGTATATGTATCCGTATTACCAATACGATAAAGCGCATGGTCTTCATGATGATGATGGCATTCTTGAACTCATTGAATGCTATTGGTTGAAATTATCAGAATGGGTTTGGACTATTTCAGCTAATACGGCAGATTTCTTTGCCGGCTATAACCAGTTCCAGAATTTGACTGTCGGCGGCAGCGACCGCAACGGCAAAGATGCGACGAATGAATTGAGCTATTTGGCATTGAAAGCGACGTCAGAAGTAAAAACGCACCAACCTGGTTTGTCTGTTCGTATTTCCCAGAAGAGTCCGCGGAAATTCGTTGACACAGTAATGGAACTTGTAGCGCAAGGGACAGGCTTCCCGGCTATCCATAGTGACAAGACAGGCTATCAAATGCTGAAAAATCTCGGCTACGATACAGAAGATGCCCGCGACTGGAACAACTGTGGCTGTGTAGTACCTCATTTCCGTAAGACCTTTGAATGGACCAGTACGGTTAATGTCAATTTCGATGGGGCGTTTGAATATGCGACGAATGGTGGCAAGAGCCGCCTGACTGGTGAACAGATGGGCCTGCCGATGGATCGGCATTTTGAATCGTATGAAGAAGTAGAAGCTGCTTTCTTCAAACAATTCGATAACTTGATCGATATTTCAGTTACTGGGTCTCTCGTAGCACAGCGTTTGCAGAAAGAAATGATTCCGCGCCCTTATTTCTCGGCTGTATTTGATCATTGTCTGGAAACAGGCAAAGACCTCGTCGATGGCGGCGCAAAATATAACATCGGGCCAGTCCTGACAGGTATTGGTTTGGCTGATACGGCAAACAGTCTGGCTGCTATTAAAAAATTGGTCTTTGAAGATAAGGTTTGCACCATGGATGAAATGATCGATGCGTTGGATAAAAACTGGGAAGGCTATGAAGAATTGCGCAAAAAAGCGCAAGCTGTAGCCAAATATGGTAATGATGATGATTTTGTCGATGATATTGCACAGCGCATTGCCAACCATTACTATGAAGTTACGCACAGCTATACCGATATTTATGGCAGTCCGTTTACCAGTGCTTTCATGGGAATCTCTAATTTTATCCCGACAGGCCGCGTCATCGGGGCTACTGCATCGGGCCGCAAAGCAACCGAACCGATTTCAGAAGGTGTATCGCCAGTAGCTGGTACAGACGTATCGACGCCGCTGGCAGCCATGAAGTCTTGTGCTAAGATGAATCAGGATATCCATTCTGGTGGTACATTATTGAACATGCGTCTGAGCCATAATCTGGTAGACACGAAACGAGGCCGCAGTAACTTGGCAGCTGTTATTCAGTCTTTCTTCGATATGGGAGCGTTCCACGTACAGTTCAATACACTGTCCACAGAAACGCTGTTAGATGCGCAGGCCCATCCGGAACAATACAAAGATTTGCTGGTTCGTGTAGCTGGTTACAGTACTCAGTTTGTGCATTTATCTAAGACACTTCAGGATTCTATTATCCGCCGGAGCGTTCATGATGGCTTCTAAAGGCCGGATCCTGCAATTACAGAATTATTCTGTCAATGATGGGGAAGGCATCCGGACGATTGTGTTTTTTGCCGGATGCCCCCTGCGTTGCCAGTGGTGTGCCAATCCCGAAGGATATACGCCACAGAATCACGTTCTGTTCATTGCATCACGTTGTATCCAATGCGGTCGGTGTACGGAAGTCTGTCCGCAGGGAATTGGCTGGAATTTGAATGAATCAGAAGCACGGGCGAAATGTACTGGCTGCGGTCTCTGCGTCGATGCGTGTCTGGAACAAGCTCGCAAAAATGCAGTACAGACGATGACAGTAGCCGAAGTCGTACATAAGCTCGAATCACAGCTTCTCTTCTTTCGCAGTTCTGGCGGCGGCGTTACCTATTCTGGTGGTGAATGTACAACACAGCCGGAATTCTTAGCAGAACTGGTCGATGAAGTCTACGATATGGGATTGGATCAGGCGATGGAAACGAGCGGGTATTTTGAGTTGGAAACGTTGCAGCCTGTTCTCGATAAAATCGATTTGTTATTCATTGATATTAAGGTGATGGATTCGGAAAAACATTGTCAGTTCACGGGCATTCCTAATGCTGTTATTTTAGATAACATTGCGCGTCTCGGAGCTACACGGAAGGGCATCATTATTCGTGTACCGACGATCATGGGAGTCAATGGGGATGATGACAATATCCGGGCAACGGCGCGATTCGTCAAGGAACATCTGCAGGACCCTAAGATGGAATTGTTGCCGTATCACAGCTATGGAGCTGATAAATACACACAGCTTGGTTTGGTCTATGATGAAACACTATTCCGTACGCCAACAAAAGAAGAAATGGTACATTTAAACGCTATCATTGAAAGTGAAGGTGTTCAAGTCGTATCGTATGCATAACTAAATAGATGCTATAAGATGAGCTTACGCGCTCGGCAGATACCTCCCTATCGACGCGACAAGCTCATCTTTGCGTTGATGATATGGAGAGAAACTTGTCTTTCCTATAAGATTAAGGTAAGATTAAAGGGGATACAAGGTAGTAAGAAGGTGTGTGTAGTGGGAAATTTGATGAAATTTTTGATGCATTACAAGAAAAAAACAATTACGTTAGATGAATTGCAGTCATCTTGTCAGGCTATAGCGTATGATATATTTCGACAATGGGTGAGAGAGCTGGAAGAACAGGGTGTCCTTGATGGTGTGCGGTGCAGCGGGAATGATTTTGGTGGTCTCTTTCGTAAATATCGCATTATGACAGGTCCTCTCTTTGCTTCCGTTGCTGCTACGATTCAGAGCGATGCAGCTTCGCTTAGATTATCGGGACAGCTGGATATTTCTTGGTATTATAGTCAGCCCTTAGAAATATGGCAGCGTGACAAAGATGATATAGTAAAATTAAATGCATTTTTCTGTAGTGGCGATATAATAAAGAACGCATCGTTACAACAACGGTCCTATGATATATTTGGCAACGAGAAACTTCTTACGGGAAAGGGGCATGCGCTATTAACACATCTTCATATTACAGAGGATAACTTGGGTATAGCAGCAGAAGCAGATCCGCTGATGATGGCAGTCAATCCGACCGTGCGAAGTGCCCCGACAGCCTGTCATCTTATTGTGGAAAATAAAGCGACCTATTATGGGTTGTTACCATATTTGCCTAAATCTGGTTTTACATCCCTTATTTTGGGATACGGTTGGAAAATCGTCGGTAATTTAAAGCAGTTGCCAATGCAGTGTTGTTTGCCGGAAAGTAGGCATATTTGTTGGTATTTTGGCGATTTTGATTGGGAAGGGTTGCATATTTGGCATAGTTTGCCGTGTATGGAACATATAGAAATTCGGCTGGCTGTTCCTTTTTACAAAGCTTTTTTAGCATATGAACCGTCTATAGGAAAAGCGAATCAGAAACCAGATGAAGCAGCATTACATGCTTTTTTGTCGCATTTTGATGAAAAATATGTTGCGTGTTTCCGGGATAGTCTGGAACAGCATCTCTATTATCCTCAGGAAACGTTATTGCCGACAGTATTACAGGCTTGTTGGAAGGAAATAAATCATGAAATTGGAAAATTTTTATGAACGGATGGGCCGTGTTTTGCTTATGGCACCATTGTACCGGTTGGAACGGCGCAAATTGAAGTGTAATGACGGGACAGAAGTGTCGTGTATGGAATTAGGACTGATGACACTTCTTTTTTTCTTTGAACATATGTTAGATGGCAAGAAAAAGGCAGGAATACGTGACTTAGCGGCTTTTTTGCAGGAACAGACAGGAACTTCGTTATTTCCAGATTTTCAAGGATATGAAAAATTGGCGCGTGATATTATCGCCATTTTTCGACCGCCAACAGGTCGCCGTAACGAAGAGGCGTTCTACGATTGGGAAATCAGAAAAGAGAGTCATGTATCATATTCTTATGTCAAAGCAGATAAAGCGAATATTGCATCGAACGAGCAGTATTATCTTCTGGATGAGCAGGGACTGGAGCTTATTTTTGCTACGAAGGAATATTTCAATGAATATCAGTTATCTATTAATCAGCTTATTTTGCGCAAACAGCTGGAAAAGGGCCAATTCGTCCTGGCCCTGCGGCAAGTAGAAGAAATGCGTCTTGATGTAGAAACCCTGCGAGGACGTATGCATCGTATCCAGCAGGAAATTCATCGCAGTATTGTTTCTGAAGAGACATTGGACCGATATCGTACAATTGTTAAAGATATGAATGGACGCCTTCAAAGTGAAGAAAAGGAATTCACAGAATTGAAAGAATTTATTCGTGAGACGCGACAGCGCATTCATGATAATGTAGATAAGGATCCGGAACGGCGAGCGTATAGCAATATTCTTGATGTAGAACGGCGCCTCGATGAAGTCCATGGAGCACATCGGTCTTTATTACAGGCTGGGGTTGATTTAGGAACATCTGCTTTAGCAGCTGCTGAAGAGGCGCTGTATTTTTCCGGTATGGATAGTTTTAATTTTGAACAGGAAATTACTAGCCGTATGTTTGCAGCACCATTGCCAGTAACCGCTTCACGTCGTCTTGTTGAACCATTTTTTCCCATGGAGAGCCATCATACGTGGTCACCATTGGCTATCTTTTTTCCACAGCGCTTAGAGCGGCTGGAGCGGGAAAACCGGCAGGAAGATTTTCCTGATTGGGAAGACACACCGCAAGGTAAAGAAACGTTACAGAATATACAGTATCATTATGGCCGTATTGTTCGATATTTTCTTGATTTTTTAGGTGACAAGACCAGTGCTGTCTTAGGTGATTTTATTTCTTATATGCAGAAACAGGATGAAGCATTTTTAGAAAATCGGCAGTTCTATATTTTTTGGATGTTGTTGCATCGCCGTAATACGCTGACACTGGATCCGGAAACAATAGGTGGTGATTCTGTATATGCCGATATACTCAAGACGGCGCCGGAACTGCAGTCTGTTTCTGTGAGCGAACGTAGTGATATACTGACATATCATACGTTTACGATTAGTAATATGGATATTGAGGTGGTAATGGATCATGGAGTATCGTGATGACACGATTTTAAAAGCATTTCAGATATATGCAGGATTGGCTAGTAAAGGTGAATTGGCTAAAGTTGATAGCGCACCATATTTTGAAGATGAAACGATTCGGTCTCTTGTTGATAATTATGCTAAGGCTGTTCAGTGCACATTAGTGCATGATGCTGATTATCTTTATCTGATTCCTATTGCAATGGATTCACCGTTTCATATGTCCAATGACAGCATCAAGAAGGAGTATATGACGGCGAAATCAATTAACATGGACATGTATCTCATGTATTTAGCGATTATCGTTTTGTTTGGGTGTTTTTATGACAGTTATGAAACGACAGAACCGTTGCAATTCATAACGATGCAGCATTGGCTGGAAAATATGGACCTGCGTATGGAGTCGCTATCTCGCCATGATGAAGCGACATTGCGGGCCAAAGAAGGGGAACTTAATGTGAACTGGCTGGCCTTGCTGCGTAAATGGACAGATATGGACAGCATCAAAGAAACGGCAAAAAAGCAAGATGCTCGAACAAACAGCCGGCTTAGTTTTTTGAATATGACGAAGGATTTTCTTATAGAACAGCATCTATTGCAGGACATTGGTAATCAGGAACTGGAATTGACAGATAAAGCAAAGACGATTTATATTTCATACTACATGGATCGGGAATATAATAAGGGAATTACAGACTTCATGTATAATTTGGATCATCACGAAGATACGAAAGAAGGGGAAAATCATGCCGTCCATCAGTAGAATACGATTTACTAATGTCGTGTATGATAACGGCAATAAGCGATATATTGATACGGTTTTTCGTTTTGATGGATTCAATGGGATCTTGCTGTTAGAAAATGGTGCAGGAAAAACTGTTTTTGTACAGACATTGATTCAGGCGGTGTTGCCCCGTAAGACCGTAGCGCAACGGAAAATCCAGGAGACACTGCAGCTCAGTAACAATATTGCTCATATTGCCGTGGAATGGATCCTTGAAGATCAGCCGCGTCGTTATGGGCTCACGGCAGTGTCGTTGTTCATGAACAATCGAGATACACTGGCATCCCAGGAATTTGCCATGGAATATACAGCAGCATCGAGCGAACGACTAGATACACTGCCATTTACGAAACAGGAAAAAGGACATAAACGGCCGGCGACAAAAGAGGAAATGGCTGCTTATTTTCGCGGTATTGCGACACATTCCATGACAGCACAGTTTTTTTCAGAAAATGATACGCTTACAGCGTATGGTAAATATATTGAAGACCATTTTAAACTTATTCCGTCAGAATGGAATAAAATTGCTGCTATTAATGAGACCGAAGGTGGTGTGGAGGCATATTTTGAAAGCTGCCGTACGACTAATGATCTTATTGATAAGCTGCTCATACCTACCGTCGAAGAAGGGTGCGCTGATACGAATGGTGTTAAAGAAGGCAATGGGTTTGCAGAGCTTTTTGAATCGCAGCGGGATCATTTTAAGCAACAATTAGTATTGCAACAACGTATTGAAGAAATGAAAGGGATCATTTCTGAACTTTCAGACTACACGGAAATCCAACATAGTCAATATGAAGCGGAACAGAAACTCTTGCTTGTCAACCGGAAGCTAAAAGCACTCTACATTCAGACAGGCGCAGTACAAAAACAGCGAAAGGCCACACAAGGTCTCTTGGAAGAAGAAGCAGATCGGCTGCATCACGAGCAGGCAATGAATCGGCAGCGTTTTGAAGCCTGTAATGTTGCTGAACGTGAATTGGTATATAAAGAAAAACAAGATATCGTTACAAACGTCAAGATGGTTCGGCAAGCAGCTGATGAAGCCTATACAGCTGCACTGACGGAGTTGCATAATCTGGAATTAGCCCGGCGCAAACATCAATATGAGCAGGCCGGTCAGTCAGCAGTTACAGCACAGCAAGCATTGGCAGCGTTATCTCAGCATGCGGAAACAGTAGCCTTAGAGGCACAACTTAGCAGTAATGGTGCGGCACTACATTATTGGTTTCAAACAGAAGAGCAAAAACAGCAACAGTTGTTAGGGGCGTTGCAGCAATCTCAACAGGAGGTGCAGCATAATAAGGCGCAACAGCAAACCAATCAGCAACGTTGGCAGCAAGAAGGTAACCGATTACATAGTGCCGTAGGGGAAAAAGACGGTCGTGTTCGTACACTTGTAGAACAACAGGAGAAAATTGAACAGGAATTATTTCCTGATAGTATGAATCGTGATGCAAAAGCACAGTATCATTTGTGGCAGCAGGAACAACGACAAAACCAGCAAGAACTAGATGGCTATGAAAAAAACATCTGCTTTTATGAAGACGAACAGCAGAAACTGAATGTGTCCCTGCCGAAGCAGGAAAAAGAATATGAAGGATTGACCGAAGATAAGCAGTCCATAGATTTGCAGATTGCCCGAATAGATAGTCAGGCGGCGCTTGTCTTGGGAAAACTAGGAAAATGGCCGAGTTGTGCTAATGTAGCTGCTAATACATTGCAACTGTATCAACGGTCAGAATTCCTGATGAATCAAATGGGCGATAACATCGTTATGGAAGAAGAAAAAGCGCGCAATTTGGAAACGACGTCACGGCAGGCACACCGATTTCTTGATGTATATGGTCAGCAAGACCAGTTCACGGCAGATCCGGCATTGGAAGAATATATCAGTGATTGGGCTGATGACTTTGTTTATCTTAAGAGTGGTGCTGATATGTTCCGACTTTATTGCCGTGAAGGACAGGATGCAAAGATACTGTATCAGGCCTATCCTTTTTGGGCAGCATCAGTCGTGACTACGGCAGAGGAACTGCCTAAGTTGCTGACCCGGTTGCAACAGGCAGCGGCTGATTTTTTCCAACCGGTATTCGTTCTAACAGAGCAAGAGTTACGGGCTGTTTTAGATGGCTCGTCAGCACTGCCGCAGCGGCAAGTTGTGCCAGCCTATTGGCAGAATGTCATTCCGGCTTTGTTTTCAGATTGGATTGGTTCCTTACGGGATAAAGCTGCTCAGTGTGATGACAACTGGAAAAGACAGCAATTAGTTTTACAAGAATTACGGCAAACTCGTCAAGATGCGAATGAGTTTTATGGGTCGTTCCCTTTTAGTGAATTTGAAGAATTGGGACGAAGCCGGCAAGGTATTAATGAGAAAATGGAAATACTATCTAATGCCATTGTTCAGGGGCGTGAAGATTTGGATAAGTGCCGGGATAGTATTGAAAAGTATAGAAAGTCCTTGTATGAAACACAGAATAAAAAAATAGCAATGCAACGAAAACTCGATAGAGCAGAGGACTATTTCCGTTTATTAGAACAGCATCAGCAGATCCTTAAGGAACGGGCGGAACTTTTGAGAGAATTGACTGACGTGGAACAACAGGCCGCTACTACTGCTCAGACGCTGGCTTCACTGCAGCAACAACATGATCGCATATTGACTGATATGGGTGTATGCCGCAATGCCTTAGAAGAAATAAAAGGGAAATTCTATTATGATGATGTACAGGAGGTTCAGCCCCAACAGAGTGGGTTGGGCTATGAAGCGTTAGCAGAACGGCGGCGCCAAATTAAAAGCCGCTTAGAAGGAGCGGATGAGAATCGGGGCCGCTTAGAAAGTCAATTGCAACAAGCCCGTAAAGATAGAAAGCGGTTAGAAAAAGAAATAGCTGATTTACATGAAAGTAGTGAGACTGTTCTTGATGAAGGATTTCTTTATCCGCCGAATGGCAGTGAACGAGAACAAGAACTGCGTCAACAGCGTAAAGAATTACAGTGCCAATGCAAAGCAGAACAAAGTAAAGAAAATGCGGCCCAGAAGGCCAGTGATATGGCATACGGCAGCTGGACTGCTGAAAGAGAACGCTATTTCAACCAGTATGAAGAAATGATTACGTTTGATACGGATTTGTCTCACGTAAGAAAAACATTAGAAAACCAGAAAAAAGAAATAGCAGGTAATATACGATCTTGCAAAGGCCATATAGATGAAAACCGAAGTCAGCTGACTGGGTTCAGCGAGTTACAGCATCAGTTGGATCAGCATAATGTACGCCTGCAATTTGCAATTGATGCAGTAGAAACAGCTATTTTGCCAGATGAATGGAAAACGGAAGACTATGGTGTGTTGCAACGAGCCATGTTGCCACTTCTAGCTGATGCCGGTGCAGCATATACGGTTGTTGAAGAACGAAAAGCAATAAGTGCCAAATGTAAGGATGCGTTTATTCGCTATTGTGAGAACCATATAAAGAAAGAAAAAATGCGGCGCCGGATTGTTGAGGGCATACGCAGTAAAGAAGGATATGAAGAATTTGTTATATGGCAGCATACGATTAGCAGTAATATTACCCATATCATCAGCTTGTCTGAATCGGAACGGAAAGAGCATTTTACACATATTGAGCATATGATTGAACACATGACGTTGTATTTGCAGGAGATGTGTGATGGTTTACGGGAAATTGCTGCTAAAACACGGATCAAAGTAGGAAATGGTACAAAAGATATATTTATGGTTCATATTGCACCATGGAAAGACTCAGATGCCCGTACGGCTATTCGGGCGTATTTAAATTCGATTACGACGAATTTAGATCGTGACGAGTATAAAGATGATCTGGGACATGAAGATAATCAGAAAATAAAAGCAGCATTACAGAAAAAATTGCGGACCCAGCAGATTCTTCTTCATGTGTTAGGTGACAAAGCAATCAAAGTCCGGTGCCGTAAGGCGACGAGTGCACAACTTTTCTCTGACCGTCCCTATAATTGGGAAGAATCCAATAAATGGTCTGGCGGAGAAATGTGGAGTAAGAATATGGCCTTATTCTTAGGCTGCCTGAATTACTTGTCAGAAAAACGATGCCATGTGCGGCATCGTTCATATAACAATCGCGTGGTTCTTGCTGATAATCCTTTTGGCAAAGCCTCTAGTGAACACGTCCTTAATCCAGTGTTTTATATAGCGCAACAGCTGGGATTTCAGATGATTGCTTTGACGGCTCATGAAGACGGCAACTTTATCCGTAAATATTTTCCAGTGGTCTACAGTTGCCGTTTTGCCGATATTCCCGGCAATAAGGGGAAAGTGTTGTTGCCAGAAAAAGAAATTAAGACAGCTTTCTTTGAGGAACATCATCCGGAAAGTTTGGGAAGGCTCAATGACTATGAAGAAGTAGGGTTGTTTTAATCGTATATACGGAAGGAGGATACCTCATGAAAATCGGAATTGATGAACATATATCAGCGGCACATATGGTTTTAGGAAAAGACTTGAATCCCCATGATACACTTTTTGCAGGGCAAGCTGCATCATATATGATAGAATGTGGTTTTTTGGCAGTTCAAACATTTTTGGGCTCTCCCCATATTGTCTTCCTGGCTTTAGACGGGATGCGCTTTTTGCGGCCCGTACATAAGGGAATGGCTATTCAGGTGGATAGTACGATCGTCTATGCCGGGACGTCCAGTGTTGGTGCGTATATACGATTATCCATATTGGCAGAGCACAGTACAGCAGCAGAATGCTTTGTCTCCTTTGTTCATATCGATGAATTGACTGGACGGGCTATGCCTCATCAAACAGCACTCGGGGAATTAGATGACCAAGGAAAACAATGGCAAAAGGCCTATTTAGCGTATCACGCCATGTCATAAAAGGCTAAGGCAAGGCGGTTTATTTCCCTTGCCTGCACGACGGTGACATCGTGACCGGCATGGGGGAGAATATGGCATTGGGCCTGTGGAGCTACGCGGCGGAGACGGGTTACAGCCTGCTGGGGTGAATACAGTTTGTCGTTCTCGCCGGCGAGGTATAGGATTGGCATGGTCAGACGCTGCCATTCTGTATCGGAGATGACTGATAGAGGAACGAACCAACGTTTTTGGAAGGAGTGAGCCATGTATAGGGTTTGCTGATACTGCTCCAAGGTAATACCGAAGTTTTCCGGATGGGAAAAGCCGTCAGCAAAGAGCCATTGCGAGAAGCGCAGGCCATAGGTACTGGGAAAGAAGAAAAAGGCGACGGATTTTGCTAGAAATTCTAGATCCATATGAAGTATAGTGGCACCTGGCGCAATAAGGACGAGCTTTGCTATTCGTCCTGGACGATGCAGTGCATATTGTCCAGCCAGCCAACCGCCATAAGACATGCCGGTCAAGATGAATTTTTTTAAGCCCAAGGTATCAAAAAGGCTGTCGAGCCAGTGCATGAAGTCGTTTTTTGTGAGAACATTCTTCATATCGACACTGAGGCCGTAGTCATTGATGGTATCAATGGCATAGACACGATAGGAGGCTGCCCAGGCGCCGGCATTGGGGGCCCACATGAGTGACGTGCCGGTAATGCCGTGCAGCAGCACTACTGGGGGCGCATCGACGGGACCACAGGCACGGACCAGTGTCGGTCCGTACGAGGTGGGTACGAGCTGCTCTGTAAAAGGAACAGGCCACGTCGTGGCGGCCTGACGATGATACCAATCGGTATATGTTTTTTTTGCTTGAGCTGAAATAAAAGGATACCATTCATGGCGCATGTGTTCCAGCCTCCTTTTATTTTGTTGTAAATTCTATATATACCCGTTCTGGGGCACCGCAGACAGGACAACGCGGTGCTTTTTTATTGCCAGGCATGAGGTAGCCGCAGACGGAACAGACGTAGAAAGTTTGTTTGTCAAAAGCATCGAAATCACTGTCCTTTTCGATTTGTTGTTGTAAGCCAATGTGCACATCTTCAGCAGCCATAGCAGCGCTGAAGGCTTGGCGTGTCAGTGGCATATGTTGTTCCTTGGCATACCCTTCCATCATGGTATATAAATGGTTCAGGCCATATTTTTCTGTTGCAAGGAACGATGATATGGTCTTTCCAAATGCTTCTCCTTTGTCATATACAGCGAAGAAATTGCGGGCATGACGGTATTCTGATTCAGCCATGGCTTCGAACAGATTGGCAATATTCGTATAGCCGCGGCGCTGGGCCCGTTCGGCATACATGCGATATTGGAGATGGGCCATTAATTCATTTTGAATGGCAGCTAGCAGGTGATGACGTACAATGGGATTCGTCTTTTCACGGGGATAGAGACTATGTTGCAGATCAACGATATCGTATTGCAGGACGCCGTCATGACAGAAAAATTTAATGACATGATAATTGACATCAGCAGCCCGGATATTGTCAGATACATCTTCAATCATGGCGCCACCGCCACCGGTGCAGATGAAGGGGATACCATCGACGGTATCAATGAAACGGGAATGGACGTGGCCGCAAATGAAATAATTTACCTTATGACGATAGGGAAGGTATACGTCGCGAAGCCGTTGGAATTCTTCTGGCTTTACAGCATTTCCTGTAAAGTGATTGGGAATAGGGATGTGAAAGGCAATGAGTACGTGCTGAACTGCTGGATCAGCTAATACGCGCCCTAAGAGTTGCAATCCTTCATCTTCAAATGTACGCAAGGCATTGTCTAAGACGACAATCGTGAAATCTGTACAGGATATAGCATAGTTGTGCCGTCCGAAATGGTCGTCGTACGTGCCCGTATCATGGTTGCCTCGCAACGCATAGACATCCTGTTCGGAAATAGCGTTCGTCAGTTCTGTAATATCTTGATAGAAGGTATCTGTACCAGCTGGTACGAAATCGCCGACAACTAAAATGAAATCATCCTGTTCTGCTGCAGCCAATGCATTCGCATAGACCTCCATATTGGTCAGCCCCAGCCCTTCACAACCGGGATCACCAATAACGGTAAATGAATGGACCTTGCCTAAGGATACGATATCTTGCTGTATTTTTTGGATTGCCATACGACTCGACCTCCTAATTTATAACAAATAATTATTATTTACTAATAACATATCACAAATTACGAAAAAAGTCCAATATAGATTGTTCACAGCAGGCGTGGTAAAATACAACTACAGTGCATACGTTGTAATGTATGGAATAGAACAGGAGGATATACATGGAAGATACGAAGACCATTGATGAATTATTGCGATTTCTAAAGGTCGGTACATCACCATATCAGGTTGTACAGGAAAGTGCTGCCATCTTGAGATCAGCAGGCTTTCAAGAATTAAAACAGGACCTGCCGTGGGAGTTGGCGCCAGGGAAGGCATATTATACAATCGTGTACGGGTCGGCATTGGTGGCGTTCCGTATTGGCGACAGGCCTGAGGGGACATTGCGGCTGGCTACAGCCCATACGGATTTCCCTTGTTTGCGAGTGAAGCCGGCGGCATCGGTAGTAACTAAAGGGTATGGAAAAGTAAATGTGGAAGTATATGGCGGCATGATCCGGGATACCTGGCTTGATCGTCCGTTGTCACTGGCTGGGAAATTAGTTTTAAAGGGAACGGATCCCTTCCACCCGGTAGTGCATCTTGTCGATGCTAAACGGCCGGTCATGACTATTCCTCATTTGGCCATCCACATGAATCGTGAAGTGAATAACGGTGTAGTGCTGAATCCACAGAAGGATATGCTGCCACTGCTGACTATGATGGGGGAACAGGTGCAACAGGATTTCTTTGATGAATTTCTGGCAGCTGAATTCCATTGTGCCAAAGACGATATCCTGTCATATGAATTGACCGTATATCCTTGGGAAGAGCCCTGCCGTTTTGGTTTTCATAATGAGTTTATTTCTTCGCCCCGGTTAGATAATCTGACATCGGTCAAAGCCTGTCTCGACGGTATCGTGGCGGGACAGCGGCAGGACGGCATCAGCATGATTGCTCTCTTTGATAACGAAGAAGTGGGCAGTACGACGAAGCAAGGTGCTGCTTCTCTCGTACTGCCCCAACTGGTTCAGCGTATGTATCATGTATTAGGATATGATATGGAAATGGCACTGCGCAAAGCAGCAAGCGGCTTTTTCTTGTCTCTTGACGTAGCCCATGCTATGCATCCTAACGTGCCTGAAAAAAATGATATTACCAATATACCCGTTTTAAATGGCGGCGTAACGCTCAAAATCGCCTGCAGCCAGGCGTATGCCGGCGATGCCGAAGCCGTAGGAATCGTGACTGCGTTATGCCAGCAAGGTGAAATACCCTATCAGTATTTCGTCAATCGTTCGGATATACGCGGCGGGTCGACACTAGGGTCACTGTTGTCAGCTAATTTACCGATGCGGGCTATGGATATTGGTGTACCCATCGTAGCGATGCATTCGGCACGGGAAACGATGGGTGCTAACGATCAGTGGGCCATTACAGAACTGGTACGAGCGTTTTTCTGTTAGAACGGCATGCTGGCACTTTCTTGGTTGTTAGCAGAAAAACCGCCTTTTTCGACATCGTCGAAGGGCAGGGGATCATCAAGTTTCAAGGGGTTCAATTTCTTTACGATACCGCAGGGATTGTCGACAGAGAGCTTGTCCCCTTTGCCGGAAATGACCCAAAGAATCTTATAGCCTCGTGGTTTGACCTCCAGGTGTTCTTCCCCTTTGCCGTCAGTGAAATAGACTAGCAAATCGATGGGATGGTCATTGGCGTATTCGATGACTGGCGTAAATTGGGTACCGCCACGGATGTTGAGCCGTTCTTTCAGGTCATTCAATTCTTCTACAGGATAGACACGGCGGATACGGTTATCGCATTCGATGATCGTGATTTCATGATTGTAACAGTGAACGATTTCAAAGACTTCCTTCATGGCCTGTTTGAATTCAGCGTCACTGATGCTGCCACTGATGTCCAAGGCGATGAAAATATTAGCCTTATGATTGCGCAGACGGCCGCGTAAATCCAGTCGTTCAGGTTGACGGCGGTTGCGGCGGGTCATGGTTTTCTTGAATTCACTCGTTACAGAACCGACCAGTTTTTTTAGGAAGTAATGCCAGGGCAGAGACGTTTCACCATATTTTAATGCATCAATCATACTTTTTAAGTAATTGGATACATGTCCTTTTTGGGCGGCTTCTACATATTTTTCTGTGAATTTTTGCAGTGTTGAATCGTCAATTTCATCAGAATCATCCCAAATATCATGGGCCTTCTTCGGATCGAAGGAGGTCTTTATTTTTTCGTCTGTTTCGCTGTCGAGTTCAAGCGTATCTTTTAACGGTCTTCGCTTGTCCAGTGCTTCCTGAATGGCATCGGCATAGTACTCAAATGATTCAAACGGTTTTAGTGCCAGCCGATACATCGTATTTACCCAAGCCAGTGTAATGGCATCGGGCTGCAGGGGAGACAGATACGTGTTGACGACCGTATCCATGGCCAGGTTCACAGCCAGCTTGCTGTAGTCATTGCGCAAATCCCGGGCCCGCAGTAAATGGAGCGATACGATATGGAGAATTTCATGTTTCAGGCAGGACTCCATCTGTCCTTTTGTAAGACGCAAGAACAACAGCGGATTGAAATACATGACATATGTAGCACTTTTGAAATTTACACCAGTGGGACTGGCCAAATCAAAGCGGATTTCTTTGCCCATGTGGATGAAAAAGTAACCGAAAAAATTATCTTTATCTTCTAACAGACTTAAATTTACACGATCTATAAGATGGAAGAAGGCTGTGCCATATCCGGCAGTTACGCATAAGGCGCTGTCATCTTCTTCGTCACGGGCCTTTTTGAAGGCATCGACGACGAGAACGGTCTGTTCATACAATTGTAGTGCTTCTGCTTCAAATGTCGTTTCCATAGTGTATTACCTGAGTGAGCCGTATGATTCGAAATAAGCGTCGACGAAATGGTCATTGTCTATGGCGCAGGTATAGACATTTGTGAAATTGTTGCGTATATCTTTCATAATGCCTACCATCAGATCGACAGGATAGAGTTTCAAGAAACAAACGAGCCGGTCAATGGCTTTGGGGCTGTCTATGTCAACAATCGTATTGTTTAGCTGTCGCAACATATTCTTAGCAGCTAAATAGAGCCGCGTATGGCTTTCGTCGTGTACCTGAGCGGCTAAGCCAGGATTCAATTCACTGCCACTGAAGACATCATTATAAGAAATGAGCGGCTTATAGTCTGATTCTATGAAATTGACAAATTCTTCGGCAATGACCTTACCGACATTACCGCGGATGACGTTGAAGAAGACCGGGCGGGGAATGGCATCCTGTTGTTGTTCATAGACTTTATAGAGAGAGGAAATGCGTTCATAACTACGCGGTGTGGCATTGATATCGTCTTCATTGTTTTGATATAAGTATTCCGGGAAGGTGGAAATGAATTCCATGACTTTAGGTGCGATACCGGTTTCACCGGCCCAATCGAGCCACTGCATATAGTCTGGTTCCATGAACAGCCAAACAAAACGATTTTCCTGGGCAGCATCCATATCGACAGCTTGATAGTCGTATGAATTGGAAGGATTCATGGCAGCCAAGATCTTTACATCCTGAGGTAATACATAGCCGTTAATTTCCCTGTTCAGGATGAGATTCATCAATTCCTGTTGTACCGCATGTTCGCAGCGATTTATTTCGTCGATGAACAGCAACACGGTTTTTCCTTGATTGATTTCTTCATCCATTTCCCTCAGTTTATGATGGGTGGCATAGACAGTCGTTTTTTCTTCGACAGAACAGCCTTTGTGATTTGTTCGTTTGTATGTATCGATAGTAGGCAAACCACCGATTTCCCCTTCTTTCAGGAGATTGCCATCAATCATAATGAGACTCCAGCCATTCTTTTGGGCCAGGTCCCGGGCTAACGTTGTCTTTCCAATGCCAGTATCACCGACTAACAACGGCACTTCTCCAGAAGCCAGTACTAAGTCTATGCTTTTAAATGTATCTACAAAGTTCATGATGTGTCCCCTATCTGAATTTTAGTTTTTCGTCTACTGTGATTTGCTTTGCCCGGCGGCTGCCATATGTATATACAAGCGACAGTTTTTCTAGCGGTTTCAAGTTGACAGTACCGTCGATGGCGCTGTAATTGATAAAATCACGAACGTATTTTTCCGGTACATCATCACGGCTGATGACAGCCTGTACAGCCTGCGTCAACTCGTCTTTACTGATTTCCATGTCTTTAGGCAGGTATTTCAATACTAAGACATTATATTGCAGGAACTGAAGGATATCTTCCTTTGTGACATGAGCCAGCAGGCGGACTGCTTGCTCTCCATTCGTGATGCCAATCTGTTTGGCTCGTTCTGTGGGATGGGTAATATACCGCAGGGCTTCATAACTTCCCTGTACGGCAGCTTCCTGTACAGCTGGTGACGGATTTTTCAAATATTTGATGGCATCGTAATTTTGACGGACAGCTAACAGCTGTAATTCTTCGCTTGGATTGGGTACGAATTGGATGGCCCAGCCAGACTGCTTCAATGCCAGCAGGATCAACTCTCGTGACGGGTTCGTAATGTACTGTAAGGTGTTCCAGCTTTGAGAGATGGCTTTGGTCAGCAAGTCTGGCGGCGGATCAGGTACGAATTGGATCGCTCGGGCAGAATTGGCCAATGCGGCTTCTTCAACAGCGCGGGACGGATTAGGGATATACTGCAGTGCCAGTCCGTTACATTTGACAGCAGTGAGTTTCATTTCTTCAGTAGGGTTTTCGATACGTTCAATGACATACGGATTGTTACGTATCATAGTTAAATATTTTTCGTTTTCCATAAGCATTTTCCTCTGCATATAAAATAGAATCATTTCCTATTATTATACCATAGAAAATGACTCTGTTTTATGTAAGAAGGGGAAAAGTTATGAGTGATATTTGTTATAGAGCTTTTGTCGTAAGTCTCTATTTTTTTAAGATCTTTTTGATGCTTTCCAGGCGGTTCAATACTTCGTTTAGTGTATCATTACTTTGGGCAAAATGAAGACGGATGAGATTGTTGACCGGTTCACGGAAGAAAGAAGAGCCAGGGA
>JAKVKI010000005.1 GCA_022486585.1 Megasphaera sp.
AAGATATTGCCCATAAGAGGCACCATCCCCAAAATAGCAGCCGCTGCTGTAAGCATGATAGGCCTGAAACGAAGAACGGCAGAATCGATGATGGCATGCCAAGGATCCTCTCCCTCGGCCATATGTTTCTGTATCTGATCGATCAGAATAACCGAATTACGAATGATCATGCCAGACAATGCCAAAATACCTAAATCGGCAACAAAACCTAAAGACTGACCGAAAATAAGCATCCCGAAGCTGACACCGATCAATCCCATCGGCGCTGTAATCAAGGTCAGGAACATAAGGGACGGACTGCGGAGCTGCATCATTAGCAAGGTCATAATGACCAATATCATAATAGGTACAGGTGCCATCAGATATTTCAAGGATTTTTGGCTGTTTTCCAGCGCCCCGTCTACTTTGACATCGTATCCAAAAGGCATACTCTTGCGAATGTCTTCAATGGAATCATACGCTTTCTGTGTCGCATCATTCGCTGTACCGGATTTAATAGAACCATTGATGGTAATGGTAGGCTTCAGATCACGCCGCCAAATAAGTCCATCTTCTGCACCATAGGTAATCTTGGCAATTTGTTCCAGTGGTACCGTTCCACCACTTCCAGTATATACAGGAATACTCTTGAGTTTGGATAAATCTGTCCGGTCTGTATCCTGTAAACGCAACTGTATGCCAATTGTCCGATCACCGGCATAATACTGCGCAACAGTCGCACCAGTCAATTCTGTATACATCGTTTTAGAAACATCTTGTCCCGTAATACCTAAGGCACGCAATTTATCCTGATCTAACTGCAAATGCATGACTTTATTCTTTTGTTCCCAATTCAGGAATACATTTTCAATATTAGGATCCTCATCGATGCGATTGGCAATTTGTCGTGCATAGGTTTTTACCTTTTCAGAATCATACCCTGATACGCGCAACATGACCGGATAATCCGATGGCGGGCCGAGCGGGACAGTTTTGACATTACAACGTACGCCTGGCTGTTTTTCCTGCATTTCCGTTTTTATTTTCTGCGCTAATGCCGTCCGTGCTTCCGTATCTTTGGCGACAACAACGAACTGTGCGTAGTTATTGGCCGGTAAAATCGGTTCCAGCGTCAATACGAATCGAGGCGCCCCTTCACCTACATAATAGGAATATTCCTTCAACAAATCCTGCTGCGAATTGAGGTATTCAGCAAATGTCGATGCCTGCGTCTGCGTAGCCTGCATGGATGAGCCTTCAGGTAATGTCATTTCTACAATAAGCTCCGGCCGCAGAGACGGCGGGAAAAATTCCTGAGGAATAAACTTCATCAAGCCCAGCGACACGACGAACAGCGCTGCCGTACCACTTAAGACCAATACACGGTGTGTCAGGAACCAATTCAAGACCTGTCGGAACAACACATAAAAGCGGCTTTGATACAACGGCTTTTCAACGGTCTCTGGTTTTACCTTGATGAGATAGTACCCAAAAAGCGGTGCCACCATAACTGATACGACCCAGGAAATAAGCAGTGACGCTGTAATTACAGGAAATAAGGCTTTGCAGAATTCAGCTGCTGCCCCTTCAGACAAGGCCACTGGAATGAAACCAGCACAGGTAACGAGAGTCCCTGTAAGCATGGGCTTTGCTGTCTGTGTAAACGCATAGCAAGCGGCCGTCAGCCTGTCCTTCCCTTTCTCCAGTTGTACACTCATCATTTCTACTGCAATAATAGCATCATCTACTAAAAGCCCTAACGCGATAATCAAGGACCCTAACGAAACTTTATGCAAATCGATGCCAAAAACATTCATGACACAAAACACACCTGTAAGCACTAAGGGGATACAGCAGGCTACAACAAGACCTGTTCGCAGTCCTAAACTGATGAAGCTGACAATGAGTACAATAATGATAGCTTCGCGAAGCGTATTGACGAAATCACTGATAGATTCCTTAACGACCTGCGGTTGATCTGAAACCTGGTGTATTTCCATCCCTGCCGGTAATTCTGTTTTCACGCTAGATACGAGCCCCCGCAGATTTTCACCAAGAGTCAGTATATTACCACCATTAGACATGGACAAGGCCAGCCCTACGGCCGGTTTGCCATTATAGTACATTTTCGGATCAGCCGGTTCAATGGTTTTCCGTTCAACTTTAGCAATATCTCCCAGCCGGAAAATCCGGCCATTGGCATTGATAGGCATATTGCGAATGGCTTCGACATCTGTGAAGCTCCCTGTAATGCGCAAGTACACGTTATCGGATTTCGTATCGACCATACCGGCAGGCGTCATGGTATTCTGGCTGTTGATTGCATTGGCAATAGTCGTAGCCGAAATCCCTAATTCTGCCAGCTTGGAATTGGCCACTTCTACATAAACCCGTTCAGTCTGTTCACCTAACAGCTCTACTTTGCTGACATCATCTACAGTAAGCATCATACGCCGTATTTTTTCGGCATTCTTCCGTAAATCTTCATACGTATAGCCGTCACCGGTAACAGCATACACTGAACCATATACATCATCAAAACGGTCATTGAAATACGGACCATACACACCATCAGGAAGATCTTTTTTCATATCTTCCGTCAGATTCCGGACCTCTGTCCATGTCGACCGAATTTGATCCGTAGGAATCTCATCATCAAGCGTCACGTAGATGACAGACTGACCGGGGCGGGAATAACTCTTGATGTAATCCAAATGTTTCGTATCTTGCAGCTTTTTTTCAATCTTGTCCGTAACCTGGTCCTGCATCTGTTGTGCCGTCGCACCAGGCCAGGCAACAGTAACAACCATTTGCCGTACTGTATACGCCGGGTCTTCCATGCGACCTAATTTCATGTAAGAGAAAATACCGGCTATGGCAACGACGATAATGAAATACCAAACAAGGTATTTATTGCGCAATGCAATTTCCGATAAATTTCTCATGGCGTATCACTCTCCATCCGGACAGTTTCACCTTCTGTCAGCATATGCACGCCAGCCGTCACAACAATATCTCCATTGCTGAGTCCGCTGACTTTTACTTTGTCATCACCAAAGGTTTCAACGGATACGTCTTTCAAACTGAGCGTATTATCTGTATTGACGACCCATACTTGCGGCTTGTCGCCAGTTTGATAAATAGCTGATAATGGCAATACATAACTTCCAGCCGAGGTCATATCCTCCGTTACGTTCTTGACGCTAGAGGTCATGCCGAGCTGCATACCTTCCGGTGGATTCTGGACAGTAACGCATACCTTATAGGTTCGTGATGCAGCATCCGCCATCGGCGCCACTTCGCGAACGACACCATAGGCCTGCTGATTCTGCAATGCCCAGAAAGAAATGTCCACGGCTTTGCCAATAGGAAACTGTTGGACCTGATTTTCCGGAACATTGATCTGTACTTCTAAATCGCTGGAATGCACCAACGTCAATACGGTTTGCCCGGATGCTACGACTTGCCCTACTTCGCCGTTCACAGCAGAGACGACACCATCTGCATCGGCAGTGAGCTGTGTATATCCCAACTGATTTTGTTGAGCCTGCTGTGAAGCCACGGCCTGATCATACTGAGCCTGGGCCTGTTCATATGATGTCTGGTACTGGTCGAGGACTGCGGCACTCACTGCATCCTGACTGAACAATTGTTGATATCGTGCTAAATTCGATGTCGCCAGGGCTAACTGAGCCTGAGCCGATGTCACAGTCGCCTGCGACTGGTTGACAGCCTGGATGACATCCTTCGGATCGATTGTCATGAGGACATCACCAGTGTGAACAACACTGCCAAGCTGGACATTACGGGAAATAATACGACCGCCAGCCTGAAAAGACAAATTAGATTCATATCGTCCCCGCACGGTTCCGGAATAGGTTCCTTCGGCATCGTTACTACTTGTACCGACGTGTGTTACCTTGACTAACGGAACTACATCTTGTGCCGTTTCTTTTTGACCGCAACCACTGATACATACAACCAAAGATGCGATGAGAACGGCACACAGGATATTTCTTCTGGATATCATTTTATCACCTCTTCTTTTGCTTGCAGCCCCTCCAAGGGCGTCTCTGTCGCATTTTTAGCTGCGGCTTTCATCCCTTCGATTGTCTTAGCTACAAGCCCTGGATCCATGCCTTCTGTAAGCCGTGCTATCCAATGATCCAATAATAGTTGCAACGGCTGACGCAATACCTCCCCTTGCGGTGTCAAATAGATATGTTTAAAGCGTTTATCATGATCATCCTGGCAACGGACGATGTAGTTTTTTTCTTCTAACGTCTTCACATTACGAGCTACTTGTGCTTTATCAGCAAAAAGATGCCCTGCAATCTCATCTTGACAAACACCTTCATGATCGTAGAGGTAGCGTAAAATGATATATTCAGCATACCCTATTCTCCAAGGAGCACAGGCCGCAGTAATATATGCCCGAGACCGCCGCTCCAATATGCCAAAATTATGGCCTACAGAAAAGAAATCCATCGTTTCTGCCTCCTTTTCACAAAGTTGATTTAATCAACTATTTAGCTATAGTATAGCAGATAGTGTATCTATAATCAAGATAATCCACTGCTATATCTATATATGGTTTTACTTTTTCTGTCTCGTAAGATCATATAATAAGGCGTTACAAATGGCTGCTGCTATATTACTGCCACCTTTGCGACCAATCGCCACGATATAAGGAACGCCACTTTGCATGATAATATCTTTAGCGTACATGACGTTGACGAAGCCAACGGGAACTCCGATGACCAATGCCGGTTTAATCTGTCCCTCCTGAATCAGTTGATTTAACCGCAACAGTGCTGTCGGGGCATTCCCTATTGCAATGATAAGAGGCCCGTCAATCGTACAGGCCTTATCCATACAGGCAGACGCCCGGGTCGTACCATTCGCCTTGGCCCTGGCCGCTATATCCGCATCCGCCATGAAACACACCTTGCGGCAGCCTAACGAAGTCAAAGCTGCTGTACTGATACCCGTACAGGCCATGTTCGTGTCCGTAACAATCGTACAGCTACAGCGCAAAGCTTCAAGTCCTTTTTCGACAGCGCCATCGCTAAAACGCATCGTTCTAGCATACTCAAAATCAGCACTCGTATGGATGACTCGTTTAATAATAGTTTTCTTTTCCGGTGCCAATGCAATTTCGCCAAGTTCTTCTTCAATAATATTCATGCTCTGCTGCTCAATATCAGCTGGCAATACATGTTCGATTTTCATACTGTTCTCCTCATAACGACCTTCATTTATATCCTAAAATATATGTCTTAGTGGCCTTGTGCTGCTTTACAGCAAGCTTTGATGAAATTACGGGCCCAATCTATATTGCCCCACAGATGCATATGCGGATATCCGGCAAATAAATTTCCCTTCGCATATATACACGGCCAATGACGTTTTCCTGAAGCCTTGTGAGCTTCACAGGCATCGCCGTTACACGTACTATCAGAATAATGAAATTCATGGGCAGTTATGGTTTCACCAGCGTTACACAGAAGTGTATCTTTCTGGGCTGTCACCGTAATATATCCGAAGCGTGTCAATGTATCGGTCATATAGGTCGTACCAGGAATGACACCGGCCCAGTCATATGTCCTGCCATCTTCTTTGAAATGTTCCATCAAGTACATGAAGCCGCCGCATTCAGCAAAACATGGTATATTTCGTTCTATAGCCTGACGAAGACTGGAACGCATAGACTCGTTGTCCGCCAAATGGCGAGCATACAACTCCGGATAGCCGCCACCTATATAGATGCCGTTGCAAGGTGGCAATGCCGTATCATGAAGTGGGCTGAAATAAACTATTTCTGCCCCTAGCTGCTGAAAAAGGCGTAATTCATCATCATAATAAAAACAGAACGCTTCGTCCTTCGCTACAGCAATGCGCGCTGTCCCTACGGGCTTGACGAGTTCTTCTTCATATGTAAACGGCCTTGCTATCTTAGCCAGTTCTACTATCCGCTGCCACTGCAAGGTAGAAGCTGCCGTTTCTGCTAAAGCACGAACACGGCACTGCAGATCTCCCACTTCATCAGCCGTGATCAAACCCAAATGGCGGCTTGACAATGATCCTTCGGCTACGTAGGGCATATAGCCCAGTGCTTCCAAGCCGGTTTCCTGTTCCCATATTTTTTTATAATATTCATATACGCCAGCTTTACTGGTGTTGACAATAAATCCGATAGCCTGACTATCATCACGGAACTGGGCTAAACCGCGGATCTGTGCAGCCAGTGACAAGGCCGCTCCTTTTCCGTCGACGACAAAAATGACCGGTGCAGCTACTGCTCTGGCCAAATCATAGGCACTGGCTTCACTAGTAAGTCCTACGCCATCATAAAATCCCATGGCTCCTTCTAAGACAGCTATATCAGCCTGACAACTGTTATGAGCCAGCAAGGTTCGCGCCGTACGACAACCTTGTCGGCCTCTGCCAAACAAAAATAAATCCAGATTATGCGACGGTGTTCCTAAAATTCGTGAATGGAACATAGCGTCGATATAATCAGGACCGCTCTTAAATGCAGCCACCGTCATTCCTTGACGGCGCAATACTTCCAGCAAAGCACACATAACAGTAGTCTTGCCACTACCGCTGTGCGGCGCCGCCAATAAAACACGGGGCATATTACAGGTGGCCATACTATTCCTCCCGACAGGCACGTATAATGTAAACTGGATTACGGCCCATCATCAGGTGATATGAACCGACGGGCTTACTCACTGCAGCTGTGATCTGCGTGATATCCAAGGTATAGGTCTTACGTTCCGCATAATATGCCGTTACCGCTGCCAGCGTTTCTATGGTAATCGCCGTGATGACGATACGGCAGTCACGATTTTTACTGTATATACAGTCCAAAATAGCTGCCATATTGCCCTTTGTACCGCCAATAAACGCACAGTCTGGTGCCGGTAAGTCTCTCATCGTTTCTGGCGCTTTACCACAGACAACGGTAACGTTCACCGCAGCAAACCGCAATATATTTTGCTGCAATAACGCAATTGCAGCCGTATCCAGTTCAAAGGCATAGACCTTGCCAAACGGTGCCTGTAGTGCCATTTCAACAGTACAAGAGCCGGTTCCGGCACCGACATCATAAATGGTATCTTCTCCTTGCGGACGCAACTTAGAAATAGCAACAGCACGGATTTCCTGTTTAGTCATAGGTGCATTGCCCCGCAAAAAAGCATCGTCCTCAAATCCATGAACAGGTCGTTGCAACGGGCAGGCCTGTGTATTGAGGATCATCATAACAGAGGGATCTCCTATGGCAGATCCTGTCATAGTCGAAGCAGTCCCTTCTTCAATGCGTTCATTTGCATATGACAAGTTTTCCCCGGCATAGACATGGACCCGGCCTAATCCGGCATGACATAGTTCCTGGCAAATAGAAGCAACTGAATGCTCACCGCCAGTAAGACAAAATACCTTTTTATGACTGAAAACAGTACTGACCAATGGCTGATTCCGACCATGACGACTGACTATACATGCATCCTGCCAAGGCATGGATAACACTGCTGCAAAATAAACTAAACTGCTAATACCGCAAATGCGTCGTACTGTACATCCAGGAATCGCATCAAGACAGGCTGCAAGACTAAAAAAGCCTACATCGCCAGATACGACAACAGCTGCACAGCTAGCAGACGAAGCAGCCAAGATTTCCCGGATTTCCGAAGGCTTCGATGTCAAATGAATTTCTTTGCCTTCCTGAGGCACGGCTGCTATCATGCGCTTATCGCCAATAATGAGGCAGCTCTGTTTCAGCGCCTGCATCGCTTCTGCTGTAAGCAGTTCCGGATTTCCCGGCCCCATGCCGATGATATATACGTTCATGCTTTGCTCCTTTGCATTGGATTTCCTTATATATATTGATCCAATAAATGGCATACTGCATCGCAGCCTTCACCGTTTTCTATTGCTCTGGTAATGACAATCGCTTTAGCCCCGGCCATAGCTGCTGCCTCTATCTTAGCCTCAAACCCGCCAATTGTACCGGAATCTTTAGTAACGACATAAGCCGCATGAAAATGGCGAAACATCGCCAGATTCAGGTCTTTGTCAAACGGTCCCTGCATACAGACAATATGGGATGGGTCATATCCCAATTCAAGAGCTTTGCAAAGAGATGCTTTAGAAGACAAAATACGCAGGGCAATTCGCTCAGCATAGGCTGGCAAGGTCGTGAAAACGGCCAAATCCTTGCTGCCTGTCGTAAGGAACACAGGCCCTTCCGTATGACCTAAGACCTCCACGGCCTCTTCCATCGAAGAAACAGCAATGTAATCATGGCGCTGACTGGCTGGACGGATGACACGGATGTATGTAATCGCAGCTGCTGCACAGACTCGTTTGATGTTTTCTGTTACGACAGCTGCATACGGATGGGTCGCATCGATAACCAGATCAATAGCGTACTGGCCTGCAAAGGCAGCCATGGCCTCATAATCCATACGATGGGATATGATCGTTATGTTACTGCCTTGAGGAAGTAAAGATGCGCCATATGCCGTTGCTACAGATACATAGACATGGACCTCTTTCCCTAGCAAATAGGTTGCCAATTCCCTGCCTTCTGTCGTACCACCGGCAATCCATATGGATTTAGGCATAGACTTTTCTCCTTTTCTATAACGTTTCATACATACCTGCTTCTTACACGATTACTCGTTAAGAGCCCCTACGATATCGGAGATATGAGAAATATGTTGCTCCGCACAGTACTGCTGTAATCCCGTTGCAATGTTTTCTACAGCAGCCGGATCAACAAAATTATAGGCTCCGACAGCAACGGCACTAGCCCCGGCCAGCATGAATTCTACCGCATCCTGCCAGGATGCAATACCACCTAAACCAAGTATAGGAATATGGACTGCTTTGGCCGTCTGCCAAACCATGCGCAGTGCTACAGGCTTAATAGCCGGACCAGACAGGCCGCCTGTAATATTTCCTAATACAGGTCGCCGCGTCTGAATATCTATGGCCATGCCGGTAATCGTATTGATCAGCGAAACAGCATCAGCTCCCGCTTCTTCAACAGCCTTAGCCATGACTGTAATATCCGTTACATTTGGCGACAGCTTAACGATGACTGGCTTTTTCGTATGGTCTTTGACGCTCCTCGTAACAGCTGCTGCCGCAGTGGGTTGCGTACCAAAGACAATGCCCCCTTCTTTGACGTTGGGGCAGGAAATATTTACTTCTACGGCTGCCACGCCATCGATATCCAGTGCTGCTGCAAGCGTACCATATTCTTCTACACTGCCAGCGGACATATTGACGATCAGTGGTGTATGATATTGCATCGTTAAGGGAAGAATATCACGCGTAAAGGCGTGGACACCCGGATTTTCTAGTCCTATGCAATTTAGCATGCCTGCTGGTGTTTCAGCAATGCGGACACCAGGATTACCCGATCGTGGCAACGGTGTAATGCCTTTAGAAATGACAGCACCGATATTTTCTATATGAAGAAAATCACTATATTCCAATCCAAAACCAAACGTACCCGATGCACCCATCACCGGTGTTTTCATGGAAATACCGGCAAATGTAATACCCAGTCTGCTATCCATTAGAAAACCTCCTTCGCCGGAAATACCGGTCCGTCTGCACACACTTTATATCGTTTTCCACTATATTTACTTTCAAATGTACAGCCCAAACATACACCTATACCACAAGCCATTCGTTTTTCCATAGACACTTCACAGTCTATATCAGCTTGCACTGCCGCAAGGGCTATCGTCTTCATCATCGCCGTTGGGCCACAGACAGAAATGCGGTCGATTTTATTTTCCGCAAAAATCGTTGGCAAGGCCTGAACAGCAAAACCTTTTATGCCTTTTGAGCCATCATCTGTTGTAATATATATTTTTCCAGCATACGGTTCAAAAAATTTCTGCCAAAATGTTTCATCAGCAGTCTTGCCGCTGACTAGTACGACAGGATGATCCAATTTCTTGGCCAAGAAGATCAATGGCGCCAAGCCGACACCACCACCAGCCAACAGCACCGTTCCTGCCGTCGTAGTAAAGATGCCTTCTCCCAGCGGACCTTCTACACTCAGCGACTGTCCTTTGTGTAAGGACGCCATTTCATGGGTCCCCTTTCCGACGAGACGATATATGATCGTCACTGTACCGGCAACCGGATCAGCATCGGCAATGCCAAACGGACGGCGCAGGAACGTAACACCGGCATCATACCGGACATTGACAAATTGACCCGGCCGGGCCTCCTTAGCAATCTGCGGCGCTTGAAATACCATTTTCCATATAGCAGGTGTAATCGCCTGCTGCTCTAAAATAGTTGCATTTTCCAAAAATTTTTTCACTCTACCCCATCCCTTCACACATTCTATTATTTTATCATAGAAATAGTCTTCCTTATATAGCCACACTCAAATTTTCATCAATGACCGTAACACCATGTTCGTATAAAAGCGCTGCCGTCACGCCATACCCTTTGGTAAGCGTATGCGTAAACGTACCGTCATAAATACATCCGCTGCCACAAGACGGGCTTTTAGATTTAAGTATGGCTGTATGACAATGAAATAATTGGGCTAATTGCAACGCTTGTTCTGCTCCAGCTGCATAGGCTGCTGTTACATCCTTTCCCATACAAGTCATTACGCGATCCTGCTGGCGTTCAGCAGGATCACGCGGTGTTGCCAAACCACCAGCCTGTTCTGGGCAGATGGGAATAAAATGTATATCTTCTCGCTTCAATAACGCTCGTATGGCGTCATACCGTTTCTCCTGGCCATCGTAACGGCACGCCTGGCCAAGCAGGCATGCACTAATGAGTACATTCATCTTTTTCCTCCTATATATTATGTATTATACCTATTTTCTTGCCTTCATGCTATATATTGCTCATTGTGAAATGTCTAAAATCGATTGCCATATTGTGAAATAAAATTGCTTATTTTTCTTTGCCATACTATAATACGTGATTGATAGGTCTATATATAGAATAATTTATATATATCTGACGCATACTATGTTGCTCTATTAGTTACTATTGAAAACAAAGGGAGTTTGTCATGACTGAAACAAAAACCACGAAGAACACAGCCGATTTACTCGTAGAATGTCTGGAAGAAGAAGGGGTCCATTACATTTTCGGTATCCCCGGAGAAGAAAACCTGGCTATTATGGATGCTTTAGAAAAATCTAAAATCGAATTCATTACAGTCCGTCATGAACAAGGTGCTGCCTTCATGGCCGACGTATACGGCCGCCTTACTGGCAAAGCCGGCGTCTGCATGGCTACCCTCGGCCCTGGCGCAACAAATCTTATTACAGGCGTCGCCGATGCTGACTGCGACGGTGCACCATTAGTCGCTATTTCCGGTCAGGTCGGTACGGACAAGATGCACATTACAGCTCATCAATATTTGGATCTGCGCGCTATGTTTGAACCGATTACACGCCGCGCCTATACGGTCGTCCGCCCGGATACAATGCCTGAAATCACCCGCCTGGCCTTCAAATACGCCGAACGAGAAAAACCGGGCGCTACCTTTATCGATTTACCGGTCAACATCAGCAAAATGCCTGTAGAGGCGACAGAAAAACCGTTAGAAGCCAAAGATATCCTGCCGGAATCAGCATTAGAGTCGCAAATCGAAGCTGCTGCTACAATGATTTCCTATGCCAAGAATCCCGTTATTTTAGCTGGCAGTTCTGTCATTCGCAGTCATTCTGCTGAAATGCTGACAAAATTTGCTGAAAAGTTAAAACTGCCCGTCATCAATACTATGATGTCAAAAGGTGCTATTCCCTTTGATAATCCTTATTCTATGTGGACAGTCGGTATCCCTATGGATGACTATCAAACGAAAGTACTGGAACGGGCAAGTTTAGTCATTGCCGTAGGCTATGATATCATTGAATATGCTCCGGCAAAATGGCATCTCGGCAATGCCGATGTCATTCATATCGACTCTATGCCGGCTGACATTAACAAAAATTATCAGCCCCAAGTCGAAGTCGTCGGCGCCATCCCTGATTCATTAGAACGTATTATGGCCAAAGCAGCCCGTCTCCAAGAGCCTAAATTTGCTCTCGATATTCGTAAACGCATGGTAGAAGAACATGAAAGCTACGCCAATGACATGTCTTACCCTGTAAAACCTCAAAAAGCACTCATCGACTGCCGCCGAGTTATGGGAGAAAATGATATCGTCATTTCCGATGTCGGTGCCAATAAAGTTTGGGTAGCCCGTCATTATAATTGCTACAAGCCGAATACATGCATCATTTCCAACGGGTTTGCCACTATGGGTATTGCTGTCCCTGGTGCCATTGCTGCCAAATTAGTCAATCCGGAAAAGAAAATCCTAGCTATTACTGGTGATGCCGGATTTATGATGAACTGCCAGGAATTTGAAACAGCCTATCGTCTGGGCACGAATTTTGTCACACTTATTTTTGATGATAAGAGCTACGGTCTCATCAAGTGGAAACAGGACATGCAGTACGGCCATCATTCGTATGTCGATTTTACTAATCCTGACTTCGTGAAATTTGCTGAAAGTGTCGGCGCTATTGGCTACCGTATCGAAAAGACAGAAGATCTGTTACCGACATTGACCAAGGCCTTTAAAGCAGATAAACCTGTCATTATTGATTGCCCTGTCGATTATCGGGAAAACATGAAACTGACAGCTCATTTAGAAGCGTTGATGCAAGAAATTTAATATCTTGCATCTTGATTATAAAAAGGTACTCACACAATATCCTATTGTATGAGTACCTTTTTCATGTTACTTTTTAGGCATTTTCTGTGCGTTCTCTAACATCGAGGCTACCGTTGTCGTCAAGTCATGCTGCTCCGCCCTATTGGCAAAAACGACTGCGATTTCTACTGTATTTCCATGAGGATACGCAATAATATTCATGCTTTCATTGAACCAATTTTGGTTGATGCGCATGGTTCGTTCAATAGTCCCTTCATAGAACCATTTACCATTTATCTTTTTAGGGATGATGGCCTGGGTCAATCTAAAATCAGCAGGCAGTTTTTGCACTAACTGATCGTTTGCTTTTTTCATGAGCGTATTATTATCCGATTTTGTACGCTTATCTGATTTGATGCCGATATCACGAAGATACGCTGACTGTTTATCGTTGCTCTGTTCTACTGCTGCTTCTAATTCCCCTCGAGACACTGTATAGTGGAGCAAGTATCCATATTGCAGTGCTGCATCATCTTTTTGTACGATTTGATACGTTGCCGGCTGTACTGGATAGATATTTTCTACCATGGCAACTACGTCGTTACCATATGCATCAGCTGTCAGCATCGGCTGAGAACCTGCTTCCATATACAAATCATCCGGTACAGTAATGACACCCCAATGAGGAAATGAAACGAGAGTTCCCTTTTCTTTGGCAAAGGATCCGGTCATTCCTACGGTGAGCACCGCTGTTGCCAATAAAATTATTTCCTTTATCTTCATTCCTAACACATCCTTTATTCCGCTCGCACAGATAGTATACGTTGTTATTTTACCGTATTGAACCGAATGTGTCAAAGTGCATTCGGAAAGAATTTGGCCATACTAGCTCTGTGTCCATATATGTGTTATAGTTATACATATGTATAATATTATATTTTTAGTAGGAGGTAACTCATGGATTTTGTACTAAAAACTGATTCAGCTGCTACCTGCAGTGAATTAGTAACAACAGATAATACGGCTATCAAGTTTGCTAGTGGCACAGCACCGGTATATGCTACACCAGCATTAGTCGGTTTAATGGAACATGCTGCTGTACAAGCTGTAAGCAGCCAGCTTCCTGAAGGGTTCAGTACCGTCGGTATCGAAATGAACGTCAAACATGTATCTGCTACACCTATTGGCCTGACTGTCAAAGCAAAAGCAACACTCACCAGCCAGGATCGTCGCAAATTGACCTTCCATGTTGAAGCTTATGATGATGCCGGTCTCGTTGGTGAAGGTACTCATGAACGCTTTATCATCGAATCTGCACCCTTTGTAGCTAAAGCAGAAAGCAAAAAAAAATAGCCTGTTTTCCATACGGATCCAATAAAAAGGTACCCATGCTATAGATAACTATGCATAGGTACCTTTTCCATTATTTTGTAATGACAGCGAGAGCTTCGCCTGTTTTTACATTATCACCTACAGCTACACGAATTTCATGAAGTGTACCATCTTCGGTCGCTGTAATATCATTCTGCATTTTCATAGCTTCCAGTACAAGGAGAACATCGCCTCGTTTGACAGCCTTACCCGCTTCAGCTTTGAGTGCCGAGATTTTCCCAGGCATCGGTGCCTTGACAATAATAGCTCCATCCGGAATTGGTCCTTTTACCGGCGTCACCGTTTCAGTTGCAGCCGGTGCCGCAGCAACCGGTGCTGGTGCGGCTTTAGGAGCCGGCGCTGCCGCTTTTACGACGGGAGCTGTTGTTGACGCACCGATTTCTTCTACTTCTACTTCGTAGGATGTACCGTTTACGGTTATATTAAATTTTTTCATGCTATATCCTCCTGAATGACTATAGGTTTCTCATTACTTCATGCCGGCCAAACGGCCTGCCATGACCCAATTTACTGCTTTGACTGTCTTTTTACGGCGGATGCCTTGGATTGCCGCAGGACTGTAGCCACAAGCGGCAACAGCTGCCATAATAACCGCAATGACTTCAGGGTCAATGCCGGCAGACACAGCCGGAGCCGTCTTTTTTGTTTTAGCAACGACTGCTAGTTCTTTATTGGCCATAAGGGCCGGTTTCCGTTCACCCAGAGGCATGGGCGGATTTTTTATCGGTTCTGATACTGGCACTGCCTCTGTCATGTTAGTATCTTTCTTCAAACCTTCAATCTGACGCTGCAGGTCTTCATTTTGCTCAGCCAATTCACGTACGCGTCCTTGCAATGCAATAATACGCTGAGACAATACATGTCCTATACCGAAAACCAGTACAGCTAACACAATGAGGGTAATCAAGATGATAATAATGACGGAATTTTCCATCTTTTTCCCTCCTTATAACGGAATATTGCCGTGTTTTTTAGACGGCCGTTCTTCCCGTTTGCTGTAGAGCATTGCCAGGGCATTGATAATACGGGGCCGCGTTTCCTTTGGTTCGATAACACAATCAACATAGCCGTGTTCAGCAGCTTTATATGGCGTCTGAAATTCCTTAATGTACTCTTGTTTTTTCTGTTCTTTATCTTCATCATGTTTGAAAATGATGTTAGCAGCACCATCGGCACCCATGACAGCGATTTCAGCACTTGGCCATGCAAAGACCATATCCGCACCTAATTGGCGGCAGCACATCGCAATATAAGCACCGCCATAGGCTTTGCGCACGACAACAGTTACCTTAGGCACTGTCGCTTCACAATAGGCATACAGCATTTTAGCACCATGACGAATAATACCGCCAAATTCTTGTGTTGTGCCCGGCAAGAAGCCCGGTACATCTACAAAAGTAACTAAAGGGATATTAAAGGCATCACAAAAACGTATGAATCGCGCTGTCTTATCAGATGCGTTAATATCAAGACATCCTGCCAGGAATTTAGGCTGATTAGCAATAATGCCAACAGTTTGTCCATCCATACGGGCAAAGCACGTAATGGCATTAAGGGCATAGTCTTCCAGCACTTGGAATATTTCGCCATGATCGACACAGGATTTGATGACATCTGTCATATCATAAGGAATATTACTATTATCAGGCACAATCGTATTCAAGCTGTCATCTTCACGATTGGGATCATCATCACTTTCTGTAAACGGTGTTTCTTCCATATTATTGCTAGGCAAGAAATCCAACAGTGCTTTGATTTTATCGATGCAATCGTCTTCATTTTCACAGGCAAAATGTGCAACGCCTGATACGGTGCTATGTGTAACGGCTCCGCCTAATTCTTCAGAAGTTACTTCTTCTGCTGTAACCGATTTAATGACTGCCGGACCAGTAATGAACATATCCGATGTGTTTTTGACCATAAAAACAAAGTCCGTCAATGCCGGACTATATACGGCACCACCAGCACAAGGTCCCATAATAACTGAAATTTGAGGAATGACACCGGAAGCCTTTGTATTATTCATGAAAATACTGCCAAAACCGGATAAGGCATCAATGCCTTCTTGAATACGAGCACCACCGGAATCATTGATACCAATAATCGGTGCTCCCATTTTAAGCGCCATTTCTTGTACCTGGCAGATCTTATGGGCATGCATTTCCCCCAAAGACCCACCTTCGACAGTGAAATCTTCAGCATATGCAAATACCATACGCCCATTGACTGTGCCATAGCCGGTCACAACACCGTCACCAGGTATGTCCTTCTTTTCCATACCAAAATTAGTGCAACGATGATGAATAAACTGGCCGATTTCATTGAAACTGCCTTCATCAAAGAGTTTTGCCAGGCGTTCCCGCGCTGTATATTTACCTTTTCCATGTTGTTGATCGATTCGTTTTTGTCCCCCGCCTAATTTGATTGTATCAAGCTTTTGGCGGAGAAGATCAAGTTTTTCTTGGTTTGTTGCCATTTTGCACCTCCATTGCAAATTCCTGGATAGATATTTATTGTATCATATTAAGACATGCTTGTCAGTCTTTTGACAAGTACGCTATGTACATAATGCTGTATATCATTATATCACAAACGAGGCTGGAACCAAAAGACAGTACAAGGGATATGTCATGTTCCAAATACGATGTTCCCTCTGATTGATTTCAATTAATAGAATCTGTAGATGCCTGTTGCATAACTTTTAAAATAGGAAAAGTTATGCAACAGCTGCGCAACGAATAAAAAATACGCTTAAAAGCAAAAAAATAGCACTATCGAGGACGGCTCAATAGTGCTGTTTCCTAGTCTTCGTCCATATCGTCCGGCATGTCACCATTATGATATACATCCTGGACATCATCAATTTCATCTAAAGCATCGACTAGATTATCCAATTTTTTGGCATCTTCCATTGTCAATTTAATTGTATTATCCGGTACCTGCGTGATTTGTGCATGTTCCATTTCGATGTTATTATCAACTAATGCTTTTTCTACATCATCAAACGCATCTGGAGCCGTAATGATTTCGTATTCTTCGTCGCCTGTTTTAACGTCATCGGCACCTGCTTCTAATGTTATTTCCATGATTTTATCTTCATCAGCCTGATCCTTGGATACAACAAAAATGCCCTTGCTGTTAAACATCCAGCCAACGCACCCTGTTTCGCCTAAATTACCGCCGTGTTTAGCGAATTCATGACGAACAGCAGCTGCTGCACGGTTGCGATTATCTGTCAATACATTGACTGTTACAGCAACGCCCGCCGGGCCATAGCCTTCGTATATGATTTCTTCATAAGACTGTCCTTCAGCAGCGCCGGCACCTTTTTGAATAGCCCGTTTAATATTATCTTTTGGGATATTATTTTCTTTAGCCTTCTGCAATGCCAGTTTCAAACGCATGTTACCGACCGGATCGGTGCCGCCCATACGAACAGCAATAGTGATTTCACGACCGATCTTTGTCGTAATTTTGCCACGGATAGCATCATTTTTACCTTTTTTACGCTTAATATTTGCCCATTTTGAATGTCCAGACATTCTAAATGCCTCCCTTTACTTCCACCACGCTTCACCGGCCAGCCTGTCTAAAATAATGGCTGCCGCCGAGCGGACAGATAAGTGATTATATTCCCCGGCACCATAAATTGGTTCCAGGATAAAATCGAACTGTTCCATTGTTTCTTTAGTCATGCCATATCCTGTCCCTAAGAGGAGCAAAATAGGACGTTCATCACATTCCCGCTTTTGCCGCAATGCCTTATAGGAAATAGTATTGGCATAAATCCTAGCGTCAGTCGTCACGACATAGGGCCGAATCCCTTCAGCTTCCGTAACGGCATCAATGGCTGCCGCAATCGACGATTGTATCTCAACGATATCCAATGCCTGCGTGCGGTACCCATTATAGTTCTTGCCGACAGAACTGCGCCAAAAATTCATGATTTTATGAATCATATCCAACTGACCCTGAATGTGATGAATAATAAAGTATTTCTTCACGCCATATGTCTTGGCCGAGCGGGAAATATCATGGAGATCGTAGTTCGTAATTGCCGTAGCAATAACATTAAAGTTTTTATCATAAATAGGGTAATGTACAAGCCCTACATAGAGGGACGATGTCATAACTTCCCCTCCTGTTTCAACTGTAGCAATAGTTCTTTATCTCCTTCAGACAAGACTGCCGAAGATAATAAATCCGGCCGCTTAGTCAGCGTCCGCGCCAACGATGCCGCATGACGCCATTCATCAATTTTCTTATGATCGCCGTTGCGTAACACTTCAGGCACATCCATATGACGAAATACAGCTGGCTTTGTATATTGCGGATATTCCAGGAGCTGTGAATAAAATGAATCACCGGCAGCACTGCCCGCGGCAAGGACACCGGGAATCATACGCGCTACAGCATCACTGACAGCCATCGCTGGGATTTCTCCACCTGTAAGGACATAATCACCAATGGATATGGTTTCATCGACCAAATCAGTTTCCACCCGATAATCAACGCCTTCATAATGACCACAAAGCAAAATCAGCTGATCGTATCCGGCCAATTCTTTGGCTTTAGCCTGATCAAAAGTCTGGCCTGCCGGTCCCATGAGAATAATGCGTCGTTTAGGCACACTACGCCGTACAGATTCAACAGCAGCATACAACGGCGCCGCCTTCATAAGCATGCCACAGCCACCGCCATAAATCGTATCATCTACCATGTGATGTCGATCATACGTAAAATTACGTGGATTGGTCACGTCTAATTCCAGCAAACCTGCTGCCCTGGCCCTGCCAATGATACTATGACTAAAAAAAGCTTCTATAAATTCAGGAAATAAAGAAATAATATCTATTCTCATTCGTCCACCCACTCCGGCGGATCAACAACCATCTTTCCTGTCTCTTCATCAACAGATTTGATGACAGAAGGAATAGCTGCCAATAATACTTCTTTACCATCGCTGTCAGTAACCGTGTATACATCATTGCTGCCAGTTTTCATGATATCCGTAAGAACGCCCAGCTTATTTCCTTCTGTATCATAAACGGACATGCCAATAATATCAAAGACATAGTGCTGTCCCTCTTTGAGCGGGACTAACTCATCTCGCGTCACTTGGAACTCTTTGCGGATAATTTGTTCTGCTGCAGTACGATCATCAATGCCAACAAATTTCATGAGAACGACCCGCTTGTGAAAGCGGGCATGTTCCACCTCATATTTTTTACCATCAATGTATCCGTACTTCATATGTAAGAATCGTTCGGGGAAATCCGTGTCCGGGTATATACGAACATCACCCCGCACGCCGTGCGGGGCAACGATTTGGCCGATTGTGAATAATTCCAACGCAGCCATAGTATTTTATTGGCGAATGGAAACGATTTTGTCGTCTTCCAACAAAATTTCAGTTCCCATCAATTTTCCCAAATCATCGCCAACTTTGACGATAACGGTCTGTTCCAATGTCCCCTGACGGATTTCGGAGCCAATCGTCAATTGTTCGGCTTCTTCTCTGTCCTGAGTCGCTTTGGCTTTAGTTGCCGCCAAACGTTGTTTTTGTTCTTCTACCTTTGCACGCAATGTAATGAGACCTTGCGCATCAATTTTAGCCTGTTCTGTCATCATGCGTTTGGCCTGGAATTCTAAATTCTGGGTTTCGCGATCGATGTCACTCAAGGCCTGATCCGTGTTTTTAATGATTTTGTCTTTCAGTTCCTGCGTAACCTTGGATTTTACGGTCACAGGCACACGTAACGTAATCTGATCCATAGTGTCTCTCCTATACGATATCCACTGATACTTTCTTATTAGCCTTCACTGCCGCAGCCTTGACAACAAGGCGGAGCGCTTTCGCAATCTTCCCTTGTTTGCCAATGACTTTGCCCATATCTTCGGGTGCGACATGAAGTTGATACACTTCGAGGCCTTTTTTTTGAGTCTTTGTTACTGTAACTGCTTCAGGGCTCTTGACGAGCGCCTTTGCAATACATGTGATCAATTCTTCCATCGTATCCAGCCTCACTTACTTTTTGGATGCTTCAAACTGAGCCATAATACCAGCTTTTTTGAAGAGAGAACGAATCGTATCGGTAGGCTGTGCACCTTTGCCAAGCCATGCTACAGCTGCTTCAGCATCAACGGTCAAACGATCATCAACTGCTTTAGCCGGATCATACATGCCGATAGTTGCGACAGGACGACCGTTGTTGCGAGCATTGTGAGAATCAGCGACAACTACACGGTAAATCGGGCTTTTTTTAGCGCCTAAACGTGCTAAACGAATTTTAATCATGAATATCACCTCCTTGACATAGTTTCTTTTCCTTGAAAGGAACTTCCATTTAAAAAGGCAGACGCGGCATAAAGCCACGGCGTTTGTTCTTTGCTTTCTTTGCTTGTTTCATCATTTTCTGCATTTCTGTAAACTGCTTAATGAGGCGGTTCACATCTTGGACTCGCGTACCGCTTCCTTTAGCAATACGGCGCTTGCGGCTGTCCTTGATAAGCATTTTAGGATTACCACTGGTCCGTTCTTGCTCTGTCATCGATGTGATAATGGCTTCGATGTGTTTCATTTCTTTGCCATCCATATCTACTTTATCTAGTTCTTTCTTATACTTGCCAATGCCTGGAATCAATCCCATGAGGCTTCCCATAGAACCCATTTTCTTTATCATAGCAAGCTGTTTCAAGAAATCATTAAACGTGAAGGTACCACTTTTCATGGTTTTCTTCATGTCTTCCATGGATTCTTCATCAAAAGCCTTTTGCGCTTTTTCAATGATTGTTTCCATATCGCCTAAATCAAGGATACGTGATGCATATCGATTCGGGTGGAATTCTTCTAATCCGTCGAGTTTTTCACTGACACCTATGAACTTAATCGGTTTTCCTGTTACAGCCTTAATCGATAATGCAGCGCCACCGCGAGCATCACCATCAAGCTTAGTCATGATGATACCATCAATACCCAACGCCTGATCAAAAGCAGACGCTGCTGTAACTGCATCCTGACCGGTCATAGCATCTACGACGAGAAGTATTTCATGCGGGTGTACTTCGCCTTTGATATGAACTAATTCGTCCATAAGGACTTCGTTTATATGAAGCCGCCCTGCCGTATCAATGATAACGACATCTCGTAAATGACTGACAGCATATGGAATAGCATGCTGCGCAATCTGTACAGGATCTTTGCTGCCTTCTTCGGTATAGACAGGTATATCCAATTCCTGACCTAAAACCTGGAGCTGCGTAATGGCTGCTGGACGGTACACGTCACCAGCTACCATAAGAGGACTTTTCCCTTGAGATTTCAGCTGTCTGGCCAGCTTAGCTGCCGTCGTCGTCTTGCCGGCCCCTTGCAGACCGACGAGCATAACGATGGTTGGCGGCTTTGACGCAATGGCAATACGGCTCTGCGTCCCGCCTAAGAGTTCCGTCAATTCGTCGCGAACGATTTTAATGACTGTCTGTGATGCATTCAAACTTCCAAAAACTTCTTCACCGACAGCCTTTTCACGAACGCGGTTAATAAAATCCTTCGTTACTTTAAAATTGACATCCGCTTCCAGAAGAGCCCGGCGCATCTCTTTCAGCGCTTCATTTACATCTTCTTCTGTAAGTTTCCCTTTGCCACGAAGTTTTTTGAACGCTGCTTGAAACCGTTCGGATAAACTTTCAAATGCCATGGGGCTCCTCCTTGTTCACAAAGTTACAATTCAATCTTATCTATAAGTTCCCGCGCCTTATCATTGGCACACGGTGTATCATTCTTCAATACATCATTGATTATATCCAGCTGCTGCCGTACCCCGTTGAGACGAGACAGCAGGTGAAGCTTTGTTTCATACTCTTCTAATGATTTAGAGCTTCGCTTCAATATATCATATGCCCCTTGCCGGGATATCCCCAGTTCTTCGCCAATTTCTGACAAGGACAAATCCATATTGAAATACATTTCCATGCAGCGTTGCTGCTTGTCTGTAAGGAGCGGACCGTATATATCGAGAAGCTGTCCTTTTCTGACTACATCATCTAACATGGTCATCGCCTCCTGCGTACTGTCATAGTATACAAGATAAGGAGAGGCCTGTCAAGTAAAAATACTTGACAGGCCTCTCCTCGATATGATAGATATTTATGAAACAACAAATCACACTTACTTAATGTTTATGATGATGGTACTTTTTCATATACGGTGCGATTTTTTCTTTTGCTTCAGCCAAAAACATGTCTTGGGCTGCTATATGTTCCGCCCCTTCAGGTCGTTTATCAGCAATAAAATAGTATGTACCATCGGAATTCATGGCATAGGCCTTCACATTATCACCAAAATAGAGATGGAGCATCTGTTTTACCCGTTCTTTATGATCCGGGAATTCAATGGGTGTCATAAGTTCTACTCGTTCATTCAGATTACGCGGCATCCAGTCTGCTGACGAGATAAATACATCTTCTTTGCCACCATTATAGAAATAAAACAAACGGCTGTGTTCCAAAAATCGTCCTACGAGACTGTGTACTTCAATATTTTCGCTCAGTCCCGGGAGACCTGGTCGAAGCACACAAATACCACGAATAATGAGTTTGATCTTGACGCCGGCACAAGAGGCTTCATAAAGCTTGGCAATGACGAATTTATCGAGCAACGAATTCATCTTGGCGACAATAAGTGCCTTTTTCCCATTTTTGGCATGAGCGATTTCCTGATCAATTTCTTCATAAATCCGTTCCCGCAAATTCAACGGTGCAACAGCCAGTTTATTCCACTGCGGCGGATCAGAATATCCGGATAAGACGTTGAAAAAGGCCGACGCGTCGACGCCATACAGCGTATTTGCCGTGAAAATACCTACATCCGTGTAAATACGAGCAGTCTTGCCATTATAATTTCCTGTCGCCAAATGGACGTAGCGGCGGATACCATCCTCTTCACGGCGTACGACCAAGGCGATTTTTGAATGGGTTTTTAACCCCATAATGCCATAAATAACGTGCGCTCCATGGCGTTCCAGCTTACGGGCCATATAAATATTATTTTCTTCATCAAACCGAGCCTTCACTTCCATCAGGACCGTGACTTGCTTCCCATTTTCAGCGGCATCAGCTAAGGCCGCTATAATAGGCGAATTGCTGCTGACTCGGTATAAGGTCATCTTGATGGCCAATACATTAGGATCACGCGAGGATAGTTTAATGAAATTCTCTACTGTCTCAAAAGTTTCGTAAGGGTGTTGCAACATAATATCGCGCTTGGCAACGGCACTGAAGAAATCTGCTGCGCCAATAGCCGCTAATTCACTAGATGGTTGCGGTGAAAAAGGCGGATAGCGGAGCTGATCGTAGCCTTCGATTCCTGTGAAGGAAAAGAATATCTTGCAGTCTAAGGGTCCTGAAATAGAATACACATCATTATCTTCCAGAACCAATTCTTTCTTGAGAAATTCTTTAATCATCCGGCTGGCAGAGGCTGCCAATTCCAAGCGAACAGCTGCCCCCTTACGGCGTTTCTTCAAGGATTTTTCCACTTCCACGAGAAGATCTTCTGCATCTTCATCGATCGTCAAGTCAGCATCGCGGGTAACGCGGAATGGCGCTACCTCCAAAATATCACAACCTACGAAAAACTGCTGTGCATATGCTCCCAGCACATCTTCCAAAAAGAGGAATTTCTGCTTCTGCTGTTCTTCTTCACGTTGATCCGGTACGTGGATAATACGCTTGATGACCGATGCCGGTACCGGTAATATGGCGGTCTTGACAGCTATATCACCGCTGCGGCGCCGCAGTAACACACACAAATTCAGATTCTGACTAGCCAGGAATGGGAAGGGATGACTGGAATCGACGGCCATCGGTGTAACAACGGGATAGATTTCCCGTTGAAAGAAACTATCCAGCCATACTTTCTGTTCTGCCTCCAAGTCATTGACATGAATAAAATACAAGCCTTCATGGCGAAGTTTTTTTTCAATACTATGCAAATAGGTATACTGGTCACTCACTTGTTCATGGATCATGCGTTGAATGGCTTCAAACTGCTCTTTAGGTGTCATGCCGGCTATGTCAATATGTTTGACACCACTTTCAATGAGGTGCTTGACCCCGGCAACGCGTACCATGAAGAATTCGTCTAAATTAGAAGCTGCAATAGCTACGAAGTTAAGCTGTTCCAATAAAGGATTTGTCGGTGCTATGGCTTCCCGCAATACCCGTTCATTGAATTTGACCCATGTACATTCACGATTGAGAAAATTTTCAGGATTTGTATAGTCCAAGATATTCACCTATCCTTTTCGTAATTTGGGAGAAATGCCGAACACTTCGGCAAAATTGACTGCTGCTTTTTTAAAGGTCCACCGTTCCAGAGAAATGTCAAGTTCTGAATGATAACGTACGATCAGCTCATTGTCTTTCAATTCCGTCCAAATACGACTAATCTTCCCTAAATGGCTCTTATCAAGCGAATCTGCCAAACAGAAAATAGCAATGAGTTTAGCTGCAATCAGTTTCTGCGCCGGCGATAATTTATTATATTTCTTAGGCGAACTGCCTCGTATGCCATCGAATCCGTAGTAAGCAATATTAGCCAGCAGTTCCTTTTCATCATCGGTCAGACTAAATAAATCTGTTTCCATAATAAGATTATATGTACATAAATTGTGCTTACGAATATTAATGAACTTCCCTGCTTCATGCAGGATAGAGGCTAATTGAAGTAAATAATTATATTCAAAACCAAGTCCGATTTGTTTGTAGACGGCTTGGAATAAAATACTCGCATATTCTTCGATACGTGCTGAATGGGCCGGATTATTCACGTACCGATCCGCTACTTTACTTGCCAGATTAAGTAACAACTGCCGTTGATGGCTCACGTAGGCATTGTGTGTCTTTTCAGCAACATAATACATGGAGTACCCTTCCGTGAAGGTCGTACCCATGAGGACGATCATATCGACATCGACGATACGCAGCAGTTCATAATACAATAACAGCGTCGGCATGAGGACATTCGCCAGATTTTCTGATAAATGATAGCGTTGCTGCAACTTAAGCGGTGTCACCCCTTGAAACGAAAAAATAAACTGACGCAATTCATCAGGTTTCATGAGGCTTACCCCGTCTTGTCGTTCTTTCCCCATAATATTTCCCAACAAGGTCGCTGCTCGCCCGGATAGTACAATATATTGGATATGATGCTGTTGGACCATCGCCCAAAGCGGTGACAGCGAACCATAAATATATTCTCGTACTGCTGTAGGGAAGGTCAATTCCTGCCGTTGCTTCACTGTGAAATTCTCCATGATCCGCAAGGAACCGATATGGAAATTCTGCTGAAACAAAAGCTTATCTGATTTCCAGCATGTCAGCCCTAAGCCGCCAGACGTAATATCCATCAGCAGGACCGCTTCATCATTAAAATTAAAATTGCCTTTCAGCACATGATAATAGAGTCCAAAAAATTTATAATATACTTCTTTTGCCATATGCACAACTTCAATACGGAATCCTGTACGAACGTGGATCTGATCGATCACGTTCAACAGGTTATCGGCTTCACGGATTGCCGTCGTCGATAAGACTTTAATATCCTGTACATCGTAATCACGCAAAAGCTGTTTAAATTTGCCTAAAATAGTGCAAATTTCATTCAATGATTGGAAGCTGACATGGTGTGTCTGAAATACTTCTTCCCCGTATTTAACTTCACGGGATACGTTTTCAATAACTTCCATATCTTCCAATGAAGAATAGGCAATGATTTTTAGCGCCATGTTGACTGTGCCAATATGGATGATGCCAAAATATTTTTTACTTGCTGTCTCCATTCTCATTCACTCACTTTTCTTATTGGATTCTGACATATAGTCATTTCTTATTATACATGAAACTTGGAGAAAATGTCCTTGTTTTTGTATAATTTATGTAAAATACACATGTAATTGTGATAAAATAAAAATAAGATATCATTATTCTTATATTGCCCATATAATGCAATGTAGTATAATGGTAACGTTACTATTATACATATATAGAAATGCGAGGTACCATATGGAAAAAATAGCCATTATTGACATGGGCTCCAACTCTATCCGCTACGTTTCTCTGCAAATAGCGGACAACAAAGCCTACTCTTTCCTGAATCAGGAAAAAGAAGCTATCCGCCTGGGACATGGCCTGAGTCAAACCGGCCGGCTGAGTGAAGAAGGCATGGAGCGAGCTATGACCTGCCTTCACGTATACAAACACATGATGAAAGTATCAAATATCCATACCTGTTTGGCCGTCGCTACGGCAGCCGTCCGCAATGCGCAAAACGGACTGGAATTTTTAAAACGGATCAATGACGAAACAGGCATCCAAATGAATGTCATTACAGGCGAACGGGAAGCCTACCTCGGCTATCTCGGTGTCGCTAATACCATTGCCCAAAAGGACTGCCTGATCTTCGACTTAGGCGGTGCCAGTGTTGAAATGACGTTAGTTCATAACGGCGAAGCTCAGCATTCCATTTCTATCCCCATCGGTGCTGTCACGCTGACTGAAAAATTTTCCCTCCAGGGAAATTATGAGGAAAGTAAATTAACAGACTGCTTGAAATATATCCACAAAAAGCTAACGGCTATCGAATGGATCAAAAACGTCGACGTTCCCCTTATCGGCATTGGCGGTACTGCTCGTAACTTTGCCAAAATGGATCAAAAAGCCACGAATTACGAATTTCCAAAAATCCATAATTATATCGTTCCTTACAAAAACTTTTCCAGCTTATATAAAGAAATCCTATCGCGCACAGCGGCTGCTCGCAAGAAAATCCCCGGCCTGTCCAGTGACCGGGCTGACCTCATCGTATCCGGTGCTGCTGTCATCCAGACCTTGTTCACCGTTGCCGGCAGCGATGAAATGATCGTCAGCGGCTGCGGCCTTCGCGAAGGGCTGTTCTTCGAATACTATACAAAGAAACACTATATGGATATGCTTCGCGTTGATGATATCCTTGATTTCAGCATACATAACTTTATCGGTACCATGAGCAGCGGCTACAATGAAGCCCACTCTGCTCAAGTCGCACTGATAACCGATATGCTCTTTGACCAGCTCAAGGAATTACATGGCTTCGATGACAGGAAACGCCGCTTGCTTCATACAGCAGCGCAGCTTCACGACATCGGTAAAATCATTAATTTCTATAATCATGCCCGCCATTCAGCATTTATGATTGCCCATGCCCCGCTGTACGGGCTGACACAGAAGGAACAGATTATTTGCGGCTTCATTGCTGGTTTCCATCATGGTATTAACCGTAAGACCTTGCGTGCGTACCGCTATGCTACTATGTGCACAGCTGAAGAATGGAGCATGATCCGCAAACTCTCTACGCTCCTGGCACTGGCAGAAGCTTCTGATCTGACGTATGAGCAACTCGTTACAGACATTAAAGCGACCATTACCAAAAATGTCGTCGTCCTCGTCTTGACGACGACACCTGATGCGACCTACAATGCCGTAGAATATGAAATGAAACAACTAGAAAAACAGTTCAAAAAAGAATTTGGCTCGTCACTCCTCCTCGTATGGAAATAATACTGTATATAAAGAAGACACATCCCTTTCACGCCGGATGTGTCTTCTTTATATATAAGCTTTTTATAGAAATGGCGATTAACGAATAGAAACAGGTTCACCTGCAAGGATTTTCTTCATGGTCCGAGCCGGGCACATTTTACCACACATCGTGCATGTACCTTCGCATTCTGGCTTGCTCGATTCGTAATAATTACGAGCTTTCACCGGATCGATAGCCAAGTCAAGCATCTTGTCGAAATCAACATCGACACGAGCACGGCTCATGGCATCATCCCATTCCTGAGCACCAGGAATGCCTTTGACCAAATCTGCCGCATGAGCAGCGATGCGGGTAGCAATAATGCCTTCTTTGACATCATCAACTGTAGGCAGGCGCAAATGTTCCGCCGGTGTGACATAGCACAGGAAATCGGCACCACAGGAAGCGGCAATAGCGCCGCCAATGGCACTGGTAATATGGTCATAGCCAGGAGCAATATCCGTGACCAAAGGTCCCAGTACGTAGAACGGTGCCCCATGGCAGAGACGTTTTTCGATGCGCATATTCGCAGCGATTTCATTCAGTACCATATGGCCCGGTCCTTCGATCATGACCTGAACGTTGCGTTCCCAAGCCCGTTTAGTCAATTCACCAAGGGTAATGAGTTCTTCGATCTGCGCAGCATCTGTTGCATCATGTGTACAACCAGGCCGGCAAGCATCACCAAGGCTCAGCGTAACATCGTACTTTTCACAGATATCGAGCAGCCGGTCATAATGTTCATAGAACGGATTTTCTCTATCATTCATTTCCATCCAGGCAAACAGAAGCGAACCACCGCGGGATACAACATTAGTCAAACGAGGATTGGCTTTGATTCGTTCTGCAGTCTTACGATTCATGCCACAGTGAATAGTCATGAAATCGACGCCATCTTCGGCATGCTGTTCGACAACAGAAAAGAATTCATCTTCTGTAATATCTACTAGATCCTTATCGAGCATGCCTACAGCATCATACATAGGCACCGTACCGATCATAGCCGTCGACATGCCGACGAGCTTGCGGCGGAATTCACGAGTCTTGCCAAAGTTGCTCAAGTCCATAATCGCTTCCGCTTTCATATCGATAGCATTCTGTACCTTCTGCAATTCTTCTTCATGATTATTGTGTTCCGGTGATACGCCGAGATTGACGTTGATCTTCGTACGGCAATTCTGGCCGACAGCTTCCGGCGATAAGGCCGTATGCAGCTTATTGGCCGGAATAGCGATCTTACCTTCAGCAATGAGCTTCATGAGGTCGTCCATACGCATGTGTTCCTTCGCTGCGACGATTTCCATTTGCTTGGTGACGATACCCTTACGGGCAGCATCCATTTGTGTTGTGTAATCCATGATTCAAATCCTCCTAAACATATAGTACTACCAGATGCGTTCAAACCAAAAAAGCGGCACTATCACTCCTTTAATCCAGAAGGAGCTGCTCGTTCTCCGGGGATCCGGCCCGGCTGGTCCTGCGCACCAAAAAAAGCTTACCTGCTGAGCAGGTAAGCTTAATCATCCATGTGCTTCCCTACGCCGGCATTACCCGTATCAGGTTAAAGGGTCGAATCTTCATTCTCTCAGCCTTTCGGCTCCCCTAGCTTTTATTCATCTTTGCTTATTATAGTACTTTCCCTGGGGGAATGCAACAGCGAAGACATGCTGAATGGTCTTTATCGATTAGACTATCTTTTATTTTTCTTATGTGATGCAAAGTCACCGCAGGCTTGGATAAGGTTGACACCGACGATGAGAATAATGATAGTGGCTAACATCACATCGGCACGGAACCGTTGATACCCGTAACGGATAGCAATATCCCCAAGACCACCGCCGCCAATAGCACCAGCCATGGCCGATGCACCGATCAAATTGACAATAAGGACGGTAATGTTATTAATAATAGTCGGCAAGGCTTCAGGAATGAGAACTTTACGGATGATCTGGCACGGTGATGCCCCCATGGATTCAGCTGCTTCAACAAGACCAAAATCAACGTCACGAATAGACGTTTCTACGAGACGGCTCAAAAACGGAATAGCTACGATAGTCAGCGGAACGCAGGCTGCCGTCGTACCAATAGAGGTCCCGGCAATGATCCGTGTCAGCGGGATAATGGCTACCATCAAAATGATGAATGGTATCGAACGGATAATATTGACGATCGTGCCTAATATTTTATTTACAACACGGTTTTCCAAAATATGGCCCTTACTAGTCGTAACCAAGGTAATACCAAGAGGAATACCGATAATACCAGCTATGACAGTAGAAACAAATACCATAAAGACTGTTTCTTGAATGCCTTGAATCATCAATTTAATTATTTCTTGGGACATATCCTAAAACCTCACTTCCGATAGGTAATTTCTTGATATATTGAAAGGCCTTGGCCTGTAATTCCATATCTCCGATAATGACGATAATCAAATATCCAAATGGTTCATCTTGGATATAGTCAATATTGCCGTAAAGAACGCTGACATTGACATCGAATTTACGAACGATCGAAGCTACGACAGGATCATTGGTAACGGCACCTTTAAAGCGCAACCGAACGAGCATATCCCGGTCTGGGGCAGGCTGATCCGTAACGCCCATCTTGGCGACACCTTCAGGAAGTTCCATATTGATGACTGACTTGACGAAGTCTTTCATCGTCTGCGATGTCGGATTAGTAAATACATCGACAACACGGCCTTCTTCTTTAATGACACCGCCTTCGATAACGGCGACGCGATTACAAATAGCCTTTACGACCGCCATTTCATGCGTAATGATGATGATCGTAATGCCCATCCGTTTATTGATATCCTTCAACAATTCCAAAATTGATTTTGTTGTCTGCGGATCCAACGCAGATGTCGCTTCATCACATAGCAGTATCTTCGGGTCACTAGCCAGCGCACGAGCAATGCCGACACGTTGCTTTTGGCCGCCTGACAGCTGGGACGGGTAATTGAACTGACGGTCTGTCAATCCTACGAGTTCCAGAAGATCGGCTACTTTCTTCTGAATTCCCTCTTTAGACGCACCGATCAATTCCAACGGAAAAGCAATATTATCAAAAACAGTCCGGGAAGACAGTAAATTGAAATGCTGGAAAATCATGCCGATATTCTTCCGTTCTGCCCGTAACTGTGAATCATTCATGGCCGTCAATTCTTTGTCATCAATGATGACTTTGCCGCTCGTCGGTTTTTCCAACATGTTGATACAACGTACTAATGTCGATTTACCGGCGCCGCTCTTGCCTATAATACCAAAAATTTCACCATCTTCAATGGCGAGACTAATGCCCTTAAGCGCATGGACCTGGGTCTTACCACCATAGGTTTTGGTAATATTTTCCAATGTAATCACACTATCAACTCCTCAAAAACACAATACCCCTTCAAAAAATACAACAAATAAACAACAAAAAAGGCCGCCTTCAGACGACGACCTTATCATGTGTATTTCCCTTCATCTGTCGGTTCTGTCCGTTGGAATTGGCACCTTCCCTAGTGGGGGTTGCCGCAGCATCATCGGGCCAATCCCTCAGCTGCTCTGGATGAAATATTATTTTGTTGTTGCTCTATATATTATCACTAATAGGAACGCTTGTCAATTACTCATACCTAGTTTTTAGCGCCCCTCTTTTTTCATATGGCGTATGACAAAGAAATAGCATCCTGTCGTGAACAAGCAGGCAGCAATCCAGCAAATAGGACTAGCATAACAAATGCCCAAATAGCCCCACATGCCTGCTAGTACGAAGGCAGATAGTCCTCGCAGGAATAGTTCTAACAAACTGCTAATAAGGGGTACGCTGGAAATGCCCATGCCCTGCAACGCGTTGCGGAAGACAAAAATCTGTCCCAAGAAGAAATAGAACGGCACAGAGTACTTGAGATACAGCGAAGCCTGTTCCATCAATAGTTCATCATACTCTGCCGTGAACAAGGCAATGAGTTCCCGGCCATAGAAAAACATAGATGCCGCCGCAAACGCACAAAAACCTAAAGAGACTAAGGAACATTGCCGGGCACCTTTGCGAATACGAGAATACTTCCCTGCCCCGTAGTTCTGCGCCGAGTACACTGCCATTGCGATGCCAAACGAAATCATAGGCTGTAATGCCAGCTGTTCTATTCGTGTCGCTGATACGAAGCCGGCAATCGTTTCAGCACCGAACGTATTCGTCACAGATTGGATTGCCAGAATTCCGAAGGAAATGATCATGAACTGCGAAGCCATCGGTATGCCTAATTTCAAATGTTTCCAGGCAAATTCACTATTCCAGGACCAGTCCTGCCGCTGCAGCCTCAGAATAGGAAAACGGGCACGCATATAACAAAAACAAGCAATCGCTGAAATCGCCTGGGCAATGACCAGCGCAATAGCAGAGCCTGCTACGCCCCAGCCAAATACGATGATGAACAGTAAGGCCAGCAGTACATTGAGGATAGACGACACAATAAGAAAATAAAGTGGCGTACGGCTGTCTCCTAAGGCACGGCAAATACAAGATAGTAAATTGTACATCATCATGGCAATAAGGCCATAGGCGATGATAATGACGTAATGGTACGAATCATCATATAACTCCGCCGAAATATTCATGACTGCCATGATCCAAGGCATGCCAAGCACCGATCCTATGGTCAGTATTAACGTCAATCCTACAGACAGCATGGCCGACATAGCTACTGAACGACGCACGCCCGCTTCATCGCCAGCACCAAATCGCTGCCCTACAATGACGGTAAATCCCGATGCCATCCCTATCGTAAGGCCGAGCATAGCCATGAAGACCGGTGCCGTCGCACCGACAGCTGCCAAAGCATGGACACCGATAATGCGGCCTACAATAATGATATCAGCTATATTATAAAACTGTTGAAACACATTCCCAATAAGTAAGGGAACTGTAAATGCCAAGATAAGTTTGATAGGACTTCCCTGGGTCATGCTACGAATCATACTTTACTCCTTTACTGTGGTGTGACGAAATTTTCACCATATATATACATAAATTCTTTTCTGCTTTCTTCTGTAACAGCAGATCACTAACGTTTTCAAACTCAGCTAAGAATAAAAAAAAAATTATACTGTTTTCTTTCTCAATTTTAGCCTGTTACCGAGGTTGTCTTTATATTCCCCTATCTGTATAATGGACGCATCAGGAGGTGATCGTGTTCATGTACATCAAATCCGGCAATGCATCCCACGCAGATAAAACGACCCATACGTTGATGCCGCATACGCAACTCATTACATTTCGGACGTATCAAAACCAGCTGACGCTGGGAAGCATCCACAGCAAAAACGGCAGAAACATTTGGGTTCCCTCAGACTGGGGATTGGCCGTCGATGCAGCTATGCCGCAATTGAAGAGTTTTAGCAATGTCATTTTCATTGATTCCTATTCCATTATGCCCAACCATATTCACATGCTGGTCATATTCCGCAGTTACCAGCCCCGTCTGACCAATTGGTTCATCTCGTACAGCAAGCAAGTCTTAGTACAACGCATGATGCGCGTTCGCCCGGCTGCAGAACCCATATGGGATCTGGCCTATACGGCGCAGTCCATCCGCCATTCCTTCACCCAGTCTGCTGTCAGCATGAGCCTGAAAGAACATCAGGCTCACTGGCAATATGATGATCTGTATGTAAGCAATGGTACGGACTGATTCCCAGAAAATGAATAGCCTTGCAGCATGTACTGCAAGGCTATTCATTTCTAAGGCAGCATAGGTGCTGAATAAAACAAAGACAGACTCTTTAATTTTTTCTCACTGCATTGACAAAAATAGCTGTACAAGAGCTGTTCTGCCAAATCTACATCGCGGGCTTTAAAATGCAGCGTCGCCGCCTGCCCCCAAGGATATTGCAGCATCGTTTCCCATAGGGACCGTACAGAATCAGGCAGGATGATTTCCTGTTTGTCCTGTTCCATCGTATCGCTGAAAAAATAAATAACCTGCCCCTGTGAATCCCTGCCGTCTGCATAGATACGAACCTGGGCCGTATCCGGATAAAATCCGGCCCAGCCAATGAGCTGCCAGGCTGCGATGATCGTAACGATACGAGGATTTTTCACTTCTATGGCCCGGCCGTATACAACGAGCAGACGATATATATCTTCATCTGCCTGATGCGGCTCCATGATATTCATGACCATTTCTAAAAATATCTGCGTATATACATATACAGACCACGTCAGATTCATCATTGCCGTATTGCTGCGGCACTCATATTCCGTCAAGCGGTATACACCGTTTTTTTCTACGGCATCAAAGGTTATTTCGCCCAACGCAATGAGCGTGCCATAGCCTTGGCGGGCTTGGCGATTCCGTTCAACAAATACGGTAAGAATCCCTTCCTGTCTCGTATAGACTGTCATGACCTGCTGGCGAATGCCAGCTTTTTTTAATTTCAGGATAATCCCGTCATACGAGCGGGACGGTGTGAACCCACCGTATCTAGTCCTCCCCTTCATGAGCATCACTCTTTTCAGGCGGTACATTTCGTTCGCTTTCAGGAATAACGATCGCTTTCAGACGGGCAATACGGAAACGGCTGACTTCCATGACGATGAACTTATACAAGCCAATCGATACAGCATCGCCAATAGAAGGCGTATGCCCTAACAGATTGAACACATAGCCGCCGATCGTATCCGTATCGACATCTTCTTCTACAGGGATATGCAGCAATTCTTCGACATCATCCAGCAATACAGTCCCATCAAATTCATAGGCACCATTAGACAGCGGTACGATATCTTCTTTCTCTGCTGTATGCTCGTTGCGAATATTGCCGACTAACTCTTCCAATATATCTTCCAGCCCAATGAGGCCGACAGTACTTCCGTATTCATCGACGACCATCGCCAAATAGGTACGGCGCGCCCGCATGAGCTGCAACAGCTTCGAAGCCGGCATGATTTCCGGTACCATGAGTATAGGCCGCTTGACAATGCGGATATTATTATGTTTATGGAGATACAGGTCCATCAAATCTTTAATGTGGACAAGACCTAATACGTGATCCTTATCTTCTTCACACAAAGGATAGCGCGTATGCCGTGACTGCCGTATGGTCTTGAGATTCTGTTGCATCGTTTCTTCTGCATACAGACAGACAATATCCTGACGAGGGACCATGATTTCTTTGGCCAGTCGATCAGCAAAGTCAAATACATTGCCAATGAGCTCACTTTCTACCTGGTCGATTTTCCCTTCCTTATGGCTCGCCGTAACGAGCATGCGGATCTCATCCTCTGAATGAGCCATATCTATTTCATTGGTCACTTCCAGCTGGCGGTTATTCAAAATGACCTTGCCCAGCCAGTTGCCAAAAGTAATGATCGGTCGGACGAAGCGTCCCCAGATACAGATGAATTTGCTCACCCGTTTCAGACTCGATTCCGCCTCTTGCAAACCAATGGATTTAGGAATCAATTCACCGAAGACCCACATAAGAAGGCACAGAACGATACAGATAACCGCATAGACACCGGCAACGATAGCAGGCATGCCCAATAAATCTAAAAACCAGTCATAACACTGCATCAAGCCGTAAAGTACGGTCGCACCGGCCAGCAGACCGGAAATAGCCATCCCCAGCTGTGCTGTCCCCAAGAATAACACAGGCCGTTCATACAACCCTAACAGACTTTTGGCTTTTTCATCACCGTCGCGGATCAACTCTTCAATATATTCCCGTCTAAGCTGTGCAAAGGCAAATTTGCCAATAACGCAAATAGCGCTCAATAGTATACATATGATATAAATAAGGAAACATTCCCCTAACAATTGCCCTTCTATAAGTCATCTCTCCTATTCGTTCTTATATCCTAATTCACTGAGGGATGCCGCTTTGTTACGCCAATCCGGTTTTACTTTGACCCAAATATCCAAGTAGACAGACGACCCCAGGAGATTTTCGATTTCCTGACGGGCTTTAAAGCCTGCTTCTTTGAGAACACTGCCATGTTTGCCAATGACAATACGCTTTTGCGAATCCCGTTCAACAAAGACCGTCGCTCTGATATAGACCTTGTCCTTCGTGCGTTGTTTCATTTCCTCCACATAAACGGCAATGGCATGAGGCACTTCATCATGAGTACTCAAAAACAGCTTTTCTCTGATGATTTCAGCAACTAGCAGCCGTTCCGGCTGATCTGTAATCATATCATCGGGGAAATATTTGGGCCCTTGTGGTATGATTTTCTTCAATTCATCCAATACAACTGGGACATTGTCGCCAGTAAGTGCCGATATGGGAATGATTTGGTCGAAATCATATACACTATGGTATTCCGTGATTTTTTTCAGCACGTCTTCTTTGGTCATGACGTCTGTTTTATTGATGATCAGGAAAACAGGTACTTTCACGCCTTTTAGTTTGTCCAGGATAAACATGTCGCCAGGACCTTTTTTCTCATTGCCCGACACGAGAAACAGTACCGCATCAATATCTCGTAATGATTGGTATGCCGCTTCATCCATGAACTGTCCCAATTTATGTTTGGGCTTATGAATGCCTGGTGTATCCAAAAACACGATTTGGCATTCTTCATCTGTATGGATACACAAGATACGATTCCGTGTGGTCTGTGCCTTATCGGATACGATAGACACTTTTTGCCTGATAATATGGTTGATCAACGTCGATTTCCCCACATTTGGACGACCGATGACAGCAACAAATCCTGATTTAAAATTTTCTGATTCCATGTAAACTCCTTGTATATACTAGTAAATTACAATTCAAAGGTGTACGGCAATAATTCCTTCAAGGGTACGACAACGTACGTATCATCCGGCTTGACCATGATGACCTCACCTGTATGGAATTCAGCCATGACTTGACGGCAAGCGCCACAAGGCGCTGTATAACCGTCGCTATCACCGGCTATGGCAATAGCACGGAGAGACCGGCAGCCACAGGCAGCAGCTTGGAAGATAGCATTGCGTTCAGCACACATAGACAGACCGTACGACGCATTTTCTACGTTACAGCCAGTATAGATAGCCCCATCCTCAGCCAGCACTGCCGCACCAACTGTGAATTTGGAATACGGTGCATACGCGTGGCGCTGTGCCTTGCGAGCTTCCATGATGAGTTTGCGGCATACAGCATCCTCCATTACAATTCTTCTCCCTGCCGAACATAGCCCAATCGATGCAGGATGAATTCTTCTTCTTTGCGCATTTCCGCCTTATCTTCGTCTGTCATGTGATCATAGCCTAAGATGTGCAACATCCCATGAATAGTAAGATATGCCAGTTCACGTTCATACGAATGACCGAATTCATCCGCTTGTTCACGGACTTTTTCTAACGAAATGATGATATCTCCTAAGAGTGCTGTATCAGGACCATCATATCCATCCTCTTCTCCTTCATTGAGCGCAAAGGACAAGACATCAGTCGGACGATCTATATGGCGATATTGGTTATTTAATTGATGAATGTATTCGTTATCACACAAAAGGATGCTGATTTCAGCTGTCGGTCCCAAGCCGTAAACGAGGGCAGCTTCCTGACATACCCGTTCAATGACCTGTTCGTAGGTTGCATCTTGAAATGACGGATCTTCATAGTTAATATTGATATTCATGCGGATTTCCCCTTTCTACTGCTTTTTATAAAACGCTTCATAGGCCCGGATAATACGGCCTACCATATCATGACGTACTACATCTTCATCGGTGAACTGCACCATTCCTATACCACGGACGTTGCTCAAGACACGCTGTGCCTCCGTCAGGCCGGACAGCTTGCGATCCGCTAAGTCGATTTGAGTGATATCGCCATTGACGACGACGCGGGAATGATTACCCATACGAGTCAGGAACATCTTCATCTGTTCCCGTGTCGTATTTTGCGCTTCATCGAGGATAATGAACGATTCTTCCAGCGTACGACCGCGCATATATGCCAACGGCGCCACTTCGATAATGTTGCGGCTCACCATTTTCTGGAATTGGTCATAGCCGAACATATCCGCCAGGGCATCATAGAGAGGCCGTAAATAGGGATCGATTTTTTCCTGCAAATCGCCAGGAAGAAATCCCAGTTTTTCACCAGCTTCCACAGCCGGACGCGTCAAGATGATTCGTTCCACTTCTCGATTTTTCAGATAAAAAGATGCCAGTGCTACTGCTAAATACGTCTTGCCCGTTCCAGCCGGACCAATACCAAACGTAACTAAATTCTTACGAATAGAATCGACGTATTGTTTCTGCCCTGCTGTCTTTGGTTTAATCAGCCGTCCTCTGGCAGAGATACTCACTGTATCCCCATAAATAGACTGCAATAATGCACCCTGTCCCTGGCGGATAAGCGACGCGGAATAACGCACGTGCTGCGTCGTCATATACGTATTTTCACGATGCAAATACCGTAACATCTGAATAACTTCTTCCACTTGGGAAATGCCTGGTTCATCGCCAATGATAATGACTTCGTCACCACGGGCTACAATTTGACACGCCGGGAATTCTTTTTGCAGTGTTTTCAGAAATTCATCTTTCATGCCCAAAACAGCCTTTGCTTCCGGCAAATCAGTAAACGTGAGTCGTCTTTCCATAGGCAATCGTCGTCTCTCCTTTTAATCCATAAATTGCTGCACAGCTTTGCCATGCAGATAATCACACTTTTTACCTTGCCAGGTATTGCGCCGCAGGAATTCCGCGTCGATCATATCACGGATTTTCCACCAGCCCATGCCCCAGTTGGCAAACTCAGTCGCTTCCTTTGGCGCCCTGCCGATAAGTCGTTGAAAAACAATATCCGGCCGAATGTATTCAATAAACGTAACTGCCCGATCAACATAATCTTCTACCGTATCCAAGGTGATTTCCCCGTCATGGTACCACTGTGCCATGAGCGTGTTTTTTATAATATACAAGGCATGAAGTTTTACTTCCTGCGTCGGCAATGCTGAAATGACTTTAGCTGTTTCTATGACATCAGCCATCGTATCCCACGGCAGATTAAGAATGACATGCGTACAATTACGGAACGGATATTTCTGTATCATCATCAAGGCATCGATATATTCAGCCAGGGTATGGCCGCGATTGATCTTTTGCAGCGTTTTATAATTCACGGTCTGCAATCCGAATTCAACGAGAATATCGACACCATACGTTTCTTTGACTTCTGCCATAATATCCAAATACGTCTCATTAATACAATCAGGCCGAGTGGCAATCGCAATGCCGACAATAGACGGCTGACAGGCTGCAATGAGATACTGCCGGAATTGTGCCGGCTTCAAATATGTATTCGTGAAGTTTTGGAAATATGAAATGAATTTATTGGCCTTATACTTTGGCTGTATATGGGCAATATTAGCAGCAATCTGCTGTTCTATCGTGACCGAAGCCGGCAGGTTCTCATACCCTGCACCAATAGAACCGCAGAACACACAGCCCCGTGTCCCTAAGGTACCGTCCCTGTTCGGACAGGTATCAGGGATACTGATAGGCAGTTTGTATACTTTTTCACCATACGTGTGTTTTAAATAAGTAGAATAGACTTGATAACGTTCGTTCATAGTACTCCTTAGTAATAAACTGATAGTATACGCTCAGATCGACTGCGATGTATTGACGTTCTCCCCATAGGCCGGAATGAATTGCCAGGTCACACCTGTCGTACCATTCTGTGCCAACAAATAGGCCGCTCCCTTTGGAACCGCTGTATACTGGGCCAGCACTGCTTTTGTTTCTTCGTCTGTCGCCCAGATGCGATATCTTTTTTTCAGATCTCGCCAATTCGTAAAGACATACTGGGGAATATATTGTCTCATCCAGTGTTCGTCACGGAAGATAGCATCTGTTTCCTTGCGATCAGCTTCATGCCAGCCAAGGAAATCAGGTTTGAGGCGAAATGTAAAGAACGTCAGCATATCCAACGCCAGCAACTGTGCTGCAACATGCTGCTGCACAGCCGTCAGCTGCAATACCTGCTGTATACAATCATATAGGAAGCGGCAAAGATTTTCATCAGAAATAGCGATTTCATCATACTGCAGCTCCATCCACCGCTTCGTAATGGTATCGTAAAGATGGAAATAATCCGGCTCATACAAGCAGGCTAAATAATCGCATACATACATAAATTTCCCCGAATTATAGATTCGTTCAAAGACATCCTCAAAGACTTTTAAATAACGTACCTTCTCATAAGGCAGCCACGTCGTTGCCAGTACTTCATACGGACCATACGGATCATACCGGTACTCCTCAGGATAGTCACGACGGATACCGGAGCCTTTGAGAAGCTTCAAAAATCCAATTTGCAATTTATGAGGATGCAGGGCATAAATATCATTAAAGGATTGTTGCAAATGCTCATATGTCTCGTATGGCAACCCGACGATAAGGTCCAAATGAAGATGAATCGTGCCATAGGCCAGCAGACGTTTCATAATATACGTAATACGGGGCCAGTCATTGTATCGGCGAATAGCCTTCAACGTCGGTCCATAGGTCGATTGAATACCCATTTCCAGCTGAATACGCCCTTTAGGCGCTTGCGCCAGCAGATCCAGGTCTTCGTCCCGCAAGACGCCTGGTTCGATTTCTAAATGAAAATTAATAGGCCGGTCCACCTGGAGCATGTATTCAATAAGCGGTCGATGATGGCGGGGATTGCAGTTAAAGGTCCGATCGACAAACTTGACCTGATGGACACCTGCCTCAACGAATCGCTGTAATTCCTGAATGACCAGCGGTACTGACCGGAACCGCACATCATCACTCATGCCGGACAGGCAATACTGACAATGGAACGGACAGCCTCGTGAGCTTTCATAATACATGATTTTATGGGCAAGTTCGCTAAAATCCTGATTTTCATACGGGAATGGAAGCATATCCAAATCAGGTACTTCCTGGAATGCTTCACTGCCCTGGATACTGCCATTCACACGACCTAAGACACCGGGAACCGTCGTGCCATTACCGCCCTGTTCCAAATCGCGCATAAAGGCCGGTACCATAATTTCCCCTTCGCCTTGAAAGACATAATCAATATATGGATGCTGCTCCAATACGTCCTGCGCCGTATACGATACTTCCGGACCACCGACTGCAATAATCGTATCGGGCATGACTTGCTTAAGGAGAGCAATAATACGACAGGTCATTTCAATATTCCAGATGTAACAAGAAAAGCCGATGACGCCTGCGTGGTACGAATATATATGCCGCAGTATGTCATAGGCATTTTGATTGATCGTATATTCAGCCGTCGCCATATCGTCTATGCCAGCATGCCGGCAGGCTGTCGACAGACAGCGCAACGCAAGGGAGGACTGGATGAATTTGGCATTCAATGTTGTCAGCAATAGTTTCATGAATTTCTCTTTTCTATCCAAAGATACTTTCTTTGTTATTATACTACATTGATTATCGTATTACCATATCTCCACCATAATTGTAAACGATGTATAAACTGGATAGTTACGCCATTTTATGATACTATATTAGCATAGTATGCAAACGTACTTTGCATCACTGCACAGACGTTGTCTGCAACGTCCAAAACCACGTATATTCAAGGGAGGCATATATATGCTGAAAATCGCTCTTGCTCAAATCAATGTTCTCGCCGGTGATCCGCGCCATAATGCGGCAACGATGAAAACTAATATAGCAAAAGCAAAAGATGCCGGTTGCGATATCATTATCTTTCCGGAACTCTCCATTCCGGGATATCTCATCGGTGATATTTGGGACCAGCCTGATTTTATTGACGAATGTGTTCGTTTCGGCGACGAAATCAAAACCCTGTCCCATGGCATCACTATCATCTTTGGCAACGTAGCCAAAGAAACAGACCGCCTGAATCTGGACGGCCGGACTCGGAAATACAACGCCATGTTCATTGCCCAAAACGGTCAATGGGTATCGCCAGCCCGCAGCCCGTATTCTTTCTACATTAAAACACTGCTGCCAAATTATCGAGAATTCAACGATATACGCTACTTCACATCACTTATGGAAGTAGCCCAGGAACGGCATTCCTTCCCGGAAGATTTTCTGTCACCAATACAGCTTTCCTTTGATAACGGTCGCAAGATTTGTATTGGGCCGCTCATTTGTGAAGATAGCTGGGATGACAACTATCCCTTCAAACCGATGTCGTATTTAAGCGAGACCTACGATATCGACTTGTTCATCAATATTTCCAGTTCTCCCTTCACCTTAGGCAAGACCCAGCGCCGTCATCGCCTTTTCGGACAGGCTATCAAAAAAATCAATCGGCCGGCCATCTACGTCAACTGTACTGGCATCCAAAATAACGGCAAAAACATTTATACCTTCGACGGTTCTGGCAGTACCTATCAAAACGATGGCACACTGCATTACGAATGCCAGCCCTTCAGCGAAGAAATGGCTGTTGTCGATTTTGATGACACGACAGGAAAATTTATTTCCCCTGCGCATCAAAATCCCGTTCAGGATCAAACTGCCGAAATGTATCACAGCCTTCATTATGGCCTGCGTTCCTTCATGGAAAGTATTGGCACTAACAAAGTTGTCCTCGGCGTATCTGGAGGCATCGATTCAGCAGTAAATGCAGCCCTCTATGCAACGGTCCTGTCACCAGAAAACATTCTTCTAGTCAACATGCCCAGTTGTTACAATTCCGTTCTGACAAAAAGCCTGGCAAAACAATTGGCTGATAATATCGGCTGCCTGTATACGGTTATTCCCGTTCAGGACAGCTTGGAACTGACCCGCCATCAATTCGATACTGCCGCTCTTTCTCAGCAAGATGCCGCAGCAGGGCACTTACAACTCACGAGCTTCATTGAAGAAAATATTCAGGCTCGTGACCGTTCCAGTCGCATTCTGGCAGCAGCCGCTGCGTCCTTCGGCGGCGTGTTCACGTGCAACGCCAACAAAGCCGAATCGACAGTAGGCTATGCTACGCTGTATGGTGACAGCGCCGGCTTCCTGGCAGCGACTGGTGACTTGTGGAAGCACCAAGTCTATGACCTGGCCCGCTATTTGAATGAAAAGATTTTCCATCGTGAAGTCGTTCCCCAAGGCTCGATCGACGTCGTCCCCAGTGCCGAATTATCGTCTGCCCAGGACATTACCAAAGGCCAGGGAGACCCTCTCATTTACCCGTACCACGATTACCTGTTCGCCTCTTTCGTCGAACGGTGGCAGCGGGCCACACCTGAATCCATTTTAGAATGGTACCTTGATGGCACACTGGAAAAACATATTGGCTGTGCTGTTGACGTCCACCAGCTTTTCCCCAAAGCAGCAGACTTCATTGCTGACCTGGAACGGTGGTGGCGCCTCATTGCTGGATTTGCCGTAGCCAAACGCATTCAGAGCCCGCCTATCCTCTCTATTAGCCGCCGTTCCTTTGGTAACGATTTGCGTGAAGCACAGCTTAAGCCTTACTTCACGACACGCTATGAAGAATTGAAGAAAAAAGCGCTGGAACAAGATACACTATGTAAATAATCACCCTGCTTAGAATACAGGTACTATGCTTAATACCGCTGCAACAGATTGATCTGTTGCAGCGGTATGTTTTATCTCTGTCGTATTATATTATGTTTTCATGAAAAAAAGCAGCTTTTTAGACGAAAGCTGCTTTTTTACGGTGTATTATTATTGTATAGGGTTAGGGTTAAACACAAGCACTAGCCTCACTCTTCTGGAAGAGCTCCGACGATTTTATGACGGGCATACGGTTCCTCCAAAAACGTAACATCTTCATTTGTCAGAGACAACTCAACAGCTGCCACAGCATCATCGAAGTGAGGCATACTGGTAGCGCCAACGATTGGTGCTGTAACACCCTTCTTGAACTGCCATGCCAAGGCGACTTGCGACATAGATACGCCATAGGCTTGGGCTACTTCATGGACACGATTGATGATTTGCAAGTCATTATCCATTGCCTGATCATATTTTTTCTGGATTGTCTTATCAGTCTGACTGCGTTTCGATTGTGTCGTCCAGCCCATATGAGACAAATGGCCGCCTGCCAAGGGACTGTACGGGATCAGCGACACCCCATATTGCTTACAAATCGGGATAAGTTCCCGTTCGTCTTCTCGATAAAGGAGGTTGTAATGATTTTGCATCGTAGAAAAACGTGTCCAGCCATTTTTTTCTGCAACGATCTGCATATTATGGAACTGATAGCCATACATAGCAGACGCACCAATAGCACGAACTTTACCGGTCCGGACTAGGTCATCCAAGGCTTCCATCGTTTCTTCTATCGGCGTATCATAGTCGAAACGGTGTATCTGATATATATCCAAATACTCTGTACCGAGACGTTGCAGCGTACCGTCTATTTCTGTATGGATGGCTTCTTTCTTCAATTTTCCTTCATTAAAATATACTTTAGACGCTAGTACTACGTTCTCCCGTTTAATACCAAGCTGTTTTAGCGCCTTGCCAATATAGGCTTCACTCGTACCATGGGAATATACATTCGCTGTATCGATGAAATTAACGCCTAATTCCATCGCGTGAGCAATCATAGCCGTCGTATGTTCCTGATCGAGTGTCCACAAATGGAAATCTTCAGCAGGCTGACCAAATGACATGCCGCCCACACAAATCCGTGACACTGTAATACCTGTATTTCCTAATTCCGCATATTTCATACCTGATACCCTCCTCGAAATGATCTGGTCTATATATTTAATTTCTACATCGTATCAAGTATATACGCTGAAGTGAACTTCAAGTCAAGGGCTGCCATTATTTATTAGTGATCTTACAAATATTTTTCAATTCGATAGATATAGTCCCATCCGGATTATTGATGATTTGAATATAATCTGTATTTTCGATATATTCTGATGGAAATGTGATTTCTATGCCCGTATCTGTTTTGATTTTATGGCTTTTACCTGTTTTGCGAGCATATTCTTTTTCAATAGCTACATCTGCTGGCATATGTGCTTCCTGGACTTGTGCTTCAAATTCTTCCTGCATCTGTGGTGAATCAGCAAACACTCCGGCACCTAACTCCTGTGGCGAAAAAGAATCGGCTGTTTCCGCATTCTCTACAAGATAATTTTTTGTTTTAGATAAGGCCTCTACAGCATTCGAGCCATGTTCTTCGGCTACTTTCGCCGCAATCTTGGTAACTATCTTCACTGCCTCTTTACTGGAAATGACTGCCGTACATTGCAGCAATTTGTCTGGCAGAATATAGACCTCTTGACCATCCATTTGTCGTTTCTTATCGACAAAACGAACAGAAAAATCTGCACAGTTAATGAGGGCATAGGCTTCTGCCTTCTGCACAGCACCAGGCAAAATCGCCTGATGCTGAATAAGTTTATTATAAACTTCGCCATTATCATCGAGAATCTGATGCGTATAGGCCGTCTTATTGTCCAACATGAGCAGCCCCATGAACCGCACATCTTCATCATTCTGAAAATCTACGACGAGCAGATCCACTGATTCCGGAACATCACAGTGATTGAGAATATCAAAGAGACTGCGCGCTGCTGATGCCGCAAATTCATCAAAGTCCAGCGCTCCCTCAGCTACACGCTGTACCATCGGCTGAAACTGGCTCGTCGCATAGAACGCACCGGTCTGCTGACTGGCATCGTGAAGAATTTTGTTGATGCGTTTATCCACATATTCATATACAATATCACTAGAAAAATCCAGTTCTTTCTGTGATAAAATACAAACATTGGTATTGAAATCTAAAATATGAAGTATCGCTTTATTAATTAACATAAAAATCTCCTTTGAATACAGCCTTGTCGTCGCCTGATCTATTGGTACCGGTCCTTATGACAACTTACATCGACCGGGTCAGTTCAAATACAGAAACTTCCCGGGAACACCCTATACGAAAAGGCAGCCAGTGCCCTGTCCCTCTATTGACGTAACCGTAACAGCCCGGTCTGCCATACAATCCTCGTAAATATTTAAAGCCTATGGCCTGAACCAATGGTCCAATAGGCGCAACTTGTGCCCCATGGGTATGACCACACAAAGTCAACGGTATACCTCGTTCAAAAGCTTCATCAATAAAATCGGGGTGATGCGCCAGCATGACTACAAAGGCATCTGCCGGAATATCCGCTAGTGCCGTCTTTACATAGTCCTCCCGTTCCATCGTAAACGCAGCTTCACCTTTAGCAAAACTATAATCAGCCCCGGCAATATAAAAGGGCCTGTCATCGGTACCCTGCCGTCCTGTCAGCCCTTCTCCACGGCCAGGGCTGGCCATGATATGGCTATTTCGCAAGATCCGTACAGGCGTATGCGCTAACATAGCCGTTATGGCACTAAAGCTGCGATAATACTCATGATTCCCATAACAAAAGTCAATACCGTCTGGGAATCGAGCAGCATTCTTCACCAAAACGTCCTGAAAATCCGGCAACAGGGACAATTCATCAATAAGGTCCCCTGTCAGCTCCAAGCGATGGACACCTTGGTCAGCTAAGGCATCCATCGCTTCTTGAAGACGCTGGGGACTAAAAAATAATCCCATATGGACATCGGAAATCTGACCAATTTTATACCCTTCCAAATAATCGGGCAACGAAGGGAACCGTAATCGATGTACCGTCGTCGCCAGATCTCGTTCACCTAAAAAGGTACCGGCCATCCCCGTACCGAAGGTCAGGACTGGAATCACTGCAACAGCACGTTTACAAAACGTTCTCCGTGACATGACAACTTCTCCCGCTTCCTTCGTTTCGTTTTTCCTTCGCTGACGGAATTTCCCAGCCAGCTGATATACTCCATAACCGACAAGGAGCACCAACAGAATCGGCAGGACCAAGAAAAACATAAACAGCCACCCTAACGAAGCCATAGAACTATACAGCCAAAACCGTGCTGCCGCGGTGTTCATGAAGTCGGGGAACACCTGTCCATAATACGCTAAACAAGCAACGGCTCCCAACGTACCGGCCATGCCGGCTGCAAAGATGATCCGTTTATGCCGGGACCGACTTAAAAAACTCCACAATACGATTGTCAGCGCCGCAATAATCGACATGATGATCATGAAATTGATAAAAAAGGGACCCTTCATTTATAGTAAAGCAGTGATTTTCCCATGGGGTCCAGCCCAGGGGACCGTCGTATATTCATCCCGACGAAGCCACTGCCATTCCTCCTTCGTTGTAAGTGTACCAGCAGTGACTGTGCCTTCATAAACAGCCATGTGCCATATTTTATGAGAAAAAACATGTTTTAATGTTCCCTTTAGGGACGTATCGACAGTAATCGTCAAGCCTTGCTGCTGTACTAAATCCTGCACAGTCGCAAGACCTGCTTCACCTGTACCAATAGCATTGGGGAATTCCCACATAGACGCTAACAATCCTTTTGACGGACGGCGATGCACCAGCCAGTAAGGACCTTTCGATACGACAACGACGACAATATCCTCTGCAGGGACATGCTTCTTTGTCAATCGCAACGGCAGTTCCTGTTCCCGTCCGGCCGCTCTGGCCTGGCAAATATGGGCTAACGGGCAATCGCCGCATTTCGGGCTTTTAGGAATACAAACCATGGCACCAAAGTCCATGAGGGCTTCATTAAAAGCGCCTGCTTGTTCTGCTGGGATTTGTGCCTCTGCAAGAGCCGTGATTTCCTTTTTCACCGTAGTCGATAACACATTTCCCTCAATCGTGTACAAGCGTGAAAATACACGCAGGACATTGCCATCGACGGCAACAACAGGCCGCCCATAAGCAATGCTCAAAATAGCACCGGCCGTATATTCACCGATACCTTTTAGCTTCAATATATCTTTTTTCTGCTCAGGTACATGGCCGCCATACGTAGATTGGACTTCGCATACAGCATCGTGAAGATTGCGAGCTCGGGAATAATATCCCAAGCCCTGCCACTGGCGCAGTACTTCATCCTGCGAAGCCGCTGCCAGCGCCGCCATCGTAGGGAACCGTTCCATCCAACTGTCATAATACGGCCGTACAGCTTCGACTTTCGTCTGTTGCAACATGATTTCCGATACCCAAACTTTATAGGGATCTCGCGGCGCGTCGCTGCGCCACGGAAGATCGCGACGATGTGCCGCGAACCAGTGCAACAATATAGGTGCCCATTGTATGTTTTGTGTCATATATATTATCCTTCTCTTCTACTGCTTGATGATACTATTATAATGATTACCTGTGTCGTGTCAAATATATATCTTGCGTAGTAAAACATGACTTCCTATGCTACAATATAGACAGACAGTGTAAAGGAGTCGTGAAAATGGAACAAAATCCACTACAACATATACTCGAATATAATCTCGATTTAGGCAAGACCAAACCTGATACGGTCCATCGCGATGAGACATACTGCCCCTTCTGTGATGTTGCCCATTTGAAACACATTTTAGAAAAACGAGGCCGCATGATCTGGCTGGAAAATGCCTATCCCGTTCTGAAAGACTCATGGCAGACCCTGATCATTGAAACGAACGATTGTAACGGCGAATTCTCTGACTATGATCCGGAATATGCAACGAAACTCATTCAATTCGGCTTAGAGAAATGGCAGCAAGTAAAAGATATGGGGAAATTCAAGTCTGTTGTCTTTTACCGCAATCACGGCTATATGTCTGGTGGCACGATCCATCATCCCCATTCGCAAATCGTTGGTTTCAAAACATATGATTATCATGATGATATCCATCCGTACCATCTCCTAGGTACTCCTATTCTAACGGAAGCTGGTATTGAAATCAACCTGTCCGTTCGCCCTATTATCGGCTTCTATGAAGTCAATTTAATTTTAAGCGACAAAACCAAACTGGACCGCTTCGTGCGATATATGCAGGTAACGTCAACATATTTCCGTCATAGTTTTGTCAGTTTCAATGACAGCTATAATATCTTTTTCTATGATTTCCCTAACGATGACAAACTATACGTAAAAATCGTACCGCGTTTCCTGACAAACCCGTTGTATGTCGGCTATATGATCGCACAAATAGCCAATGGCGGCCATTCACAACGTTTCATTGACGCACTGAAAAAAGATTTACAAAAAACAAAATAAGAAAGGAAAGATATATGCGATTATTTGCTATTGGAGATTTACATTTATCTGGCAATCCGCCGAAAAAACCAATGGATGTATTCAGCCCACGATGGAAAAATCACTGGGCCCGCATCCGTGAAGATTGGCAAGCCCGGGTCAGCGATGAAGATACAGTCCTTATTGCCGGTGACACGTCATGGGCCATGCATTTAAAAGAAGCGCAGGAGGACCTGGATGGCATCCGTTCCTTACCTGGACAAAAGATTCTCATTCGTGGCAACCATGATTATTGGTGGGAAAGCGCTGGGAAATTAAACCGCCTTGATGCACAGCATCATATGAAATACCTCTATGGTTCAACTGCCTTACTCGACAACGGCCGTATTTGCATCTGTGGTACCCATGGCTGGATCTGCCCCGGTGATATCCACTACCAGGAAAGCAAAGATGCCAAGCCCTACCGCCGTGAACTGTTACGCGTAGAACGGACGTTGCAGGAAGCTGCTGAACTAAAATGCGAGCATACGATCCTCCTGCTTCATTATCCGCCTGTATGTGACTTGACCAAGCCAAGCGGCTTTACGGATTTATTGGAGAAATACCGCGTGCCCCTTTGCATCTTTGGTCATCTGCACGGCATGGAACCAAACACGATGTTTCCCAATATATACAATGGTACACAGCTACAGCTCGTATCCGCAGATTACAGGGAATGCAAGCTCCTGGAGATCACGTTCAATGAGGAGGAACAGCATGAGCCAAATCGCTAAAAAACATTTACTAGCCGGCATCATCTTTGGTGATACTGAAACGGGAGAATATATCTATCTTCCCGGTGGTGAAGTCGGTACAGACCAGCCCCTATGTATTTTTGAACACGATGGAACAAAAGAAGATGTGACACTTGAAGATGCCGGTGCGCTCATCGACCACCTGACACTAAAAAAATGCAGCCACCCGTCTTTAGGCAGCCGCTCCTTCTAACAGACAGCCCCTTCTCATCATGAGAAGGGGCTGTTTTACGACTCGATACAAATCATATTTATGGCTTTGGTTTAGCAATCGTAACCCAAAAGGTCACACCATCTGGGTTATTATACACACCACACGTTTGATGGTGAAGCTTGACTAACGCCGCTACGATGCCCAAGCCAAGACCATGACCACCGAAAATCCGCTGATTACGAGCCCGGGACATATCTATTTTGTAGAAAGGCTCCCAAATACGTTTCTGAAATTCCGGCGCAATTTGTACGCCTTGGTTGTATATACAGATTTTATACGCGTCTCCCATATCCTCAGCTCGTACGACAATGCGCTTCCCGGCATCCGTATAGTCGATGGCATTACTAAGGAAATTGCTGAGAATCGTATCATACCGTTCGGGATCGCCGTACACCGTCATTTCATCAGGCAATTCCCAGCGCATATCAATATGCTGGGTTCCAATGACATTGGCAAATCGTTCTTTGGCTTCGTCAGCAAGCGCACAAAAATCAAAAGCGGTCTGCGCAATGCGGAAGGATCCTGTTTCCAGTCGTGACAAATTGAGTAAGTCTTTGACTAATTTATCCATTTTTTCCGTTTCACTATTGATGATACGGCAATACTGGTGGCGCCGCTCTTCATCAGCCTTCAGACTGTCCAGTCCTTCTGCATATCCCTGAATAAGGGCCAGCGGTGTCTTGAGTTCATGCGACACAGCAGAAATAAAGGACTTACGCATGTGCTCTACCTCTTTAGCCTTATCCAGCTGCTCTTTTAGCTGCGCGTTAGACTTCTGCAAATCCGCTAACGCTGTACTCAGCTGATCAGACAAGGTGTTCAAACTATTGCCGAGCTGACCGATTTCATCATCCCAGGGATGGTTCCAGCGTTTGGAGAAATCAAGACGTGTCATTGCAGCAGATTGTTTCCGTAATTCCAACATAGGCTTTGTGATTTTCCGAGAAAAATAGAGTGCTCCCAGCAACGCAAACACAATCCAAATGGCGCCTACTGTGAAAATAAATTTCTGGAAAATATCAACGCTTTCCTTCATCGGTGCCATCGGCCGCATAATGAGTAAATACGTATGCTCGGCAATACGGTTGATCAAATAGAAGTACTGGAAATTAGGATCAGGTTTATAATATCGCACCTGTCCGATTTCCGATTCATCAGGCTGGCCGCCTTGGATGAGGTCTATCATTTCCCGGATATGTTTGGGCGGCCTCATCTGTTCTGGTGGCGACTGTTGCTCTTTTTCTTTACCTACGGCAACGACGACATCACCTTCATGTACTTCGGGTCTGCCAATATTGACACGACCACCAGGACGAGAAGAATATACGAGCTGACTATTGTCCACGATGAGGACATCCGCTCCCAGATTGCGGCTGATTTGGTCCATTTGGTCTTCGCCGTCCAGCCCTTCTTCCTGATAAATCCGTGTAATAACCTGACTGGACTCAATCATGCTGGACTTCTTTACTTCATAAAAATATTTAGTAAATCCCAGACCTACCGCTGCCATGAGCGCCACTATGAAGATGAGCATGAACCCCGCTGCATAGATGCTGACTTTCGTACGGATGGACTTACTCATTTGGCATCATAACGGTACCCATAACCACGAACGGTCTGGATAACGCTGCCTTTGTCGCCGAGCTTGATACGCAGGCGGTTAATATGCGTATCTACAGTACGCAGATCACCGTAATATTCATAGTTCCACACTTGATTCAAGATTTGCCGGCGACTCAGGGCCTTGCCAGCATTCGTCATGAGGTAGTTCAATAATTTGTATTCCGTTGGGCTCAAATTGACATAGTTACCATCAATGACGACCTGCCGGGCATCGCGGTCAATCGAAACGCCTTCTTCTGACGTAGTTTCCCCGCCTTCTTCTTCTTTTAAAGTACGACGCAGTAAGGCTTTGATTTTGGCAACAAGGATTTTGGGACTAAATGGTTTCGTAATATATTCATCAACACCTAAATCGTAGGCAAACAGCTGATCGATTTCTTCTCCTTTTGCCGTAATCATCATGATCGGTACAGTCGATTCGCGGCGTATTTCACGACATACAGTCCACCCATCGTAGCCGGGCATCATGACATCGAGGAGAACCAAATCAGGGTGCTGCTGCCGATAGATTTCCAGGGCTTGCTTCCCATCAGCGGCTTCGAGGATCTCGTAGCCCTCCGGACGAAGGAAGTCGGCAACCAGTTGGCGCATCAGTTGTTCATCATCTGCAATGAGTATTTTTTCCATAATTAGATTCCTTTCCAAACCAGTCTCCCGGCTCAGCGTATTTTTGTATTGTATTTGTATCAGTTAATCTGTCCAGCCAGTGTGCAATAGAGGTACCGTTGATCATCAAGTTTGGCGCTACATCCTGCAATGGTATGAGGACGAAGGCCCGTTGCGTCACATAAGGATGAGGCAGTTGTAATCTCTCCGTATGATACGACGGTCCTGTACTATATACTATATCCAAATCAATCGTACGAGCACCCCATTTTTCATGGCGCACACGCCCCAGTGCCTGTTCAATATGCTGGCATATGCCTAGCAATGCCGGCCCGTCTGCCTCCGTCTCTACGGCAACAATACCATTGAGGAACCGCGGCTGATCCGTTTTACCCCATGGCGGTGTCTCATAAAGGGGAGATACATTTTTTACGACCAGCTGCGGTTCTCGTTGAAGCAGGGCTGCCGCCTTCGTCAAAGAAGCCTCCCTATCCCCCAGATTAGCACCCAGGCTGAGGTAATAGGTTATCATACCGGCTCCTTTCTACAGTAACGCTGACATCATCGAAAAGACCGCCTACAGGGGCCTGCGGTTTATGTACAGTAATATCGACGGCATCGACGGCAAACTGTGATAAAATAGTATGAGCCGTCATTTCAGCTACAGCTTCAATGAGCTTATACGTATGGTTTTCTACGATGTCTTTAATAACATCATATACCTTACTATAATCGATGGTCCCAGCCAGGTCATCACTTTTCCCGGCATAGTGTACGTCAACATAGAGAACGGCATCTACGTCAAACGGCTGGCCTGTCTTTGTTTCTTCTGGCAGACAACCATGGTGGCCATAGAAATGCATTCCTGTCAATGTAATCCTGTCCATTCATGTCCTCCTCATATGGCATAATAAATTTCTAACGTAACCAACAGCATTACAGCACAATGTAGTACGCCGCAATGAAAATCAAACCGCCCACGATGATAAAAAATGGACTGGCATATTGCTGCCACAAACTCTGTTCATGGTATAAATAGATTTCCTGGGGATCCGCAGCATTATAACGCAAATCGACACTGTCACCGGCAACGATATTCCATTCTGCATCACCATACGCATAGCGGGCTTTACACGTCTTCCCTTGAGCTGTAAATTGTACGACCGGGTAATACATACTGCCACTTTTCATTTTCTTTTCTTCAAATCCCAATAAGGTCCCTTTGGCAGCTATCTTGCAGTGCCGGGTCAAGGCTCGCAATTTCCACCCGTGATACGTCCCTACAGCAATGAACAGGATACCCAACAATGCCGGCAAATAATAAAATATACTCATGAATAGATTCTCCTCCTACATGCGGAAAAAGCTTTTAGGCACGCCGCGACAGTTGGTCTTGAAAGATCACACTGCCTACCTAAAAGACCATTTTTTTGATATAATAAAGAACGTACTTATTTATATTGTAACTTTCGAGGTGTCACATGTCAAAACGATTTATTAATTCTATCAATTATATGCGCGGCTTATGCATGCTTGGTGTCATTGCCATTCATGTCGGTTCTGTCGCTCTGACCAGTCCCGCACCGAATTTGGGGCTTGTCGCCGTCCTGGAAATCCTGTCCCGTTTTTCTGTACCGGCCTTTTTCTTCCTGTCGGCCTTTGGTATGTTCTATAGCCAGCCCCTGGCTGCACCGTTTGTTTATAAAGACTATCTGAAACGGCGTCTGCGAACAGTTCTCGTCCCTTACATAGCCTGGTCATTATTCTATATGGTCTACACTTCTATTTTAAGCCATAACTTCAATATTTTCCAGCCTTATACGTTCTTTAAAACAATATGGTATGGATTGGCCATGTATCACATCTATTTTTTGGTCATTTTATTATGGTTTTATTTTCTCATGCCCCTATGGCGACCGCTGTTGCGCTTCATGGATAAAAATCCCTGGCTTTGGTTCAGTATATTGTTTGTTGGCAATATGATTTTCAATTTCTATTCCAGTTATATTTGGACCGTCCAATCAGCTAATCCCCTCATTCAGGACGCCTTTAATTACCGGCTGAACTATGTCGTGCTCCATTACCTGTTCATCTTCATGTTCGGTGCCCTGACGGCAGAACATTTCCAGGCCATAACGAACTGGTTATCTCATCACGGCATACTGATCAACGTATTCCAAGGCCTGACGACTGCATCTATGCTGGCTGGATATTACGGTATTATGCACTATATGCAATACGATGCCTTATCAGCTGTCTTTACGATCCATCAGCTCAGTCCGATGGGGATGGCCTATACACTGTCAACAATGTTGTTCCTGCTGTACTGGTGGGAATGCCGGTCAGTACCAGCCTGCATCCATCGGCTGTTTACTATGTTGGGAAATTATTCCTACCCCATCTATTTAGTCCATCCTGTATTTCTCAGTATATGCACTGGTCTCTGTGCCCATATGCACCTGTACTTGCGGGCTTGGCATATCGTCCTCATCTATGGTATCGTCGCTGTGCTGGCTGCCGGATATTCAGCAGTTATCAATAAACTGCCCTTGCCTCATTGGCTGAATATCTGTCTCAAAGGAAAATAAAATATCTGTTTTCCCGTACACGAATATACGCATACGTAAAAATACCATCGGCATATCACAGCATTGCACGGTGGAGAATTAAAAAGAGCTGCCCTGTGTTACGCAATGGCAGCTCCCTTATCATTCTTAATTTTGTTTTAATTCTACTTTTTGTAGTACTTCGTTTGCCATACGAGCTCTGGCCTTGATGACAGCATTACCGTCTTTAATCGATTCCGGATAGAAGCTGCTCTTATATTTGCTTCTCTTCGTTTTAGTGACCATTTCTTTCAACTGGATCGTCTGGTCATCTACGTTATAGACATATGTACAATAATCTGTCGTATCACCTGATGTTTCAACAGTTTTGAACGTCAGGATCGTACGTCCTACATCAAATGTGACCTTTGCAGAATTCATATCAATGGCTGTGTATTTATTGTACTGCCACATATTGTCTGCTGCAAATACAGTCGCTGCAGAAATAGCCATCGTCATTCCTAAAACAGCAAAAATCTTTTTTAGTTTCAACTATACCACCACCTTGATACCATTTTACTATGTATTATACCATGAATGGCTGGCAGTGACTAGGTATGTCAGGAAAACAAACGATGTCATTAAGAGATTTATCGATTATCGATTTTCTCCGGATACAAATCATGCTGAGACAAACGCTGCCAAGCCACGTCCTCCCAAGGTGTCCCGGCACGGCCGTAATTACAATACGGATCAATGCTAATGCCGCCACGCGGCAAAAATTTCCCCCATACTTCGATGTATTTAGGATCCATGAGAGAAATGAGATCATCCATAATGATATTGACACAATCTTCATGAAAATCACCATGATTACGGAAGCTGAACAGATATAATTTCAAGGACTTACTTTCAACCATTCGCTGGTCTGGTACATAGGAAATATACATCGTAGCATAGTCCGGCTGTCCGGTCTTAGGGCAGAGACTGGTAAATTCAGGACAATTAAATTTGACGAAATAATCCCTGTTTTCATGTTTGTTCATAAATGTTTCCAGCAGCTTCGGGTCATAGTCTGTTTCGTATTGTGTATGACCGCTGCCTAAGGATGTTATACCTTGTAATTCCTCTGTTTGACGACTCATATGCCCTCCTTATGAAATAGATACACCTTAGCCATAGCATGGATAAGGAAAACACCACAGATACCACAAATGATTTGACCCACAGATAAGCTGACTGCCAGCATACCATACGGGAGGTGCAACAAATAGGATAGCCATAGGCTGACACCGAGAGACGGCACGAGCCAAATCGGCAAAGCCGTAAGCCATATGTTCCAATCATGCAGGCGAATTTGAACGATAAGCCAGGTCGTCGCAATGCCGACAAAACAACCACCGAACATGTCCAGCGGTCCCAGGCCGCCAAAAAGAAAATTCGCTATGAGGTTCGCTATACCCAAGGGTATGACCAGGAAGGGATACAAGTAGGCTAACGCATATAATGCCGTGGCTATACGAATCTGATACGCTCCAAAAGACACGCCTTGCGTGATATATAATAAAACGACATACATAGCAATGACCATACTGGAAATAGTCATTTTACGTGTATTTACAAGGAAATTATACATCAGCACCGCCCCCTTTCCCATAAAAAAAACGGGTTTGTTGGAAACAAACCCGTAAGTGCACAATATTCTTGTACTACTTCCTAGTTTTATTTACCGACAGGATGGATTACGAACTGTCCTATAGACTATAGAATTTTTACCAAACGACCTTGCCCAACACATGATCAATAGGAACAGGACCGATAAAGCGGCTGTCACTGCTATGATTACGATTATCGCCCATACAAAATACATATCCTTCTGGAACAGTAATCGTACCCTTTTGACTGTATGTCATTTGTTCATTGATATATGGTTCATCAAGAGCTTCACCGTTGCGCCATACTTTGCCATCGTGGAACGCTAACGTATCACCGGGATGACCGATGACCCGTTTGACCCAAACATTTTTAGTCTGCAGGTTATGATCAAAAAAAGCCATATAGTTATGCATCGGTTCAGCTACATCATCTTTCCACGTACGCGGATAATGGACACGGCTGTCAATAATGACAATATCTCCATAACTCGGTACTTCATTCATAATGTGCGTCCATTTAGATACGACAAGGTATTCTCCATTATGCAACGTAGGCACCATAGATTCGCCCGACACACGTGTCGGCTGGAAAAAGAATATATGAATGACCATAGCAATGGCCAGCGCTATAATAATAGAATAAATCCATTCGTATACTTCATGTAAAATAGTATTCAAGTTAAGCCTCCTTACGTACTTATCTATTTTACCAAACACATAGGACAAAAGCAAGAGAAACACGGTTCGAATATGACGGCGAACATAAGTTACCCTAGTTCTGTCCCTGTTGCCCTTTCTCTATCATATATGACAATTCTTTTTGGTTTATACATCCTTGTCTTCGTTCTCTGATTTGTCCATATTGTCCAATCATAATGGATTCAGGCACTTCACTGATCGTATAGGCAGCTGCATTCTCTATATCCGTCGTGTAGAAAGGCAGGTCGTAATCGTGAGATGCCAAAAAAGACTGCACGTCCGTATCGTCTCGTCCCAACGAAAGAATGACGAAATAGACTCGCTGACCATATTGATGATATAGTGTTTCCAGTACTGGAAGCTGTTGCTCGCTCAATTCACTCCACGGCATCCAAACCAGCAGATAAACTGGTTTTTTATTATATAAATCTTTTATTTTATGTGCCTTACCTGCCTGATCATATAGGATGATATTCCGTGCTAACGATTCGGTTTCTGCCTGTGTAATAGCCTGAGCTTCTTTTTTATCAGCATCTTTGGCAATATTTTCATCTTTCCCCGGCCAAAAACAAGCGATCAGGACCAGACAAATAACCGTTAGCCCCGCTAAGATCCTATTTTTCATTTCTTATATCCCGTCGTGAAATCGACATAATTTTGCAATTTCTTCCCAGACAGGAAGTTCTTCAAATTATGTGCTGCTATACGAACGATATTGTCGTGTGTAGCCTGCAAGTGATAGCCGCCAGATACGTGGGGCGTAATATAAATGCCCTTTGTATGCCACATCGGACTGTCCGCTGGTAAGGGCTCCGGATCGGTGACATCGACAGCTGCACCAGCAAGATGGCCGCTCTGCACAGCGTCGCAGAGTGCCGCTTGAACAACGTTAGCGCCACGGCCTATATTGAGAAAATAGGCGCCTTTTTTCATAGCAGCAAATCGTTCTGCTGTATATAACTGATAGGTCTGCGCCGTATCCGGCAAGCTGGACGCAACAATATCCGCTGCTGCCAAATACGTATCGAGCTGATCCATCGTCCCCATTTCATCAGCTTCTGGCAACAGTGCTGTACTGCGACGGCGTATACCGATAACATGAGCACCTAAAGCCTTCATCCGTTTGCCGAACTGCCGCCCAATATCGCCGAACCCGACGATGAGGACTGTCGAACCATAAATAGACCGGACAGGGCCTTCATCATGCCAACTGGCAGCCTTCTGGTTATCATAATAAGCATATAGTTTTTTCATCATGGCCAACAATTGCGCCGTCATATGTTCCGATAACGCAAGACCATATGCTCCAGTTGCATTCGTGAGACAAACTCCGTCTGCCAGGATACCTGGTTTGCAGTACGAGTTTGCGCCAGCACTATTTAATTGGAGCCAGCGAAGTTTAGGAGCTCTCACCAGAAGCGCCGGATCAATATTGCCAATAATGACTTCAGCATCTGCCAGCACCGCTTCCGATGCCTGCACTCCTACAGGTCCCTGCACTGGCAAATAAACGACTTCATTCCCTGCTGCAGCCGCTTCAAGCCACTGCTTATGATACGGTGTTACTTCCATAGCAACTACTATTTTCATAGGATTCCCTCTTATTCTATTTTGATATCATTGCTATTATTTCATATTTACTCTTTGTTGTAAATAGCAAAAACGCAGGGGCCATTGACACTGCCCCTGCAAATGATAAACGTACTATATAGATATGATGAAACTTACCAATCCAATTTGCCAGTCATCAAATATACAAGAAGACCTTTTTCAGCATGACGACGATTTTCAGCTTCGTCAAGAATCGTATCCAAATGTTGTTCCATAACATCCTGCGTGATTTCAAAACCCGGATGGATCGGCATATCATGGAATACCATCGTATTCGTGCCGCCCATCAAATCGGCATCGATTTGATAGGGCATCATCATATTGATAATGGCATCCTTCTTTTCTTTGTATGCCGGATTAGTGAAGAATTCCATATCGACCCAGGTATCTGTGTAAATGCAGTCCGCTTCGGCAACGACTTTCTTCAAGTCTTCTTTGGAAATATCTGTCGGCAGCTCAATATAGTTGCCAGTTTTCTTCAAGCCATCATAGAAATCATCGCCAACTGCCATGACCTGCTTAAACGGTGTCAGGCCGTACATTGTACCACCGAGCATCGTGACGATTTCACTAAGGGAGTTATATGTATTGTTTTTCGCTCCGATGTACAGTACTTTGACATCAAAATGACCGGTTTTTTCATACAAGGTCAGCATATCAGCCAATGCCTGAGACGGGTGGAACGTATTATCACAACCATTGATCACGGGAACTGTACCATACTTCATAAAAGCATTCGTCGTTTCCGACTTTTTAAAACGTCCCATAATGCAATCAACGTTACGGCAAACGTATTTGATTTCACTCATAAGGTCACCAATAGTAAAATTACTATCCGCCCATTTTTGATTGTATGCTTTGCCGCCTAATTCTTCCATACCGATCGTAAAGGATAAATACGTACGGTTAGATGTTTTTTCAAATAATGTATATAATTTTTTTCCTTCTAAGAGATGAGAATATTCTTCTTGATTCTGTTTTATTTTTTCTGCTAACAATAAAATTCCTTTTAATTCTTCTGCTGTATAGTCAGCAAAACTGTTCGCATGTTTCATTTGTATGCATCCTCCAAACTATAATTCCAACCTTAACGTGCTTATATCATAGCACATTGTTATCATATTTTCAAGTTTTTATGCACATTTTTTACAAATTCATACACGAAGTTTATAAATCAGCTCGTATCCCCTCTCTGCCTCGTATTTTCTTCAAGAAATAAAAAACTGCCGGGATAGTTATATCCCGACAGTCTGAATCAAGTGCGCATATTATTGGCCGCCATATTTTTTGGCAACATCAATGCGGCGCAGAGCACGCTGTAAAGCAAGTGTCGCTCGTTCTACGTCAATATTGCTGTTTAAGTCACTGAGCCGTTTTTCTGCTCTGTCTTTTGCGGCTTGAGCTCGTCTTACATCAATATCTCCTGGTTTTTCTGCAGCCGGCGTAATGACCGTAATAGTATTATTGCTGACCTCTAAAAAACCTTTTGCTATAGTAATCGCCTGGCGCTGGCCCTGTTGTTCATATTCGAGTGGCCAAATGCTGAGCGATGCAATAAGTGGAGCATGATTGGGTAAAATCCCCAAGTCCCCGTCAAGAGCACGGACTAAGACAAAGTTCACGTCTTCATTGAGAACGGCAGCATCCGGTGTAATGACTTCCAAACGGATTGTCTTTCCTGTTTCTGCCATCGCCTATTCTCCTTTCAGAGTCTTGGCCTTTGCGTATGCTTCTTCGATATTGCCGACCATGTAGAATGCCTGTTCTGGCATATCATCGCATTTGCCCGACAGAATTTCTTTGAACCCTTCGATCGTATCTTTCAACGGCACGTAGCGGCCCTGCTGGCCTGTAAACTGTTCTGCTACGGCAAAAGGCTGACTCAAGAAACGCTGAATCTTACGGGCACGGGCAACAGTCAATTTATCTTCTTCTGACAGTTCGTCAATACCGAGGATAGCAATGATATCCTGTAAATCATTATATTTCTGCAAAATAGCCTGTACAGCCCGGGCTGTATTGTAATGGTCTTCACCCAGAACATGCGGAGACAGGATACGAGACGTCGAATCCAACGGATCCACAGCCGGGTAAATCCCCAATTCTGCAATCTGACGAGACAATACAGTCGTTGCATCCAAGTGAGCAAATGTTGCCGCCGGTGCCGGGTCAGTCAAGTCATCGGCAGGTACATATACAGCCTGTACAGACGTAATGGAACCGTCTTTCGTTGAGGTAATACGTTCCTGCAGAGCCCCAACGTCGGTTGCCAAGGTAGGCTGATAGCCAACGGCAGATGGAATACGACCTAACAGCGCCGATACTTCAGAACCAGCCTGAATGAAACGGAAGATGTTATCAATGAACAGCAACACATCCTGATGTTCTTTATCACGGAAATATTCTGCCATAGTAAGACCGGTCAGGCCGACACGCATACGTGCTCCAGGCGGTTCATTCATCTGGCCGTAAACCAAGGCTGTCTTGCTGATAACGCCAGATTCTTTCATTTCATTCCATAAGTCATTACCTTCACGGGTACGTTCACCTACGCCGGTAAATACGGAATAGCCACCATGTTCGGTTGCAACGTTGTGAATCAATTCCATGATCAGAACGGTTTTACCAACACCAGCACCGCCGAACAAACCAATCTTGCCACCTTTTACGTATGGCGCAATGAGGTCAACGACTTTAATGCCTGTTTCCAGTATTTCCGTTTCCGGAGCCTGATCTTCAAATTTCGGTACAGGACGGTGAATCGGCCAATAATCATCTGCTTCGACTTTTTCATCTACTTTATCAACGGTCTGTCCAAGAACGTTGAAAATACGTCCTAATACGCCTTTACCTACAGGGACCTTAATAGGACCGCCTGTGTTTTCTGCGTCCATACCACGAACGATACCGTCTGTAGAACTCATAGCAACGCAACGGACGACATCGTCGCCTAAATGCTGCATTACTTCTACTACCAAATCAACGGCCTGCTCGCCTTCGCCACCTGTTACATGGATAGCCGTGTAAATAGGTGGTAAGTCGGCTTCAGACGCAAAACGCACGTCAATAACCGGCCCGATGACCTGGATTACTTTCCCAATTTTATTGCTCATGAAGAGGTTCTCCTCTCTTTCTTAATTTATTTCAAACCGTACTGCTGCTTACTGCAACGCATTAGCGCCACTGACGATTTCTGTCAATTCATTGGTAATGCCAGCCTGGCGGACCTTATTGTAATGAACCGTCAGTTTATCGATCAAATCACCTGCATTATCCGTTGCTGACGTCATAGCCGTCATGCGGGCACCTAATTCACTCGCTGCAGATTGGAGCAAACTATTATAGATAAACATGTCCAAATACTGCGGCAAAAGAGATGCTAATACTTGATCTGCATCTGGTGCAAAAAGATATTCTTCCTTTGGCCCCTGCCCTTCTGCATTATTCTGTTCAATAGGCAGCATTTTCACAGTTTGGACAACCTGGGTCAGTGCTGATTTGAATTTTGTATAGATGACATAGACTTCGTCTACTTCACCGGCCATGAATTTTTCTGTGGCCACGTGGGCTATATCCTGGGCATGGGAGAACTGGGGCTTATCAGAGAAACCACTCCAGCGTTTATCCGGAATCACCCGCAAATGCTTCAAATATTCAGCCGGCTTGCGGCCTGTTGTCAGAATACACGAAGCTGTACGGGGTTTGTCCTTAAGGACAGCCACCATGGTCTTATTAATGTTGGAACTAAATCCGCCTGCCAGCCCTTTATCGGCACCGATAAAGATATAGCAAGTTTTCTTTACTTCCCTGGCCTTAAACAAATCATTATCACTGTTAGGAGACGCTGCAGATAACCGCTGCAACATTCCTTCGATCTTTTCGGTATAGGGAGCTGTTGCCAGTGCCCGTTCCTGTGCACGGCGCAGTCGTACGGAGGATACCATCTTCATGGCCTTAGTAATCTGCTGGGTATTGGTAACGGATTTTATCCGCCTATTTATTTCGCGTGCACTCGGCATCGGTTATTCCTCCTCTTTGATCAGTTTATGGGATACACCAAATTCCTTCGTATATTCCGCTACTGCCTTTTTAAGAGCGGCTTCTTCTTCGTCACCGAGCTGCTTCGTATCTTTAATATGCTGCCCCACTTCAGGATAGTTAGCATGCATAAATTTGATAAAACCATCTTCAAATTCCGGTACTTCTTTAACTTCGACAGGCATGAGGTACCCACGGACAGCCAAATATACTTCCATGACCTGATCTTCAACAGGCATTGGCTGATACTGTGGCTGAATCAACATCTGCATGGTCCGTTCCCCTTGGTCGATCTGGGCTTTCGTGCTCTTATCGAGGTCGGAACCGAACTGTGCGAAAGCTGCTAATTCACGATACTGAGCCAGGCTCAAACGGAGTGTACCAGCAATTTTCTTCATCGCCTTGATCTGAGCAGAACCACCAACACGGGATACGGACAAGCCGACGTTAATAGCCGGACGAACACCGGAGTTAAATAATTCAGTTTCCAAGAAAATCTGACCATCTGTAATGGAGATAACATTCGTCGGGATATATGCCGACAAGTCACCTGCCAGTGTTTCAATGATAGGCAAGGCTGTAATAGAACCGCCGCCTAATTCATCAGACAGTTTCGCTGCACGTTCGAGCAAACGGGAATGTAAATAGAAAACATCGCCCGGATAGGCTTCACGTCCTGGCGGACGGCGCAGCAACAAACTCATCGCACGATATGCCTGTGCATGTTTGGACAAATCATCATAGACACAGAGAACATCTTTGCCCTTATCCATGAAATATTCACCCATAGATACACCAGAATATGGTGCCAAATACTGTAGCGGAGCGCCATCAGATGCAGTAGCTGTTACAACGATAGTGTATGCCATGGCACCGTGTTCTTCTAACGTACGGACGACACGGGCAACGGTCGAGGCTTTCTGACCGATAGCAACATAAATACAAATAACACCGCTGTCTTTCTGATTGATAATAGCATCGATAGCGATAGCTGTTTTACCGGTACCACGGTCACCAATGATCAATTCACGCTGGCCACGGCCAATAGGTACCATGGAGTCGATCGCTTTCAGCCCTGTCTGCAGAGGAACTTTAACAGGCTGGCGGTCCGCTATGCCATGTGCCTTAACTTCAACTAAGCGAGATTCCGTTGATTGAATGGCGCCTTTACCATCAATAGGAGCGCCCAACGGATTGACGACACGTCCCAACATGCATTCACCAACAGGTACACGCATGACACGCCCTGTACGGCGGACTGTATCGCCTTCTTTGATAAGGTAGTCATTGCCGAGCAAAACGGCACCGACGTTGTCTTCTTCCAAGTTCAATGCCAGCCCATATACATCATGAGGCAGTTCCAGCAATTCCCCGGACATGGCCTTATCCAAACCGTAAATATGTGCAATGCCATCCCCGACTTCCAGGACAGTGCCGACGTCGTCGACGTTCATTTCCACATCATAATCTTCGATTTGTTTTTTGATTATAGCCGTTATTTCTTCTGGCTTCATTTTCATTATTCGTCCGTCACCCCATTCATAACGTCAGCTTTTAGCAACGCGTGCTTCATATCGCGCAACTGCCGCAGCAAACTTCCGTCGATTAATCTGTCGCCAATTTGGACAACGACACCGCCAATAATCGTTGGATCGGTGTAGTAGAGCGGGTCGATCTTCTGACCTGTCATCTGTTCCAGGCTGGCAAGCAGTTTCTTTTCTTCTTGTGCCGATAAGGGTTTGACCACGCGAATCTTTGCAACGGCGATGTGCTGTGCCTTACGGGCCAAATCGATAAAACCGTCAATGGCACAGACCATAGCTGCTTCGCGCCGGCGATCTACCATTACGTAGAGGAACCGTAGAACCAACGGCGACACACTATCAGAAAAAATTTCTTTTAAGATTTCTTTTTTGGCTTTAGGTGGTATTAACGGATGATTGAGGAATTTCCAAGAATCCGGATTTCCCTGCAATATATCCCGTACCGCTTTCAGCTCATTTCCAAATTCTTCCAGCTTATTCTGTTCGCTGGCAATGTCAAACATTGCCTGGCTGTATTTGCTATAAACGATTTCGGGTATCATGATTAATTCCCCTTTGCCTGTTGCACGTGAATTTTATCAATGCAATCTGCAATCAGTTTAGCGTTTGTATCTGTATTTATATTTTTTTGGAGCAGTTTTTCTGCAACAGCCATCGACAGCGTCACTACTTCATTACGCATTTCTCTGAGTGCGGCTTCCCGTTCATTCTTGATTTCTGCCTGAGCGACTTCTTTTTCCCGGGTAATCTGAGCACGAATAGCATCAAGTTGGGCTTGGGCTTCTTTATCAGCCTGTTTGACCGCTTTATCTACAATAGCCTGCGCTTCTGCACGGGCATTGCGGATTTGCGCTTCATAGTCAGCTTTAATCTTCGTTGCTTCTTCACGGTTCTTTGCAGCTACATCCAGGTCCGACGCAATTTTATTTCTCCGGTCTTCCAATACCTTCAATAATGGTTTATACGCGAACTTCGCCAAGATGGCTACTAGGATAAAGAAGTTGAGGAATTGTAAAATCAACGTACCATTGATACTAACCAATATGAATCCCTCCCTGCGGTAATGGATAGTCCATTACGGTAGTATTAAAGCATGCTGGTAAACGGATTAGCGAATACCAGAACGATAGCGATAACAGCAGCAATGATAGGCATGGATTCAATCAAGCCAACAGAGATAAGGAAGTTGACGAGCAATTTGCCGCCCATTTCCGGCTGACGAGCTAAGCCTTCGAGCATCTTAGCAGCAGCATGACCATCACCAACAGCAGCGCCAAGAGCTGCAAAACCAATGCCAATAGCGGCTCCCAAAGCCGATAAACCTAATACTAATGCTTGTTCCATAATAAAATCCTCCTTAAATTGAATGTTTCTCCTATTACATCTTACATTGACATTATTCTTCCGTAAAGGAATCGCGCAGATATGACGTTGTCAATATCGTGAAAATAAATGCCTGGATCAAACCGATAACCAAACTGAACAGCAGCCAGACCATCGGTACGCCAACAGGTGCAAGGAAGTACAATACTTCCATCAGGATTTCCCCTGCCAGAATGTTACCAAAGAGACGGAAGGCCAGAGTCAATGGCTTTGTAACTTCTTCCAGCAAATTAATTAAGATAAATGGTGGAAAAGGTTCCAAATAATGCTTTAAATGTTTTTTCAGACCCTGATTCCGCAGCGCCATGACATGGACCATCAACGATGACACCAATGCCAGGGCTACAGTCGTATTCAAATCATTCGTCGGCGAAGCCAAAATATGAGGACTAGGCAGCAAACCTATTTCATTACCGAATAAGATGAATAAAAACATAGTCAGCAATACTGACACGACTTGGCCGTATTTAGGTCCCAATGTTTCTTTGAACTGCGAAAGCAATGATTCCACAACGATTTCCATGGCGTTCTGCAGTCCTGACGGGACGAGAGACCGACCTCTCGTAGCCGCAATGCTCACGATAATGACCAGTGCAGCTGTCACCCATGTCAGAATCAGCGTATCCATGTTGACATTAAGTCCCAATAGTTGGACGACCAAATGATGCCCTGTATGTAGTTCCATACGCTATACCTCCTTTCTCCTTCTGGAACGTATGGCCTTAAAAAGTGTATCCGCAATGATCAATACGCGGTAGGATAAAATCCCTGCCACGGCAGCCCCAAAATGAATGAAGGGAAACTGCAAAATGAGAATGAGAACGAGACAGATAAGCAAAAAGCGCAAAACTACCCCGCTGCGGATAAACGCTACAGCTTGTTCCAGAGGCAAATGTAAGGCCCGAAGGGAGCGACTGCTGAGCATGGCAAAATATACCAAATTCACAGCACAGCCGGTACACCAGCCTGTAATATAACGCCATCCCCCTGTTATAATCAGCAGAGAAATACCGATACATGTGAAACTAAAAAGTTTGATGATTGTTGCCTTCACATACGTCGTAAATTCTTTCATAAGGCACATCCTTACTTGCCGCTGCCGTCATGATGATCTGGCGGTACGTCTTTCATGTATGCCAGGGCTTTCTTATACAGTGTCCAAAAACCAGTTACGGCTCCGATGAGTCCGCCAAGCATGATACCCCATGGTGTCGTACCGGCCAGGTTATCCAAAAAGCGTCCTGCAAATACGCCGGCGCAAATACAGACAAACAAGGTCATTCCCATGGAACCGGCAACTACTATCATATCTAACAGACTCTGCTTTTCTTTTTTCATTACTCTCGCACAGGTACAGTAAATTCGTCAGGACGCTCCCCTGTATGCGTAAACGCATGAATGATAGCCTGTACGATCCGCTGTGATGCCTGACCGTCACCATATGGATTGACAGCATTGCTCATAGCAGCATATGCTGCAGGATCTGTCAGGAGATGTTTCGTTTCCTTGTAGACCACATTCTTATCAGTACCGATGAGACGGACCGTCCCTGCTTCGACGGCTTCAGGACGTTCTGTCGTATTTCGTAATACCAGGACAGGTTTGCCCAGCGAAGGTGCTTCCTCCTGGATGCCGCCTGAATCTGTCAGTACCAGACTGCTCAAGCTCATGAGATTGGCAAAGGGTTCATATTCCATCGGATCAATCAGGTGGATACGATCGACGCCAGCCAGCTCTTCCTCAACGACTTTACGAACCAAGGGATTCCGATGGACCGGGAATATGATTTCCGTATCAGGAACTTCTTCTATAATGCGCCGCAGTGCTTTATAGATATGCCGCATCGGTTCGCCGATATTTTCCCTGCGATGCGTCGTGAGCAAAATAATGCGATGATTCTTAAAGTCTACATTCTGCAGACCTTCATCAGCAAAATTATAGTCGCCGTCAACCGTCGACATAAGTGCATCGATTACAGTATTGCCAGTAACATATATGTTTGAAGGATGCTGATTTTCTCGCAACAAATTAGCTTTCGCCGTTGCCGTAGGTGCAAAATGGATAGATGCAATAGCACAGGTCAGTTTGCGATTCATTTCTTCAGGAAAGGGTGAATAAATATTGCCTGTCCTAAGACCTGCTTCAACATGCCCTACAGGAATCTGCTGATAATAGGCCGCCAAAGCACCAGCGAACGTCGTCGTTGTATCGCCATGGACCAAGACCAAATCAGGCTTTTCTTTTTCAAAGACATCCTTCAATCCCATGAGGGCTTTCGTCGTAATATCATATAATGTCTGTCCCTGGGACATAATATCCAAATCATAGTCCGGCAGAATATGGAATAATTCCAGCACCTGGTCTAACATCTGACGGTGCTGTGCTGTAACGGCGACGATCGTTTGAATCTGATCGCGATGCTTCTTCAGTTCCAAAACGACAGGTGCCATCTTGATGGCTTCCGGTCTCGTGCCGAACACAGTAATTACCTTTATCATATAAACGCCTCCTTATACGAAACAATTCTACCCATTTAATCTTTACGGGTAGAATTCGTCGTTGTTTTACGCAAAATACCGATGCGTTTTGCTGAATAGATAATAACGGCCAGGACGACGAGCACCGTCACGATTCCAGTCTTATAGTTCACGCTGGCTACAAATAAAGCCACTACTCCCAAAATAAGACTAACGAAATACATGATCAAAACTGCTTGTTTTTGTGTAAGCCCTAAAGCAAGCAGCCGATGATGCAAATGTCCCTTATCTGGCTGAAAAATAGGAACGCCGCTCATTTTACGACGTACAATAGCAAATAATGTATCTAAAATAGGCAGTCCTAATGCGATGACCGGTACCACTAAGGCCACCGTAGCTGCCGTCTTGACCAGGCCTAAGACGGCGGCTACAGACATCGTATACCCTAAAAGCATACTCCCTGTATCTCCCATGAAAATCTTAGCGGGATTAAAGTTATACTGCAAAAATCCCAAAGCAGCCCCTGCCATGGCTACGATAATCATAGCCGGCAGATACTGATTCATCTTATATGCCATGAGGAACATGGAAATGGATGCAATAAAGGAAACCCCTGCAGCCAGCCCGTCAAGCCCGTCAATAAGGTTCACTGTATTAGTAAACCCGATAATCCAAAAAATAGTAACAGGAACAGCTATGATTTCCGGCAATACAATGAGTGTACCAAACGGATTGGTAAGCCATTCGATCTGTATACCAAAAGCGACTGGAATACATGCTGCTAAAATCTGACCGACCAATTTTACCTTCGCCGGTATATTGCAGATATCATCCCAAATTCCCAAAGCGACGATAGCCGTACAGCCTAATAGAAGGCCTAACAGTTCATGGTTGATGGGCATGCAGAACAATACTGCTGCCATAAAACCAATAAAGATCGCCAAGCCGCCTAATCGCGGTATGACATGAGTATGTACCTTTCTAGCGTTCGGCTTGTCGACGGCACCGACTTTAATCGCCAATTTTTTGACGCTTGGCGTCAATGCGTAGGATATAACCAACGCAATAACAAAGGGTACAAAATATTCAAGCACAACACACGCCTACTTTCCAATTAATGTTTCCATCTCAAAACGTCTTAGTTCGTCAAACTGCGCATAGGTGCCGGAATCCGGCCGCCACGAGCAATAAATTCATCTGACTTGTATTTGTTGACGTTAATAATCGGGCAATGCCCTAACAGACCGCCAAATTCAACTGTATCACCGACGCCTTTTCCCGGAACGGGAATGACGCGGACGGCTGTCGTCTTATTGTTGATCATGCCGATTGCTGCTTCATCAGCAATAATCGCTGCAATCGTAGCCGCTGATGTGTCACCGGGAATAGCAATCATGTCGAGACCGACAGAACATACACATGTCATGGCTTCTAGTTTTTCCAGACACAGACTGCCACGTCCTACTGCTTCAAGCATGCCTTTATCTTCACTGACAGGAATGAACGCCCCAGATAATCCGCCTACGCGGGACGACGCCATAAGGCCGCCCTTTTTAACGGCATCATTCAACAATGCCAGTGCTGCTGTCGTACCATAGGCACCACAGCTTTCCAGGCCCATTTCTTCCAATATATCAGCGACGCTGTCACCTACAGCCGGTGTCGGCGCCAGGGACAGATCGATGATACCGAACGGAACGTTCAGTCGTTTCGATGCTTCCATCGCTACCAATTGTCCTACACGGGTAATCTTAAAGGCTGTCTTTTTAATCGTTTCGGCAACGACGTCAAACGGCTCACCTTTGATGTTTTCTAACGCCCGTTTCACTACACCAGGACCACTGACACCAACGCTGACGCAACAATCGCCTTGGGTAACGCCATGGAAGGCGCCAGCCATGAACGGATTGTCTTCTACAGCATTGCAGAAAACAACGAGTTTCGCACAACCAAGAGCATCCTGATCTTTTGTCAGCTCGCCTAACTGTTTGAATACACGGCCCATTTCAGCAACAGCATCCATATTGATGCCGGCTTTGGTAGAACCGATAGCCACAGAACTGCAAACCAAATCAGTACAAGCCAGTCCTTCGGCAATGGAGTCGATCAGACACTGATCTCCTTCGGTATAGCCTCTATCGACCAACGCTGAGAAGCCGCCGATAAAATCAATGCCGATTTCTTTGGCTGCTTTGTCAAGAGTAACAGCAATATCCTTATAATTACGTAAATCACTGGCCCCGGCAATTAAACTGATTGGCGTCACAGAGACGCGCTTATTGATAATAGGTACACCGTATTCCTGAGCAATGGCTTCCCCTGTTTCTACCAAATGTTCGCCATACGACGTAATCTTATCGTAAATATTGCGGCATAAGGTCTTGCCATCGCTAGAACAACAATCTAACAGACTAATCCCCATAGTAATGGTACGGACGTCCAAATTGTTTTTTTGAATCATTTGGTTTGTTTCTAATACGTCATGAATTGTCAGCATATTAAATCTCCTTACCCTACCTGATGCATTGCATTAAAGATTTCTTGATTTTGGGCACGGATTTCCACGCCTAATTCATCACCTTTTTCTTTGAGTAAGGATTGCAACATCGTAATATCGATATTGGCATTCGCCAAATCGACGATCATAACCATGTTGAAGATCCCAGCCAGAATGACCTGGTTGATTGTTTCTATGTTGATTTCATTTTCTGCCATAATACGACTGACTGCGGCAATAATACCCGTCCGGTCTACACCTACTACAGTAATGACTGCTTTCACGGTATACCTCTCCTTTATCTTTACACACTATGTTTCCTGTGCTTCCCTATTATAGCACAGGTCATACACAAAATTCCACTGATTGCATACAAGCGGCCTATATCGCTTCCTAAATGCGTTTATTGTAATCTAAAAATTTCTATTTCGCAAGTGCTTTAGAAATAAGTGCCTTTCCTTCTTCTAAAAGCTTCCCTGCCTGATCTTCAGAAACAAAACTTTCAGCATATAATTTATACAAATCTTCAGTACCAGACGGCCGCGCCGCTACCCAGCTGTCTTCTGTCGCAATTTTCACGCCACCAATAGCAAAATCACCATACGGAGATCTGGACATGACTGCTGTGATTGGGCTGCCGCACAAGGTCTTATCTGTCACATCGTCTGCCGTCAGAGAGCTGATTTTAGCCTTTTCTTCCAGCGTTGCCGGCGAATCACTACGCATACTATACGGCCGGCCGAGACGGCTGCACAACTCATTGTAGTAATCGATAGGCGATGTACCCGTAACGGCTTTAATTTCACAAGCCAGCAAGCACATGATCATGCCATCTTTATCGGTCGTCCAGATAGATCCGTCTTTAGCAACAAAGGATGCACCAGCACTTTCTTCACCAGAAAAGGCAATCTTGCCGCCAGTATACAAGGAGCCGAAATATTTAAATCCTACCGGTACTTCATAACAGGGAATTCCCAGTGCCTTTGCTGACCGGGCCAGCAAATCTGTCGTAACGACGGTCTTGGCAATACCCCTGCCAGCAAAATTACGATGTGTCATGAGATAATGGGATGCCACGGTCAGATAGGCGTTCGCCGTAATCATCCCCTGGGCACCAGATATGATGCCAAAACGGTCATAATCCGGATCATTCGCCAAAATCAGATCATATTGATTTTTACTTTTTGTAACAGCAGACATAACGTATTTAGACGAGCAATCCATACGCACTTTACCATCGTGATCATAATTCATGAAGGTAAATTGCGGATCATACGTATCGTTGACAAAATCGATAGGAAGGCTGTACGTTTCAGCGATCTTGTGCCAGTAATTCATACCTGAACCGCCTAGCGCGTTGACCATGATACGAAGATTGGCATTACGAATAGCATCCATATCAATAATAGAATCCAGTTCTGCTACATACAGCCCCTTGTAATCATACGGCACTACTAAGGCACTTTCCTTGACTTGTTCAGCACTCAGTCGTTTTACGCCTACATTCCCTTGAGCTAGAAGCTGGTTTGCTTCTGTTTCGATCATCTTAGTAATATCTGAACCTGCCGGACCGCCTGTAACGGGATTGTACTTAATACCGCCATGTTCCGGCGGGTTATGGGACGGCGTAATGATGAGGCCATCAGCCATTTTTTCATTGCGGCGGTCATTATAACGCAATATGGCCCGCGACACTGACGGCGTTGGAACAAAATCCCCTTCGCTGTCGACATAGGCCGTGACACCGTTAGCAGCTAGTACTTCCAACACTGTTTCATACGCCATTTTGGAAAGATAATGTGTATCTTCGCCAACAAACAGCGGACCTTCAGCACCAAAGCTGCGGCGATGGTTGCAAACTGCCTGTGCGATAGCTGCCACATGGTCGTCCGTAAAACTGCTGTTACCGGCCTGACCGCGATGGCCCGACGTACCGAAACGCACTTGTTGCTGCGGGTTCGTTACATCAGGGTGGTTGTTGTGATATGCTGCTGCAATGGCTTGTAAATCAATGTAATCTTCTTTTCTTACTTTCGTACCTGCTAATTCATGAATGGACATATAGATCACCTGATTTCACTAAATTTGTTTTGACATTTCCTATGATTTTTTATACAATAATCATGCTATCATTCCTACATATTGTATGCAATACCAACAAATGTCTTTAAGATATGCTGTATTTATTATAGCAAAAATTATTGCATTAGGACAGTACTAAGAAAAAGAAAGGAGTCATATCATGAAATTTATTTCTTGGAATGTCAATGGCTTGCGAGCTGTTATGAAAAAAGGCTTCATGGATACGTTCCAACATCTCGACGCTGATATCTTTTGCCTGCAAGAAACAAAACTGCAAGAAGGCCAAATCGATATGGACTTGCCGGGATATGAACAATACTGGAACTATGCCGACCGTAAAGGCTACAGCGGCACGGCTGTTTTCACCCGTATGAAACCGATCGCCGTGTCCTATGGCATGGGCATAGACGAGCACGATCACGAAGGCCGGCTGATCACACTGGAATTCGCTGATTTTTATTTCGTTACCTGCTATACGCCAAACAGCAAAAGCGAATTGGCCCGTCTGCCGTACCGTATGCAGTGGGAAGACGACCTGCGTGCCTATTTACAGCGCCTCAAGCAAACCAAAGGTGTCATCCTCTGCGGCGACCTCAATGTGGCTCATGAAGATATAGACTTGAAGAACCCGAAGACGAACCATAAGAACGCCGGCTTTTCTGATGAAGAACGTCAAAAAATGACAGAACTGTTGCAGGCCGGGTTCACCGATACATGGCGCCACTTCTACCCTGATACGACAGGTATCTATTCGTGGTGGAGCTATCGTTTCAAAGCCCGTCAGAACAACGCTGGCTGGCGTATCGATTATTTCATTACGTCTTCTGACTTAGACGACCGTTTGGAAGATGCCAGTATCTATACTACAGTTACAGGCAGTGACCATTGCCCTGTCGGCTTGATCATCCATTCATAACGTAGTCATGCAAAAAAGCCTTGCCGGCGAACCGGTAAGGCTTTTTTATATTGTCACATTACTTAGAATGCATTGTGCGAATATTCATAATAGAGATCAGCCAGTTCATCCATTTTATCACTCATGAGAACCATGAGGTCGGAAGCTGTATCATAATCTTTAGCATTGAGCGCTCTCTTGATCTTAGAGCAAATCGACAAACTCTTTTCTGTATCGCGGCCTAATTCAGTACGCAATGCATTAATCGTCGTCCAGCGTTCTACTTCAAGAGGATTGCTGTCGCCATCCGTATGGAGCTGTTTAGCAGAAATAACGCGTTCCAGATTGTCCGGAATGATGCGATACTGCAATTCCAACGCCCACCGTGTCAATGCGCCTTCTCTGAAGGATTCCATCAACCGTTTCTGGAAGGGATCGCAGGCAAGATCATCCAATTTTTCCGGATATTCTGTAAGGGCTTTGAAGTTTTCCCAAACCGTATTCGGTGCTTTGCCGAACATATCCGCCCGTTCTTCATCTGTAAATGCTTCAAATACATCGACTTCAGAACGATAGGCACGGGATTTTTCAAGATATTCAGCCGGATCACCCGGTTTTTTGGACAATTCAGCCAGCAAATCTGCCGGTGCTTTTTCTTTGCCAATAGCATATTTGATGCCATCCAATGCCGCCAAATAGAACAATGCCAAGGCGATGTATGTATTGGTGAACGGGTTCGGTGCACGCATTTCAAAACGCGTTGCTTTAGGATTTTCAGCACTACGGATAAGGCCAGCTAATACGGAACGGTTACGAGTCGGTACATCCGGTGTTTCGCCGCCAAGTGCTGTAACGATGCAGACCGGTGCTTCAAACCCAGGTTTCAGACGATTCAGGGAATCTGTCGTTGCCGATACGAAAGGATTGATAACTTCGTAATGTTTCAAAATACCCATGACTGCGCCATAGCCAACACTGGACAGGAATTCTTTATTCATATCATCCGGGTTGAACAAGTTGATGAAGGTGCCATTTTTCATGATAGCGCCAATACCAACATGGGTATGTTCGCCACTGCCGGCAACGCCGTGGATCGGTTTAGCCTGGAACGTAACTTCAAGGCCGTTTTCACGGAATACTTCACGGACAATAATGCGGGCACAAATTTCGTTATCAGCTGTCTGCACAGGGTCACTGGCATATTTCCAGTCGCATTCCAACTGTTCCAAAACGAAGATCAGTTTACCTGAATCATCGATCTGTGCTTTAATGCCGCCAACTTCTTTATGGCCCATTTCCGGTTCAAGACCGTATTGTTCCAAGCGTTCGACAGTTTGTTCAAGAGCTGTACGGACCACGCCATGTGTACGCTGCCAGTACTGTTCCTGCATCTTCTGAGACGCAGACAACAAGCGGGTAGCTACGTCCTGGCTCGGTGATTTTACCCAGAATTCCAATTCTGTAGCTGTCGTGAACACGAGTTTTACTATATCATCAGTATTAATGGAAAGACCTTTAATACCATGTTTTTTGATCAATGCCAGTACTTCGTCTGCTACATAATCAGTCGTATGACGGAGAATCGAGCGGGAATCAATGAATCCTGTGGCGTGACGCAAGAAACTGGGGATACGCAGCGTACCTACCGGTTTGCCAGTCACTTCATCAATATTGCTATCGTTGTAATCAACGAACCAATTGACGCCAGGATCCGCTTTGATATCGACACGGGCATTGGACAAGGTCGCAATACCTGGCAATACAACGGAAGAACCATCAGTCTGGAATGCTGTACCATTGAAGAATTTGTCATAGTCATTAAAGAATACAGAAATAGGAATCTTTTCATCTGTATCATTGCCGGCTAAGTCGACACCGACGAGAGATACAAATTTGATTTCCGGATGCTGTTCCAATAAAGCCAGAACACCTTCTTTTCCGTATTGACCTGCAGGGATTACATAAACTAAACCTTCTTTAGTCATAAACTTCCTTCCTCCTTCAGAATAAAAAAAGACTCCTCCCCTGTTACGGTTTGAAGTCTTCTTTGACTTTGAATCATGACTTATTCTATTTTCAAATCATGCATAAATGATACAATTAATCAGCTCATTTGTCAATACAAAAACTAATTTTTTTGTAACATTTCCTTTACAATTTGAGAGACTAGACGTCCGTCAGCTTTACCCTTAACCTGGGGCATTACGAGTTTCATAACATCTCCCATCTTAAGGTCAGCATGGCCGGCAGTGCTCGTTGCAACGATCTGTCGGACTTCATCAGCTGACAGCTGTTTTGGCATATATTTTTCTAACACAGCCATTTCAGCTTTCGTCTGATCCACCAAATCCTGGCGGTCTGCTTTTTCGAATTCGGCCAGTGATTCTTTACGTTGTTTCATTTCTTTCGCAATGACTGCGCTGACGCCACTGTCATCCAATTCGCATTTGCCGTCGATTTCCACATTGCGGATAGACGAACGAGCCATACGAATAACGGCTAACGTCGTTTTGTCTTTTGCCTTCATAGCTGTCTTCATGTCCTGAAGCAGTTCTTCTTTAAGAGACATTTGATCACCCTTCTAACATTGAAAGATTATGCTCTGTACTTCCGTTTCCGCGCTGCTTCGGACTTTTTCTTTTTCCGTACACTCGGCTTTTCATAGTGTTCACGTTTCCGTACTTCGGAGAGAACACCTGCCTTTTGGCAAGAACGTTTGAAGCGGCGAAGTGCGCTGTCTAACGTTTCGTTTTTACCAACTTTGATTTCTGCCATTCTATATCCCTCCCTCCAAATTTATGTTAGGGAGTGCTTTACTGCACACAATGAAATTATACTCAAAATGCATGATTTTGTCAATCCTGCAACGGCGATTTATCGAATAAATCGGCTAAATACATAATTTCCATAAGCCAGACCATCTGCCGTCATGCGGCAGCCGTCAGCTGTTGGTTCCAAAAGTTTTTGTTCCATCAGTTTTTCCACTACATGGCCAAATTCCTGTGCTAACGGCACGCCAAAGCGGTTTGCAAAATCATCGTAATGAATGCCGTCCCGAAGACGCAGGGCCAGGTAGCAATAATCCTCCATCGCCCGTTCCCTCGTAATCGTGACTTGCTCTCCTATGACAGACATCTTACCGGCTTTACGGATATACGCAGGAATATTAGAAATATTCGCCCAGCGCTGCTGACCATCAAAGGAATGGGCAGAAACTCCGAACCCTATATACGGCTCATACTGCCAATATTTGCAATTGTGACGCGATTGCCTGTGTTGCTGAGCATAGCTGGATATCTCATAATGGGAAAAGCCCATTTGATGCATGGATTGGTGTACTTTTTTCCGCATCGTTTCGACGGCCTGGTCCTCTGGCAGGATGACCTGATGACGATCCAATCGATTTTTCAGGACAGTCCCGTCCTCTACAATAAGACTATAAATCGAAGCGTGGCAAACAGGCAGGCTTCGCACCATATCCATATCATGAGCTACCATGTCCAACGTCTGCCCTGGCAGCCCATACATCAGATCCAGGGAAATATTCGTAATTCCCTGCGCCGCTATGTCCAAAAGCGCCTGCACCGCCTGTTCAGCCGTGTGGACCCGCCCTAAAAACCGCAACATCTCATCATTGAATGATTGGACGCCTACGCTCATGCGATTGACACCCATATGATGCAACGCTGCTGCAAAGTCCGCATCTATACTGTCAGGATTGGCTTCTACCGTAATTTCCGCATCAGCAGAAAACGTAAATTTCCGGTGCAAACGCGTCAAAACGGCAGCGAACTGTGCCGTCGTCAGCAAAGACGGCGTACCGCCGCCAAAGTATACTGTATCGGCAACAGTTTCGCCCTCCCAGGCATCGATTTCACGACACAGTGCATCGACATAAGCCTGACGGTACGAAAGGATGCCCCCATAAGACGGAAAATCACAGTAGACACACTTATGGACACAAAAAGGAATATGGATGTACAGACCGATCATTTGTCGTCGACTTCAAGGACTGCCATGAAGGCTTCCTGTGGGATTTCGACGCTGCCGACCTGTTTCATGCGCTTTTTCCCTTCTTTTTGTTTTTCCAGAAGCTTCCGTTTACGAGACACGTCACCGCCATAACATTTAGCCAGGACGTCCTTGCGATAGGCTGCTACGTTTTCACGGGCCACGATTTTATTGCCAATGGCTGCCTGGATCGGAATCTGGAACAGCTGCCGCGGAATGAGGCTGCGCAACTTCTGCACCAACGCCCGGCCGCGCCGTGCTGCAAATTCTTTGTGAACGATGACACTCAATGCATCGACAACTTCCCCGTTAATGAGAATATCCATTTTCACCATCGGCGATGTTTGATAGCCGTGGAGTTCATAATCAAGAGACGCATAGCCCCGCGTAGCTGATTTCAAGGTATCAAAGAAATCGAACAGGATCTCGCACAACGGAAGATCATAAATCAAGGATACACGTGTTTCATCGAGGTAATCCATTGTAACATACTGGCCGCGGCGATTTTGGGATATTTCCATGACCGTACCGACCATATCTTTCGGTATGATAATCGTCGTTTTAACAAACGGTTCTTCTACATGATCCACTTTCGTCATATCCGGCATCAGTGACGGATTGTCGACAGTGATCATCGTCCCATCTGTACAAAAAACATGATAAATAACAGAAGGCGCCGTCGTAATGAGGGACAAGCCATATTCCCGTTCCAGCCGTTCTTTGACGACATCCATGTGTAAGAGCCCTAAAAAGCCGCAACGGAAGCCAAATCCAAGCGCCGTCGAAGTTTCCGGTTCAAAAAGCAACGCTGCGTCATTTAAATGGAGCTTTTCCAAGGCATCCCGCAAGTTGTCATAGTCATTCGTTTCCATTGGATAGAGCCCGCAATATACCATAGGCACAGCCTTGCGGTACCCTTCTAAGGCTTTTTGCGCCGGGTTATCGACCTTGGTCACGGTATCGCCAACACGGCAATCACGGACATTTTTCATGCTAGCTGCCAAATACCCTACACTGCCACATTCCAAATGGGATACAGGATGCATCTGTGGTAAAAATACACCAGTTTCAATGACTTCAAACTCTTTACCAGAAGCCATCATGCGGATGCGATCTCCTGGCTTCACCGTGCCTTCCATAATGCGGATATTCGCAATAGCACCCTTATAGGCATCAAAGTGAGAATCAAATATAAGTGCTCGCAAGGGCTTGTCTGGCGCATCTTCCGGCGCAGGTATACGCTGTACAATAGCTTCCAACACCTTATCGACACCGACGCCAGTCTTAGCGCTCACTTCAATGGCCTCTGACGCATCGAGACCGATAAGGTCCTCTACTTCTTTGCGTACTCGTTCCGGTTCTGCACTAGGCAAGTCGATCTTATTGATGATCGGTATGATTTCAAGATCATGTTCTAGTGCTAAATATACGTTAGCCAGTGTCTGTGCTTCTACGCCCTGTGTCGCATCGACAATGAGCAATGCCCCTTCACAGGCAGCAAGACTGCGGGATACTTCGTAATTGAAATCGACGTGCCCCGGTGTGTCAATCAGATTGAGTTCATACTGATGCCCGTCTTTAGCGTCGTACATCAGTCGTGCCGATTGGGCTTTAATGGTAATGCCCCGTTCCCGTTCCAAATCCATCGTATCCAAAAGCTGGTCTTCCATTTCCCGTTTGGATACAGTACCTGTCATTTCCAGCAGGCGATCTGCCAGCGTAGATTTACCATGATCGATATGTGCAATAATGGAAAAGTTGCGAATATATTCTGTTGCCACGTTGTGTCTCCTCTTTTATTATATAATAACGCCGCCGCCAAGGACTCGTTCACCTGTTGCCCTGTCATACAATACCAGGGCCTGTCCGGACGTTACGGCGCGCTGTGGCTGCTCAAATTCAGCCTTTAGCATCGTGCCTTCAGGATATACCGTACACGGCGCTTCCTTGGCAGCATAACGAATTTTTCCTAATGCTTCAAATGGTTCCGTTGGTACTTCTTCAACCCATGTCACCTCACTGGCACGGACAAGCGTTGAAAAAAGACTATCTTCTGAACCGACAATAACCCGATTATGTTCCACATCGATTTTCGTCACATAATACGGTCCGCCAGGACCACCCAAATCAAGTCCCCGTCGCTGGCCAATCGTATAACAGGGAATCCCTTTATGGCGGCCAACAATATGACCGGCTTGATCGACAAAATCACCGGGCTTGAAATATTGCGGTATTTGACTATGCAGAAATCCCTTATAGTCATTATCAGGAATAAAACAAATATCCTGACTTTCTGGCTTATTAAAAACAGGGAGTCCCCATTTTTTTGCAAGCTCCCGCGTCTGCGGCTTTTCTAAATCGGCCATGGGAAACAATACATGGGCCAGCAGGTCCTGCGTCAGCTGATACAACACATAGGACTGATCTTTGCGCCGATCACTGCCACGCAACAAGGAATACCTTTGACGTGCAGCATCACAAGTAATGCGGGCATAATGGCCAGTTGCCAAATACTGTGCGCCGAATTGCTGTGCTTTTTGCCACAGCAGACCAAATTTAATCGATTTATTACAGGCAATGCACGGATTGGGCGTATGGCCCTTACTATAAGAGCGAACGAAATAATCAATGACATCTCGCCGGAAAATATCCCGAAAATCCAAGGTATAATGAGGAATCCCAAGAATAGATGCAACGGCCTTGGCATCATCTACAGCAGAAAGGGAACAACAGGCATGGATATTATCCGTTACTGCACATGCTGGTCCTTCTTCCCACAGGCGCAGCGTCACACCGATAACATCATAGCCTTGTTCTTTTAAAAGCCCTGCTGTTACAGAACTGTCCACACCACCGCTCATGGCGACAGCTACACGTTTATTCATAGTTTCCTCCTCGTACCGTATCCATGACCGACAGAATGATAGAAATAGCTTGTTCAATGTCTGCCGTCGTATTTTCTTTTCCTACAGAGATGCGAATACTGCCACGAAGCCACTCATCACTAAGTCCCATAGCACACAGCACATGGGACGGCTCAACAGCCCCTGCTTCACAAGCTGAACCAGCTGATACGGCCAGTCCGGCTGCATCCATCGCAATGAGCATGACCGCGCTGTCAGCACTACGAACGCTAAAGTTAATAATATTAGGCAGCGCATGCGCCATGGATCCGTTGAGACGAATACACGGATTCGGACTAATGAGGCGATCATAGAAAAACCGTTTCATGCCATAAGCCTGACGAGCTCGGCCTTTGCGTTCTTTTTCCAGCAAAGAAGCGGCCATACCAAATCCAACGATAGCCGCTACATTCTCCGTACCAGCCCGTAGATGATGTTCCTGAGGGCCGCCACAGGATGCTGCCGTTACAGTCAGACCATGACGCAGATATAAGGCCCCTACGCCTTTAGGTCCATAGATTTTATGGCTGCACAGGCTAAGCATGTCAATGGACTCCTGCAACGGCTGAATAGGAATATAGCCAAAAGCCTGTACTGCATCGACATGGAAAACGACACCTGCCTCTTTGGCAATACTGCCGATTTCAGCAATAGGCTGGACCATGCCGGTCTCGTTATTGGCATACATAATAGAAATCAGCACGGTTTGCGGACGTAAAGCCTGACGCACATCGTCCGCCCTGACTCGTCCCGATTCATCAACAGGCAATATGGTTACGTCATAACCAAGCCCTTGTAATCGCTGAAACGTACGTAATACCGCGTCATGTTCGACAGCCGTCGTAATAAGGTGACCGCCTTCCGGATGATTGGCTTGTAAATAGCCTAAAATCGCTAAATTATCCGCTTCTGTACCACCGCTGGTAAATATCACGTCTTGTGCTGCCACATCCAAACAATGGGCGATCTGAGAGCGCGCCTGCTGTACTGCAGCCCGTGCCTGCTGGCCGTAGTAGTGGAGACTGGATGGATTGCCATACTGTGTCGTCAAATACGGCATCATCGCGTCCAATACACGACTATCGAGCGGCGTTGCCGCCGCATTATCTAAGTATATACGTTCCATAGGTTCTCTCGCCTCCATAACAAAGCCTATTTTTTATTTTATCATATTCCTGCATAGAAAAAAAGCAGAGCTGCCGCGGTTTATCCGCTGACAGCTCGCTATTCATACCAAAAGGTCTTATTTGTTCTTCATTACTTTCTTCAACACGACGACGACAGGTACCGTAATGACAGCCGATACGATAGCTTCCGGTATGCCGTTAAAAGCACAAATACCAAGAATGATATTAACAACATTATCCAAGGGGATATTGCGGACTTCTGCAAAATCTTTTGCATAAATAAGGTAAATACCACCCATGACACCGATCGTATTGATCATGGACCCACATAAGCCAGCAATCGCCAGACTAATGGATTGTTTATGAAATGCTCCTTCAATGCCTTTATAAATGTAATATGCGCCAATACCAATCAATACACGCGGTACGATGGAAATCAACGGATTTAAGAAAGCAAAGGATAACACAACAGGCGATGTCACCGCCTGGAAAATACTAAAACAACCAAAGATAAAGCCAACCATGGCACCAACGCGAGGACCAGCTACTAATGCGCCAATAATAACCGGCACATGCAGTATCGTCGCCTTCATCATCGGTAAGGGAATAAATCCATATCCCGTCAAGCCTAATAACATCGTAATACCAGACAACATGCCAATAATCGTCAATTCCCGCGTCGTAAACAAAGCCCGTTTCGTTACACCGGCCGGCGCCTTCATACCCATTTCTTTTTGCATATCATTTCCTCCGTTCTCGCTCTTAAAAAGATACAAGTCGCAACACAAGTACTCATCGCTTACTGATACTCCCTAGTGCAGTCCCGTTCAGATGATACAGACTCAACAGTCACGGTAGAACTATCAGTAATACCACGCGTAGTATATCACACTTAGTAAGCCTTGCCAATACTTTTGACTAAATTTGTGAAATTTCACACAAAAGCCTAAAGGTTGGTGTACGTCTCTTGTGCAGCAGGGTTTTTATATGATATAATAGGTCATGGTTCAGCACGTATATTAACGTGTATTACAATATATTATGCGAGTGTGGCGGAATGGCAGACGCACCAGACTTAGGATCTGGCGTCTTACGACGTAAGGGTTCAAATCCCTTCACTCGCACCATACAAAAAGAGGCTATGACTGAAAATCAGTTATAGCCTCTTTTTATATAGTGCTTTCTTAACACTTCCATTGATACTGCTAATGATCACATTTCTGGCATTGCGTCATACTGTGTGCCGTATCTTCTTTATAGAAGATACCCGACCATTGGCAAATAGACTGTAAGATTGGTACGGCTGACTTTCCTTTTTCTGTCAGGCTGTATTCTACCCGCGGCGGGATTTCATCATAGGATGTACGTGTAATCATGGCATCACTCATGAGTTGTTTCAGTGTTGCTGCCAAAACGGCATCAGTAATATTGAACATTTCATGGCGAAGTTCACTATACCGCAGTGTGTCCTTTGCTGCAAGGACACAAATAATCCGTGATTTCCACTTACCGCCAAACACTTCCAAACCATATTCCAAGGGACACCGTATATCTGCTTCCAACTTTTTCTTATACATGCGCATCATCTCCTGCGTTCAGTATACGTATACTTGCTCGCATTAGCAAGTAACTATGTAAATTAATAGTTGCTCATCAATTTATTAATATCTTACATTATATGAGCAATCTATTTATACTATAGTCACAGTGATACGAACACTGTACGCCATATCAACCAAGGAGGAATACACTATGAATGAAGCCGTTATGAATCTTTTAAAAGAACAAATTTGGTATTTAGCCACCTATACGGAGGAACCCAATGCTATCCCCGTTGCCTTCAAAGACATTACACCTGAAGGCAAACTCGTCGTCGGTGATGTTTTCTTGGATACAACATTGAAAAACATCCAGGCAAATGGCAAGATTGCCGTCTCCGCCTGCAATGCCAAGACCTTTGAAGGATACCAGATTAAAGGGACTGCTACATACATCACGACCGGCCCCATTGTCGATACATTCAAAAAGATTGTATCCGATATGTTCAACGGCGCTTGCACTGCCAAAGGCGCTTTAGTCATTACGCCGGAAAAGATTATCATCACCACGCCTGGTGCCGATAACAAAAAAGAAATCTAATCGCTATATTTTGTGACCATATAAATAAAGAGCCATAGGGCTCTTTATTTATATATCATATTATATTAGTGTATCTTCTTCAAAATTATTAGATTTAACT
>JAKVKI010000006.1 GCA_022486585.1 Megasphaera sp.
CCACGACGACGGGCTTTATGAGGACGCGGTCTTCGATAGGTATAGCTGGCCTGCGTCGTACCAAAGGTCGTCGTCAGTTCCTGATTTTCTTTGGCTTCATTTTCCAGTTTTCCCGTCACGGACAGTGTCTGGCCAGCTGACATCTGGCTGTTTTCATTGCGCAGATTACCGGTGACAGTCATATTACCGCCGCTACGGATAACACCGGCATTTGTCGTCTGTACTTCTTCATGAGACGTCTGGGAATGGCTGCGGATAATCGTATAATTGTAAATCTTCTTATCTTCAGTCGCCCCGATATTGGCATTATTCTGTTCTGCCTTGGCGTTGTGCTCTGTAATCTTTGCATTCAGTTGTTCCAGCAGGACATTAAACTGGGTATCCCAGGCTGTCTGGTTCGCTCCTGCCGTTTCCGGACGGGCCGAAGTCATCGGTGTCAGTCCCATTGTCGTAAAAATGGCATCGTTCCATTCATAGTTTGCTACTTTAGAACCTGCCGGATGGGCCGGATCTACTGTTTCCCCCGGTTCCGGTGCGGCAACAATATCATACGCCGGTGCATATATTTCCATGGCTTTGGTATTATGGTACGCCCCGTAGCCGCTGGATAACTGGGTAAATTCACTCTTATCAAAGGCCTGTCCCTGTTCAGGATGACCGTTCTGATCAATGCGGATTTTATCCGGGTTATCCGTCCAGGCACCGCCTACCCGCTTAGCTGAAAAGGCATTGTTTTCATTTGATACCTGTTGCGCCGTAAGAGACAGATTGCCCATGCTGTCTATTTTGGCCCCGTTATTGGTAATCGTATGCTGTGCCGTAATCGACATATCACCGCCGCTATACAGCGTGGCATCGGCACTGTTACGGACAGTATCCGCTCCCTGAATAGACAGATTCCGGCGGGCAGCTATAACTGCTGACTTGTGCTGTTCCATTTCCTGCTGTACTGCCTGTACAACAGCCAGCTGGGTAGTATATGCTTTTTCAGCTGCCGCAATGGTATCCGTATAGCCTTGTTCCTGCGCCTTCGTGGTAAACGAAGTAACATCCACAGCATAGGCTGCATCCAGCGCCTGTTCTTTAGCCGTCAGCGTCTTCATTTCTTGGGCCAGTTTTTCTTCCAGTTCCGTATTCTTACGGTTTTCTACATTTCCTGCCGTAATCGTCACATCATCACCATATATACGGCCTGTTTCATGGTTCTTGAGGTGCTCTGCTGTAATTGCCGTCTCATTTTCCGCTGTAATAAGACCGGTGTTATTGACATCTTTTGCTGTAACCGCTACCCCATTGCCGTTAATCGTACCGGTCTCTGTATTGGTAATATTCGTTTTGGCATCAATAGAGACCGTACCGCCGCCTTCTATATTCTTCTTATTCGTCAGGCTCCCATCTGTATGGAGCACCAGGTTTCCTCCGGCCTGGATACTGCCAAAACCATCCGTACTGTTTTCATTCGTCAGGGAATTTTCTGCTGTCACCAATATATTACCGCCACTGGCAATACGACCGGTTAACAGCAGGGACTGCGCTGTCAGTGACAGGTCTTTCCCCGCTGTTATTTTACCTTTTTCCATAACTACGGCATCGGTCACATGAATCACAGCATTGCCCTGAGAGGAAAGTTCGCCCGACTGGCTGGAAAGGCTGTCGGCTGTAACGGCCATATCACCACCGCTCACAATTTGTGCGTTATCCGTATTCAATTTCGTCGTTTGTATCGTCAGCCTTCCCGGTTGATTCACCGCTCCGTCACGACCGATACCGGCTCCTATGACTCCTGTATTGGTCACTCCCTGGTCTGCACGAAGCGTCATATTTCCACTACTGGCAAGAGTCTGTTCATTGGTTATGTTCCCTGCTGTATGTACCGATAGGGTACCGTCACTATACACAGCCCCGGTCTTGGCAATATGCAGATCCCCGTTGTTTTCCAGAGACAACTGCTGTGACGCCGATACGCTGCCTGCCATATTGACGCCCAGTCCCTTTTCCGTACCGACGAGGAAGATACGATTGGCATACATGCCGCCGATAGCTGCCACATCCAGTGCTACTGACGGTTTTTCTCCGGTTCCTTCCGTAGGAACTGCCTTTAAGTCATTATATGTCACATTGTTCGCACCCGCAATGATGCTGGCATCCTTAGCCCATATCCCGGCATTCACTTGGACGGCACGGGCTAAAACAGCGACACTGTCCGCCTTTGATCCATCCAGTCCATTTCCGTCAATGCGAATAGTTCCCCCGGTGACCTGCAGATCGGATAATCCGCCATTGGCATCATAACGGGGTGTACCCGTTGTCAGCATGGCATGGGATGTGTTGATGAAACCGCCGCCATTTACGGCAATGCCATTGGGATTGGCAATAACGACACCAGCCCGGTCTCCTGCGACTTCCAGAAAGCCATTCATCTGCGTGCGATTAGCACCGGTCACTTCATTGACAATAACCTTTGCCGTCCCGCCGGCCATATTGGGATTGCCTTGAACATATCCGGCCAGCTGGGTATTCGTAACCCCATGGGCATTATTCAGTATAGCCCCCGTAGCCGGAACATTGAAATCCTGATACTGATTGCGGGATACGCCACCTGCTGTCGGAGCCGTAAGCTGCACTAAAGGGATACCGTTCGCTGTTTGCTGGACCAGGGGCTGCTGTGCTGCCGGAGCCATCGGATCTGCCGTTATCGGTGCTGCTGCACCTGCTGCTATGGGGTCTATGAAAAAGATCCCCATCAGCATCCATGTTGTCATATGCCGTGCCAATTCACTATAGTTCATTTATCTATCCTTCCCGCTATAATACTAAACTTATAATATACGTATTATTTTATTCGTCTCCTAAAACCGCCAACTCGCTGTAAATCCGCTGGTAACATGTTCCGTATGGTACCCGTCCGGTTTATACAACGGTATGCCGGCAAAGATATCATAAGATAACCCAGAAAGGAAATTGCCGCGCAGGCCGATGACTGCACCAACAATAGCTCTGCCTGCCAAGTCTGCCGTATTGGGACCATACACTGCCCCTATATCAATTCCTGTATAGATATCACTATTCCACTGAGCAAGGTGAGACGATACCTCATTGCGCCAATACCAGCCGCTTTCACCCATAAGGGTATATTCACCATCAAAGCCACGAACGGTATAACGGTTGCCCAGGCTCATCATATCTGCACCGTAAAGCCGGTCGCCGCCAGTCGTCCACTGGCCATGGAAGGACGTCGTATATGCCGCCGGTCGATGCCCTATCGTGACGGGATGACGGTACGCCGTATCTAATACCCACATATGATACCTCGTTTTCGGCCCGTCTTCATATTGGTTCTCTGGCATAGCCCCGAACCAGCCTACACCCATGCGATGCCCAATCCGGCCATAGAACGTACTGCTGCCGATGTAACGCTGCTCAGAAATACCCGCTTCTACCGTCGTCGTATGACGAGTCTGTACGGGGATTTCCATATCATTGATGTAATTATGGGAATTATGTTTCCGTACACTTACATCAAAACTGATCTTACCATATTGGTTACGGCTCATGAGATGTTCCCATGTCAGGGCACTGGTATCACTCTTGCCACTGCTGATGAAATCGTATGGTACATTATGGACGGTCTGATGATAGGTATACCGGTTGTATGCCAGAGAAAAGGTTTCCTTGCCATAGGGAATCCGGTAATATACACGCTGTCCCCGGGTACCCCGTTCATATCCGTCCCGGGCACCGTCCCCATTCATCCCAATATGCAGCAAATCGTTGCCATAGAACGGATTATCTATAGCAATATCTGTACTCACCTGTACCCGCCCGGTAGCCGCCAGCCCGGAATTATCTACAGAAACAATATAGTGGATTGGTCTTGTCCTATTTATAGTCAGCTCAATATCACTCGTGCCTGCCTGCTCTGACGGTATGATACGCATAGATACGTCCTGTGAAGACAAGCTCTTCATCTGTTCCAGCCCTTGTTCCAGCATACGAACGTTAAGAATATCTCCTTCCCAAATAGGAAAGGACGTACGCCATGGCAGCCGAGCACTGCCTTTACTATAGGTCACAGCATGAATGCGCCCGGGCTGCACGGCCAATATCAGTACGCCGCTTTTGAGATTCTGCTCTGGTACAGCAATACGACTCGTGGCATAGCCTCGATTTACCAGTTCCTGATTCATCGTATCGACCAGATGCTGAATAGTTTGTATATCCATATCCGTATGGGACGCTGTAGCTGCAAGGGGCCGTAAAAAGGAAAATTCCGGTACCAGGCCCTGTAACTGTATCGAATGTATAAAAAAAGACGACCTGCCAGGTTCAATGTACGGCGATACTGTCCGTTCGGACATTCCGTCTATCTGAACCTGCGGTCGTCTCAGTCGTTCTTCCCGTGCGGCATCTGCCTGTCGGGCCTGCTCTAACTGCTCATGCTGCACTAAAGGAGATACAGTTTCTGCCTGTATGGGTATTATTGTCAGTATGCCCCATGCCCAAGCCATCAACGCAGTATATTTCATCAATTCCATCCTCCCCGAATGCATAATATATAAGAATATTTACATTTTACTACTTTTTATCCATTTTGAAAAGGCAGAACCGATTTATAGCTTCCATTTAGAAAAGATTTGAACTACATCAAAAATATCATATGCACTATTACAGCCAAAACAATACAACTATAATTTTCCCTATCGTCCCCGAAATATAGAATTACCGGTTGCCACAGGCTGCGACATAATAAAAACCGTAGCAGTAATCCACACCACTACGGTTAGGTCTGTCTTTATGGATGGGCACTACATAATACAAATAACATGATGGCTAGTACCATTCATTGATATAACATTTTTCTACAGGGAAAAATGTTTGCAACAGCTGTACGGCCGTGTCCCGACCTTTTAATTTTCCATAGAAGCATAGTGTATCAATATCAACTGCTCCGAATACGAGTAGTGCCAGTGTACCTATTGGTATCGTAATTGCCGGTGTTGCCTGCGGCGTTTCTTCTACTGTTCCTTTGCCGTTAGCAACGGTAAGCGTAAAAATGCCGGTATTCCATGAGGCCAGCGGATCTGCTGTTTCAAAGGTAAGCTGCCCTGCTACGTTGGATGGATAAGGCAGTTGTTCCAAGGCACCTTTGACATCGACGATACGGCCCGCCATAAAAGGCATGGTTTCATGGCCTTGTTTCCCATCAGGATAAAACCGGTAGCCCTGGTCATGGATTCCTTCATTCCATTGGAATGTATCGCCTTGGGAGCGGTGGTTGTACATATAGCCGAGAAGCGCTTTTTTTCCTTGTGCTGTAGCATAGACAAATTCACCGCTGACAATAGTCGGTTCACCCAATTGGTAGAACGCATATCCTACAGGTATCGTTCCATCAAAGGCGACGGCAATATTCCCTTCAGCCAGCTGGGCTTCTATATGGCTGCGCCACGAAGCTTCGTCACGAACAGCATACCCCGACAACTTTCTCGTATAAGCGTCATACACGGGTGCCAAATAGTTCCATTGATCCGGACTGTTAACAAATCCATAGTGCAGGGAACGGTCCGTCAAGGGACGTAATGCTTCTAAGGGCATCGTTTCTTTCCACTGATGGCAGTATAATTCATACCCATACGGCTGATAAAAGCCTGCTTTGGAGGGCATGAGAATATTGATATAATGGCCGCGCCGCTTCATTTCTCCAAGGGCCGCTTGAAGAAGTTTTCCCCCAATTCCGCCACGCCGTGCTGCCGGATGGGTCGCTAACCCGACAATATATGAGACAGGGATATCCTTTCCCCGCAGCCGAAGTGTATACGGATTCAAATGCGTCAGGCATGCCATCTCGCCATCACAAAATCCCATGAGAACATGTTCTGGCTGGTAAAATTTCGAGAAATACCACTGAAAAAAAGGATGTTCCCGTGGCTCAAAGCAATAGGCCCACAGGCTTTCTACTTGATTTCTATCTTCGGGAGTTGCTAAGCGAAACTTCATCGTATATACCTCCTTGTATGCATATGGCTCCCTTAGCAGGGAGCCATGATATACAACACTATTTACTTGCGCAGTGTCACGTCGTATTTTTCTACGAAATGATCTGGATTATAGGATTCTTTAGACTGGCGCAAGCCAGGGATGCCCATGTCTTCTTCACGATTGATATAGGTCGTATGGTTCCAGGCATGAAGAATAAATTCATGCGTAATGACTTGATAGAGACCACGAATAGACGGATCACTCTTTTCAAAATGAATGATAGCTGTATCATCATTCAGCATTTCACCAACAGAAAAGGCTACGATCTTATTGAACAAGCGGATAGCTCCGCCTGTCGGTTTAAGAACATCCCAATGATTGAAAACAGCTTCAATAGCATAGCGTTCTCCTAAGAGCTCTTCATCATCGCCAACTTCATGCTGATCATACCAAGTTCGTTCAGCCTCCATGCATTCTTCAAAGTTATCTTCTGTAATAGGGACATATTCCCATTTTCCCATATATTGATTGCAGAAATGGTTCAGATTGTTTTTCTTCTGACGATATTTTTTGCCAGATAAATTGATCATATTCTGCGTCAAATAGACATATTCATAATTATCCCTGTCTGTCGTAATATCATAACAATCCGGACATAAGGACCGAATGCGTTCTGCTGCTTCCGGGACAACGCCTTTCATAAGGAAAGGAAATCCCCGTTCTTCAAACCATTCATGCATTCGTTCTATCCCTTTGATAAAACTGCCATCTTTACGAGCAAATGGCGGCAGCCAGAATTGCTTTTTACCACGGCCGGAACGAATGTACATGACATTGTTTTCTTCAGCCCACTGTATTTCATAAGGATACTGCCAGGCAAACAGCGTCATAAATGTAGCATCTGCTTGTTCATATCTTTTTTGCTGAAAATAATCATCAATGATTGGTTTATCTTCAAGACGGAATTCTCTAAACTGTATAATAGTATCTCCCCCTCATTATGCTTTTGATACGTATGGATTATGTTGTATATAAAAACGCCAGGGAAACGATTTCCCATTGACGGCGTAATCAATGTGGATCCGTGGTGTACAAATAATAGAAACAGGCTGTTTTTCTACAGCACGAGCCACGAACATTTCTTGACCAGTTAAATCCAATTGGTTTTGAGCCAGCGTGATATTCATCGCTTGACATAACTTTCCCGGTCCATTCGTCACTTTTGGTTTCATCTGCATCATATGCCGGTTTTCCAACATGGCTTCTATTCCCTCTACAGGCTCGATTGCCCGGATGAGTACAGCCTGTCCCGCCCCTTCCGGGCCGGTAACGATATTGACACAATGATACATGCCATAAATGAGATACACATACACAATGCCACCTTGGTGGAACATAGGCGCCGTGCGTTTCGTCAGACCATGAAAAGCATGAGAGCCATCATCGGCCTTACCATTATAAGTGCCACCATAGGCTTCTGTTTCGACAATACGGCCGGCATATACGGCCCGCTCCGTCTGATGGACTAAATACTGGCCCAACAGACAGGGGGCTATATCTTGTGCCGAGGCGCTATACGCTGCAGTCGGCCATTTCGTATAGATCATAATTTTTTCCGATAGCCAAGAGAATAGGAAATCTCATAGGCATACTGGCTCATCGTAAACAGCATCTTTTGGCGGATAGAATCATAAAACCGCATCGTCGGTCCTGCCACCGTAAGCGAAGCAATGACCTGTTCTTCGAAGTTAAAAACAGGTACAGACAATGCAAAAAGCCCGTGTTCACTTTCATCTTGTGTAACAGCATAGCCATTATGACGGATCGTAGCAAATTCACTTTCCGACAAGTTGCTGTGCTGTACAATATACCGATTTCGCTCTTCTTTACTGGCCCAGGCTAATAAGATTTTGCCAGCAGCCCCTTTATAAATAGGCAGCGCTTCGCCAATAGGAACGACACGACGCAGAGAATGACTGCTTTCGACGTGATCCAAGCAAATACGACTGTCCCCTTCGGCAACATAAATGCTGACCGTTTCATTAAATGTTTCCTGCAACCGGCGCAAATAGGGCTTGGCCAGCGTTACGACATTTTCCGTCCAATGTGCTGAGTATCCTAATGCCAGCGCCTTAGGGCCCAGACGATACTGCCGGGATGTTTCATTGCGAGTCAGGTATTGACGGCGTTCCAGCGTATTGACGATGCGGAATGCCGTCGACGTATTTAAATGCGTACGGGCAGCAATATCTTTCAAAGCCATCCCTGAATTACATTCTTCAAAAAGGTCAAGAACATCCAGGCTTTTTTCTAATGACTTCAATAAACTATTCGATCGTCCTGTATCTTCTGTTTCTTTCAACGGACATCACCTGCGCTTAAGCGAACTACGAACGAACCTTCATGCCTATTTCCAAAGAATCAGGCGGATCTTCAATAACTTTATCTCCTTCTTTTAAGCCATCGAGGACGACGACACGGCCATCTTCTTCATCGCCTGTCAGTACGGATTTAGCATCAGCAAGTCCGCTGTCATTGACGATATAGACAAAATCACCACTGTCCTTCGTCTTAATAGCCGTCTTAGGTACCGTGATTTGTGATACCTCTTGCGGTGTTGATATGCGGACATGATAAAATTCACCGGGAACAAAAAGATTTTTTGCATTATTAAAAGTAATTTTAGCAGTATATGATCCAGTTGACGGATCCTTTGCCGTTGCTAAATAGGTCAGTTCACCTACTTCTGATTCACCAGAAGCTGCAATGACAGATACTTTCAAAGTACCGCCTTGTTTTGCTGTCTGTAAAGCTTCTACATACATTTCTGGTACAGCAAACGTTGCTACAAGAGGCGTCATTTGCTGAATAGTAGCTAAGACATTGCCAGCTACGGCAACGGACGGATTATCTGCGACAGCTGTCACACGGCCATCCATGGGAGAATAAATAGTGGCATTTCCCATCATGTCCCGTGCCGATTGTACGGCTTGCTGCAACTGTGCTACTTTAGCACTATCCACTGCAGGAGCGCTATAGGTCTGTGCCGGCGCTGATTGAGCTGGTGCCGCTTGGGACATCATCTGATTATACTCTACTTTAGAAATAGCCCCCATTTGATACCATACATCTAATTTAGCCCGCTGACCGCTATCTCCGCCGCCACCACTTTGGGCTGGTGCTGAATAAACCGGCGCTGACGCTGCAGCTGCAGACGTCGCTGCTACCAGTTCTGCCTCCGCCTGGCTGACACTTTGCTGATATGGCGTAGAATCAACTTGGACAACGACATCACCTGACTTTACTTCTTGTCCTACAGCCAGTGGCGTCGATACTAATTTGCCGGACAATTTAGGAACAATATTCGTCATATGGAGCGCTGTAATATTGGCATCCAGTGTCAATGCTACAGGATGCGCTGATTTAGACACGGTTTCTACTTTTGTTGAAACACTATTGCCACATCCTGTCAGGAGTGTTGCAGCAATAAAGGCAGTGCAAACAAAGGCTGCCCATTTTTTCAATTTCACATTATCCCTTCTCTAACTTGACTATAGAAAGCACATGATATACGGACTGCTTCCTTACAAAAACGTATAATATACTGTCAGTACGGCCACACCGGGAAGTCCAAAGATACCGATGATAATGCCGCTGATCCAGTTAATAGGTACTATATGGAGTCCTAGAAGATATCCATAGGAGTTAATCAAATAGAGCACAACGAAGCCAGCAATCAGATTAATGACGATACTGCGTATCGGTGCCAGTATAAATTTATTCAAGATAAACAAGGCTATCATGCCAACGCCTATCCAAATATAATCCATAAGGACCTCCTACATATCCTGCCGGTTAGCTACAGCACCGGCCAAGGTCGCTTCATCAGCATATTCGATATCGCCGCCCATAGGGAGCCCTCTGGCAATGCGAGTGACGCGAATACCGGCTGTCTTAAGAAGGCGTGCCAAATACAAGGCTGTCGCTTCTCCCTCTACATCAGGATCCGTTGCAATAATGACTTCCTTCACTTCCGTATCGCCTAAGCGCTGCAATAATTCTTTGATGCGCAGATCATCGACACCGACCCCGTCAAGAGGTGACAAAGCACCATGCAGGACATGGTATAATCCATGGTAATCACCACTGCGTTCAATGGCTTGTACATCTTGCGGCGTTTCGACGACACAAATAGTCGTTCTGTCACGACTGGTATCACTGCAAATAGGACAGGGATCCTGCGACGACAGATTGAAACAGACGGAGCAGAAGTGCATATGTTCCTTGGCATCACGAATAGCAGAAATAAATACTTCTACTGCTTCCGGCGGTTGTTGCACCATATAATACGCCAACTTCCGTGCCGTCTTGATGCCGATTCCAGGAAGACGGCGGAATTGCTCCGTCAGCGTATCTAAAGGCGTATCCATTAGAACATCCCCGGAAGTTTCATGCCGCCTGTCAATTTACCCATTTCCTGTGCCATCATTTCATCTACTTTTTTATTGGCTTCATTAATTGCGGCAGCAACAAGGTCTTCCAGCATTTCTGTATCTTCCGGATCGACGATAGACGGATCGATATGGACACTTTCCGCATTTTTTTCACCATTCATGACCAAGGTCAGGGCACCGCCACCGACAGTAGCTTCTACTGTACGTTTTTTTAATTCTTCCTGCAATTTCTGCATTTCTTTCTGCATTTTTTGTACTTTTTTCATCATACCTTGCATATTTCCACCAAACATGTTAATTCCTCCTGTGTTAAATTATGTATTAGGTTTATGTTCTATGTATATATTACAGTCTCCCACCGTTTTGAGCAATGGTTCCAATACAGTTCGTTCTGCCGGAGACATATCGTCTGCCGTGGCTGGCTGGAGGCCTGCCGGAACTGTTTCTTCAACAACGCCAGCTTCTTCTGAAGAAACTGGTACTGTTAAAGAGGCTGGCTGCACTGAATCAGTTGATTCTGCTGGTTCAGCCGGTACTTCTTTTGCTTTCGGTGCAGGACTGGATATAGCGGTATCACTTACTTGGCTGTTTTTTTTTTCGTAGGCTTCTAGTTCTGCATCGCCTTTTAAATATCCCCGCATATGATAGCCTTTGCCGAGGACGTGCGCCAGTGCCTGATCGACGAATCCGTAGTAGTCTTCCCGATTGGCTCGCTTAGCCATAAACGCCGTCTGAAATACAAGAATGACTTCAGTCTGGCCGATATAGACGATTTTGCCATTACGGACACAGGAAAATACAGCTTTTTTCTTTTCTTTATCTAAAACGGCGCAGGTCTTTTTCCAGATATCATCATATTGGGAAGGCGGAACAACAGGGGCATTCGTTTTTTGAGCAGGTGCCTCCTGTTCAGGAATGGATGGTTCTGTCTTTTGATTTTGCGGTAAAACAGGTTCTTCGTTTGTACTGTGCCCGGCAGAACGGATGTTCTCAGGCTCCTCATCCGTACCAGCTGACACCAAGGCTTCCTCTTCTTCTGGAAAAGGTATCTCTTCATCAGCCATACTCACTGGCAGGCCATCGTCTTGCTGCTGTACAGGGACAGACGCCGTATGCTGTCGCATCGAAGCCAGTTGCTGTTCTAACTGGGTCAAACGATTCAGTACAGAATCAAGCAAGGATGAATCTGCGACAGGTTTACTGTTATCCGATGAAGCTGATACAGCCCGACTCGCCATGAGCAGTCCCATTTCTACAGCAATACGCGGTTCTGGTGAAGTCTTTGCCGTCAGTAAGGCTTGTTGCAAGACCTGCAATATGGAAAAAATCCGTTCGGGTGTCACCGTCTGGGACTGGGCAGTCAATCTTTTCATGGAATCAGCATATGCTGCCAGTGTATCTGATTTAGGAGCTGCCTGACAGAGCATGATCGCCCGCAAATGAGCCAATAGTTCCGTCAAAATAACTTGCGGCTCTTTGCCCATGTGGATGATGTCATCAACAGCTTGGATGATATCATCACCCTTGCCTTGAAAAACAGCATCACTCAGGGAGAATAACCAATCTCGTCCAATCAAGCCTAACAGGTCCCGGACCAGCTGTTCATCAATAGTACCTTCTGTATTACTGACACATTGATCAAGCATACTGAGGGCATCACGCATGCCGCCATCCGCTTGGACAGCCAGGATATGGGCTGCCCCTTTAGTAAGATCAATGTGTTCTTCCTTGGCTATGTAAAGCAGGCGTTTTGCAATGTCCCCGCTCGTAATACGGCGGAACTCATAGCGCTGGCACCGCGACAGGATCGTCATGGGGATCCGTTCCGGTTCTGTCGTCGCCAAGATGAAGATAACATGTGACGGCGGTTCTTCCAAGGTCTTTAATAAGGCATTGAACGCTTCTGTCGTCAGCATGTGTACTTCGTCAATAATATATATTTTTTTATGTCCTTCGGCAGGCATGAACTTGATAGTCTCCCGAAGCGTACGGATATCCTCAATACTGCGGTTTGACGCGGCGTCGATTTCTACGACGTCCATAGACTCACCGCTCATAATATGGCGACACACTTCACAGGTATTACAAGGATGCGATGTAGGACCATGAATACAGTTCATAGCCCGGGCAAAAATTTTGGCCGTACTGGTCTTGCCGGTTCCGCGAGGACCGGAGAACAAGTAGGCATGGGCTACTTTATCTGTCTCTATCGCTTTTTGCAAGGTCTCCGTAATATGAGCTTGGCCGACGACATCGTCGAAATCCTTCGGCCGCCATTTACGGTATAATGCAATGTACGCCATACTCTTTCCTTTCCTAGATATGAAAAAAAGCAGCTAACCGCTGCTTTTACCAACTGAAAAGTACTCGTGAATGATAACCCGCCAGGTTTCCTCGTGGCACATGAGGATATCTACTTATCGCTGCTTCCTCTCGGACCTGACGAGGTTCATAGGTCCCCATTGCACAAGCCCCGGCGGATTACCATACACCAGTACTCTTATTAAGTTAGCTATGTAATTATACCGTAAAATGCCCTATTTTGCAAGAGCAAATACATGGATTACAAGAAAGAACAAGCATAAAAAGCACTCCTTGCGGAGTGCTTTTTATGAATGCTGGACATAGCATATAGTACGTAATTATTTGTTCTGCCAAATATCTACGCGGCGGTTATCAGCACGACCCTGATCGGTGTCGTTTGTGCTGACAGGATCTGTTTTACCTTTGTAATCCAGTTCCATCTGAGATGCCGGTACGCCATTGTTGTTAGCGTATGTAGCAACGTTTTCTACGCGGCGTTTAGAGAGATCATCGTTGTAAGCATTGGTGCCTTTAGCATCGGTGTTACCAACGAGTTTGAACATATCGTTCGGGTTTTCTTTAGCAACCTGTACGAAATGGTTGAGTTTCGTCGTTTCAGTTGCTTTTGGCTGATCCTGGTCGAAATCAAAATGAATAGATTCAACGTAGTAGTCTTTCTTTTCCGGAGCGACATATGTCGGCTGCTGTGGAGCCGGAGCTGGTTCATATACTGGTTCCGGAGCCGGAGCTGCTTTGTGGCCGCCACCAAAACGATATGACAAGGTAGCAATGAAGCCTTTATAAGAAATATTAGCATCATCTGTAAAGCCTTTAGATGTGTCTTTATCAGCCAATTTTGTATTGACATAGCGATAGCCAGCGCTTAAATCGAAGTTATCACCGAAGGTGTAACCAAGACCTGCTTCCCAAATAGTAGTGCGCTGTGTACCAACAGCACCTTTGGCATAGAAGTCAAAGTTATCTGTAATCGGTGCTTTAGCGATCAAGCCAATTTGAGCTACATTATTGGTCTGTTCATAACCGTTATCGTGGAAACTTGCATTATCAAAGCTGTTTTTGATGCGGTTCCAGCCGGCATATACAGCAAAGTTTTTATTAAGCGAATATACGAGATTCACTTCATGTTCGTTGCCGTCAGTGCCAACGTTATGAGTTGAGTCGTTTCCGCCAGTTTTCAGACCATAGTAGTTATACTGCAATGCTACTTTGTCGCTAAGACCATAGCCCAAGCCACCTTGGAAGTTCCATTTTGTATCGGTGCTAAGATCGCCATCTTTAAGATATGTGTTATTGCTATCCATGGATGCTTTCGGATTCCATGCACCAAGGTCTAACTGCCATTGTCCTTGTGTCCACTGTGTTTGCGGTGTAGCAAAGGCAAAGGATGTAACACATGCAGCTGCCAATGCAGCTAATGCTAATGATTTCTTTTTCATACTATCCCTGCTTTCTCAAAAATTTAATAATGCCTTCTATACGGTATTATGTAATAGTGTAGCACATCATTGTTACAATCTTGTCACAAAATACTGCTATTTATATATAGAACTCGACCGATTCTATATACACAGCCATGCATAATCATATAAAGCGTCTACTTTAACGTTTTACTGACATAGGAGATGATTTTTTCCAATACAGCCGGCAATTTTTCTGACACGCTGGAAATATGGACCCGTTCCGTTCGTTCATGCAGATCCTTTCCCCACGGCCCTAAAAGGAGGAAGGGAATCTGCATTTCTGCCATTGCTGTAAAATCAAACCCATAGCTTTTCCCCCATAAGAGGAGATTCTTTTGTACCATCTCTTCATCTAAATTCGGATTAGGACAACAGTAGCTGCAATCAGAAATACCATTGAAATACCGGCCATACGTTACATCTGTAACAGAGCGAATCGTTTCCAAAAGTCCTGGAAAGGTGCCATCATCAATGGCTAAGCTGTCTGCAGCCGGATAGTATGGCGGCGCAATGGCAATGACCACCATAGGCTGCGTCATATTAGTAAAATTGAGGATTTGTTCCAGTAAATGGATGGTTTCGCCAGCGTAACTGCTTTCCCCTTTTTGCAGGGCTACAAAACTATTATTGTAAATATTCTTATAGAATACATCGAATCCCGGATAAACCATGGCTTGCTTCATCAGTTCAGCTGCACTGATAACCTTCACTTCTCCTGTATAGGATAATCCTTCCAGTGTCTGCGCTACAGCATGACGAGCTGCATCCATGAGGATATACATGACATCATCCGGTGTTTTGCCATAGGTCATGAAGTTTGCACAGGCAGCCGCCCGCTGCGGCAGCGATACATCATAATGTTGTTTTCGATCTCGTAAATATATCCAAGCTGGTGGTGGTGTCACTTCATCACCACAATGATCGGTCAGGGACATATCCCCTTCTGTCGTTGCAATAAGACGGGATAAAATGCCAATTGGATTGACGCCATATTTATAATTTCCTAAATGAACGGTCTTGCCTTGGACTAATACGACTGGCAGCATTTTGCCAACAGAGCCCGTATAGGCCCGTATGGCTCCACGTTCCTTGCCATTGACTTTACTGTTCGGTTCACTATTGACAAGTATACGATATACCAATCCATACGTATCACGCAGGTCCTTCAATACGGACAGGGCCGTACGCATACCTGCTGAATACGCTTCTTCATCTGGCAGGGACACATATAACAGACTAACTTCACCGGGATGATACGCATATTCTTCAAATACAGCAAGCTGTGCAGCGGCGCCGCCTTTCATATCACAGGAACCGCGACCAAAGAGCCAGTCTCCGCTTTTAGCATCTTTAAGGACATCTTCATCGGTCTCTGTCCGCAATATATCCTTTAGGATAAGATCTGGTGTATAGGCATGGTCCTGCAAGCTACCGTATGCTTCAATACCGACGACATCATGATGATTGAGAAAAACAACGGTATCTTTTCTTTTGCCGGCAACATATCCATAAACCAGAGAGCGATCTAATAAATCATGGGGAGCATGAATCATACCACACATGACATTAGGCATATTTGATAACAGACAGTGCAAATATCTTTCTATTTCTACTTCTCCGTCCGTACCAGTTTCGCTGTGAATGGAAATCATTTGCCGTAGTAATTGCATTACTCTTTCATTTCTATCCATCATACATGCCCCCTCTATTTAAAAATCCATTTTTTACGGGATACGTAATTCCATACCGTAACGATAGCACTCGCTATGATCTTAGAAAGCATCGGATTCAAGCCTAAAATTGCTGGGGACGTCAATAGCCACATAAGCAATAAATTCCATCCCAATCCGATCGTACTGACTAGAAATACTAAAGATACTTCTGCTCCCCGCTGATAACGACTGCCACTATCGAATACAAATCGGTTACATAATATATAATGATACAGCGTAGACGTAGCAAAGGCTAACGTCGTTGCTGCTAAGACATTCTGCGTTTGTAAAGAAAAAAATGAAATACTAGTCAAGCCCGAAAAAAACAGGAAAAACAAGCCCCATTCTAATAAAGCCGCTGATCCGCCTACACATAAATACATAAATAGCTTCATATATTTATTATCTGTATAATCAAATCCAAATATTTTTTTTGTTTTCATCCTATATCTTCTCTAACTCCCTATATCGTATTGCTCTCTTATATTGATTTCATTATACGTCATATCTGAAGGAAATGCTATATCTGAAACATTATACGAAAAAACCAAAAATCCTCCGGCAAAAAACCGGAGGATCTTTCAATCTGTCATTATTTCAATTTTTTAGCTACATCGCCTGTAATATCCGTCGATTGGCCGCTGACGACAGCGCCTTTTAATACGACATAATCCAAGCCTTTTTCAGCTTTAACCTGATTGGTCTTTTCCAAAACATCTTTTTCCAGAGGGCTAAACAATTCAATACGCTGTTTATTGAGCTGCGTATTATATTTCTGGACCAACGACTGCTGTGCCGTTTTATCCGTCGTTTTCTTTGCTTCTGCCTGGAATGATGTTTGGGCTTTCTTCACATCGCTCTGCCATGTGGACATGGTCTGTGCGAATTTAGGATGCTGCTGCAACAACGCCGACATATCGACAGTTCCTAAGCCTGCAGCAAATGCGCCGCCAAGAGTACCGAAGGTCATCAAAGCAGTCATAACCGCTGTCATTATTGATTTTTTACATTTCATGATCCTTTTCTCCTTTACATCGTATCATACACTATTATTCGTGAGCACCTGTGATTTCAAAACATTCTTTACGAACTCTGTCTTCACAGGAGCGCATAGCCAAAATCGTCTTTTCAAAAAGCTCATTCAAATCCCAACCAAGCAATTCAGCGCCTTGTCTAATGACATCACGAGAACAGCCGGCAGCAAAACTTTTATCTTTGAATTTCTTTTTGATACTCTTTACTTCCATATCCTGCGTACTTTTAGACGGTCTCATCTTCGCTGCTGCCCAGATAAGGCCTGTCAATTCATCTGCAGCAAAGAGAATCTTTTCCATTTGATGTTCTGGTTTGATGTCTACACACAGACCATACCCATGGCAAACGACAGAATGGATGAAGTCCTCACTAGCGTTGATTTCTTTCAATAGTTCCGGTGCTTTTTTACAATGCTGTTCCGGATATTTTTCAAAATCCACGTCATGGAGGAGACCAACAAGGCCCCAGTAATCTTCATTATCGCCATACCCTAGCTCGTTGGCATACCAGCGCATAACGCCTTCAACAGTGAGTCCATGCATGATATGAAATGGTTCTCCGTTGTATTTCCGCAATAATGCAATTGCTTCTGATCGTTCCAATACAATTCCTCCTTCTATCTCGCAGATTTAAGCATATTATATCACTATGGGCCATCTTTTTATAGAGGCCCTATGATTTTGATTTATGCATTATAAACAAGAAAGACGGTTCATCCTGAAATTTTCTACTACTTCCATAAAATCACGACGATGGATAGGATTATCGGAAAATCCAAACAGATGGGACGAACACTGGCAGTCTGTACATCCAAAACCCGCTATGGACCAAGGCGCGATAGAACTAACGCTGCCAGCCAGTTCATGTTCTAGATCGTCAGCTGTACGGATAGGGATAATAGCTGTCACATCTGCTTCCTGGCGCAAATAATCAATGTGCCAATGCATTTTTTTACGCTTCCGCTGATGCCGTGCCAGGCGGGCAGCCAAATTTTGTTTAGCTGAACCAACATATACATAATAGCCTTTGGGAAAATGAATGCTCCCCTTGGCTCCAATAGAAATATCTTTATCGTCCTGTATATGCAGTACAACCATATAGTCTCCTCTATCATGATTTTCCCGCAATAATATCTCTTCTGGATAGGCCAACAGTTCCCTCGGTCTGACATTACAAAATGACGAATCCCAGCACAGGCTCAAGGCCTTCCAATCCAGCCGCGGCGCCGCTTCCCGAAACGCTTCTGCAAAGGCTGGATCCGTATGATAATCTGGCAGGAACCATTTCGCTCGCTCCCAATGCACCAGAAAAAGGACACCCGTATGGATGCCCTTATCATGCATAGCTGCTAATTCCATAATATGCTTGCGTCCTCGTTCTGTAACTGCATCGGGAAACATCGCCCCATCGTTACTGAATAAGGTACACGACTTCACTTCTACATAGAATTTTTCTCCACCCCGGTCTAACAGCAAGTCAAACCGGCTGTCGCCAACAGTTATTTCCCGTCGCAGCAATGTATATTCTTCCCATCCAGGAATACGCTGTTGCTGGACTAACATGGCTGCTGTTGTATTATTATACTGCGTATCGAGAAGAATGGGTACGCCGTCACGGTCGATACCAACGACATCATAAGGTGTTTTACGTCCTTTTACCGCAACTTTGCGAACATACATGATGACGCCAGGAAATAGAAGTTCCCACATACGGCCTGGATTAGGCATGTGACAGGTCACGCGCTGGCCATTGAGTGATACATGAACGACAAACCGATTAGGCCGATCTATGAAATATCCTTTTTCTACTATCCCCATCATCATTTTATCTTCCTTCCCCTGGTGTTACCATATTCTCCAGCTGCAAGACGTACCTTGTCAGCTTATTGTTCCTGCCAGTCTCCTGTAAATGATATGGCTGCTGGTCCGGTCATATACACATTGCCATCTTTTTCATCATATTCAATATGAAGCGTACCTAAATAAAGCTGCACATCGACACTACGGCCTGTAAACCCGTTGAGATAGGAACCAACGGCACACGCACAGGACCCAGTCCCGCAAGCTAGTGTTGCTCCGGCACCACGTTCCCATGTATGGACTTTGATCGTATGGTTATCAATAACCTGAACAAAATTCATATTCGTTTTGCGAGGGAACTCTTTGTACGTTTCAAATTTAGGACCTAATTCGTGGAGCGGAACAGCGTCCACATCTTTTACATAGGTCATCGTATGGGGCACGCCCATAAGGAGGCTGGTGATCTTATAGGTCTTGCCATCAATGTCGATAGGTTCATCAACGACAGTCCCTGCCGGGCCATTCATAGGAATCTGGCCGCGATCTGTAAAGGGTTTCCCCATATTGATAGTGACTAAACTGACCGTTCCATCTTCGCCTACGGTGACCTTTGGTTTCATAATGCCTGCCAATGTTTCAACAGTAAATTCATTTTTTGTAATGATACCGTTGTCATAGACATACTTTGCAAAACAACGGATACCGTTACCGCACATTTCAGCTTCACTGCCATCTGCATTGATGATACGCATACGTACATCCGCTTTATCACTTGGTACGACGACAATAATACCATCAGCACCGATTCCCGTATGCCGGGCACACATAGCAACTGCCAGTTTCGTATAATCTTTATTGGCACCATCTTTATCTTTTAAAAATACAAAGTCATTTCCCAATCCATGCATTTTAATAAATTTCATATTCTATATCCTCCTTCAAATCCCTGACTATGTCCTTGTAATTTGCTTTCATATATAGTATACATAGCTGAAATTGGCAATTATATTTAAAAAATGCTATAGTTATTGTAAATCCTGTTATTTTTTTTACGTATCGGCAGGTACTGTTGACCTGTCCCTTTCTGACGGAGTATGTTGTATGTCCAAAAAAACCGGTTATTTACATCAACAATTAAAACTTTTTTATCTGTCTGATCAGCGAAACTTACCGTGTCCTTATCATTATCATGATTTCGATAAAATCACTATTTTTCTTCAAGGTAATGTTACCTATGATATTGAAGGCATATCCTATGTTTTGCAGCCGTACGATATTGTCGTCGTTTCTGCCGGACAGATGCACCGCCCTATCATATCTGATTCGGTCATATATGAACGGATCATTGCTTATATTGCACCTTCTTTTGTCGATTCTTGTCGTCAAAGAGGGTGTGACCTGTCCGTTATTTTCCAACATATGGCCTCCCCCATTTTGCGTCAATCTCAGGAAATGGGCAATGTATTCGGAGCAACCTGCCGTTTGCGACAGGCTTTTTCTCAGCCAAAAGAAAATAATGAATTGTTGCAAGAAACGATTTTTCTGGAATTTATGATTCTTTTATCGCAAGCAGTACAACATTGCCATGTCGGTTTTGTCAAGACAAGCCGGCAAAACGAAAAAATACAGACCGCCATAAATTATATCAATGCTCATTTATCAACACCTCTTTCTATACAGGCGTTGGCTGAGCATCTGTATATCAGCCCCGATTATCTCATGCATCTCTTTAAAAGTGAAACAGGGTGTTCTGTTGCCCAATACATTACGACAAAACGTCTTATGCTGGCCCGCAGTTTGATGGAGCAGGGGAAACCGCTGACAACCGTATGTTATGACAGCGGCTTTAAAAATTACTCTACTTTCTATCGGGCGTGGAAACATTTCTACCATACTTCACCAAAACAAGGCACTACCCCTATAATGGATGATCCTGTCAGAGAATAAACGTCTTCGTGAGATATTTTTTTAAAGAAAGGTTTCATTCTCTTTTTTCATCTTTATTGCAGTATCATATTATTCTGTTATGTTAAAGCTACCTGACAGGAAATAGATCGACTAATGACGTATACTGTATGTATGTGAAGTATTGTATACGTATAGAGAAAGAAGTTGATTACTATGTCTATCCATGAAATTTCCTATCCGTCTCAAAATGGCAGGGATACTATCAAAGCCTGGTCGTACAGTCCGCTGGGAAAACCTCGCGGCATCATCCAAATCATCCACGGATTCGGCGAACATTCACGGCGGTATATGCACATGATCCTCGCTTTTCAAGAAGCTGGCTTCATTGTCTACGCAGATGATCATATCGGCCATGGCAAGACAGCTGTTGACAGTCATACCCTTGGCGATCCTCATTCCAAAGATTATCGTACGTATATTGACGACGAAAAATCACTCCATGACATTGCTGTAAAAGAACATCCTGGCATTCCTTTCCTGATTTTTGGCCACAGTTGGGGATCCCTCATTGCTCGTGCTTATGCTGCAGTCTACGGTCAGGACGTAACGGCCGTTGGTCTTTGCGGCGTCGTTTCTCACATGAAAGGCTGTGAAATCGAACGAAATGATCCGGCATTAAAAGCTGCCATGGAAAAAGACCCCTATCAGCCAGCTGGGGAATGGATGGAAAAAGCTTTCTTAGAGTTGACAGAACGTATCCCTACTGCTATCAGTCCTAACGCCTGGATCGCCCGGGACCCGCGCATCGTCGCTGATCATGCATCTGATCCCTTCAATTCTTTTGATGTAACGCTGCAACTTATTTGGGATTTTGTCCAGATCTATGATTTCGTTGAAACAGATACCTGGGCTGAAAAGGTTCCTAAAAACATTCCCTTCTATCTCATTTCCGGTGACCAAGATCCATGCGGCAATTATGGCGAAGGTACGTATCATGTCGCCAACTTGCTGATTGCATCAGGGCACAAAGCAACGGTCCACGTATATCCTGGATACCGTCATGAAATTCACAATGAACTGGATTTACGCGGTGAAGTAGAACAAGGCATCATTACCTTTTTCAATACAACACTATAAATTCTATACTAGCAACTAAAAGTGCCTCTGTCATTTTAATGAATACAACTGACAGAGGCACTTTTTGATGCGTATATTCTAATTTTATTTGCGATTGAAATTAATCAAGCAGCCAGCTTTGACGATTTGTTTTTCTTCCGGCGTCATAGCAGCAATATACAGGGTTATTTCTTGTAATGTAGTGCCGACGATGTAGGCTTTGATCTGTTTCATGTCTCCATCAAACGCTTCTTTGATATGAGGAACATAGATGTAATCGCCTACTTCAAAATCTGGTTCTCCTTCCATTTGGAAAGGAATCATGCCCCAGTTGATGACATTGGAGCGATAGCGCTTAGTAGCATATTCCTGACAGATATTTGCTAAGCCGCCAAGGACACGCTGACAGCTTGCCGCCTGTTCACGAGCTGAACCATCGCCAGGTTTGACACAATAAATCATACTGCCTATTTCTACGGTTTTCATAGAGGCTTCCGGGAATTTCGTCTGCAATTTCTTAAAGATACCTTTTAAACTTTCATCAACACCAGCAGGACATTCGCCTTGCATCCGCGTTTGTTCTGCCTTATTGACTAGCTTCGTCCGACTAACATATTCCGGATCACGACGCGATAAGGTAAATTCAGCTAATCCCAACGGATTGGATCGGAATGAACTCGTTTCGCCGGATGGAATCAATTCATCTGTCGTCGTAACAGCATCCATGATTTTAGAGCAAACTTTAAGGAGGATATGATCTGCTAATGGTTCCAATGCCGGCCAATCCTTGATATTCGGGCCATATACTAATTCTTGTTTTACATTACCATGACCGAACCCTTCATAAACCCGTTTAGTATAAGCCGTATCATCATATTCATACGGCGGCACTTCATAAGCATCAGCATAGGCTTCTGCTGACGTCAATATGCCGCCATTTGCTGCCGTCGCCGCAATAGAACGGGCATCCATGAGAGCTACTGTAGAGAACTGACCATTGCCCGGTTTCGATCCTTCACGATTCGGGAAATTCCGTGTCGTATGCCGTATGCTAAAGGCATTGTTAGCCGGTGTATCACCAGCGCCGAAGCAGGGACCACAAAAAGCGGTTTTAAAAATAGCTCCTGCTGCTAAAAGTGCAGACAGAGCACCTTTTTTAACCAGTTCCATTTGAACCGGCAATGACGACGGATACACATCGAGAGAGAATTCGCCATTGCCACAGTTAGCATTTTCCAAAATGTGTGCTGCTGCCATGACATTACAATAGTTCCCGCCAGCACAACCGGCAATGACACCTTGCTGAACGTGGAGCTTGCCATTGATGATTTTATCAGTAAGACTGCAGTGTAATTCTTTGTTGCTCATCCGCTTATTGATAGCTTCTTCCGTATCATGAAGGATATCTTCTAAATTTGCATTTAATTCATCAATAGTAAAAGCATTACTAGGATGCATAGGCAATGCAATCATGGGCTTGATTGTACTCAAATCGATTGTGATCATGCCGTCATAATAGGCTACATCTGCCGGATTCAATTCTGTATAAGCATCGCTCCGGCCATGTTGTGTTAAATACGCTTTCGTATCATCATCTGTACGCCATACTGATGACAAACAGGTCGTTTCTGTCGTCATGACATCGACACTATTACGATAGTCTGTCGTCATAGACGCAATGCCAGGACCAACAAATTCCATTACTTTGTTCTTTACATAGCCATTTTTAAATACTGCTCCTACAATTGCAATAGCAATATCATGCGGTCCTACGCCAGGATTGGGTTTCCCTGTCAAATACACGCCGACTACACCCGGATAGGCTACATCATACGTATCACCTAAAAGCTGTTTCACCAGCTCGCCGCCACCTTCGCCCATCGCCATCGTACCTAAGGCACCATAGCGCGTATGACTATCCGAACCGAGGAGCATTTTTCCGCAGCCGGCCATTTTTTCACGCATATATTGATGAATAACTGCAACATGGGGCGGCACAAAAATACCACCATACTTCTTAGCTGCCGATAAACCAAAGACATGGTCATCTTCATTAATAGTACCGCCAACGGCACACAGCGAATTATGACAGTTTGTCAAGACATAGGGAAGGGGAAATTTTTCCATTCCCGATGCTTTAGCCGTCTGTATAATACCGACAAAGGTAATGTCATGAGAAGCCATGGCATCAAATTTAATTTTAAGATGTTCCATCGTACCAGATGTATTATGATTTTTTAAAATCGAATACGCAATCGTGCCTGTACGAGCTTCTTCTTTGTTTACTTTTTTCCCTGTCAATGATTCTATACGGGCACTTTCCTGTTCCGGAATAATATCAGTGCCATGAAGCAAATATGCGCCGCCTTGATATAGCTGTATCATATAGTAACCCTCCTGTGCCAACTCTGTACCTGCTCATGTTCTCTCTGACTCAGTAGAAATCCAAACACACAAGCATTCATGTTTTAACTATTATTTTCTTATAATGAAATTTCTGTAAATAATTTTCACAATGAGAAAATAATATATAATTCTGAAGTTATTATATCATAATTATTCTTACTTTGGCTATACTTTAAAAGCCGTCAGAATTAACTATTTATATTTTATTTTTCCCGTATTTATGCTATAATGACTTATGCTTGCCAGAAAAAGCATCCAGGCATGGCATAAAAGTATATTTATAAATTTCACAGGATAAATAAATATTAATATACCATAAGAATATCTGCTTTGCTTATTCTGACATGAAAGAGAGGAATCGTCATGGACAAAAATATATATTTAGCCCAGTTCTATGGAAAATCACAGAATTATACACAGATTCCCCGTGAGTGGTTCTCCAAATATGGTGTAAAACGCGGCTTGCGTAATGAAGACCACACGGGCGTACTCGTCGGACTGACCCGCATCGCTGATGTTGTCGGTTATCAAAGAGATGCCGAAGGCCATAAAGTAGACTGCGAAGGCGTACTGTACTATCGTGGTATTGATGTTCGTGAGCTGGTCAAAAAAGAATCTTATACTGGCTATCTTTATGAAGAAGCTTGTTTTCTCCTTTTATTCGGATATTTACCGACACAAGACGAATTAAATTCATTCTGCAAAGTCTTACAGGATGGTTATGATCTTCCTGATGATTTTCTAGAAATGAATATGCTTCGCCAACCTGGTAAAAATCTGATGAATAAATTACAGAACTGCCTCTTGGCTTTATATAATTATGATCCTGATCCAGATAATATCGACGTGTATCAAACGTTACGCAAAGGGTTGAATATTATGAGTAAAATCCCTTCTATTGCTGTCTACGCTTACATGTCTAAGGTACATTATTTTAATCGTAAAAGCTTGGTCATCCATTATCCCCGCAAGGACTATTCTACAGCAGAAAACATTTTATCTATGATGCGTCTCGACGGTAAATTCACGGAAAAAGAATCACAGCTCCTCGATTTGCTCCTCTTTCTCCATGCGGATCATGGCGGCGGCACGAACTCTACTTTCACAAATGTCGTCGTATCCTCGACCAATACAGATATCTATTCCAGCATGGCCAGTTCCATCGGTGCCCTTAAAGGTCCCCGTCATGGCGGTGCCAATGTTAAAGTATCGATCATGATGGAAAATATCATTGATGCCATCGGTCTCAAAGCAACAGATGCTCAAATGAAAGATATTATCCTCAAAATATTACATAAAAAATTCAAGAACAGTGCCGGATTAGTGTATGGCTTTGGTCATGCCGTATATACGTTATCAGATCCTCGTGCCGAAATCATGCGTAAATACTGCGGTCCTGTAGCCAAAGAAAAGGGCGTTGAAGATATTTTTGATTTCTACAATCGCTTTGAAAGGGTAGCAAGCAAAACGCTTAGCGAAGAAAAAGGTGCTAATATGTGCAGCAATGTCGACTACTATAGCGGCTTTGCTTACAATATGATGGATATTCCTCGTGATATGTATACACCTTTATTCGTTGTCAGCCGTTTAGTCGGCTGGCTGGCTCATAATCTGGAACATAAATTGTATGACAACCGCATTGTTCGTCCGGCTGCAAAATACGTCGGTGATCTAATGGATTTTATTCCTATGGAGGACAGATAAATGAAAACTATTACCGTATTCAAAGGTGACGGCATCGGCCCTGAAATCACAGATGCTGTCATTGATATCTTGAAAGCCGCCAACGCCCCTCTCGATTATGAATTTTTCAACGTCGGCGCTGCTGAATACGAACGTCATGGTGCTCTTATACCAGAAGAAGCATTTCACTCTTTTGAAAAAACGCACCTCTTATTAAAATCTCCTATTACAACACCTATTGGCAAAGGATTTCGCTCTCTTAATGTAACATTGCGCAATAAATACGATTTATATGCCAACATCCGTCCTGCTAAATCTAACAGTGCCATCAAGACGCCGTTTCCTAATGTCGACTTGGTCACGTTCCGTGAAAACACAGAAGACCTGTATATCGGCGTTGAATACAAAATGAACGATGACACAGTCCACGCTATTAAACTTATTACACGGAAAGCCAGTGAACGAATCATTCATGCCGCTTTTAAATATGCCTTGTCTCATGGCCGTCATAAAGTAACGTGTGTCCACAAAGCCAATATACTTAAAATGAGTGATGGTTTCTTTTTAGATATTTTCCGTAATATTGCTAAAGAATATCCGCAAATTGAATCGGATGATAAAATCGTTGACAATACATGCATGCAGCTCGTTATGCATCCGGAAAATTTCGATATCATCGTCACTCCCAATCTGTACGGTGATATTTTATCTGATTTAACCAGCGGCCTCATTGGTGGATTAGGATTATTGCCATCTATGAATATCGGCAAAGACTTTGCAATGTTTGAAGCTGTTCACGGCAGCGCTCCTGACATTGCAGGCAAACACATTGCCAATCCGACAGCCCTCCTTTGGTCTGCCTGCATGTTGCTTGAATATATCGGTGAAAACAATACGGCTGCTGCTATTCGCAGCGCTGTAGATACGGTATTAGCAGAAAACAAGATGCTGACACCGGATTTAGGTGGTACGGCTACGACAGAACAATATCGCGACGCTGTTATTGCTTGCTTATAAGCCAAGTCACTGAGCTGATTATACTCGGTATTTCCATAAAGAAAAGGATTCAAACAGACATCTGCCTGCTTGAATCCTTTTTTATAGGTTCTAAATTAATTGACAACTGTATTTTTTTCTTCGATTACCACAGCTTGCGGAACGTATTCTGTAAGCTGTTTTTGTTTTCTTTCTTGTATATGCCGAACGACACAAGATAATATGTAATTTATAATAAAATAGATCAATGCTGCAAAACCAAACAGAATGAACACATCTGATACATTGATAGTGCCAGTTCCATTATATAAACTAGCATTGCTAAGAATCTTTTTTACTCGGGCCATCAGTTCTATAGTTGCTACGTTGGCAATAAACGATGAATCTTTGATTGTTGTAATGACCTGACTCAATAAGGTCGGTACAATATTACGGAACGCCTGCGGCAAAATGATATATAGCATGATCTGCACTGTATTAAACCCTTGTGCACGCCCTGCTTCAAACTGGCCGTTAGAGATGGAATTCAAACCACCACGAATGATTTCTGCAATAGTCGCCGCTTCAAACAACGTCAGTGCCGCTGTAGTCTTAAACAGTAGCTTTGTTTCTACTGATGACAATCCAAAAAGTTGATGCGTAAACAGCTTAGGCGCTGGGAAAAAAACAACAGAAATAAAAATCCAAAACAGCAATGGTGTATTCCTGAATATTTCAATATATACAACAGCAAGCCATCGGAATATCCGCTGTCCTGGCTTAACACAATAATTTCGTACTAGTGCCAAAACAGAGGCAAGGCCAATACTAATCGTTACAGCCAGAACGGAAATAATTAACGTGAAAATGACACCTTTACAGATAAACATCAAAATAGCTGGATTTTTCAGCAAAGTAAAACTCCCCATAATTTCATTCATAGGTCTGCCACCTTCTTTTTATCTGTTACAAACATATTTTCTTTTTTCTTCAACTTACCTTCCCATGCACCGGCTACGGTAGTCAAGGGAAAACAAAGGACAAAGAATAAAACGCCACAAATAAGATAGGCCGGTGCATAAGCACCACCAGTCGTAGCACCTGTAACAAAATTATACGTCAGAGAAATCAAATCAGACCCGCCAATAATGTATAACACTGATGTGTTTTTGATCAAATTAACAATTTGATTGACCGACGGTGGTAAAATAATTTTTATGCTCTGTGGTAAGATGATATAATACATTTTTTCTATATAACTAAATCCTTGTGCATCTGCTGCTTCAAACTGTCCTTTTGGAATAGAACCAATACCTGCTCGAAATACTTCTGCCATATATGCACCATGATATATGCTTAAAGAAATAATACCAGTTAATAAAATTCCTATTTTATGCCCTGAAAAAGCTAAGGCATAATAAAGCATACAAATTTGCAATAACAAAGGTGTATTTTGTACGATTTCAATATAACATCTATTAAGGGTTCGCAAAAAAGGATTCGTACCTACTGCCATCAGACCAAAGATAATTCCCAGGATCAATGATAATAAAATGGCAATAACGGCTGTTTCTAATGTATTAAGGAATCCCAAAATGAAAGTATCCTTATAGGTCCATACCATCATCCACGCATTTTCTGAAAATAGACCAGACATACTTTTTCACTCCTAACATGCCATGCTGTCAAAAATGGACAATTCCAAAGTCCTGACTGACAGGTCCTTTAGAATTGTCTATTTTTCCGCTGACGAACTACTTAATCTAATCCGTTAATCCATTTGCTTGGATCATCGTTTGAATAGTACCATCTTTTAACCATGCCTGTACTACTTCTTCCATTTTTTTAGAAAGATCAGAACCTTTTTTCGTAGCAATACCATAATTCTGAGGTGCAAATTCTTCTGTAACATAAGAACGTCCAGCTGTACGATAAATTGCCAAGATAGATTTGTCAACACAGAAGGCATCGACTTCACCAGCACTAAGGGCTGTAGAAATAGCGGGATAATCATCATACTGTTTAAATTTCACCCCATTAGTCCATCTGGCTGGATCAAAGCTCTTAGGATCATATCCTTCCTGAGAAATGATGCCACCTTTGATCATTGCTTCGACTAATGCTTTCGCCGAGGTCGAACCTGACGAAACACCGACCGTCTTGCCTTTCAAATCAGCCAATGATTTGATGCCACTGGCATCTTGTACTAATACGCCGACATGATCTGTATAGTACGGTGTTGTAAAATCCCACGATTTTTTACGTTCCTCGGTAATAGTGAACGTAGCCAGGACGCAATCAATATCTCCGGAATCAAGCAACGCCGTACGAGTTGCTGCTGTTACTGGTGTATATTCTACACTGACACCAAGATCATCAGCTATTTTTTTAGCTAATTCAACTTCTAAACCAGAAAATTCCCCTGTTGCTGGATCTTGATAACCGAATCCTTTTGTAACATTTTTTACACCTACTTTTAAAACTCCGCGTTCCTTTATTGACTGTACTTCCGACGTCTGTGCCGATGTTGAACTATCACTTTTTTGTTCTTCATCACCGCATCCAGAAAACAGGGACATCGCCGCTATCAAAGCCATACATACTACTATAAATTTACCTGCCCTTTTCATGAAAACCCCTCCTTTAATATATTTCGTAGTCATGGAACAATCCTGCTATCTTAACGAATAATTTTGCTTAGAAATTTTTTTACTCTTTCCTGTTCAGGATTAACAAAGAAATGCTCTGGTGTTCCTTCTTCTATGATCTGACCATCAGCCATAAACACAACCCTGTCAGCAACTTGTCTGGCAAACCCCATTTCATGCGTAACTACGACCATCGTAATATTTTCTTCTGCTGCTAGCCTAACCATGACATCCAATACTTCTTGTATGGTCTCTGGATCCAATGCTGACGTCGGTTCATCAAATAGAATAATCTTGCTTTGGTCACATAAGGCCCGAGCAATAGCAATACGTTGCTGCTGGCCACCAGATAATGTCGTCGGATAGACATCTGCTTTATTACGAAGTCCGACTACATCAAGATAATGATACGCCAGCTCTTCTGCCTCTTGTTTATGCTTATGATGAAGTTTCATCGGTGCCAGCGTCAGATTTTTCAATACTGTCATATGCGGATAAAGATTAAAAGATTGAAAAACCATAGACATTGTATGACGGACAATTGCTGTTTTATTTTTATTAGTTATTTCCTGCCCGTTAATATAAACATGCCCATTTGTCGGTTCTTCTAAAAAATTCATGCATCGTACAGTTGTCGACTTGCCTGAACCAGAAGGACCAATAATAACTAATTTTTCACCTTCCTTTACTTCTAAATTAATATCTTTTAATACATGATTCTTGCCAAAATACTTGTTGACATGATCCAATTGAATCATCGCCATATATACCATCTCCCATAAAATAAAGAGGCTCTTTTACCACAACGGTAAAAGAACCTCTTTGTTCTTCAATATTTATGTTTATGAGAAAAATTATATGATATTTTTTATTATTTGTCAATAAATTATAGAAATAATTAATTTATCCTGTTCTTTTTATTCTCGTACAACCAGGACGATACCTGTTAAAATCAATAATGTCCCTAGTATAAACGGTAAACCTATAGTTTCTCCTAAGAAAAGCCATCCTAAAAAAGTACCTGTAACCGGTTGAAAGAAAAAGTACATTCCTCCAGTAGAGGCATCGATCATAGTAAGGCCTTTATTCCACAAATAATAGGCTAATGCCGTTGGTACCAAAATAATATAGGTGATTTCTGCTAATACTTCTGGTTCCAGCATCGCTTGCATTATCTGTCCATTCATGACCGGTAACTCTACAGGAGTCAGGAAAACAGCAGAAACAATCATGCAATACATTGTAACAACAATTGTTGGATACTTCTCTGGTACTTGTTTCACCCATACGGAAATGAGCCCCCATGTAGCCGCAGCAATAATAAGAATGAGACCGCCAAAGAGACCACCCTGCATGCCGCCCACACCGACAATAAGAACTACGCCGACTGTAGACATACAGACAGACAGCCATTTTTTCCAGGTTATTTTTTCATGAAGAATAAAATAAGCAAAAATGACCATGAATACAGGCGAAGTCGCCGTCAATACGGATCCAGCCTGTGCTGATGCCAGCTGTGTCCCATAAAATTGAGCCCAATTAGAAAATACATACCCTACCAAACCAATAGCAATGAGCCGTGGTATATCCCTGCGTTCTATATGCCATGATTCTCCCATGATTTTACTCATAAGTCCTAATAAAAAAGCACTACTGACCATCCGAATCCATACGAGTGTCATCGGTTCTATGACCGTCAATACCATTTTACATACTACGTACAGGCTGCCCCACGAAGAAGCGGCAATAGTCAATATGATAGGACCTAGAAATTTATTAGGAATATGCCCTGCTCCATTCACGACGATACACCTCCCAACTCCTTATGTTACACTATATGCCAATACGGTCATTGTATCACATTATTACATCTAGAAACAGATATGCTATAATGGATTTAACAAACCTTGTGCTAGGTCACAAAAACCTAAGGAGGAACATCATGAATATTACTGTATTAGGCTGCGGCCGGTGGGGATCTTTTCACGCCTGGTATGCCGATCATCTTGGTCATACTGTCACCCTTTGGGGCCGCCCTGGATCACAACATATGAAGGAACTTGTAGAAACAGGAAAAAATGAATATGTAACACTTCCTAAATCAATTACCTTAACTTCAGATCTGCAACGTGCCTTAACACACACAGATGTATGCATTATTTCCATCAGTTCTCAACAACTTCGTTCCTTTGCCCGTCAATTAAAGGATAGTCATATTTCGTTGACCCTGCCGTTTATCCTCTGTATGAAAGGCCTTGAAATCGGCAGCGGTAAACGCCTGTCAACTGTCATGGAAGAAGAATTAGGACCGGATGTGCCCGTTGCAGTCTGGGTCGGCCCAGGCCATGTACAAGATTTCCTATCTGGCATGCCGAACTGTATGGTCATGGCTTCTAAAGATACTGAGCTGACACATCGTCTCGTAGATATATTCACGAGCCCTCTCATTCGTTTTTATTATGGACAAGACCTCTTAGGTATAGAAATCGGTGCTGCTGCCAAAAACGTCATGGGAATCGCTGCCGGTATGCTCGATGGTGCTCATTTGACAAGTTTAAAAGGTGCACTCATGGCTCGCGGTACGCATGAATTATCCGTTTTGATCGCCGCTATGGGCGGCAAAGAAATGACCGTATACGGTCTGAGCCATCTTGGTGATTATGAAGCAACGCTATTTTCTGCCCATAGCAATAATCGTCGTTTCGGTGAAGACTATATACAAGGGAAACCGTTCCACAAACTTGCTGAAGGCGTATATACAACAGAAGCACTGATGGACTTGTCGCACCAATACGAGGTAGAACTCCCTATTACGCATACTGTATATGCCATCGTAAAAGAACATCAAAATCCTCAGGAAATGCTGGAACAACTCTTCCTTCGTTCCATAAAAAAAGAATAATATCGATCAGTAATATAACGCACCCCTGTCTATATAAGGAGTGCGTTATTATATTACTGTGTTTCTATACTTTTAACATACGATAGCCGATGCCGATATGCGTCTGAATGTATTGAGGGGAATTCGGTGACTTTTCGATTTTCTTTCTAAGCGTTGCCATGAAGACACGCAGTGACGCCACGTCATTATCCCAGGAACTGCCCCAAATTTCTTTTGTAATATATGTATGGGTCAATACTTTGCCCATATTTTTAGCTAAAAGGCAGAGCAGCTTATACTCAATCGGTGTTAAATGCAGTTCTTCCCCCTGCAAGTACGCACAGCCTGCAGCATAATCAATCTTTAAATCGCCGTTTTCAACTACTGTTTGCGAAGCTGTCATCATTCCCTGCATTGCTGCAAGCCGCCGTTGTGTAACCCGTAGTCTTGCAAGGAGTTCTTCAACTGAAAAAGGTTTCGTCATATAATCGTCTGCTCCTGCATCCAATGCTTCTATTTTATCTGTATCTTCACTACGAGCACTAATGACGATAATCGGCATAGCAGACCAAGACCGGATTTTATGGATAACAGTCACACCATCCAGATCTGGAAGACCTAAATCAAGCAGTACAATATCAGGATTATGGGAAGCTGCTTGTAAAATCGCTGTTTCTCCATTAGAAGCTATCAAATAATGATAGTGTTGTGTTTCCAAAGTCGTCGTAATAAGATTGCGAACGGCTGTGTCATCTTCTACAACTAACACAATGGCCTTATTCATGCAACGTGACCTCCTCAACGGGCAGAGTAAATCTAAAAATGGTTCCAACTGGATGATTATTTAAAACAGAAATTTCTCCGCCATGTGCATTAATAATGGATCTGCAAAGTGCCAATCCCAATCCCAGACTTCGATGGCTGTCTACGATTTTAGTATTGGCTGTATAAAACATATCAAAAATATGAGGCTTTTCTGTATCATCGATGCCTGGACCATTATCTGAAATATCAGTAATCACTTCTTTATTTTTCACATAGGTATTAATTGAAATATCTGAATTTTTGGGAGTATATTTAATGGCATTGTCTACAAGATTAATGACGACCTGCACGATCAATCGTGCATCCATTTTGACCAGGGCCAGTTCGTCAGACAGGTTGACGTGAATATGATGTTCCACACGGTTACGATCTACATGACGCAAGGCTTCTGCAATGACATCATCCATTAATTCCGGTTTAAACCGCAAACTCATGCTGCCTTCTTCAATGCGTGTAATGGATAACAAATTTTCCACTAATTGAATCAGCCAGAGAGAGTCATCATACATATCCGTATAGATTTGTTTTCTCTTTTCAGGAGAAATAACAGCATCATTAGCAAGAAGTACTCCGGCATTTCCAGAAATAGAGGTCAAGGGCGTCCGTAGATCATGAGAAATAGATCGCAATAAATCAGCTCGTAATTGTTCATTTTTTGCTTGAATAGCCGCTTGTTCCTTTTCTCTTGCTATTTGCTCATTTTCCAGAGCCATAGCGCACTCCCCTAAAATAGAGAGTAAAATACTGTTTTCATCTAATTCTAATGGTCGTCCATCAATGACGATGCCTGCTACACCATATACATAAATTCCCTTACGAACAGCTAAATAGAGACATTTAGCACTAGAAAGTGTATCTGTCGTAGCACCGGCACGTTTATTATTTTTAAATGTCCAAGCTGCTACGGCCCTTTCATTTTGATTTAAGCAGCCTGGTTGTATCGCTTGATTTTCATCGGAAAAGCACTGCGGTTCAGATAACGTTCCCTTTTCTGCTGTATAAAATACGATGGACCGTTTTAGAAGTCGAACCAGTTGTTTAGCTGTCACTGAAATAATCTCTTCTTTTCCACTCGCTTTTTGCAAAGACTGGTTCGTATCAAACATCACTTTAGTTCGATATGCTGTATCTGCTTCTTGTACAGCATGTGTTTTGATCTGCATTGCTAAATTACCTGTGATCAATGCCGCCATAAACATGATAAAAAATGTAGCCGCATATCCTGGATCATATATATTAAAAGTAAATCGAGGATCTGTAAAGAAAAAATTGAATACAAGAACGCTGACAAGTGCTGAAACTAAACTGCACCAACGGGCTGTTGTCAGAATAGCTGTCAATAAGACACTTAAAATATATACGGTAATAATGTTGGCCTCACTAAAACCAACATGATCAAAGAGGAAACCAATGCCAGTTGCTCCTGCTAATAATAGGAAACTTCTCCATATATTAGATGTAGTATGCTGTCCCTTTCCTATTCGTTTCTGTTTGGGATGATAGTCAGAGGTAAGTGTATCGGGAATAATATAAATATCTATATTAGGTGCATACGAAATGAGTTTTTCTGTCAATGTAGGTTTACTAAATATACGTTTTCGTTTAGCATTATAGCGGCCTACGATGATTTTAGATACATTAGACAGACGTGCAAATTCTGCAATTTGAAAAGCAATATCTTCACCATACGTCGTTTCGATAGAAGCCCCTAACTGTTGTGCTAATCGAGTATTATCTTGGAGACGCTTTTTATTTTCTTCACTCATAGACGAAAAATTTTGATTTTTTACGAACAGCGCCGTAAAACTGCCATGAAATGCCTGCGCCATCCTCGCTGCAGTGCGAATGATTTTAGCATTCGTTGGCGAAGAGGATAGTCCTACTAAAATATGTTCATCTGTATAGTACTCCGTATGCTGTTGCATGCGGGCAGCTTCTGCTCTCCGATTGATGCGATCGGCACACCGTCGCAATGCTATTTCTCTTAAGGCTGTCAAATTATCTGCACTAAAGAAATGTTTCATAGCCTGCTGTGCTTGTTCTTTTCGATAAATTTTACCTTCCTTTAGCCGGTCTAGTAACTCTTGAGGTTCCATATCCACTAGCTTTACCTGATATGAATTATCAAAAATACTGTCAGGGACACGTTCCTGTACGGTTATACCAGTAATAGAGGCAACTATATCACACAAACTTTCGATATGTTGCACATTAACGGTCGTATACACATCTATACCGGCACGAAGCAATTCTTCCACATCTTGGTAGCGCTTTTTATGTCGGCTGCCAATAGCATCGGTATGGGCAAGTTCATCGACTAAAATAAGTTTAGGTGCTCGTTCAATAGCAGCTTCTACATCAAATTCTGATAATGTAATACCATTATATTCACTATTCTGCAATGGAAGAATCTCTAATCCATGTACTAACGCGGCTGTTTCCGGCCGGGCATGAGGTTCTATATATCCGACGATGACATCTACACCTTGTTGTTTTGCCACATGAGCAGCTTGTAACATTGCATAGGTTTTGCCAATACCAGCGGCGTAGCCAAAAAATATGGTTAAATGGCCGCTTCCTGTCCTTTGCGTTTCATTTTTTATCGTACGGAGCAGTTCATCCGGATTAGATCGCATCAGTCCCATAGGCACACCTCCTCGACTCGTGTATAAAAAGATTATAGCACATACCGGCGCAAAACCTTGAACAAATCGTTCAAGGTTTCGCAAGGATATGCCATTATTTTCATGATATGATATGGTCTAACATCAAATTCACTTTGAGTACATTGACTGTTTTCTCGCCAAAAATTCCCCAGCCCCTTTCTGTCGTACATTCCTCAATAATGTGACGTACCTCTGCTTCACTGCGGCCACTAGCTGAAGCAATGCGAGGAACTTGATAGTTTGCAGCAGCTGGCGAAATATCCGGATCGAGACCACTGCCTGAACAAGTGACTAAATCTTCCGGAATAGGTGTATTTCCCATCTTTGGATTGGCTTTTCTTATTTTCTGGACCCGTTCAGAGACACTCTTAGCATAGGCCTCACTAGAAGGACTATCATTAGAGGGAACAGCATACAGTAATGGCTTGCCATCACTATCTGTATACGTTGTCACATCAAGGTTCATAATACGTCCCCACATATGATCATCCTTCGTATCATATTGCCCTAATAAACGACTGCCATAGGTCCTTCCATTGATTTCAATCATACTTCCATTTGATTTTTCTGGTGAAATTATTTGGGCAATCCCCGTCACAACCCCTGTATATACTACGCCGCACAATAGTGTGAAAACAAGAAAGATACCTGCTGCACGAGGCAGCAATGTCTTTATCATATTCATAACCTCATACCTCCTGCCAATACTATCACTTCTGTCATGCAACACCTAAAACCATGAGCAGCCAATCAATAAATTTTACAACTATAAAAGGAGCGGCCAATCCGCCAAGACCATATATCAATAAGTTACGGCTTAGCAATTTTCCAGCAGGGACTTCCCTGTATTTGACACCTTTTAAAGCTAAAGGAATCAACGCAATAATCACTAAGGCATTATAAATAATAGCAGCCAGTATAGCGCTTTGCGGCGAATGAAGGCCCATGATATTCAAGTGCGACAAGCCTGGATACAGCCCGATAAACAATGCCGGAATAATAGCAAAGTATTTCGCTACATCGTTAGCAATGGAGAAAGTAGTCAAACTGCCCCGTGTCATTAAAAGCTGTTTGCCAATTTTTACGATTTCGATCAGTTTAGTAGGTGAAGAATCCAAATCTACCATATTACCTGCTTCTTTCGCTGCTTGTGTTCCTGTATTCATAGCTACAGCTACATCTGCCTGAGCAAGTGCCGGCGCATCATTTGTACCATCACCAGTCATAGCTACTAAATGGCCTTTCGCCTGAAAATCACGAATCATTTGAAGTTTTCCTTCTGGTGTCGCTTCAGCTAAAAAATCATCTACACCGGCTTCAGCTGCGATTGCCGCCGCGGTCAGAGGATTATCACCAGTAATCATGATCGTTTTGATACCCATTTTACGCATATCGGCAAATTTTTCTTTTACACCTTGCTTAATGATGTCCTTCAAATGAATGACACCTAAAATTTTATAATTTTTTGTAACGACTAAGGGCGTGCCTCCCTGTCGCGCAATATCTCGGACAATGCATTCACATGCTTCCGTATACGTACAACCGCCTGCTTCTGCATATGCCCGAATGGAATCAGCCGCACCTTTACGGATCTGGCAACCTGCGAAATCGACGCCACTCATTCTCGTCGTCGCTGTGAAGGGAATATATATCATATTTTTATCAGCAAGAGTCCTGCCGCGCAAACCAAATTTTTCTTTAGCTAATACGACGATACTGCGACCTTCCGGCGTTTCATCTGCCAGAGAAGAAAGCTGTGCAGCATCTGCCAATTCTTCAGGAGCTACTCCATCTACGGGAATGAAATCACATGCTTGCCTATTTCCTAAGGTAATAGTCCCTGTCTTATCAAGCATCAAAATATCTACATCGCCGGCTGCTTCTATAGCACGGCCACTCATAGCCAGTACATTAGCCTGATTGAGCCGGGACATGCCGGCAATACCAATAGCTGATAACAACGCTCCAATAGTAGTAGGTGCTAAACAGACAAGTAATGCTGCCAATGTAGTAACGGAAGTTGGATTATCAATACCTGCCTGTTTAGCAGAAAATGCAGAATATGTATATAAAGAAAGAGTCACTAAAATAAAGATAATAGACAGCGCTACGAGAAAAATCTGAAGTGCCATTTCGTTAGGTGTTTTTTTACGGGCCGCCCCTTCAACCATAGCAATCATCTTATCCAAAAAACTTTCTCCGGCTTCTTGTGTAACTTTCACTACGATCCAGTCAGACAACAAGGTTGTACCACCAGTAACAGCACTGCGATCACCGCCGGCTTCCCGAATTACCGGTGCTGATTCACCGGTAATAGCACTTTCATCAACAGATGCTGCTCCTTCCATCACTTCTCCATCAGCAGGAATTTGTTCCCCTGCCATAACGATCACTAAATCGCCTCTTTTTAAAAGAGCTGACGAAATGACGGTGCTAGTTTGTTTCTGTTGTATCGAAGGTATTTTATGGGCTTCTACATCTTTTTGCGCAGCCCGTAAGGAGTCGGCTTGTGCCTTTCCTCGGCCTTCTGCAATGGCTTCTGCAAAGTTCGCAAACATACAAGTAAACCATAAAATAACAGCGATACTAAACGTATACCCAGACGGAGCATCTTGGATTCCCCATAACGACAGGAACCAAAGAACAGTCGTTAAAATAGCGGAAATATAGACTAACAGCATGACAGGATTTTTTACCTGTGTGCTGGGTACCAATTTAATGAATGAATCTTTAATCGCTCTGCTCATCATATGAGCATCCGTTAACGCACTCTTTTGTTTTACTGCCATTTTTTCACCCCTCCTTACCAAACATTGCTAAAGAATTCAGCAAGCGGTCCCAACGCTAATGCCGGGAAAAAACTTAATGCACCGATCAGCAACACTACAAAAATTAGAAGAAATACGAACATTCCATTAGTTGTAGACAGTGTACCAGCTGTAACAGCAATCCTTTTTTTCTGGGCCATGCTGCCAGCAATGGCTAGTACACCTAGTATAGGCAAAAATCGTGCAAACAACATGACTAACCCAATAGAAACATTCAGAAACACTGTATTCGCATTAAACCCGGCAAAGGCTGAACCATTATTACTGGCACCTGAACTATATGCATATAATAGTTCAGAAAACCCATGAGCGCCTGCATTATGTAAACTAGTGGCAACAGCTGGTATACAAGCAGCGATGCCACTGCCTGTCAGGATAGCCATAGGCGTAGCTAAACAAATCATGACTGCCCATTTCATTTCATACGGTTCTATCTTTTTGCCTAAAAATTCCGGTGTATGTCCTACCATCAAGCCTGCAATAAATACAGTCAGTATAGCAAAAGCCAGCATACCATAAAGACCACAACCGACACCGCCAAAAATAACTTCCCCTAACTGCATCTGCAGCATTTCAACCATACCTCCAAGCGGTGTATAACTATCATGCATGGAATTTACAGAACCATTGGAAGCTGCTGTAGTAAATGCTGCCCATGCAGCAGAACTGGCAATACCAAAACGGCTTTCCTTTCCTTCCATATTGCCACCTGCCTGATCCATCATAGTGACATTCACAGCTCCCTGTTGTATGAGTTGTGGTGTCGCTGTCTGTTCTGTAACTGCAATGGATCCCATCGTTACTATCAGCATGAAGAACATAGCAAAAAAGATAGCATAACCCTGTTTCTTATTGTTCAATGCCCTGCCAAACGCAAAACATAATGATACAGGAATAAGCAGGATCGATACCATTTCAATCAAATTAGTAAATGCATTAGGATTTTCAAAGGGATGTGCTGAATTAACGCCGAAGAACCCGCCGCCATTAGTTCCCGTCTGTTTAATAGCTACCTGACTGGCAGCCGGTCCCATAGGAATAAATTCTTTTGTTATGATCTTTGCTCCTGGTATACTCTGGCTGTTTACTTTTACTGTATCATTTTCTACATCAATAACTGCATTTTGAAGAATTTCACCATCCCTGCTGACAGCAATCGGTTCCAGCAGAGAGGCTGTTTCGGCTCCCTTCATATTTTGCACGACACCGCCGCTTACAAGAAGTAATGCTACTATGAGATTAAGAGGTAGCAAGATATGAATAATAACGCGAGTCATATCTACCCAAAAATTACCTACGCCCTTAGATTCTACTTTAGTAAAGCCACGAATCAAGGCAAACAAAACAGATATACCCGTTGCTGCTGAAACAAAATTTTGCACAGTTAATCCTAATGCCTGTGTCAAATAACTTAACGCAGATTCTCCAGAATAAGCCTGCCAGTTCGTATTAGTTACAAAACTTGCAGCTGTATTAAATGCCAAATGCCAAGACGTACCTGGAAGATGTTGTGGATTTCCCGGTAAATATCCCTGTACAAGCTGTAATACAAAAACAAAAACGAAACCTATACCAGAAAAAATGAGAACACCTGCAAGATACTGTCTCCAAGTCATCGTTTCTTCTTTATTTATACGAAGAATACTGTACACCGCTGTTTCACACGGTGTCAGTATACATGACAAAAATGTTTTCTCATTACACATTACTTTTTTAATGTACGCTCCCAACGGGATAGCTAATACAAGTAATATACCAAGATAGAGTACATATTGTAACATCATCTGTGCCATTATTTTTCGTCCCCCTTCATGAGAATATATACATAATAGATAAGCATCGCTACTGCTATTGCTCCAATTATAGAAATGACGATTTCCATACTATAGCTCCTTCCCTTTACGTGATAAATCATACCTCAATTTCTATAAATTTGGTGTAAGCAAATATAGGATTCGTATTAAGAACATATAAAGACAAAAAAAGATCACTGAAAATTTTCTCAGTGATCTTCATGACAGTTTACTATGTAATTATTTTATTTACCCTTCACTCGCATCTTCATCAATCTCTTCTGCATGTTTCGTAACGAGTATCTTATCGACTCGCAGGTTGTCCATATCCATGACTTCAAAAGTGAAGTTTTTCCATGTATACGTATCTGTTTCTCTGGGAATACGTCCAATACCATACGTTACAAAGCCAGCCAGTGTCTTATACAGGTCTTCCTCTTCTTCAGGAAGGTCTTCATCAATAGCAAAAAAATCTTTAAATTCTTCAATATTCAGCAATCCTTCCATGAGCCATTCATTCGTGTTCCGCTGAATAATTTTATTTGCTTCTTCTACTTTTTCTGCCTCGCCAGCAGGCATGATGCCTACTAATTCTTCCAATATATCATGCAATGTCAGGATACCGCTAAAGTTACCATACTCATCAAGGACAGCTGTTTCATGAACACTATGCTCCCGAAAAACATGGACGACTTTCATGATATCCATAGATTCCGGAACATACGTAGGCCGATGGATACTTTCTTCTATAATAGCTGTAATGGATGCTTTTCTTCCGTGTTGAACAGCATTATAGTATTTCTGAAATACTTCATCGACTGAAGCCATTCCTAAAAAGTCATCTAATGATCCCCTGCCGACAGGAAGATTGAGATGATGGAAGGAAATCATTTCTCTTACGATAGTATCTTCCGGATCTTCTAGGTCAACCCATTCGACCTGGGTCCGATTTGTCATAATATCACTGACATCCATATCTGCTAAACGAAAAACCCGATCGACAAGTTCTGGTTCTTCTTTTTCAAAAGCGCCCATTTCAGCACCCTGTTCTAGCAACAATTTTATTTCATCTTCTGTCACAGGTAGTACTTCCGGGCTGCTGGCACCGAGCAATTTTGTAACTATACCTGTCGAAGCTGATAAAAACCAGATAAGCGGTGTCGCAAAGGTAGAAAAATAAAGCATAGGACGAGCCAGGAAACAAGCAATCTTTTCTGGGTTGTCAATGGCAAGTCGTTTCGGTACCAATTCTCCTAAAATCAAAGTCAAATAGGTAATAATAGCGACCGTAGCAATCATGCTGACAGAATCAGCATACGGTGCTAATGCTGGGATCATGGCAATGTACGTAGAAACAGGACCTGCCATTTGTGTACCGCCATAGACACCAGTAAGCAAGCTGACTAAAGTCATGCCAAATTGCACTGTAGAAAACATTTTATTTGGGTTAGCCCGTAATTTTAATACAATTTTAGCGGCTTTACTGCCTTCATCAGCTAACGTTTCTAAACGAGCTTGATGACAACTGACCGTAGACATTTCTGACATCGAAAAGATACCATTGGCCAAAATAAGCAGTATAATGACTAAAAATTGTTTCCCTAAGGAAACTTCCAACTAAATCACTTCTCCTTTTGAATTACCACCACGGACCGATGCCAATGCCAATGCCGCCATCATGATGATGCCAGCCGCCGCCCCATCCGATACCAATGCCGACACCGACAGACGGCCGGTGAGATGTACTGCTGCGATCTGATTTATCCGCTTCATCAACGACATCAATCTGTTCTGTATACGTCTGTGAAGCACCAGCAATGCTGATATCGACAACAATATCAGCCGTCCCTTGACGCAACGGTTGAATATTCATTTTATCCGTTATATTGGCAACATCTGTATTCAAACTCGTAATCTTGATATCATACGGAACCATTCCCGGTACGTGTACACGAATAATACCATAACTGCCGACAGCTATCTTCTTGGGATAAAAAACGACTTTTGTTTTTTTGATCAGGCTTTCGCCATTGCCATATATTAAAACAGCTTCGCCATTTTCTGGCAATTTCCAAGCGCAGCTTTCATCTTTAGCAACGAAATAACTGCCTTCTAATACATGCGTATCGTGATTATATGCTGCTACATGGTAGAAAAAATCACCAGTCAATTTTTTATTCATCCTGAAATAATGATTTTCTTTAGCAGACAGACCAGTCTGATTTTTAGGCAAACTTTCAAGCAATTCTGTTACTTTCGTATATTCTTTGCCCTTTGTAATATAATATTCTTCCAGATTAGTCATTTGGAGGGACGGATCCATTACGATTGCCGGTGGAGCCGCCTGTTCAGGAACAGCTTCATCTATTTTCGTCTTAGTCTGCCCCATCGTATCCGTCGAAGATGTCGCTGCTATCGGAGTCGCTTCCACTGTCGTATCGGCGGCAAAGGCTGTGACACTCATAAAACAAAATAAAGCGCTAACCATACCTGCATGCCATGATTTCATTAAAATCCCTCCTTTGAAATATATCCATAGCTATTCACTGAACAGCTATGGATACGATGCTATTATAAATCCAGATTACGGACTTTTTTAGCATTATCTTCGATAAATTTTCGCCGTGGTTCAACTTTATCTCCCATGAGCACGGAGAAAATACGATCAGCCTCTACAGCGTCTTCCAAATGAACTTGAAGCATCGTTCTGAACTTGGGATCCATTGTCGTTTCCCATAATTGTTCCGGATTCATTTCACCTAACCCTTTATACCGCTGGACAACGACAGCATTATTATCACGGCCTAATTCATCCAGCTTATTATTCATATCTTCATCAGTAAAATAATACCACATCTGTTTGCCCTTGCGGACTTGATAAAGCGGCGGTTGCGCAATATAGACATGGCCTTCTGCTAGTAGTGGTTTCATGAATCGATAGAAGAAGGTCAAAAGCAACGTCCGAATATGAGCACCATCGACATCAGCATCAGTCATGATAATGATCTTATCATAACGGCGTTTGGCAATATCAAATTCTTCACCGATGCCCGTCCCAAAAGCAGTAATCATAGAACGGATTTCTTCATTAGCCAAAATTTTATCTAAACGAGCTTTTTCAACATTGATGATTTTACCACGTAACGGCAAAATAGCTTGGAATTTACGATCTCGTCCTTGTTTTGCTGAACCGCCAGCTGAATCACCTTCGACTAAATAAATTTCAGTCAAATGAGGGTCTTTATCAGAGCAATCTGCCAATTTTCCCGGCAAGCTGCTGATTTCTAATGCATTTTTGCGACGTGTCAATTCCCGTGCCCGCCGTGCTGCTTGACGAGCTCTTGACGCTGATATGGTCTTATTGACAATATTTTTAGCTTCATTAGGATGTTCTTCCATGAATTCTTTCAATCCATCAGATAAAATATTATCGACAATCCCTTTTACTTCACTATTGCCTAGTTTTGTTTTTGTCTGCCCTTCAAACTGCGGTTCCCGTACTTTAACACTGATAACCGCTGTCAGGCCTTCTCGAACATCTTCACCAGAAAGATTATCTTCATTATCTTTGATAATGCCTGATGTGCGGCCGTAATCATTGACTGTACGCGTGAGACCAGAACGGAAGCCGCTCAAATGAGTACCGCCTTCTTCTGTGAATATGTCGTTGACAAAAGTCAGGATATTTTCACTATATCCATCATTATACTGCATCGATATATCAACAAGGACATCATTTCGTTTTCCTTCAATACCAATGACTGTCGGGTTTATCGCTTCTTTCCCTTCATTGAGGAACTGGACAAAAGAGGTAAGGCCGCCTTCATAACAATATACTTCACTTTTGCCATTGCCCCGTTTATCTGACAACGTAATATGCAATCCCTTATTAAGGAAAGCTAATTCACGAAGCCGTGTCTTCAAGGTATCAAAGTCATAGGTCAGATCAGGAAATATTTCTCCGTCTGGTTTAAACCAAACACGAGTCCCGGTTTCTTCACCTTTAGCAAGAGGGCGTACTTTTTTTAATGGTTCAGCTGTCTTCCCACGACTAAAAGAAATATCCCATAAATACCCATCTCGTTTTACTTCTACTTTAGTATCTACACTTAATGCATTAACTACTGAAATACCAACGCCATGGAGACCACCTGAAATAGGATACCCTTCACCGCCGAATTTACCGCCGGCATGAAGGACCGTCAGAACAACTTCAACAGCTGGTTTACCCACTTTATGCATAGCAACAGGGATACCACGTCCATTATCGATAACTGTAATACTATTATCTTCTTCAATGGTTACTTCAATATGACTGCAAAATCCTGCCAAAGCTTCATCAATACTATTATCTACTACTTCATATACCAAATGATGCAAACCTCGCAGCGATGTACTGCCAATATACATGCCCGGGCGCTTACGTACAGCTTCCAATCCTTCTAATACTTGAATCTGTTCGGCACCATAATCTATTTTCTTGTCTTTCGACATACAGTAATTCCTCCTATTCACACTATCTACGTAACATCTTATTATACCGCATTTTGCTACTGCCATGCTAGTAATTTTACTATTTAAGCATTACTAATGCACTGGAGAGAACAGATCACCATATCGTTTTACTAACGTATCCAACGATACTGGCGTAGCATAAATGCATTCTTCGGTGACAACATAGCACCTTATTTTACCTTCCCCTTCAACGACTCGCAATGGCCGATAATATTGTTGCAGCGGGTTCGATTTGCCGGCTTTGCGGGGATGTGCTTTAAACATAGCTATAATACGATGAACGTCGATCACCTGATTACCGCCGATATGCAGATACATCGTTTTTTCTCCTATATTTCTCTGTAAGATTATGAATAAACTTATCAGTCAGCATCTTAGGGTCTTTGCGCGTAATGAACATAGCCAAACAAAAATCATCAGCTTCTGTATCATATCCGTTATGGATTTTCTCTAACAGCCTGTAAATACAGTCGCGGCGTACTTCATTATATAGTTCTGCACCGATTCCTGATGCCTCCTGTATATATCCATCTTCTACCATATCTTCCAAGGTCAGCCAAGGCATTTCTTCTAAAATCTGACGAACAGCCTTTTTTTTCTCTTGTCGCTCTTGTAAACGACAAATATAACACAGTGTTTCTCCTTTACTCAGCCAACGGCCGCAACGAGGACAGGCTTTGAACCCTTCATCGCCGTACGCCAGCTGGCGCCGCATTTGAGCAAAACGCAACTGTGCCATTTTTTCCCGCAAGGCTTCTGGAAGATATGCCGTTTCTTGTCGAATCATCACTACCATATCTTTAGGAAGAACAATATTTTTAAGATTCCCTTTCGGATAGACATTTTCGGTTTCACCATTCACGTTTTCATAAACGATCCGTACTGGTTTCTTGCCACTTCGAACAAAACGGGCATCTCTGATAAATGGTTGTCCAATAAAAGAATTGATGCCATCAATAAGTTTTTGTTTGTATATAAATAAATGACTCATCCATACAGGATTCAAGACAGCAATGATTACTTCATGTCCATCATAATCTCTTATATAAGAATATTTTGCAATTTGCTGACCAGCAATTTGAGACCAATCCAATTTTGCCTGATATAACTTATATGGCATAAGCAGGTGATTTTTTTCCAGTATACCTGGAATGGAAAGGCCGGCTTGTTCCATTTTATGAGTCCGTTTTTCCATAGGATCTGACCTTCCCTTGTTCAATACAAATATGACAGCACCCTTCCATGGATTCAAAAATAAGAGGCTCCGTCGTCGTAATGAAAGTCTGAATGCGATTCCGTACGAAATCAAGCAACGCCTGGCGGCGCTCCTGATCTAATTCACTCATAACGTCATCAAGAAGAAGGACCGGATATTCGCCTGTTTCTGATTTGACATATTCTAATTCAGATAATTTAAGAGCAAGGACAGCCGTACGCTGCTGGCCCTGAGAGCCATATTTTTTAACATCGGCCCCATCGATGGAAAAAGCTAAATCATCCCGATGAGGTCCGACAGACGTAGATGCACGATATACATCATCATGAAGGTTCTGCTGTAAAAGAGCATAATACCAGGCAGGATCCGTCTTTTCTTCTTGATTATTTTTTTCATTATTATAATAAGGTTGTACATAGGAAAGAGACATTTTTTCTCTGCCACCTGTTAAGCGACGATGGATGACTCCTGCTAAAAATGAAATTTTATGCAGTGCCTGCAACCTTTTGGCTACGATAGCAGCAGCAAATTGAGAAATCTGCCTGTCCCATTCTTCCATAGGACGTATCCCTTCATATTTCATTTTCTTTAAAAGGAGATTACGCTGAGCTATTGCTCTGTTGTACTGTAACAATTGCCGATAATAAGAAGAACTTACCTGCGAAATTTCCATATCCATGAAACGGCGTCGTAAGGACGGACTCCCCTTGACAAGCTGCAGGTCTTCCGGCGAAAAAAGCACTTCATTCAATGTTCCTACTAATTCCCGTTGAACGACTTTGGTCTCATTGATCCATATTTCCTTACGAGCCATTTTTGATAAAATGATTTTTATCTGTTGTTCTACATTATTTCGAACAAATCTCAGTATGATACTGCCATTTTCATTGTCCCAATGAATTAGATCACTATCGGCAAGTCCGCGATATGATTTACCGATTCCTCCCATATAGAGTGCTTCAAGGAGGTTGGTCTTTCCCTGACCATTTTTTCCATAAAGTAATACGATTGATGGCGGAAAAGAAATAGATTCGTCGATATAATTTCGATATTGGTGCAAGCGGATATTGACTATCCTCATAACTTATTCTCCAATGATTTCATACGAGCCCATTCCTTTAATGTCTACGACATCACCGGGATGGAGTTTTTTTCGTTTAGCTGTGCATAATTCACCATTAATGTAAATACGCTGTTCATCCAGTAAAATACGGATTTCACCGCCACTTTGAAGCACACTGGCCCATTTTAAAAATTGATCTAATTGTATCATGTCTGTTTTAATTTTTATTTTTTCCATTTATCTAGTCCTCATTGGCGTAACTACAAAAACACAATCTGTATTGTCCTTATTTTGTACAAGCATAGGACTTTTTTCTTTAGATTGGAGCACTACTTCCTCTTCATGGCAGTGTTTTAATATATCTAATACAAATTTTCCATTGAAGGATATATTCAATGGTTCCCCTTCAAGATGACAAGGAATAAAATCTTCGATCGTCCCATAATCAGGATTTTGGCTCATCAAGTGGATCTGATCATCAGCGATGACAAAGTTGATGACATTATATTGAGCGTCTTTAGCAACAATAGAAGCTCGTTCGACTGCACTAGTAAAAACTTCTCTGTCAACAGTAACAGTACAAGTAAAACTGGATGGAATTACACGATGATAATCTGGGAATTGTCCTTCTATGAGACGGGTCCTGATATAAACATTGCCAAATTTAACAGCTAAATAATTGCGAACTGCTGTAATTTCTACTGTTTCAGGAATATCTGTCGGTAATTGACGTGATATTTCGGTCAATAAGCGACTAGGAATGACGACTTGCATCGGTGTCTCTATTATTTCATCAAGCTGCGCTGTTTTTAATGCTAACCGATGTGTATCTGTAGCGACCATAGCCATTTGATTTTCTTTTACATCAAGATAGGTCCCTTTAAAAATAGGACGTCCATCATCAGTAGCACAGGCATACGATGTATTATCGATTAAATCTTTTAGGATGATACTCGTAGTAGTAAATTTTGAATAGCCATTTTCTAGAATTTCTATTTCATTATAATCATCTGGTGATATAGTCAGGCATTCAAATTTTAATTTGCCGCCTTTAATGACCATCTGTGTGTCAGCATCACCTTTTATGATTTCTATTTCATCACTGGGAAGCTTTCGTGTCAAATCTATTAAATATGGATTAGAAATAAAGGCTTCTCCATTTTCTTCAATAATGCCGGGAACAATGATTTTAATACCCATGTCAAAGTCATTTGCTTGGAATTCGATTGTATTGTTCATTGCTTTTATTAGAAGACCATTTTCACTAGTAATATTATTGCTTTTGTTTTGTGCAACTTTTTGTACGGCTTGAAGGCCTTTATTCATATCATCTTTTTTGAGTCGTAAGCGCATTAGATGTCCCCCTGTTCTGTAATGAGTTTCTTAATTTAAATGAATTAAAAAATAGTAATCGTAGTAATATAGGCTGTGGAATTGTGGATAAGTGAGTAAAGAAGGCTTTATTAAGCTATCCACAACTGTGTATACCTTGTGGATAACTACACACAAACTATCCACAATTCCACTTACAAGTAGAATTTTTCCACTATCCACAAGATGTACACAATTTTATATGCCTAGTTATCCACACCAGTAATCTTTATTTTGAGTTCTTCTATTTTTTCACGGAAATGACTGTCCTTTTCCATTGTTTTTGCTACTTTGGAACAGGCATGCATGACAGTAGAATGATCTCGTCCGTTAAAAGCAGTGCCGATATGCGGATATGTATTATCAGTTAGTTCACGGCATAAGTACATGGCGATCTGCCTGGGCATAGTAATATCTTTTGTTTTCTTTTTACCCATTAATTCTTTATAAGGAATACGATAATACTCGCAAACAGATTTAGTTATTTCATCAATTGTGATATATTTTTTTTCATCTTTAGCATCGGTTAAATATTTTAAGGCTTGTTGTGTCAACGTTAACGTTATTTTTGATTTTAATTGCGATGACAGGCCTTGAACGCTGATAAAAGCACCATTGAGATCACGGATATTTTCATTTACATTAGCAGCGATATAATTGATGGCATCTGGTTCGATGTCTACATGTTCTTTTTCAGCCCAGTTTCGTAAAATAGCCGTTCGTGTTTCTAAATCCGGCGGATCGATGGAGGCGATCATACCACTTTGAAACCGTGATCGTAGGCGATCTTCCAGCCGTTTGATATCTTGAGGCGGTCGGTCACTAGTAAATACCATTTGTTTTTGTTCTTGATATAATTTATTGAACGTATGGAAAAATTCTTCTTTAGAGCTATCTTTGTCGCCTCGTCCTAAAAATTGAATATCGTCGACGAGGAGAACATCAATATTACGATAGCGCTGCCGAAAACTTTCTGTGCTTTTATCTTGGATGCTTTGAATAAATTCATTGACAAAGTCTTCACTAGTAATGCAGCGCAGTCGTGTATCAGGGAAATTTTGCAAGATACGGTGTCCAATAGCATGCATGAGATGGGTCTTGCCAAGACCGCTGCCGCCAAAGATATAGAACGGATTGATTTTTTTACCTTCTGCAATGGCTAAGGCCGTGGCATGTGCAATACGGTTACTATTGGCAACGACAAAGGTTTCAAACGTATAATTGTGGATCAGATTTGTTTCTGTTCGTTCTAGTGGTGCTGGTTCCTGAATATCTGCAGCAGTACGGATATCCATATTTTCAGGGGATTCGGGGGGATAAGAATCCATTGAAGGCAGTACCGGTTGTTCCCATTTCATTTCTTCTGGTGCCGTAAATGTCGTATTAACAGGCTGGACTGGTTGTGGCTTCGGCTGGCGTTGAACTTGTTTTATGTCTTCTACGCTGATCGTTTCTGTTGGTTCTGGAGGTATAGAAACGCCGACACTGCTTGTAATGAGCTTGATTGTCGTAGTCATGCCGGTCACATTTTTAGCGACTGTTTCTAATAAGGGCGTATACTTGTTCCCTACGTACTTACAAATAAATTCTTGTGTTGTGTCCAGTGTGAGAACATTATTTTCATAGGAATACGGAATGATTTCACCTTCAAAGAAGGCAGTGTAAATTCGCGGTGGTACTGTTTTTTTTAATTCTTCCAGCATTCCTACCCATAATGTCATCAGATCAATGGATTCCATAATAAATCCTTCCTATCTTCGCTATTGTGGATATGTTGATATTTTTGTTGTGCATATAGTGAATAACGCACAGTCGAAAAGACGGAAAGCCGATATATATCGAATTTCCGACTAAATCTTGACTTATCCACATTTTGTGGACAAGTTGTTGATAACTTTTATTTTCTATCCACATTTTACAACAAATTACTTTATAAGTGAAGACCTTTCCGCAAAGAGCACCTAGATTTAAATGATAAAATAATATAACGATTTAAAAAAATGATAGATAAAATGATTGACAGCTGATGATACATTGATTATAATTATCCTGTTATGGTGTAAATTCAAATGACTATCTACGAAAAAAGGAGGTGTCTAGCTTGAAACAGACATATCAGCCGAATACATTATGGAAAAAGAGAACCCATGGCTTCCGTGAAAGAATGAAAACTAAAGGAGGTCGTATGGTCTTAAAAAAACGCCGCATGAAGGGCAGAAAGAAGCTTTCTGCTTAATTATTACGAGATGAACAGAAAAGTTCCGATGGGAATTTTTCTGTTCTTCTAGCATTATTAGGATAAATTTTATGTATGAATTAAAAAAAGAGAAACGGCTGTGCAAAAATCGGGAGTATCAGATTGTATACCGTCATGGCAAGTCTGTCGTCAATCGCCTGGCAGTATTATATGTCCTGCCGAAGTCGCCTGGTCAACCGACCCGCATAGGTTTTGTTACCGGGAAGAAAATCGGCTGTGCCGTTGAACGCAACCGTTGCCGCCGTCTCATGAAGGAAGTATACCGTCTGCATCAACATGAATTAGCTGACGGGATGGATTTAGTTCTCATCGGCCGCAGTAGTTTAAAACACGCTGACTATGAACAGGCTGAGAAAAGCATTTTGCAATTATTTCGGCGTGCCAAGGTATTAAAAAAGAGACGATGATCATATGAAACGATTTTTCATAGCCTTGATACGGTTTTACCAGCTTTTTATATCTCCATTAAAACTGCCATGCTGCCGCTTTTATCCTACATGCTCGGCGTACGCTGTCGAAGCATTGCAGAAATACGGTGCCGTGAAAGGGAGTTACTTAGCAATCAGGCGCATTTTAAAATGCCATCCCTTCCATAAAGGCGGCTATGATCCTGTGCCGTAATCATTGGCCAGATGAAATAAAGGCTGACCGATCTTTTATTCGTAACTGAACAGGAGTTGAGAAATTTGGGCTTTTTTAGCGAAATAATGGATGTTCTCAGCGGTATCATGACAGTGTTCATGGATTACTGCTACGAATTCACCCAAACGTTAGGGTATCCTAGTTATGGCATAGCTATTATCTTGCTTACCATTATCATTAAATTGGTATTGGCGCCGTTGACGGCTAAGCAGATACGTTCTATGGAAGGCATGCAAACACTGCAGCCTCGTATTAAAGAACTACAAAAGAAATATAAAGGCAATCAGAAAAAAATGCAGGAAGAAATGAGCAAGCTTTATAAGGAAATGGACGTCAATCCTTTATCAGGATGTCTCCCCCTTATTATTCAGATGCCTTTCTTGATTGCGATTTTCTATGCATTGCGTGAATATCCATATGACACGGCCTATGAAAGTTTCTTGTGGCTGCCAAGCCTCGGTCAGGCCGACCCGACATATATTTTACCTGTTTTGTCTGCTGTATCTACTTACTTTATTCAAAAGCAAATGTCTGGTACACAAGTTGCAACGTCAGAAGCACAAGCTAAACAGCAAAAGATCATGGGCATTCTCATGCCGTTGTTTATTGGCTGGATCAGTCTTACCTTCCCAAGTGGGCTTGTTATTTACTGGGTTGTTTCTAACGTATTCCAGTGGGCCCAGCAATTCTTGATGTTTCATGGCAGACATAAAGGAGAAAAAGCAGCATGAGCAGTGTCGAATCTACAGGAAAAACAATAGAAGATGCCATTCGCTCCGGTTTAGTCCGTCTCGGTAAAATCCGTGATGAAGTTGATATTGAAGTATTGGCAGAACCGAAAAATGGTTTTTTAGGATTTGGTAGCAAACCAGCCCGAGTTCGTATTACTGAAAAAGAAACAGCAAGTGCTCAATCTGTCGCAGCGGATACGACGCGGGAAGAAAACGTGCAAACAGAAGCAGTCATACCGGAAAAGCCAGTTGTAGAAAAAGCAACGACAACGGAAATACCGGCAGTAACGCAGACTGAACAAGCAGTGACGGAAGAACCTGTTGTCAAAGAAGAATTTTCAGCTGAAGATGCAGCTGTGCAGGCTAAAGAGTTTCTTCAAGAAGTGCTCCGTAACATGGGGATGGACGTTGTCATTGAAAAAATGATTAAATCCGATAAGGTTATCCTTCATCTTCATGGCAAAAATTTAGGTATTCTTATTGGCAAACATGGCCAAACCTTAGATGCACTTCAATATTTAACTAATTTGACGACGAACCAGGGTAAAGAAACACGGCATTTTATCATGCTCGATGTAGAAAATTATCGTCGTCGTCGCGAAGAAACGCTGAAACAGCTCGCTGTTCGGTTAGCAGATCGGGCAAAGCGGAGTGGACAGCGGGTCATACTGGAACCGATGAATGGTTATGAACGCAAGATCATACATGTGGCGTTACAAGATGATGAAAATATCCGGACAGAAAGTGAAGGACAAGATCCATATCGTCACGTTGTTATTTATTACGAAGGCTAATTAACCGGAAAAAACGTATCAGTATAAATGTGAGGTGCTTATAAGCATCCTGTTATATGTAAATAATAAAAAACCGGTGCTGTTGCACCGGTTTTTTTGAAAGGAGAATGTACGGTGTATGATACAACAGATACAATAGCAGCGATAGCTACTCCTTTAGGGGAAAGCGGTATTGGTGTTATTCGTATCAGCGGCAGCCATGCATACGATGTAGGCGATGCCATCTTTTGCAGTAACTCTCCCCTGCCGCTGGCACAGCGACGGGATCGTTCCATTCAGTATGGGGTCATTCATGATGATCAATGCGGTGATATTGATGAAGTATTACTTCTTATTATGAAAGGACCTCATTCGTATACGGCAGAAGATGTATTAGAAATCCAATGCCATGGAGGAAGACAGGCCTTAGAGGCCATTTTGCAACTTGTTTTGCGGCATGGTGCCCGTATGGCTAATCCTGGAGAATTTACAGAGCGAGCCTTTATGCATGGACGTATCGATCTGGCGCAAGCCGAAGCGGTCATGGATGTTATTCAGGCAAAGAGTTCACGGGGCTTATCAAGTGCTGTATGCCAGCTTGAAGGACGATTATCTCGTGTTGTAAGTGAAATGAGGAGTCATTTGACAGACTTTATTACACGACTTGAAGTGACCATCGACTATCCTGAAGAAGATCTGGAAGACATTGAAGTACCTGATATTGCTGGTGCTTTAAAGGAAATGCAGCATCGTCTTGATGATATGTTGCACGAATCGCGAAGTGGCAAGATGATACGTGATGGTGTCATGACGGCTATTGCCGGCACACCGAATGCCGGTAAATCTAGTTTGCTCAATCGGCTGCTTCAAGAAGAACGGGCTATTGTTACAGATGTGCCTGGTACGACGAGAGATGTCATCGAAGAATGGATTACGCTTCAGGGCGTGCCTATTTGTCTGGTCGATACGGCGGGAATACGTGATACAGATGATACAGTAGAAAAAATAGGTGTTCGCCGGGCCAGGGAATATGTGGATAAAGCGGATATCATACTGATCGTCCTGGATAGTTCACGGCCTCTTACGGCTGAAGATAAGCATATCCTTGATAGTGCCAGCGGGCACCAGGCTGTTGTTGTCCTCAACAAAGAGGATCTTGACCAGGTGATTACAGAAGCAGACGTTGCTTCATATGGCTATCCCGTGTTGTCTATTTCAGCGCATACAGGCGAAGGTATGGATGAATTAAAACAGTTTATTCTCCAGCTGGCTTTAGAACATGATCGTACAGGAAGTGCTGATGTCCTTTTGACAAATACCCGGCATATTGAACTTGTCCGTCAGAGCAGAGAAGCGTTGGAACGGGCGCTCCAAACCATAGAGGATGGCATGCCTGTGGATTGTGCTGTCATTGATATTCGAGAGGCGTGGGAACTATTAGGCTCGATTACAGGGGACACTGTCCATGATGATATGGTAACAGAAATATTCAGCAGATTCTGTTTAGGGAAATAAAAGGAGTAAAATTATGTTTGTAGTTCATACATATGATGTCATCGTCATCGGAGCCGGCCATGCCGGCTGCGAAGCAGCATTGGCGAGTGCCCGTTTAGGTGCCGATACGATGATGGCGACATTGAATTTAGATAATATTGCACTCATGCCTTGTAATCCTGCTGTAGGCGGGCCTGGCAAGAGCCATTTAGTCCGGGAAATTGATGCATTAGGCGGAGAAATGGGCATCAATACGGATAAAACATGTTTGCAGATGCGCATGCTCAATACAGGAAAAGGACCGGCAGTATATTCATTGCGGGCCCAGTCTGATAAGAAGATGTATCAGCTGTCGATGACTAAGACATTGGAAAATCAGGAGCATTTAGATGTAAAACAGCTCATGATTACAGATCTTCTTGTCGAAGATGGCAAAGTTACAGGCGTTAAAACGGAACTAGATGAAGTATATAAAGCCCGCTGCGTCGTCATCGCAACAGGTACGTACCTCAAAGGAAAAGTCATTATTGGTAATTGTACGTATAGTGGCGGCCCCATTGGTCAGCGCTCGGCTGAAAATTTATCGGCATCGCTGGTCCATGCCGGACTGGAACTTATGCGCTTTAAAACAGGCACGCCGGCTCGTGTAGATCGCCGGACGCTGCGGACTGATGAAATGGCTCGGCAAGATGGCGATACGGACGGACATGCTTTTTCTTTCTTATCCGAACGGAAAAATCGTAATAAAGAATGTTGCTGGCTGACTTTTACAAATGAACAGACCCATCAGATCATCCGTGACAACTTGGATCGGGCACCTATGTGTAACGGTATCATCCAAGGTGTAGGGCCGCGGTACTGTCCGTCCATTGAATCTAAAATCGTTCGTTTCGCCGATAAAAAGAGACATCAATTATTTATTGAACCCGAAGGCGAAGCGACAGAAGAAATGTATGTCCAAGGCATGAGTACTAGTTTGCCTACAGATGTACAGTATGCCTTTTTGAAGACGATTCCTGGCTTGGAAGATGTAAAGATCATGCGTCCGGGATATGCGATTGAATATGATTGCCTGAATCCGACACAATTGACGCCTTCGCTGGAAACAAAAAAGATCTCCGGCCTGTTTTCAGCTGGTCAATCCAACGGTACCAGCGGCTATGAAGAAGCAGCAGCGCAAGGCCTCATAGCAGGTATCAACGCAGCCCTTAAAGTGCAAGGGAGAACGCCCTTTGTTTTGACCCGAGCCGAAGCGTATATCGGTGTTCTCATCGATGACTTAGTCACTAAAGGAACAAATGAACCGTATCGCATTATGACCAGTCGTTCTGAATATCGTCTTCTTCTGCGGCAGGATAATGCTGATTTGCGGCTGACACAGAAAGGTTATGAATTAGGACTGGTCACACAGGAACGATACGATGCTTTTATCGTCAAGAAACAAGCCATTGAAGATGGTATTGCCGCTTTAAAAGGACTGGCAGTGACGCCGACAAACGAATGCCAGGAAAAATTGGCAGCTATCGGTACGGCTCCTGTTCATACGGGACTTAAGACCTATGATCTCTTGCGCCGCAACGAAGTGACGTATGATACATTGCGTCAAGTCTTTCCCCTGCCGGAACTAGCGGCCGATGTGAAGGAAGAAATTGAAATCATGGTCAAATATGAAGGCTATATTGAACGGCAGCGGGAACAAGTAGATAAAATGAATCGTTTAGAACAAAAACTGATGCCTAAGGATATTGTCTATGCCAATATTGATACGCTATCTGGTGAAGCTCGTCAGAAACTCGATGAAATACAACCTCGTTCGTTAGGTCAGGCTAGTCGGATATCCGGTGTATCCCCTGCTGATATTACGGCCCTGCTCATTGTTCTGGAACAACGTCAGCGGGAGGGAAAAAGCCGTGTTCAATGATACGCTTATAGCGGCAGCCGCATCTTTGGGTATCTCCCTGGAGGAGCAGCAACGCCAGCAATTCAAGCAGTTTGCTAGTATGCTTGTAGAGACAAATAAAGTCATGAATCTGACTGCTATAACTGATTTCGATGAAATAGCGGTGAAACATATGGCGGACAGCTTGTCTTGCTATGCTGAAACATGGTTTCCACAAGGTGCAACATTGCTAGATCTAGGTACTGGTGCCGGATTCCCAGGTATTCCCCTGCTTATTTTAAGACCCGATTTACACGTGACTTTTTTTGATTCCTTACAGAAAAGACTTCGTTTTCTGCAAGAAGTAACAACACAATTAGGTCTTACGAATGTGGCTTTTCTCCATGGACGAGCAGAAGATATGGCGCATACAGAACAGTATAGGGAAGCTTTTCATATCGTTACTAGTCGTGCCGTAGCCCGTCTCCCTGTATTAGCTGAATGGGCTCTTCCCTATGTAGAACCAGGTGGTGTTTTCATTTCCCTCAAAGGGGCATTATATGAAGAAGAGTTAGATGAAGCTAAAAAAGCACTGTCTATTCTCGGCGGCGCCGTTGAGGAGGTACGACCGGTGAAGTTGTGGAAACTTCAAGATAAACGAGCCGTGTTGTATATCAGGAAAACGATGTCCAGCCCTAAAAAATATCCTCGCAAGCCTAACGTGGCTGCAAAAAATCCATTATGAAAGTGAGTGTATTCCTATGTCATTAAGAAAAATAATACTGGCAGCAGCAGCCTGCCTTACTGTAACCTCAGCAGGATTTGCCGAAACACCGGCAACACCTCAAATCAGTGCTAAGGCAGCGTATGTCATGGATGCCGATAGTGGTGCCGAAATTTATGCTAAAAATGCTGAAGAACGCATGTATCCCGGTGGTACGACAACGATTATGACTTGTATTTTAGGCTTAGAAAAGGGACAGAATGTCCTAGATAAACCGATTACCATTGCGAAAGATTCGTTGACACTAGACAGCGATGTTTCTGTACTAGGACTTTATAGTGGTGATAAGGTGACGCTTCGCAATGCGATGACTGGAATGATGACGGCATCAGGGTGTGATGTTGCTATTGATGTCGCCGAAACAGTATCGCCGACATTGGCAGATTTCGTCAGCCAAATGAATAGTAAAGCCGCAGCTATCGGGGCAGGTCATACGCATTTTGTCAATTCGCATGGCCTTCCTGACAATAACCAATATACAACAGCGCATGATATGGCAAAAATTGCCGCCTATGGTATGGGAATCCCGGAATTCCGCAGTATGGTCAGCCATAAAACATTTAATATGCCATATATGGATAGTGGTACTAAAACGTGTGAATCGACGAATGATTTCCTCAGCAGTGGTTTCCAGGGAGCTAATGGTGTTAAAACGGGCTATACTAATATGGGTGGTCCCTGCCTTATCGCTTCTGCTACGCGGGATGGTCGTACGCTCGTTGCGGCGATCATGAATTCTGGAGACCGCTTTGGAGATGCTAAAACGTTATTATCCTATGGATTCCAACATCAGGGACAGCCTTCTAAAGATGATGAAAACGTCTATGTCGTCCGTGATGCACCGGCTGGCCAGACTTTAACACAAATTGCACAGTCCCAGCAAAAAGCAGCGGAATTAGAGACACAGAAAAAAACGACAAGTGAAGCTACGATATAGTTGTTGACTTTTCTATGTATAACGCTTATAATCATCATATCTCAATTACATAGTTCCGGGCAGAACTGACGGATCAGTGGAGCAACCACGTGGACTGCACGGTATAAGAATGTCGCCGACCGTCTGGGCAAAGGTATAATACATATGCTTTTGGCCAGTCGGCCGGTATTTTGTTATGCCGTGCAGGCTGCCATATCTAAGGAGAGATGGCGCATGAAAAAAAATCGTTGGCTTATTGCTTTATCTGCTATGGGAATCCATATTTGTATCGGCAGTGTCTATGCCTGGAGTGTTTTGACAAAACCGATCATGCAATCTATGGGTTTTACATTGAAAGAAACAACTTGGACTTTTTCTTTAGCTATTTTATTTCTTGGCTTATCAGCCGGTTTTTTAGGGGCTTTTGTTCAAAAGATAGGTCCCCGGAAGTCAGGCCTGTTGGCAACGTCTTTTTTCTGTACGGGTATGTTCGGTACGGCCTTAGCTCTGTATTTCCATAGCTTGCCGCTTCTCTATCTGTTTTATGGCATCATTGGCGGCATTGGTCTTGGTACCGGATATATTACGCCTGTATCGACACTGGTTAAATGGTTCCCCGACAATCGCGGCTTTGCTACAGGATTAGCGATTATGGGATTTGGCTTTGCCAGTATGATCGCCGGGCCTGTTATGCAGCTTTTAGTAAACTACGTCGGCCTTGTTACGAATTTTATTATCCTCGGTACGGTCTATTTGGTCATTATGACAGCTTCGTCGTTATATTTAGCACCGCCTAAATCGGAGGAAGTACCGCAGATGGATATGACACTGAAAGCAGCCAGCGAAAAGAACATGCCGGTTTATGCTGATTCATTACCAAAATTTACGGTTAAACAGGCCATGAAGACATGGCAGTTATATACGATCTGGTTCCTTTTCTTTACGAATATTACTTGTGGCATCGCGCTCCTTGCTGTCGCTTCGCCGATGGCGCAGGATGTCGTCCATATGTCTCCCATGGCAGCGGCATCGATGGTCGGTATCATCGGGTTTATGAATGGCGCTGGCCGTATCGCCTGGGCGACTGTTTCTGATTATATTGGCCGTTCTACGACGTATATTTTATTTTTCTTTATAGAAGTGTTGGCCTTCTTCAAGCTGTCGACAGTGACAGGTCCCTTTAGCTTCCAAGTATTAGTACTTCTTATTATTACCTGCTATGGCGGCGGTTTTTCATGTATGCCGGCGTATTTGAGTGATCTGTTCGGTGTAAAGGCGTTGAGTGCTATCCATGGCCGTATTCTTACGGCTTGGGGTGCAGCTGGCGTAGCCGGGCCGCTTTTGCTGTCATGGATCAAAGAAACGACGAATAGTTATGTTATTACGCTCCAGTTTTTTTCGGCTTGTTTTATCCTTGCATTTATGATTATGTGTTTCTTGAAATATAAGACGCGCCATGGAATCGTTACAGCAGACACGGCTGTATCTGCATCGCCGACGTCACATTAAAAATTTCCCTATATACTTGTATAAATCGCAGACAATACTTGTCAGTTATTTCAAAAGGAGTATACTAGGATGTATTCCAGTGATGTACTTGTAAAGAGGGTGGCAATATGAAATCGAAAAAAATGATAGCTCTTGCCGTAGCGATGGCTATGAGTTCTACAATGGGCGTATTTGCAGAAAATACGACACCGATTGAAGGAAAAGCGGCTTTGGCCGGCACAGAAACAACTGTAAATATCCAGTCCTCGACGGGACAGAATGCCAGCAAAGAAAAACCGGCAAATCCGGCTCCTCCGGAAGCTCCCGGTGGTCAGCAACCGCCAGCAGGACCGCAGTCTCAGGGTAAGGATATTTCGGCATTTACAGCTGCTAAAATCGTCGATGGCAGTACAGAAGAACTCAGTGACAGCTTTGTTGCGGATCAGGCAGATCAGAATTCTCTCCTGGTCAAAAATGGTGCTAATGTGACTGTCAAAAATAGTGCTTTTGATAAATCTGGCAATACAACCAGTGGCGATGGCAGTAATTTCAATGGACAGAACGCGACTATCTTATCATCTAACAGTACGGTTAGCATTGATGGTTGTTCCATCAAATCCAATGCTGATGGAGCCAATGCTGTTTTTTCTACAGGGTCGGCTTCTAAAGTAACTGTCCATGATACGAATATCCGGACGAAAGGAAATTCCTCCCGTGGCCTGGATGCGACATATGGCGGTACCGTCACGGCTAACAATATCAATATCGGTACAGAAGGAGCGCATTGTGCAGCGCTTGCGACAGATCGCGGTGAAGGTACGGTTACGGTATCACAAAGCACCTTGAATACGGCAGGAGAAGGCAGCCCTGTTGTCTATTCTACAGGTAATATTACATTGACAGAAAGTAAAGGTACAGCGACGGGAAGTGAAATCGCTGTTATTGAAGGAAAAAATTCTATTAATCTCGAATATGTTGATTTAACGGGCTCGCAAAAACATGGTGTCATGCTCTATCAAAGCTTTTCTGGTGATGCCGGTGTTGGTACAGCGTCGTTCTCAGCAAAACATTCATCGCTCCACAATAAGTCAGACGGCCCTATGTTCTATGTTACAAATACAAAAGCCAGGGCTTACTTGGAAATGACGGATCTTGAATTTTCTAGTCCTACGCTGATTCAGGTAACTAGTGACCAGTGGGGGAATGCCGGTTCTAATGGCGGTGATTTTACTTTTGTAGCCAATCAGCAGGCTCTTTCAGGGAACGTGTTGGCAAATCACATCAGTAAAGTAGCGCTGTCCCTGGAAAATGGCTCAACTTGGACCGGAGCTATTAATGGTGATAACGCGGCAGCAGCAGCTACGGTATCGATTGATTCATCATCTACGTGGACCGTTAATGGTACCTGCTATATTACAGCGCTCACTGATGCCGATACGACCTTGTCCAATATTACCGGCAATGGCAATACGATCTACTATACTGCTTCTAATGAAGCCAATCAGTGGCTCGGCGGCAAGACCTATGACCTCAGTGGCGGCGGTCAGTTGAAACCGGTAGTATAAACGATACGACAGATAAAAAATAAAAGAGACAGGTATGGAAATTTTCGTAGAAAACTTCTGTATCTGCCTTTTTTTAAAGGAGAACCTATGAAAAAAGCATTTTTGGCGGCCTTTCCTTTTACGCTCCCCATCTTCGCCGGGTTTTGGTTTATAGGATTGGCGTATGGCATGTATGCCCATGTATCGGGATTCAGTTTTTGGTATCCAGTCTTAATGGCAATCGTGATTTTTGGCGGTTCCCTGGAATTCGTTACGATTGCCATGCTGCTCAGTCCCTTTGCTCCCTTGCAGACCTTTATCGTAGCATTTGTTATTCAGGCTCGACATCTGTTTTATGGTATAGCTATGCTGGATAAATATAAAAATCTGGGGTGGAAAAAGATATATCTGATTTATGGCATGTGTGATGAAACCTTTGCTATTAATTTTACGACGGCTGTACCGAAGACCGTTGATAAAGGCTGGTTTATGTTTTTTATTACATTCCTTAATCAATTATACTGGGTTTCCGGCGTAGCGATGGGTGCGACGTTGGGCTCTTTCCTGGATTTCAATATGGCAGGTCTGGATTTTGTTATGCCGGCTATGTTTACAGCTATATTTATGGAGCAATTCCTGCAGGAAAAACAACACTATACGGCGTGGATTGGTTTGGTAGCAGCTATTCTTTGTTTGCTTGTTTTTGGAACCCAGTCTTTTATGATACCGACGCTGCTCCTCATCCTTGCTGCAGTAACGGTATTTCGTAAACCCATTGCGAAGGCAGGTGAGTTTCTATGACCCTTACAGAACAAATCATTACAATTGGTTTATGTGCGCTGGCAACAGTATTGACGCGATTTCTCCCCTTTTTTGTTTTTTCTGGAAAAGGATATACACCGCCGTATATCCAGTATTTAGGTAAAGCCCTGCCAGCGGCCGTTTTTGCTGTTTTGGTTATATATAGTTTGAAAGACACAGCTATACTTACGGGAAACCATGGTATACCAGAAGTGCTTGGCGTGGCAGTGACTGTGATCCTTCATGTATGGAAGCGGAACATGTTGCTTTCTATTGCGGCGGCGACTGTCGTGTATATGGTCTTGATACAAAGTGTATTCTAAGATGATTGCCCTTATGAAATAGTATTAAATAGTGCCCCCTTTTACTGTACCGCCAGTAAAGGGGGCAGTTCTATTATGGAGCAATGTATCTGTATGACCTTAGCACATAAAAGAACGGTTTTGGTTACTTTTAACGAATGATGATTGGAAATGATTGAAAATGATTAGAAATGAATGTATAATGTAGACATAAGGGGGGCAGTAAAGGAAGTGAAAATATGCTGACAGAAGAACGGCATGAAGAAATCATGCGCATTGTCAATACGAGCGGAGCTGTTTCCGTACAAGACTTAGTGAATTTGCTAAATATATCGGAGTCAACGGCACGACGTGATTTGCTCGCCCTTGACCAGGAAGGTAAATTGAAACGAGTTCACGGCGGTGCGACAGCCCTTAAAGATGACAGTGGGTATGAAGCGAACATGGAAAGTCTCCAAGATAAATACTTATTTCATATGGGAGAAAAAAAACGTATTGCTCAATTTGCTGCAGCTTGCATACAGAAAGATGATTTTGTCTATTTGGATGCAGGTTCGACAACGGAACAAATGGCGGATTTTCTCAAAGAATCAGAAGCAACGTTTGTTACCAATAGTATTCCTTTGGCGCAGAAGCTGGGATGCAATGATGTACGGGTATACATCCTGCCGGGACGTGTTAAGGGGAACACCGAAGCCATTATTGGCAGCGAAATGAGTGATATGCTGCAACGGTATCATTTTACCAAGGGCTTTTTCGGCACGAATGGCATCAGTCTTCATACAGGCTGTACGACACCAGATGATGAAGAAGCTGTTTGTAAAAGGGCGGCTATCCAGCAATGTTTAGATTGCTATGTGCTGGCAGATGAAAGCAAATTTGGGTTATCCTCCTACATTACCTTTGCAGCCTTGTCAGAAGTTAAGATTATTACAGTTCGTACGGATCATGATATTAATTATGAACCGTACAAAAAAATTACGGAGGTGCATATACTTTGATTTATACAGTTACCTTTAATCCATCGTTGGACTATGTCGTCCATATGAAAGAATTTATTGCCGGTGATATTAATAGAGCGGAACAAGAAATGATTTATCCTGGCGGTAAAGGCATTAACGTAGCTCTCGTCCTTGGTAATCTGCACATCCCGGCTAAAGCATTGGGCTTTGTCGCTGGATTTACAGGACGTGAAATCGAACGTCTTTCTCGTATAAACGGCGTAGATTGCGACTTCATTTCGCTTGATGAAGGATGCTCGCGCATTAATATGAAAATCAGTGCTGGCGATGAAACGGCTGTTAACGGCATGGGACCGCATATCCCTCAAGATAAGATCCAGGCCTTATTGGATCAGATCGATCACATACAAGACGGAGATATACTGGTATTAGCCGGCAGTATTCCCAGCGATATTCCAGATAATATTTACGAACAGATACTGAAACGTTTTGAAGGGCGCAATATAAAAACCGTTGTCGATGCAACTGGTGATTTGCTCAAAAACGTCATCAAGTATAAACCCTTTTTGATTAAGCCGAATAATTTTGAATTAGGTGAATTATTTAGTGCTGTCCTGCACAGTGATGAAGAAATTACGGTTTGTGCAAAACAACTGCAGGCTATGGGAGCCCGTAATGTCCTCGTGTCCCTTGGTGGTGATGGAGCGCTTCTCATCGGTGAAGATGGCAAGACCTGCCGTATGGCATCTCCTCACGGTCAGCTCGTTAATTCTGTTGGTGCCGGAGACAGCATGGTCGCCGGATTCTTGGCAGGATATGAAACGTCCGGCGGTGATCTGCAGGAAGCCCTGAAAATGGGTGTCAGTGCAGGCAGTGCATCAGCGTTCCATGAATGGCTGGCAACAGAAGAAAATATTAAAGAAGTATACGCACAATTGTAAGAATCGGTTATCGATGATTCGTGATACATCACGCTTCGTGCTGTTCACTGTATGATGAAAGAGAGGAATTGTAAATACTATGCGTATTGTAGACTTATTAAAAAAACAGAGTATTGATCTCAATGCCGTTATTACGGATAAACCAAGCGCTATCGATCATTTAGTCGACCTGATGGATAAGGGCGGCAATCTGAACAATAAAGAAGAGTACAGAAAAGGTGTTTTTGCTCGTGAAAAAGAAGGCAGCACAGGTATTGGTGAAGGCATCGCTATTCCCCACTGCAAGACCGCTGCTGTAAATGAACCGGGACTGGCTTCCATGATCGTTCGCGGCGGCGTTGACTATGAAAGTTTGGACGATGAACCGGCCATGCTGTTTTTCCTTATTGCAGCACCGGATACAGGTGCTAATATCCATTTGGAAGTATTAAGCCGTCTGAGCCGTATGCTTATGAATGATGATTTCCGTGATAGTCTTATGAATGCGGCGACACCAGAAGAATATTTACAGGTCATTGATAAGGCAGAAGCAGAACAACTGGAAGAAGAAAAAGAAGAAGCAGCACAAGAAGGTGCTGAAACCGCTCCTGCAGCTCCAACAGATAAGCCGTATGTCATTGCAGTGACTGCCTGCCCTACCGGTATTGCCCATACCTATATGGCTGCTGAAGCCTTGGAAAATAAAGGGCATGCCATGGGTATTGATATTAAGGTAGAAACGAACGGTTCTGGCGGTGTGAAGAACCGGCTGACAGCAGAAGATATTACGCGTGCTGTCGGTGTTATCGTTGCTTGTGATAAAAATGTACCGACAGAACGATTTTCTGGCAAACCTGTCGTGTTTACTAAAGTGGCAGATGGTATCAAGGAACCGGAAAAACTCATTCAGGAAGTATTGAATGGATCCGTTCCCGTATTCCACGGAACAGGTTCTTCTTCCGAAGACGTTACATTAGCCGATGGTGCAGTCAAAGAAAGTGTAGGCCGTCAGGTCTACAAACACCTGATGAACGGCGTTTCCCATATGCTTCCTTTCGTTATTGGCGGCGGGATTCTCATTGCGTTAGCATTTTTATTTGATATGCAAAATGCCGGTAATGCCAACTTTGGCTCTGGCACACCGCTGGCAGCATTCCTGAAAAATGTAGGCGGCTTATCGTTTAGCATGATGATGCCGATTTTGGCAGGCTTTATCGCTATGAGTATTGGTGAACGGCCGGCTCTTATGCCAGGTCTTGTTGGCGGTTTCCTGGCAACGACAGGCGGTTCGGGCTTCTTCGGTGCCCTCTTTGCCGGCTTTATCGGCGGGTTCCTTATCCTCTTCTTGAAAAAGATATTTGCGCACATCCCTCAGGCGTTGGAAGGAACGAAACCTATCCTCATTTATCCGGTCCTTGGTTTGGTGCTCATGGGTATTATTATGACCTATATCATCAATCCGCCTACAGCGATGTTCAACGTATGGTTATCAGATACCTTGAACAGCATGACTACATCCAGCCGGATTATCCTCGGACTTATCCTTGGCGGTATGATGTCAATCGACTTTGGCGGCCCGATTAATAAAGCAGCCTATGTATTCGGTACAGCCTCTCTCATGAGTGCATCCGGACAGGCAGTCAGCTCTGGTATCATGGCTTCAGTCATGATTGGCGGCATGGTTCCCCCTATTGCCATCGCTATTGCCATGATCATCTTCAAAGCTAAATTCACGAAAAAAGAACGTCAATCTACTATTACGAATTTCATTATGGGCTTATCCTTCATTACTGAAGGTGCCATTCCTTTTGCAGCATCAGATCCTCTTCATGTCATTCCCTCTTGTGCGATCGGTTCGGCTATTGCCGGTGCCTTGTCCATGTTCTTCAATTGTACCCTTCCGGCACCACATGGCGGTATCTTTGTTTTTGGTGTCGTGACCAACTGGCCGATGTATTTCGTATCCCTCATCATCGGTGCTGTTATAGCAGCTGTTATTTTGGGTGTTATCCGTAAGAGACCGGAACAAATCTAAGGAAATGTCATTGCACGAACGTAGAAAATCATGTACACTATATAAGATAGACCTATTCAACATAATAAAGTATATGTAATATATTTAAGGAGGAGTCATTATGAAAGAATTTGAATTCACCATTACCGATCCCCAGGGTATCCATGCTCGTCCGGCAGGATTGCTCGTTAAAGAAGCTAAAAAATACGCATCGACTATCAGCATCTTTAAAGGTGCTCGTAAAGGTGATTTGAAAAAAATCTTTACGGTAATGGCTTTGGGCGTAAAACAAGGCGAACTTGTCAAAGTCCAGGTTGAAGGTGCTGATGAAGCAGACGCAGCTCCGGCCATCGAAGCATTTTTCAAAGAAAATTTCTAACACTATCCTGATTAAGAGGGGGAACCGTTCATGCTGACGTTAAAAGGAAAAAGTGTCTTTCCCGGTATTACCATCGGTCCGTTAGCACTTTTCCACCGCAATACGATTTCTACAGCTGCGCATCCCATTGATGATGCGGATGCAGAAGTAGCACGCTTCCAAAAAGCACGGGAAGAATCTATTGCCCAATTGAAAGAATTATATAATAAAGCTGTTGATAAAGTCGGTGAAGAACAAGCGGCTGTATTTGAAGTCCATCAGATGATGCTTGATGATGATGATTATATTGAATCTATCGAAGGCAAAATCAGAAATGACAATATAAACGCGGAAGCAGCGGTAAATCAGACTGGCCAGGAATTTGCAGAAATGTTCCGTTCTATGGAAGATGCATATATGCAGGCTCGTTCTGCTGACGTTCTCGATATTTCCCATCGTGTCATTCAGCAGCTCTGCGGCGGCCCAGGTTTGGATATGAGTAAATTTGATCATGTTATCATCGCTGCCAACGATTTAGCACCGAGTGAAACCTTACAGCTCGACACGGATAAGATCCTTGGTTTTGTTACCTCTGAAGGAAGTACGAATTCCCATACGGCTATTTTAGCTCGTACGTTAGGGATTGCCGCCGTTGTCAGCACCGGCAATTTGCTTCATGATGATGTAGAAGGCATGACGGCTATTATTGATGGATTGACCGGTACGGTTTATATCAATCCTGATGAAGCAACTTTGACCCTTATGTGGAAAAAGCAGCAAGAAGAAGAAATTCGCAAGGGCCGTTTAGAACAGTTACGCGGTGTGCCCTCTCAAACACTCGACGGAAAAACGATCAAGGTATATGCCAATATTGGCAATCCGAATAATATACCCCAGGTATTGGACAATGATGCTGAAGGTATCGGCTTGTTCCGCAGTGAATTCCTGTATTTGGAAAACACCGATTATCCGACAGAAGATCAGCAGTTTGAAGCTTATAAAAAGACGGCTGAAGCACTGGGCGGCAAGACCGTTGTCATCCGTACCTTGGATATTGGCGCCGATAAAAAGGTAGATTACTTCAAACTGGATCCGGAAGATAATCCGGCGATGGGCATGCGGGCCATCCGTATTTGCCTGACGCGGGTAGATTTATTCAAGACCCAGCTCCGAGCTCTTTTACGGGCTTCAGCTTTTGGCAAGATTGCCATCATGTTCCCTATGATCATTTCTGTTGGCGAAGTCAAGAAATGCAAGGAAATCATCGGTGAAGTCCGTCAGGAATTGGATGAAAAAGGAATTGCTTACGATCATGAAATGGAAATCGGCATCATGGTCGAAACGCCGGCAGCAGCTGTCATGAGTGACGAACTGGCCAAAGAAGTCGATTTCTTTAGCATCGGTTCGAATGATCTGACACAGTATACGTTGGCTATTGACCGGCAACAGACCAAGCTTGATGATTTCTTTGATCCCCATCATCCGGCAGTGTTGCGCTTGATTCAGCGGACTATTGAAATGGGCCATAAAGGCGGCGCATGGGTCGGTATTTGCGGTGAATTGGGAGCTGACTTGACGTTGACAGAAACATTCTTACGAATGGGCGTCGATGAATTATCTGTCAGTCCGCCGGCTGTATTGCCGCTTCGCGAAAAAATACGCACCATTGATTTGAGTAAAGAACCAGAAGCATAAAGTATCTATTAGATAATTTTGCATAAACATAATAAAACGGTTGCCAGTAATGTAGACTGGCAACCGTTTTGTTCATTTTATCGAAGAATATCTATGGACTTTTTATATAAAGTGAGATATAATTATACACATCTAATTATTATATATTCAATCAGGGGAGGAATCACCTATGAAATTATCTAAAAAAATAATGTGCCTCATGGCCGGTGTTTTAGCAGCAGCTCTTGTGGCAGGTTGTGGCAGTGATCAGCAGAAACAGGGACAGGCGCAGCAGAAACCGCTTCGTATTGCGACGAATGCGACATTTGTTCCTTTTGAATTTAAAGATAGCGATCAATCAGCAGAATATAAAGGTTTTGAAATGGATCTGATTCGAGCTGTTGCCAAGGAAATGGGTCGTGATATTGAATATAACAATATTCCGTTTGCCGGCATTATTCCTATTATTCAGCAAGGCGATATGGATTTGGCCGTATCGGGTATGACCATGACCAAAGAACGGGCTGATAAAGTACTTTTCGCAGCGCCCTTCTATGAATCAAAACTGGTCATACTGACACCGAAAAACAGTGGCATTCAGTCTATCGATGATTTGAAAGATAAAACAGTTGCTGTCCAAATGGGGACGACTGGCTCGGATTATGCTGAAGAACATCACATAGCGATGAAACAGTTCGACCATAATGCAGAAGCTATTATGGAATTACAAGTCGGAGGTTCTCCAGCAGCTATTGTTGATAAACCTGTTGCTGATTACTTTGCAGCTCAGGAAGGCAAAGGCCAGTTCGATGTCATTCCTATTCCGGACACGAAGTCAGAATATTTAGCCTTTGCCATGAATAAGGACAATAAAGAATTACAGCAACAAGTCAATGCAGCAATGAAAAAGATCATTGACAGTGGCGAATACCAAAAACTGTATACAAAGTGGTTCAATGCAGAAGCACCTAAATTGCCAGCAAGTGCTGAAGAAGTATTTGCTAAATAGACCGTATAGTTTAGCATTTCCTATATAGGTATATACTAAAAAGCGATTCTTTCTGATGATTTTTCAGAAAGGATCGCTTTTTTTTAATGGTTTTCTATGAATTGTTTGCTGGTTTTATAGCAGGTGGCTGGATCGGTGTTTTATCTATCAGTCGAACAATGACGAGTGTAATAATACAAATGAGCCATTCAAAATAAATGACATGTGGCAGAAAATGGATTGCCGGGCAAAGCTGCCATGCAAAGAGCCCGATAATGCCAACTAAGGTTGTCCAGAAGGCTGTATTTTTACGGCATAAGGACGGGCAGAACATAGTACATAGGAAAACTAACGTAAATGCCGTTGTAAGGCTCAAACCAATGAGCATGACCTTGACTATGCCTACAGCGTTGAACGCCAGCCACAGCGTCCCCAGACCGATAATAAGGATGATCAGACGATTAGCTTTAAGGTAGTTCGTTTCAGAAATAGTTGGATTAAAAAATCGTTTATAAATATCTTGCGATACAAGCGTACCGGCGCCTAAAAGAATCGTACAAGCTGTCGATACATCTGCTGCCCAAAGCGCTGCTAATGTAACGCCAGAAGAAAATGGATCCAGACTCATGATGATCTGCGGCAATGCCATCGTTGGGTTGATTCCCGGAAACTGTGCTTTTGCTGCGAGCCCTAAGATGGCGGATAAGAAGCCTACAGGAAACATAAGGATCCCACCGAGGATAAAACCATTTCTGGCACATTTGGCATTTTTTGCGCCGCAGGCGATTTGAACAGGTCCCTGTGCTGTGATTGCCTGGGTGGTCATGACGATAATCCAGCCCAGGAGCATGGCGAACGTCAATCCGCCAAAAGGACTTAGCCAGCTGAAATCAGCCGGTGGTAAAGCGGCGTTGATACTGCTGAGCCCGCCGTCACGGATGAGAATACGCACGACAGAGTATAGGATACCGATATAGATGATGCTGACACTTAAGATATTAGATAAGCCTGAAGACCACAGGCCGCCAATCGCCGTAATACCAATAAAGACGATGGCGCTGGTAATCATGCCGGCATGCATAGAAAATATGTCAGGCATAAGTGCATGTAAGATAGAACCACCGGCAACGTATTGCAATGAAGTGATGCAGATCATGACCAGGGCCAGGGCAATGACACTGATGACTCGGGCTTTTTTGTCATAGCTCCGTTCAAATAATTCTGGTATAGTAGTGCAGTTCAGTGAGCGATATTTACCGGCTGCGACCAGACCCATGATGATGGCACCAATAGACCAGGCGCCGTTATACCAGCCGGCAGCCATGCCGATTTTAGTGGCACTTTCTGCTACGCCTACAGTGGAGGCGGCACCGACGGCCATGCCTGTAATACTGACAGCGACCAGACCTGTCGAGAACTGCCGGCCAGCAAATAAATATTCTGTTGGATTTTGGTTAGCCCGTCGTTTGACATAAAAAGAAATACCAAATAGTAAGGCAATATACAAGATGACAATAGCAAGTTGAATAGACATTCTATTATTCCTCCCTTTTATTTTGCAACTACCGTTCTAGTGAAGGGAACAATAGTAGCGTTTAATTGTATTTATTGTATTCCTAAATGAGTGAAAATACAAGAGCATCATAGTAAACTATTGCCTATTGTCATGACATGTGGTATGATAACGAACGAGGCAAAAGATGACATCACATTTGTGAGTTATACTTTTATTTCGGATTATAAAAAAGATGTTTGCCATCTGCTTGGATCTAATTCAGACCGAGACAGAAAGGATACTCATCATACAGAGTGTGAACGTATGTTCTTATCTTTATGATATTTATGAGTCTTCCGGTCTGTGCCGGAACGGCTCTTTTTTTGTTTTCTTTTGCCTGCTAATTTCATATTGGGAGGTATCTATCTTGAAAAAATGTTGCTCTTTTCTGGTCAACAACATGGCTCTTTTTGTCGTCCTTATTGGCGCTGTAGGAGCTGTATGGCCACAGACCTTGACTTGGGTCGGGCCGTACATTCCCTGGTTGTTAGGCATCGTTATGTTCGGTATGGGCATGACCCTGACATTTCAGGATTTTAAGACCGTATTCCGTCGTCCTTGGGAAGTATTGATCGGCGTTGTGGCGCAATTCATGATCATGCCCTTCGTTGCCTGGGCACTTGTGAAAATTTTCTCATTACCGCCAGAACTGGCGATTGGAGTTATCCTTGTAGGGACCTGCCCCGGCGGAACCGCATCAAATGTCATTTCCTATTTGGCTAAGGGTGACGTAGCCTTGTCGGTATCCATGACCTTGTCGACGACGATTTTAGCACCCTTAGTGACGCCGGCTATGACCTGGCTTTTGGCGGGAGCTTGGATTCAGGTATCTTTTATGGCGATGATGATTTCCATTGCACAAATGGTCTTATTGCCAGTTTTGTTAGGTCTCTTTGCTCATCATTTCTTTAAGCGGACGGTTGACACGGTATTGCCGGCCATGCCTGTCGTGTCTGTTGTCACTATTATCGTTCTCGTTGGCGGCGTTGTATCGCTTAGTGCTTCACGGCTTTTTGATGTAGGCTTGCTTATGGCAGTAATCGTCATATTGCACAATGTCTTTGGGCTGGCTTTAGGCTATGGATTGGCACGGCTGGTTCGTATGGACTCTCGTAAAGCCCGGACCGTATCGATTGAAGTAGGTATGCAAAATTCCGGTATGGCAGCGTCGTTGGCGGTTATGTATTTCAATCCGGCTGCGGCCATTCCTGGCGCGATTTTCAGTGTCTGGCACAATATTTCTGGATCCCTTGTTGCCAATTACTTCACTCGTCATGATGATGAAAAAGAATCAGCAACTGAATTAGTTCCTAGTGGTCACTAAATTGTAATTTATTCAAAAAGGAGTATATTGTATGATGCAGATTTTTCGTACGGTTCAAGAAATGCAGGCTTTTGCTGCTAAAATGAAAAAAGAAGGCAAAATCATTGGTCTTTGCCCTACTATGGGATCTCTTCACGAAGGTCACATGACATTAATGCGGGCTGCTCGTGCAAAATGTGATATCGTTATTGCATCTGTCTTCGTCAATCCCACACAATTTGGTCCTAATGAAGATTATGATGCCTATCCTCGTCGTTTTGGTGAAGACTGCAAAAAATTAGAAGCTGAAGGTATTGATGCTGTCTTTCATCCGGAACCGGAAGAAATGTATCCTCAAGGATATTGTACCTATGTTAATGTCGATGGAGATATTACGCATAAACTTTGCGGAGCGCAGCGTCCTATTCATTTTCGCGGGGTTGCAACTGTTGTTACCAAGCTTATGAATATTACCCGTGCTGATGAAGCTTTTTTTGGTCAAAAAGATGCACAGCAAGTCGTTGTTGTCCATCGTTTTGTCAGTGATTTGAACTTGCCAGTCCATATCAACATGGTTCCGATTTGCCGAGAACCGAGTGGATTGGCTCGCAGTTCCCGTAATATATACCTCTCGCCTGCTGAAAAAGAAGCAGCACTTATCTTATCAAAAAGTTTAAAAAAGGCAAAAGCTGCCTATGAAAATGGCGAAACAGATGTTGAAAGCTTGAAAAAAATTGTCAGTGATTCTATTCGGACAGAGCCGTTAGCAGCCATTGATTACGTCGATCTTTTTTCTTTCCCGGCCTTAGAACCTATTACAAAAATTAGTGATCCTGGACTGTTAGCGATTGCTGTGAAAATCAATAAAATTCGTCTGATTGATAATGTGATTTTGGGGGCAAAATAGAAAATGATTTTAAATTTATTGAAGTCTAAAATACACTGTGCAACAGTGACTGAAGCAAATCTGCAGTATATGGGAAGTATTACTATTGATGAAGGATTAATGGAAAAGGCCCATATTTTACCGAATGAACGAGTCCAGATCTGTGATAATAATAACGGCGCTCGTTTAGAAACCTACGTTATTCCCGGCCCGCGAGATTCGGGTGTTATTTGCCTTAACGGAGCGGCTGCACGGTGTGTACAGCCTGGTGATATTGTCATTATCATGTGCTACTGTTTTATGGAAGAAAAAGAAGCAGCATCGTACAAACCAACAGTCGTTATGGTTGATGAAAAAAATAAAGTCACCGATATTCGTCATCTTGAATATCATGGACAAACCCATTAGTAACAAAGAGTGCCAAGGAATGTTTCACGTGAAACATTCCTTGGCATTTTTTTGAGTATAGGTTTTATTGTACGCATATATTTTGGTTCAAATTTCTTCATACGTATGATATACTACACGTAACGAATATATTTTTTGGAAAGGAGTGATTCCTATGAAAGGTATGAAAATGTTTACGTTGCTTGTAGTTGCAGTGTTAATTAGCCTTTCTTCTTTCGGATTTTCAGCAGTAGCTGCAGAATCATATGATGGCCAGGACGGACAATACACGGATG